>NZ_FYAW01000022.1:0-645243 GCF_900185735.1 Stappia sp. P2PMeth1 | reverse complement strand
TTACCGAAGCGACAAGAAATCCCAGCACCCCGAAGGGCGCAACCCCATGTCAGTTCGTATCAGGTGATAGCGACAGTCAAAGCCGCCGGTGAACCCCGGCGGCGCCGTCGTTGTGGGAGCTATATACCCACCACCCCCCAACACCGTCAACCCACCTCACCAAAAAAAATCAAACCAAACCAAAAAACCAATCCAAACACACCCAAACCCCTGGGGAAAACATACCCAACAAACACACAAACCAAAACAATATCAACAACATAACAATATGCACAGGAGAGGCGACAAGGCTAGCGGCGGCACCTTGCGATCCGAGACCTCGCCGCCGGAACCGGCAGAACCGGCCCTTTGAAGCAACTCGCGAGCCCCGCAAGCCCCGCTTTCGTGTCATCCGGACGTCATCCTCCCTCCATCCCCCTGCCCTCCCCGGCGCCCATCGTCGGCGCCCATCGTCGGCGCGCCGGCAGCACACGCAGCTTGAAGCACGGCCCCGAAGCACGTTCCTGAAGCACACCAGCGGCACGGCTTCTAACGAGCCCCCGCGCGCAAATGCGCTTCGTGCCTGCGCGGACGGGCACGGGAGACGGCACGGGAGACAGCGCGGCGGGGGCGCCGAGCGGCCAATTCCCGTCACATCGCGAATTGTGGCAAGGTCGCGTCACAAATACGCCAGATTGCTCTTGTCCTTCGGGGTTCCTATGATGCCGCCTGCGCCGTTCCGGCCACACCGGCTCGACCAGCGCCTTTGACTGGCTTTGGCCTGGGCGCGCTGGGCATGGTTGGATGCGCGGCTCTTTCTATTGCCGGGCACTGCCGGACACTGTCTGGCCAAGGCCGGGGGGCCTGTTCGGCAGGCCTTCCGGGGCAAGCAGGGATCGCGTCGAACGCCGGGGCAGGCGAGATCGCGAGACGCAGGGACGGGCCGGCAACGGCCTGCAAGAACGAAGGCAGTTGCGGGCCGGTGCCGACGGGCGTCGGCCGCAGGGACCGAGCACGACGAGAAGGACAGGATGCATCTCGGCGCGACACACCGCACCTCGCCGGACCTTGGCGACGAGCCGCCCCTCATGGTCTATGACGAGCGCGACCAGTTGCCGGATCGGCGCCGGGTCAGCTTGCGATGGCTTACGGGCTCGGTCCTGACCGGCCTGACCTCGGTCACGCTGATGGGCGGAGCCCTGTTTGCCGCGCTTGACGGCCAGTACAAGGTCTCGGCGGCGCCCTCGCGCGGCGACCAGCCGGAAGTCACCGCCTCCAGAACCGTCGGCGGCAGCGGCTCCGCCAAGGGCGACCGCGTCATCCGGGCCGCCGCGCAATATTCCAACCGGCATGTCATCCCGGTCTCCACCGTCAACCGCATCGACGGACGCGATCACATCAAGCTGAGGCCCTATGCGCTGGTCACCGCCACGCTTGCCACGCGCGCCTCGCGCGAGACCTCCGAGAACATCCCGCCCTTCAACCCGCTCCAGCTTTTCTCCGATGCCAACGTCATCCCGGCCCGCGCCGTCAGCGATGCGCTCTACGATGCCCGCGTCGAGGGCGAGGTGACGATCAGCACCCGCGACTTCCCGCTCGACAACCCGCTCGCGACCGCCGACAGCGGCTATGAGGAACTGGAGATCGAGCAGTTCGTCCGCCAGTCGGCCCGCTTCCTGGCCGGCAATTCGGTCGACGAGGCCAGCGGACCGGTGATCGATCCGGGCCGCTTCGACTTTCATCTGGCCCAGCAGCCGGAGCTGTCCCGCCTCAGCGTGCGCATCACGCCGGAAAACGTCTCCTTCGTCTCCAAGAGCGAGACCTCCGACATCTATGCCGGCATGGAAGAGAAGATCGTTCCGGTCAGCGGCGAGGAGAGCTTCCAGGACGAGTTGATGGCGAATTACGCGACCGAGGAGGACGCGGCCAGCATCGTCGACGCCTTCGTTCGCGAATACGGCATCGAGAAGCTGGAAATGGGCCAGCGCCTGCGCATCGCGCTCGCTCCCAGCCCGGACGAGGCCGGCCGGCTGCAGCCGCAGCGCGTCAGCCTCTATGCCGACACCGAGCACCGCGCCACCATCGCCCGCTCGGATACGGGGGAGTTCGTCGCGGCCCAGGCGCCCGACACGTTCCTGGCCGATGCCTTCGCCGAGGCCGATCGCGTCGGCTATGCCGGAACCACTCCGACGATCTACGACAGTCTCTACCAGACCGCGCTCGAACAGGAGATGCAGCCGGAGATGATCACCGATCTGGTCCGGATCTTCTCCTTCGACGTCGACTTCAAGTCGCGGGTCAAGCCGGGCGATTCCTTCGAGGTCTTCTACGGCCTGGAGCAGAATGCCGACAACGTTCCGGCCGAGATCCTCTACACGGCCCTGACCACCCGCAGCACCATGCATCGGTTCTACCGGTTCCGCACGCCCGACGACGGGCAGGTCGACTTCTATGACGAGACCGGCAAGAGCGCGAAGAAGTTCCTGATGCGCAAGCCGCTGTCGGGCGGCCAGTTCCGCTCCGGCTTCGGCATGCGCCGCCACCCGATCGTCGGCGTCATGAGGCTGCACAGCGGCGTCGACTGGTCCGCCCAGCGCGGCACGCCGATCATGGCGGCGGGCAATGGCGTGGTCACCAAGGCGCGCTGGGTTTCCGGCTACGGCCAGCGCATCGAGATCCAGCACGCCAATGGCTATGAGACCACCTACAGCCACCAGACCAGCTTCGCCGAGGGCATCCGCGAGGGCGTCAAGGTCAACCAGGGACAGATCATCGGCTATGTCGGCTCGACCGGCCTGTCGACCGGCCCGCATCTTCACTACGAGGTCAAGGTGAACGGCCGCTTCGTGAACCCGATGCGCATCCGTCTGCCGCGCGGACGGGTGCTCGAAGGCGACCTGCTGGCCGCCTTCCATCGCGAGCGCGAGCGCATCGATGCCCTGGTCGAGCGTGCCGCCGGCCCCTCGCGGATTGCCTCCGCCTCGGCCGCCGCCATCAACTGACGGAACGAAACGGTCTGACAGGACGACCTGGCCCGCAGGGCAGAAGACAGAAGGCCCGGGCATCGCTGCCCGGGCCTTTGTCTTTCGGCAGGTGCGAGCGGCTCAGGCCGCCGCGCTTTCCGATGTCGCTACTTCGAACAGCAGCCGATCCGACCCGGCGGTGGCGACGACCGACTGTCCGTCGGCGACCCGTCCGGCCAGGATCATCTCGGCCAGCGGGTCCTGCACCTCGCGCTGGATCACCCGCTTCAGCGGCCTTGCGCCATAGGCGGGGTCGTAGCCCTTCTCGGCCAGCCAGTCGCGGGCGCCGGCATCCAGGTGCAGGCCGATCTTGCGGTCGGCGAGCAACTTCTCCAGCCGCTTGAGCTGGATGTCGACGATTGCCGCCATCTGCGAGCGCTGCAGGCGGTGGAACAGGATTTGGTCGTCGAGCCGGTTGAGGAATTCCGGCCGGAACGACGCGCGCACCACCGCCATCACCTGGTCGCGCACCGCGGAGGAATCCTCTCCCTCCGGCTGGGCCACCAGATATTCGGCGCCGAGATTCGAGGTCAGCACGATCAGCGTGTTGCGGAAGTCGACCGTCCGGCCCTGACCATCGGTCAGCCGCCCGTCGTCGAGCACCTGCAGCAGCACGTTGAACACGTCGCCATGGGCCTTCTCGATTTCGTCGAACAGCACGACCTGATAGGGCCGCCGCCGCACCGCCTCGGTCAGCGCACCGCCCTCCTCATAGCCGACATAGCCGGGAGGCGCGCCGATCAGCCGGGAGACCGAGTGCTTCTCCATATATTCCGACATGTCGAGGCGGACCATTGCCGTCTCGTCGTCGAACAGGAACTCCGCCAGCGCCTTGGTCAGTTCGGTCTTGCCGACGCCGGTCGGCCCGAGGAACAGGAACGAGCCGATCGGCCGGTTCGGATCCTGCAGGCCGGCCCGCGCCCGGCGCACGGCGGTCGAGACCGCATGCACCGCTTCCTGCTGACCGATGACGCGCCGTGCCAGCTCGTCCTCCATGCGCAGCAGCTTCTCGCGCTCGCCTTCCAGCATCCTGTCGACCGGGATGCCGGTCCAGCGCGACACCACATGGGCGACATGATCGGTGGTCACCGCCTCCTCGACCATCGCCCCGTCGGCGCCGCCCCTCGCCTCGACATCGGCCAGGGCCTTCTCGAGCCCGGGAATGACGCCATAGGCAAGTTCGCCGGCCTTGGCGAGGTCGCCCCGGCGCTGCGCCTTTTCCAGATCGATGCGGGCCTGGTCGAGCTGCTCCTTCAGCTTCTGCTCGGACGACAGCTTCTCCTTCTCGCCCTGCCAGCGGGCGGTGAGAGCGTCCGATTCCTCTTCCAGGTCGGCAAGCTCCCCTTCGAGCTTGTCGAGCCGGTCGCGGGCCGCCGGATCGGTCTCCTTCTTCAGCGCCTCGCGCTCGATCTTGAGCTGGATGATCCGCCGGTCGAGCTCGTCCAGTTCCTCCGGCTTGCTGTCGACCTGCATGCGCAGGCGGCTCGCCGCCTCGTCGACCAGGTCGATCGCCTTGTCCGGCAGGAACCGGTCGGTGATGTAGCGGTTGGACAGGGTCGCCGCCGCCACCACCGCCGAATCGGTGATCCGCACGCCGTGATGCAGCTCGTATTTCTCCTTGATGCCGCGCAGGATGGAGATCGTGTCCTCCACCGTCGGCTCGTCGACGAAGACCGGCTGGAAGCGCCGCGCCAGCGCCGCGTCCTTCTCTACATACTTGCGGTACTCGTCGAGCGTGGTCGCGCCGACGCAGTGCAGCTCGCCGCGCGCCAGCGCCGGCTTCAAGAGGTTGGAGGCGTCCATGGCGCCATCCGCCTTGCCGGCGCCGACCAGCGTGTGCATCTCGTCGATGAACAGAATGATGCCGCCGGCCGCCGCCTGGACCTCGGACAGAACCGCCTTCAGGCGCTCCTCGAACTCGCCGCGATACTTCGCGCCGGCGATCAGCGAGCCCATGTCGAGGGCAAGCAGCTTCTTGTCCTTCAGGCTCTCCGGCACGTCGCCATTGACGATCCGCAGCGCCAGACCTTCGGCGATCGCCGTCTTGCCGACGCCCGGATCGCCGATCAGCACCGGATTGTTCTTGGTGCGGCGCGACAGCACCTGCATGGTGCGGCGGATCTCGTCGTCGCGGCCGATCACCGGGTCGAGCTTGCCGTCGCGGGCGACCTGGGTCAGGTCGCGGGCATATTTGCTCAGGGCGTCATACTGGCCTTCCGCCGAGGCGGTGTCTGCCTTGCGCCCCTTGCGCAGGTCGTTGATCGCCTCGTTGAGCCGCACCGGCGTGACGCCGCCATCGGCAAGCGCCTTGCCGGCGGCGCTGTCCTTGATGATCGCCAGCGCGACCAGCAGCCGCTCCACCGTGACATAGGAATCGCCGGCCTTGTCGGCCAGCTTCTCCGCCTGGTCGAAAACCTGGGCAAGGGCGGGCGAAAGATAAAGCTGTCCGCTGCCGCCCGAAACCTTCGGCAAGGTGGCGAGCGCCTTCTCGGTGGCGGCAAGCACATCGCGCGAGCGCCCGCCCGAGCGGTCGATCAGGCCGGCGGCCAGCCCTTCCGGGTCGTCCAGCAGAACCTTCAGAAGATGTTCGGGCGTGAATTGCTGGTGGGACTGTCCGAGCGCCTGGGTCTGCGCCGACTGGACGAACCCGCGCGCCCGCTCCGTGTATTTCTCGAAATCCATGATGACCTCCAGATCCGACAGCCCCCCGCAGCAAGGCCGCCTTTTCGGAATGCGGACCCGCACTGGCATCCGCACGGCCCGATAAGGGCCGCACCCAGCATATAGTGTTGCATTTCGAGCACAAAAGAGGGGGGCATTGCGGATCCGGCGCTCGACAGCAAAAAGGCCGCGGAACGTGCCGCGGCCTTGTCGCTGTGATGTTCGGCGCAGGGGCTCGCCGCGGATCCGTCCTGGGATCAGGCGTCCGTCGGCGCCGCCTCCGCCTCGGCCGGCTTGCGGCTGCGCGGCGCGCGGCGCGCCCGCGGCTTCTTGTCCTCCTCCGGCGCCTCGACGGCAACCTCGGCCTCCGCGGCGGCGGAATGCTCGACGCCGTTCATTTTCTCGTCGGGCGCTCCGGCCTCGCCCTGGGCGGTGCGGTTGCGACGCAGTCCGCGTCCGCGTGCGCCGCGAACCCGGCGGCGTCCCCGGTCGTCGGCATCGCCATCCGCATCGCCTGCATCGTCCTCTGCCTCGGCCTCTGTCGGCTGGCCGGGGAACGACTTGGTGTTGAGGACCGGAATGTCGTCGACGAACGGCTGCGGTGCGTCCACAGGCATGACCGGCTTTGCCGAAGCCTGCGCTCCCCCATCACGGTCACGGTCCCGATCGCGATCGCGATCCCGCTCGCGGCGGTCGGCGCGCTCGGTGCGCTCATTGCGCTCCTCAAGCTCCTCCGCCTCGTCCTCCGCTTCGTCGCCGCGCGGCAGGACCACCGGCTGGTGCATGCTCTGCTGCGCCGCGGCGATGATCCGCAGGTAGTGCTCGGCATGCTGGAGATAGTTCTCCGACATGACCCGGTCACCGGCTGCCGACGCGTCGCGGGCGAGCTGCTGATACTTCTCGGCTACATGATGCGCCGTTCCGCGGATCTTGACGTCGGGACCGTTCGATTCATACGTCCGCGAAAGCGGATTCGGTCCCTTGCGGCCACGGCCGCGGATGCGCTTGTTGCTCTGATTTCCTGGTCTCATTCTGCCGTTAACTCTCAAGAACGGCGACCGGCAAATCCGGTCAGGAGTCCGGCTCTCGGGGAGCCGGCGCCATGAAACGCAACCGCACGAAGCCGGTGTTGCGTGGGCCAATCAAGAGACCTTCAGCGGACCGCGAAACGGCACATGCCGCTCAATCCCGCTTGACTCTAAGGGTTCATCTTGAACAGACCGATGCCGAGTGATCCCGGGACCCTGCGGTCCTTCGGGCATCCTTGCCGACGGTGAGTCCCGTCATGCGATGCGAGATCTGGCCGGAACGAAAAGCCTCGATAACTTTCGAACTGCCCACCCGTGGCTTTTAACGCCACCCCCGTCGGGTCTCGGCGAGGTGAACCTAGCCCGTTCCGTCCGGTTTTCCAAGCGTCTTTTTTACAAGCCCCGGATCTGCCGCTATTTTGCAACACAGCGTAGCCGCAAGACCCTGTCGCATCCGGCAAGGTCTTGAAATATCGCGATATCGTCGAACCCCGCCGACTGTGCCAATGCCGCAACGGCAAGCGCCTGGGAGGCGCCGATCTCCAGAAACACCGGCGCGAATCGGACAAGATGCTCCCGCGCCTGCGGCAGGATCGCACGATAGGCATCGAGTCCGTCCTCGCCGGCAAACAGCGCCGCGTGGGGATCGTACTGCCGCACCTCCCGGGACAGGCCGGATTCTTCCGTAAGGGAAATATAGGGCGGATTCGAGACAAGGAAATCCAGTCCCGGCGCCAGCATCGCGGCAAAATCGCCCCGGCAGGCGAGAAACCGTGCTCCGACACCGTTGCGCCGGGCGTTGTCGCGCGCCGTTGCCAAAGCGCCGGGCGCCAGGTCGGAGGCCACCGCCACGGCCTTCGGCAGCTCGCTCAGCAAGGCCACGGCGATCGCCCCGCTGCCCGTGCCGAGATCGGCGAAGCGATACGGGTGATCCCGTCCCTTGCCCTCGTCGCACCAGGCCAGCACCGCCTCCACCAGCCGTTCGGTATCGGGGCGCGGCTCCAGCACCTCGCGCGACAGGGCGAAGGGGAGCCCCCAGAACTCGCGCGCACCCAGGATCCGTCCGACCGGCTCGCCGGCGAGCCGGCGCGCGACATGGCTGTCGACCTGTGCAAGCGCCGCCTCGCCGATCTCCCGCTCGGGATCGGTGAGCGGCACGGCCGGCTCGACGCCCGCCGCATCGGCAACGAGCAGCCGCGCGTCGAGCGCCGCCGTCGCAACGCCCGCCTCGGCAAGACGCGCCCGCGCCTCGCGGCACAGGGTACCGAGCCGCCGATCGCGCGAGTTCGAGCTCGAGCTCACAGCCCTTCCGCCGCCAGCAGGGTCGCCTGGTGGTCGAGCGCCAGCGGCTCGATCACGTCGTCGAGCGCCTCGCCGCCGATCACCTCGGGAAGCTTGTAGAGCGTCAGGCCGATCCGGTGGTCGGTCACCCGCCCTTGCGGGAAGTTGTAGGTGCGGATGCGCTCCGACCGGTCGCCCGATCCCACCTGCAGGCGGCGGGCCTCCGTCCGTTCGCCCGCCAGCCGGGCGCGTTCCTCGTCGAAGATGCGGGCGCGCAGGAGCTGAAGCGCCTTGGCCTTGTTCTTGTGCTGCGAGCGCTCGTCCTGCACGGCGACGACGATGCCGGTCGGCATATGGGTGATGCGCACCGCCGAATCGGTGGTGTTGACGTGCTGGCCGCCGGCGCCGGAGGCGCGGAACGTATCGATCCGCAGATCGGCATCGTTGATCTGCACATCGACGTCCTCGGCCTGCGGCAGCACCGCCACCGTTGCCGCCGAGGTGTGGATGCGCCCGCCCGATTCGGTCTCCGGCACCCGCTGCACCCGGTGCACGCCGGATTCGAACTTCAGCCGGGCGAAGACCTGGTCGCCGGCAACGGACGCAATCACTTCCTTGAAGCCGCCGACCTCGCCCTCGCTCGCCGACAGGATCTCGACCTTCCATCCCTTCAACTGGGCATAGCGCTGGTACATGCGGAAGAGATCGCCGGCAAAGAGCGCCGCCTCGTCGCCCCCCGTTCCGGCCCGCACCTCGAGAATGACGTTGCGGTCGTCCGCCACGTCCTTCGGCAGGAAGCCGATGCGCACCGCCTGCGCCAAGGCCTCGACGCGTTCGCGCAAGTCGTCCCGTTCGATCTCGGCAAGCTCGCGCATCTCCGCGTCGGCGGCCGGGTCGGTCAGCATCGCCTCGACGCCCGCCAGTTCCGCCTCCGCCTTGCGCAGCGCGGTGATGCGCGCGGCCAGCGGCTCCAGCTCGGCATAGTCGCGCGCCAGCCGGACATAGGTCTCCGGGTCCGGATTCTGGGTCATCCGGTATTCCAGTTCGGCGACACGCGTCAGCAGCGCATCCAGTTTGTCCGCCGGGATCATGGCGTTGCGATCCTCAAGATGGGGGAAGGAAGGCCCTTGCGGGCCGAAGCAGGCCTGGCGCGCAGGGTCGCTGGCAGGCTCGCTACAAGGCGACATCCGTGTCGGAGGCAAAGCGCCGCAGGAAGCCGCGGATATCGGCGGCGGCCGCCGGCTCGTCCAGCCTCGGCAGCAGGCGCGCGGCGAGGCGGCCGACATCGAGGGTGCGGACCATCGCCTTCACCGGTCCGAGCGCCGAGGCCGACATCGACAGATGGCGATAGCCGAGCGCGGCAAGCGCCATCGCCTCCAGCGGCCGACCGGCGATCTCGCCGCACACGGTCACCGGCGTGGCATAGGCATTGGCCTTGTCGACGATATGTTTCAGCGCCCGCAGGAAGGCCGGGCTCATCGTGTCGAAGCGGCCGGCGACCCGGGTGTTGCCCCGGTCGACGGCGCTGAAGAACTGGAACAGGTCGTTCGAGCCGATCGAGACGAAATCGACCGCCTGATAGAGTTCGTCGAGCTGATACAGCAGCGACGGCACCTCGATCATCACGCCGAGCATCAAGCGCTCGGGCACCGGATAGCCGTGCCGGCGCAGATGCTTCAGCTCCCGCTCCACCACGCCGCGCGCCTTGTGGAACTCGGCGACCTCGGTGACCATCGGGAACATCAGCTTCAGGTCGCGGCCGGACGCGGCATGCAGCAGGGCGCGCACCTGGGTGCGCAGGATGCCCGGCCGGTCGAGGCCGAAGCGGATCGCCCGCCAGCCCATCGCCGGGTTTTCCTCCTGGATCGCCCGCAGATAGGGCAGCACCTTGTCGCCGCCGATGTCGAGCGTGCGGAAGGTCACCGGCCGCCCGCCGGCCGCATCCAGCACCTGCCGGTAATAGTCGCGCTGCTCGCTCATCCTGGGGAAGGCGGAGGCGACCATGAACTGCAATTCGGTGCGGAACAGGCCGACGCCGCTCGCCCCCGATTCCGCCACGGCCGGCAGGTCGACCAGGAGGCCGGCGTTGAGTTGCAGCGAGATGTCGATGCCGTCGCGGCTGATCGACGGCTTGTTGCGCAGCCGCCGGTATTGCGCCTGGCGGCGGGCACGGAAGCGCACCTTCTCCGCATAGGCGTTCTCGATATCGGGCGCCGGGCGCAGATGCACCTGGCCGCTTTCGCCGTCGACGATGATCGGGTCGCCGGTTTCCGCAAGGCTGACGAGATTGTCCGCAAGCCCGACCGCGGCAATGCCGAGCGCCCGCGCGACGATGGTGACGTGGCTGGTCGGGCCGCCCTCCTCCAGCGCGATCGCGCGGATGCGCTCGCGGCCATAGTCTAGCAGTTCCGCCGCGCCCATGTTGCGGGCGATGATCACCGCGTCCTGCGGCAGGGTTTCCGACAAGGGCCCGTGCTGGCGGCCCATCAGCTCGCGGATCAGCCGATGCGCGAGATCGTCGAGATCGTGCAGCCGCTCGCGCAGATAGGGGTCGGTCTGGCGCAGCATGCGCGCCCGCGTGTCCGACTGCACCTTCTCCACCGCCGCCTCGGCGGTCAGGCCGTTGTTGATCGCTTCCTCGATCTTGCGGATCCAGCCCCGGTCATGGGCGAACATCCGATAGGCCTCGAGCACGTCGCGATGCTCGCCATGCTGGGCGAAGTCGCCGGAATTGAGGAGGTCGTCGAGCGAGATCCGCAGCCGGTTGATCGCCCGCTCCAGCCGCTCCAGCTCGACGCCGGCATCCTCGGCGATCAGGTTGGTGACCACGACGCGCGGCTCGTGCAGCACCACATGGCCAAGGCCGACGCCGTCGGACAGCGCCACGCCCTGGAAATGCATCGGCCGGGTCAGGTCGAGCTTGGTGCCCTGCTGGACGATGGCCTCCAACTCGCCGGCGGCGACCATCTCGGCGATCACCATCGCCGTGGTCTGCAGCGCCTCCACCTCGTCCTCGAAATAGGTCCGGTGCGACTGGTTCTGGACGACGAGCACGCCGAGCGTCCGCCCCGCGCGCAGGATCGGCACGCCGAGGAAGGAGTTGTAGGCCTCCTCGCCGGTTTCCGGGCGATAGGCGAAGGCGGGATGCGCCTGGGCGTTGGGCAGGTTGAGCGGCCGGGCATCGGCGGCGATCAGGCCGACCAGACCCTCGCCGACCTTCAGGCTGGTCTTGTGGACCGCGTCGCGGTTGAGGCCCTCGGTGGCGTAAAGCTCGAGCACGCCGTCGGCGCGCAGGATGTAGACGGAGCAGACCTCGGCCACCACATTGGCCGCGATCAGCACCACGATCTTGTCCAGCCGCTCCTGCGCGTTGATCGGCTCCGCCATGACCTCGCGGAGGCGCCGCAACAGTACGCGCGGCCCGGCGAGAGTGCTCCGCATCACCCGTCAGATCCTTTCCGCACCACCGTCAGGGGCCAGCGGGCCCGAAGGCCCGCATCGCGAGGCGGCAGGTGCCGCGGATCGCTTACCCGTCCAAATCGTATAGCGAATGGAGAGTCCGCACCGCAAGCTCGGTATAGGCGGAATCGATGAGAACCGAGATCTTGATCTCCGACGTCGTGATGGCGCGGATGTTTATCCCCTTCTCGGCGAGGCCCTGGAAGCAGCGTGCAGCGATGCCCGCATGCGAGCGCATGCCCATGCCGATCACCGACACCTTGACCACGTCGCGCGCGCCCTCGATCGCCTGGTAGCCGATCAGTTCCTTCTTGTCGCGCAGCACCGCGAAGGCGCGGTCGTAGTCGCTTTCCGGCACCGTGAAGGTGATGTCGGTGGTGCGCCCGTCCGGCGAGATGTTCTGGACGATCATGTCGACATTGATGTTGGCATCGGCCAGCGAGCCGAACACCGCGCTGGCGACGCCCGGCTTGTCGGCCACGTTGCGGATGGAAATCTGCGCCTCGTCCTTCGCGAAGGCGATGCCGGTTACCACTTGCTGTTCCACGATCTCGTCCTCGTCGCAGATGAGTGTGCCCGGGGGCAGGCCGCCCGCGCCGAGCTGCGGCGCATCCGGGTCGTCGAAGCTGGAGCGCACGAAGGTGCGCACTCCGTGTACCATGGCCATCTCGACCGAGCGCACCTGCAACACCTTGGCGCCGAGCGAGGCCATTTCGAGCATTTCCTCGAAGGCGATGCGCTCCAGGCGGCGGGCCCGCGGCACGATGCGCGGGTCGGTGGTGTAGACGCCGTCCACATCCGTGTAGATGTCGCAGCGATCGGCGCGGATCGCCGCGGCCAGCGCCACCGCGCTGGTGTCGGAGCCGCCGCGCCCGAGCGTCGCGATGCGGTTGTCGGGGGCGACCCCCTGGAACCCGGCGACCACCGCCACCTGGCCCTTCTCGAGCCGCTCGATCAGCCGGTTGCCGTCGATCTCGGTGATCCGGGCGGCGCCGTGCTGGGCGTCGGTCTTCAGCGGGATCTGCCAGCCCTGCCAGGACCGGGCCTCGACGCCCATGTCCTGCAGCACGATGGCGAGAAGGCCGCTCGTCACCTGTTCGCCCGACGACACGACCGCGTCATATTCGCGGGCATCATGCAAGAGCGACGCCTCGCGGCACAGGCCGACCAGCTTGTTGGTCTCGCCCGCCATGGCGGAGACGACCACCGCCACCTGATGGCCGGCATCGACCTCCCGTTTCACATGCCGCGCCACGTTGCGGATGCGTTCGAGATTTGCGACGGAGGTTCCGCCGAACTTGAGAACCAGACGGGCCATGGGCTGTGTTATGTCGTCTTCGAGAAGGTGAGCGTCGGCCGCCGGAACAGCGGGCCGGATCGGGCGACATCCATACAGACTGCGGCCCGCCGCCGCAACTGCCACGCTTGACAAAGCGCCTGCGACAATCGACCAAACCTGCAAGGGAAACCCGAAAGGACAGCAGCATGAGCGCCGCACAGACCGGAGCCGGCGGAGCCGGCAGCACCGTTGACGACGCCGAGGTCGCCCGCTTCTCGGCGATGGCCGCCGAGTGGTGGGACCCGGCCGGCAAGTTCCGCCCGCTGCACAAGTTCAATCCGGTGCGCCTTGCCTATATCAAGCGCCAGGTCAGCGCCCATTTCGGCCGCGACGAGAAGGCCGCCGACGGCTTTTCCGGCCTGCGCCTGCTCGACATCGGCTGCGGTGGCGGCCTGCTCAGCGAGCCGATGGCCCGGCTCGGCGCGCAGGTCACCGGCGCCGACGCCTCGGCGACCAATATCGAGGTGGCGAAGATCCACGCCGCCGGCTCCGGCCTTGCCATCGACTACCGCGCGACGACGGCCGAGGCGCTGGCGGCGGCGGG
This sequence comes from Stappia sp. P2PMeth1, assembly GCF_900185735.1. Lineage (NCBI taxonomy): Bacteria > Pseudomonadati > Pseudomonadota > Alphaproteobacteria > Hyphomicrobiales > Stappiaceae > Stappia > Stappia sp. P2PMeth1. The sequence continues at coordinate 631,929 of NZ_FYAW01000022.1, read as the reverse complement.
CGAGCGCTTCGATGTCGTCCTCAACATGGAGGTGGTCGAGCATGTCGCCGACGTGCCGCTCTATCTCCGGGCCTGCGCGCAATTGGTGAAGCCCGGCGGGCTGATGTTCGTCGCAACGATCAACCGCACGCTGAAGGCCTATGCGCTGGCGATCGTCGGGGCGGAATATGTCCTGCGCTGGCTGCCGCGCGGCACCCACTCCTACGAGAAACTGGTGCGCCCGCAGGAGCTGCTGGAGCCATTGGCGGCGGCGGGGTTGCAGGAGGTCGAGCGCTGCGGCGTCTCCTTCGATCCGCTGCGCGACCGCTGGCAGGAAACCTCCGACACCGACGTCAACTACATGATGCTGTTCGCCCGTCCCGCCTGATACGGCCCCACACCTGATACGGCACTGCAGGAGACCCCGATGGATCCGCTCGTCCTTGTCCCCGGCCTGCTCTGCACCGAGGCGCTCTATGCCCCGCAGATCGGCGAGCTGGCCGGCGCCGGCGCCGCCATTTCGATCGCCGATCACCGCCAGGACGACACCATCGCGGCGATTGCCACCCGGCTGCTGGCGGCGGCGCCGCCGCGCTTTGTCCTCGCCGGCCTGTCGATGGGCGGCTATATCGCAATGGAAGTGATGCGCCGGGCGCCGGACCGGGTCACGCGGCTGATGCTGCTGGACACCTCCGCGCGCCCCGACAGCGCGGAGCAGACGGCGAACCGCCGCCGCCTGATGGCGCTGGCCGACAGCGGCCGCTTCGACCAGGTGACGCCCGCGCTGTTTCCCCTGTTCGTCCATGAGGACCGGCAGGAGGACGCGGCGCTGCGCGAGATCGTCACGCAGATGGCGACCGCGACCGGACCGCAGGCCTTCATCCGCCAGCAGAGCGCGATCCTCGGCCGGCCGGATTCGCGCCCCTTCCTCGCCGCCATCGCCTGTCCGACCACCATCGTCGTCGGCGACGGCGACCGGCTGACACCGCCGGAGCTGGCGCGCGAGATGCGGGAGCTGATCCCCGGCGGCCGTCTGGAAGTGGTAGCCGGCGCCGGACACCTGCCGACGCTGGAGGCGCCGGACGCCGTCACCGCCGTGATGCGCGACTGGCTGGGCACCTGACCGGCGCCCGCCTTATCGTGCCGCTGCCGCGGCCTCGAGCCCGGCAATGTCCATCTTGACCATGGTGAGCATGGCTTCGGCAACGCGCTTGGCCACCGCCGGATCCGGATCGTTCATCAGCTCGGTGAGCCGGCGCGGCGTGATCTGCCAATAAAGGCCCCAGCGGTCGCGCAGCCAGCCGCATTGCTGGATCTCGCCGCCGTCCGAGAGACCGTCCCACAGCCGGTCGACCTCCGCCTGATCCTCACATTCCACCATCACCGAGAACGTGTGGTTGAAGGCCCAGGGCGCCTCCGCCTCGATCGCCCGGTAGCGTTGGTCGCCGAGCCGGAAGGCAGCGATCTTGACGCTGCCGGCCGGTCCCGCGGGAGACTCCGCCGGCAGCGCCGACGTCCACTCGACGGCCGATCCGGGGATCAGCCGGGTATAGGTTTCAAGCGCTCCGGCCATGTCGGCCCGGAACCACAAATGCTGGATAATGCTTGCCATCGTTTTCTCCTCCCCCACCTTGCGCCCCTTTCCCGCGGCTTGCGCCCGCATACCCGCCGGCATGCGGGCGCAAGCCGCTTGTCGAAGCTCTCAAGCGTCGAGGATCGGCGCGAACCCGCCGAGGATCATCCGCTTGCCGTCGAAGGGCATGGTGTCGCCCAGTTCCTTCATGCGCGGATCGCTCATCATCTTCTGCACGGCGGCATCCCGCACCTCCTTGGACGGGTATTCGATCCAGCTAAAGACGACGATCTCGTCTTCCGTCGCTTTCACCGCGCCGCGGAAGTCGGTGACCTTGCCGTCCGGCACGTCATCGCCCCAGCACTCGACCACCCGCGTGGCGCCGAACTCGCGGAACAGCGGGGCGGCCTTCGCCGCCAGTTTCAGATAGCTCTCCTTGTTCGCCGCCGGCACCGCGACGACGAACCCATCGACATAACCCATCGCAACCATTTCCGTTCTCCCGATCCTTGGTGAGTTGAGGGACAGCACAGTCCAAAGTCCCTGTGCCTATGTCTGTTCCAGCGCCGCCGGATCCATCCAGAACAGCTCGAAGACATGACCGTCCGGATCCTCGCAGCTCCGGCCATACATGAAGCCGTAATCCTGCGCCGGGCCGGGATCCGCCCGGCCGCCGGCGGCGACCCCGGCCGCCACCAGCGCATCGACCTCGTCGCGGCTGCCGAGGGACAGGGCGAACAGGCCCTGCACCTGAGTGCGGGCGTCGATGATCTGCTTGTCGATGAAGTCCGAGAAGCGCGCATGCGTCAGCAGCATCACCACGACACTGTCCGAATGGACCATCGCCGCCGCCCGGTCGTCGGAGAACCGCATGTCCTGCGTTGCGCCCAGCGCCTCCTGGAAGCGGATGGCGACCGCAAGGTCCGTCACCGGCAGGTTGAGAAACACCATTTTCGACACGCGACTCTCCCTTTTCGCATCCGGCCCGTCCGCTCTGCCTGGTCTTTCCTGCGAAAAACCGCCCTGTGAAAAACCGCAGGCAGGCCAGCGGTCGGCCTTGACAAAAAGGTTGATATCAACATAATTCGATCATGTCAAACCGGCTTCCCTTCGAAACGACGCTAGAGGTCCGCGACACCTGCCTGTGCCTGCATGCGCAGCGGGCGGCGCGGGCGCTTGCGCGCCGCTTCGACGAAGCGCTGAAGCCCTTCGGCCTCACCAACGGACAGTTCTCGCTGCTGATGTCGCTGAACCGGCCGGACCCGCCGCCGCTCGGCCCGGTCGCGGCTCTGCTCGCCATGGACCGCACGACGCTGACGGCCGCGCTCAAGCCGCTGGAGCGCAACGGCCTGGTTGCCTCCCGTCCCGACCCGAAAGACCGGCGCAGCCGCCTGCTGATCCTCACCGACAAGGGCCACGAAACCCTGATCGCCGCGGTGCCGGTCTGGCGTTCGGTCCATGCGGAGATCGACGCGGCGCTGCCCGGCGGCGGACCCGATCAGGCCCGCGCCCTGCTGGGCGTTCTGGGACACATCAGATAGCGGGAGACAGGCGGACGGCCGTCAGTTGCGGTCTTCGGGCAGCACCGGCAGCGGCATCACGGCGATGCCCTCCTCCAGCAACTCGCCGATGTCCTCGCGCGAGGCGGCGCCATAGATGCCGCGCGCTTCCGCCTCGCCATAATGGATCTTGCGCGCTTCTTCCGGAAACGCCGCACCGACATTCTCCGCATTGGCGGTCAGTTCCGCCCGCAAGGCCCGCAGCTTTTCCACCAGCGCCGCCTGTTCCGGCCCGCGCGGCGCAGCGATCGCCGGCACCGGCGCCGGCGCTGACGCCACCTCCGCCGCCTCGGCGCCGGCCGTCTGCCGCGCGGAGGCGGCCAGCTTCTCGGCCCGCGCCTCCTTGCTGCGCGCGGTCGACACCGCCGGCGCCATCAGGGCCTTGTCGACCTCGGGGCCGCCGCAGAACGGGCAGGACAGCAGCCCGTCCGCCTTTTGGCGGTCGAAATCCTCAAGTCCGCGGAACCAGCCCTCGAAGGCATGGCCGGCCTTGCAGGAGAGCGCGTAACGGATCACTCGACCGCCTCCGCTTCGCGCAGTCCGGCAAGCGAGAACTTGCGCTGGTTGGCGATGGCGGGGATCCGCCGGCGCGCCTCGTCGGCCTTGGCAAGGTCGAGCGTGGCCAGCGCATAGCCCGGCGCGTCGCCGTCGACTTCGGCGATCACCTCGCCCCAGGGCGCGACGATCAGGCTGTGGCCATAGGTCTCGCGCCCGTCCTCGTGGCGGCCGCCTTGCGCGGCGGAGACGACGAAGGCGCCGTTCTCGATCGCCCGTGCCCGCTGCAGCACATGCCAATGCGCCTCGCCGGTCTGCCGGGTGAACGCCGCCGGGCCGGTGAGCACCCGCGCCCCCGCCCCCGCCTGGGCACGAAACAGCGCCGGGAAGCGGATGTCGTAGCAGATGCCGAGGCCGATCAGCGTGCCGGCGGCCGGCACCACGACGGCCTCGTCCCCCGGCTGATAGGTCGCCGATTCGCGCCAGCTCTCGCCATTCGGCAGATCGACGTCGAACATGTGGATCTTGTCGTAGCGGGCAAGCGGCACCCCGTCGGTGCCGAACAGGAAGCCGCGATTGGCGGCCCTGTCCGCGCCGGTGCGGATCGCCAGCGAGCCGATATGCAGCACGATCTGCAGTTCGGCGGCTATCGCCGCGAAGACCGCCACCGAAGGATCTTCCCTCTCGGCCCGGATCTTGACGAACAGATCCTCCCGGCTGCGCTCCAGCAGGTTGGTCATTTCCGGCGTCTGGATATAGGTCGCGCCCGCCGCCGCCGCCTGGCGGATCAGCGTCGACGCCGCGTCGATATTGGCCGCGACGTCCCGCCCGCTGCGCATCTGGATGACGGCCGCGACGAGTGTTCCGCTCTCTGCCTTGCCCATGACGTCCGCCCCGTTTCCGTTCTCTGCCGCGATCCGGCTCAGGCCGCGGCCAGCAGCGCGTCGAGCCGGCCGGCCCGCTCCAGCGCCATCAGGTCGTCGCAGCCGCCCACATGGGTCTCGCCGATGAAGATCTGCGGAAATGTCGTCCCGCCGCGCCCGGTGCTGGCCCGCTGGATCATCTCCCTGCGCAGCTCCGGGCTATAGGTGGCATCATATTCGCGGAACGCCACCTGCTTCTTCTGCAGGAGCTGCTTGGCCATCGCGCAATAGCCGCACATCTGCCGCGTATAGATCTCCACTGTCATGATTTCCGTCCTGCCGTTCCCATGTCGCGCGCCGGCCTCCCCACATGCGAAGCCGGCATCCTTTCTGCATATATTGACCATTGCCCGCTCGCCGCAAGACGTCAACGCGCGTCACCACCCCAACCTCGGCCTCAGCCGAGCGGCGCGTCGGCGCCGGCATGGGCGAACACCAGCACATCGACCGCCGTCGCCCCCTCGCGCAGCAGCGTCCGGGTTGCCGCGCCGACCGTCGCGCCGGTCGTATAGACATCGTCGACCAGCACCACCCGCCGCCCGGAGATCGCCATCAGCCCCTGCGGCGTCACCGCGAAGGCGCCGCTGACATTGCGCGCCCGCGCCGCCGCGTCCAGCCCGACCTGCTGCCGGGTGCGCTTGCGCCGGACCAGCGCCTGCGGCAGCACCTCGACCCCTCCGGCACGGCCGATCTCGCGGGCCAGCAGGCCGGCCTGGTTGTAGCGCCGGCTCCACATCCGCAGCCGGTGCAGCGGCACCGGCACCAGCAGCGGCGGCCCCGCCTCGCCGGCGCGCGGCGCCAGCAATTCGCTTCCCGTGCGCGCCATCCAGCGCCCCATCGCGCCGGCACTCGACGGCCGGTCGTGATATTTCAGCCGCGCCACCAGCACCCGCGCCGGCCCCCCATAGGCCGCCACCGCCCGCAGCCGCTCGAAGGCCGGCGGCCGGGCGATCGCCTGCGGCGACAACGCGCCCGGTCCAAGGTCATAGGCGAAGGGCAGGCCGAGGCGCTCGCACCAGGGCGGGGCAAGAAACGGCATGCGGCTCCAGCAGGACGGGCACAGCGTCTGCTCCACCCCGACAATCGCGTCGCAGGCAAGGCAGGTCGGCGGCAGCAGCAGGTCGAGCAGCCGCCGCCCGGCCGCCGCCAGCACCGGCATCGCCGCGCCGATCCCGCCGCGCCGCGCCGCCGCGTCACCGCCCGCCAGCGTGTTCGCCAGCGTGTCCGCGACTGTGTCCGCGATTGTGTCCGCCATCCCGTCCCCCGGAGGATCGCTGGAAGATGCCGTGAAAGCCCCGGGCAGTGAACAGCTACGGCGTGAAAAATGCAATCGAGACGCGAACCCGCGCGCCGCCCTTGATCCCGCCCCCCTGCCGGCGCTACCTGTGGCGCGCGCCGTCATCGGGACGGCCGGCAAGGGCGGAAGTGGACAAGCCATGGCGGAGAGCGAGCGACCCGAGATTTTCGACCGGCGCCTGCTCGCGCTGCGCCGCGCCCGCGCGCTCGCCCGCCTTGCGACCTCCTCGGGCGATGCCGACTTCCTGCTTGCCCATGCCGCCGCCGACCTCGGCGAACGGCTCGCCGCGGTCAGCCGCGACTTTCCGCTCGCCCTCGATCTCGGCGGCCATCGCGGCCATGTCTCGACGGCCCTTGCCGCCTCCGGCCGGGTCGGGACGGTGCTGCGCGCCGACCTGCTGGTCGAGGACCGCGCGGTGCCCGGCGCCGCGCTCGTCGCCGACGACGCCGTCCCGCCCTTTGCCGATGCCTCGCTCGATCTCGTCGCCTCGGCCCTGTCGCTGCATCTCGTCAACGACCTGCCCGGCGCCTTGATCCAGATCCGCCGGGCGCTGCGCCCGGACGGCCTGTTCCTCGCCAACCTGCTCGGCGGCGACACGCTGTTCGAGCTGAAGGACGCCTTCCTGCTGGCGGAGCTGGAGACCCTGGGCGGCGCGACCCCGCGCGTCGCGCCCTTTGCCGACACCCGCGCGCTCGGCGCCCTGCTGCAGCGCGCCGGCTTCGCCCTGCCGGTCGCCGATGTCGACCGCCTGACCGTGCGCTATGGCGACATGTTCGCCCTGATGCGCGATCTCAGGGCGATGGGCGCGGCCAATATGCTGACCGACCGCAGCCGCAAACCGCTGCCGCGCGCCACCCTGGCACGGGCGGCGCAGATCTATGGCGAACGCCATGCCGATCCGGACGGTCGGATCCGTGCCACGTTCGATCTCGTGTCGCTGTCGGGATGGGCGCCGCATGAAAGCCAGCAGAAGCCGCTGAAGCCGGGATCGGCAAAGGCGAGCCTTGCCGACGCACTCTCGGCAATCGAAGCGGAGCGTGGGGGCAAGGCCCCCCGTTCGGACTAGGGTCGAAACCTTAGGTCAGATATTGGCGAGCGCGGAGGCGACCACGGCGAACACGTTGTCGCCGAGCACGCCCTGGATGCTCATCAGGGCGCCGATGATGGCAAAGGACACCAGGCCGACGATCAGCCCGTATTCGATGGCGGTCGCGCCCGCCTCGTCGCGGCGCAGGGTGCCGGCCAGATCGACGACCTGATCGCCGCGCTCGCGCAACTTGTCGATTCGTGCCTGCATCTGCCGCGTCCCGTGCTTCCTGCCTCTCCGGTGGCGGCTGCGGATCCTCCGCTTGTCAGGACAGATCGATCAGATGCGGAATCAGGGGCTCGTCCGCCGGCGGCATCGGATAGTCCCGAAGCCGCACCGCCCTCACCCACTTGATCGCCTGACCTTCCCGGCCCGCCACCGTGCCCGACCACCGTCGGCATACGAAAAGTGGCATGAGCAGGTGAAATTCCTCATAAGCGTGGCTGGCGAATGTGAGCGGTGCGAGGCACTCTTTCTTAACCGTGATGCCGAGTTCCTCGGCCAGTTCACGGATCAAGGCCTCCTCCGGGCGCTCCCCCGGCTCGACCTTGCCGCCGGGAAATTCCCAAAGCCCGGCCATCGCCTTGCCCTCGGGTCGCTGAGCGATCAGCACCCGGTTGTCGGCATCGAGCAGCGCGCAGGCCGCGACGATCAGAAGTTTCATCCGCTTCCCCGTTCCGTTTCGGGACGCTGCCGCAAGACTTTGCTCACCATGCGGGGAGCTTCCCCCGGCAGCCGGTAGTGATAGCCATAGCCCTGGCGAAAGCCGAGCCGCCGGTACAGCGCCCGCGCCGGCGCGTTTTCCGCCGTCACCTGCAACCAGGCCAGCCGGCAGCCGCGCGCCTGTGCCTCGGCGAGGCAGCGGCGAACCAGGCGGGCGCCAAGCCCCTGCCCGCGGACATCGGGCCGCACCGCCAGATCGTAGATGCCGAGCAGCCCGCGATCGACCACGGCCACCACGACCCCGCTCGCGGCTCCCGCATCGTCCTCGGCCCGGAAGGCCAGCCGCTCCACCGCGACCCGGCCAAGGGCCTCGGCGAGCCGCTGCAGGGCGACGCTTGCCACCGTCTCCGGCCGCGTGCCGCCCACCGCCGCGAACCCGGCCATGAAGGCGGCGAGATCGACCGCGCGGATGTCGTCGGGGCCGCCGGCTCCAGCTTCCGCCCCGTCCACCTCCCGCAGCCACACATCGGTGTCGCCGCTGCGGGGCCAGCCCTCGCTGTCGGCGATCGCCGCCAGTTCCGGCGGCGTCAGGGGCGTATGGCGCAGGTGAAAGGGAACCCCGTTGCGGGCAAAGACCGCCCGCATCTCGGCCAGCCGCCGACCGGCGCTGCCCCCGTCGCGCGGATCCATCACGTTGAGCGAGTTCACCCGACGCGCCGGATTGCCGGGCGACAGCCGCGCCACCCAGGCCCCGTCGACGACGCTGCGCTCACTCGGGAAGCTGTTGAGATTGGCTTCCTCGATGGCCTTCAGCGTCGCAAGGTCGAGGACAGGCGCGCGGTCCGCCATGCGGGCACCCGGCTCAGGACCGGTAGTCGCCGTTGATCGCGACATATTCCTTGGTGAGGTCGCAGGTCCACACCGTCGCCGTCCCCTCGCCGAGGCCGAGATCGACGCGGATCGCGATCTCCTCCTCGCGCATGGCGGCGGAGGCCGCCTCTTCCGAGTAGCCGGGATCGCGCTCGCCGTCGACGGCGACGCGCACGTCGCCGAACCAGATCGCCAGCCGGTCGCGGTCGGCCGGCTCGCCGGCCTTGCCCACCGCCATGACGATGCGGCCCCAGTTGGCGTCCTCGCCGGCGATCGCGGTCTTCACCAGCGGCGAATTGGCGATGGAAAAGCCGATGCGCTTGGCCGAGGCGTCGCTCTCCGCGCCCGTCACGGTGACGGCGACGAACTTGCGCGCGCCCTCGCCGTCCTTGACGATCAGATGCGCCAGCTCGCGCATCAGCTCGCCGAGCGCCTGGCGGAAGCCGGCAAGCCGGGGATCGTCCGCCCGCTCGACCCGCGCGCCGCCGGCCTTGGCCGTGGCGAACAGCAGCACGGTGTCGGAGGTCGAGGTGTCGCCGTCGATGGTGATGGCGTTGAAGGTTCCCTCGACCGCTTCAGACAGCAGTTCCTGCAGCACGGGCGCGGCGATCGGCGCATCGGTGAACAGGAAGGAGAGCATCGTCGCCATGTCCGGCGCGATCATGCCCGCACCCTTGGCGATGCCGTTGAGCGTCACGCTCTGGCCGCCGAGATCGATGCTGCGCGAGACCGCCTTGGGGAAGGTGTCGGTGGTCATGATGGCACGCGCCGCACCCTGCCAGTCGCCGGCCTCGGCCTCGCCGACCAGGGTGCCGACGACGCCGGCGAACTTCTCCGCCGGCAGCGGCTCGCCGATCACGCCGGTGGAGGCGAGAAACACCTCGCCCATGGCGCAGCCGGCCGCTTCCGCCACATAGCGCGCCGAAAGCTCCGTCGCCTCGCGGCCCTTGCGGCCGGTGAAGGCATTGGCATTGCCGGAATTGACCAAAAGCGCCCGGGCGCGGCCGCCCGCGAGATTGTCGCGGCACCAGTCGACCGCCGCCGACGGGCAGCGCGACTTGGTGAACACGCCGGCGACGTCCGCGCCCTCGTCGAGCAGCACCATCAGGACGTCGGTGCGGCCCTTGTACTTGATCCCGGCCTGGGCGGTGGCGAAGCGCACGCCGGCGACGGCGGGCAGCGCCGGATAGGATTTCGGGGCGAGCGGCGAGACGGCCGTGGACATCGGACACTCCCTTGAAAAGCGGGGGGAAGAGACTGCCGCGAGCCTTGCCCCATCGCTCCCGCTCGCGCAAGTCCTATCCTGCCGAGGGCCTGCGGACCGGATGCAGGAAGGCGGAAAAGCGGCGGTGCAGGAAGGGGATGAGACCCCAGACCATGATCACGACCATGATCGGCGCGAGAACCAGCGTCTGCTGCCAGAACATCCAGCCGCGGGTCAGCGGCGCGACCAGATACAGCAGCGCCGTCACCAGCGGATAGACGCCGGCAAAGACCAGCAGAGCGAAGCGCGGACGCGACAGGACGCGCGGGGCGGCAGGGGGCGCCGGACGGGCGGCCGCATCCGCCCGCATGTCGGAAGGGCCGGAGACGGGAACATCCGGGGACGGGGCGGAGGCAGGCTGTGCGGACATCGGGAGATCTCCTGGTGAGCAGGCCGAAGGCAATGGCTCGGCTGGAAGGATTCGGGTGACGGCGCCCAGGCGGCGTCAGGGCAGCGTCAGGGCGGCGGAGCGGCTTGAAGAAATTCTGGCGCCTCAACAAACGAAACGGGCCGTTTCGTTTCGCATTATCTAAACGGGCCGTTTCGTTTAGTCAAGCCCTGTGCTAAGGCTGAATGCAACGACAGAGCCGCCCACAATCCGCGCAGGAAGGTGGCCGAACGGCGGGAAACTTGAGGAAACGCGATGCGGAACGGCAACATCACGGACCATGAGGCGAAGGATGTCGTCGGCGCTGGGGTCGATGAGGCTTTGCCCGCTGCCAGACCCTCGACGGGCGCGCGGCGCAATCCGGCAAGCGCCGATGCGATCCGCCAGGCGGCCGCCGACATTCTCGCGGAGGACGGCTATGCGCGCTTTTCCATCGAGGCGGTGGCCCGCCGCGCCAGGGCCGGCAAGCCGACGATCTATCGCTGGTGGCCGAGCAAGGCGGCCCTGCTGCTCGACGTCTATCACCGCCAGAAGCAGGGCGTCGTCAACCCGGACACCGGCGATCTGGTGGAAGACCTGACGGCGTTTCTCGACTCGCTGTTCCGCCACTGGCGCGACACACCGACCGGTCCGGTGTTCCGCTCGGTCATCGCCGAGGCGCAGAGCGAGGACAGCGCGGCTGAAGCTCTCCGCTCCTATATGGAGGGGCGCTTTTCCCATTCCGCAAAGATGATCGAGCGCGCCCGCGAGCGCGGCGAGGTCGCCGCCCATGTCGACCCGCGCCTTGCCATCGAGCTGGTGGTCGGGTTCGCCTACATTCGGCTGCTGACCGGCCGGCTGGACATGGAAACGGCCGCCGTGAGGGCGGCCGTCTGCCTGTTCGTGGATGGCTGGCGCGCCGCACCGGCCGCGCGCCCCTGAAGCGGCGATCCGCTTACTGCGCCTTGGGAGCCTCGCCGCCCTCGGCCGGGGCTGGCGCGGCCATCACCTCGATGCTGGTCTTCGACTTCAGGTCCTCCAGCACCTCCGTATAGCGCGCGCGCAAAAGCTGCTGGCGCAGCCGCTCGCGCACCTCGGAGAGCTCCGGTGCCGGCTGCTTGCGGGCGTCCTCGACCTTGATCACGTGCCAGCCGAACTGCGATTCCACCGGCTCCTTGGAATAGGCGCCGACCTCCAGCGCGAAGGCCGCGTCCTCGAAGTCCTTGACCATCCGGCCCCGGGTGAAATAGCCGAGATCGCCGCCATTGGAGCCCATCGGATCGATGGACTTTTCCTTCGCCACGTCCGCGAAATCGGCTCCGCCGTCGAGTTCGGCGATCACCGCCTCGGCCTCTTCCCTGGTCTTCACCAGGATGTGGCGGGCCCGCCGCTCGTCCTCGCCCTGGTAATTGGCGAATTCCTTGTCATAGGCGGCCTGCAGCGCCTCTTCGCTGAGCTTGCCCTCGATCTCGCGGGCGAGATAGGCATTGCGCAGCGCCCGCATGGTCAGGAACTCGACCTGCCGCTTGAAGGCGTCCTCCTCGGCGATGCCGGCCTCGCGCGCCGCATTGGCCAGCACGGTCATGTCGACCACCACGTCGGTCAGGATCTTGCGCCACTGGGTCGGCGGCACCTGGGAGAGCTGATCCGCGAAATCCTGCGAGGCGAAGGCGATGTCCGCCTCGGTCACCTCGGTGTCGCCGACCTTGGCGACCACGTCGCCCGGCTCCTGCGCCGCCGCGCCGGTGGCCGCCAGGCTGCCGGCCAGCAGCGCGGCAAAGGCGGCGCGCCGCGCCGTCGCGGAAAGAATGCGTGTCATGCCCTGTATCCCTGTCGTCTTGTGTTTCGGCGGTCGCGCCTGCCGCGCCCCGCCTGTCGCCGGAGGTCCGCCCCGTCGGCTGACGGTTTGCGCGGCGTTGACAACCTCCGGACCCCCTCTTATCTGTCGAGCGTCCCCCATGGAAGGGCCGGACACTCCCAGTCGAGCATGCGTTCGTCTCGCCCCAATGCGGCGGTTGTGAGGCCCGCGCCTGCCCGTACCGTCAATCCGATCTCCGGGTTGCTGCCAGGACCGAATGTCCGGCGCGACCTGACCAAACGATAAGGACCGCCACATGGTCGGCCTCGGCGCACTCGCCAAGAAGCTCTTCGGTTCCTCGAATGACCGCCTGGTCAAGCAGTTGCGCAACCGTGTCGCGGCCATCAACGCGCTGGAGGACGACCTTAGGGCCCTCAGCGACGACGACCTGCGCGCCCGCACGGAGACGTTCCGCCGCCAGCTCGCCGACGGCGCCAAGCTCGACAGCCTGCTGGAACCGGCCTTCGCCACGGTGCGCGAGGCGGCCCGCCGGGTTCTCGGCCAGCGCCACTACGACGTCCAGATGATCGGCGGCATGGTGCTCAATGCCGGCCAGATCTCGGAGATGCGCACCGGCGAGGGCAAGACCCTGGTCGCCACCCTGCCGGTCTATCTCAACGCGCTTGCCGGCAAGGGCGTCCATGTCGTCACCGTCAACGACTATCTCGCCCGCCGCGACGCCGAGTGGATGGGCCGCGTCTACCGCTTCCTCGGCCTCTCCGTCGGCGTCATCGTCCACGGCCTGACCGACGAGGAGCGCAAGGCCGCCTACGCCGCCGACGTCACCTACGGTACCAACAACGAGTTCGGCTTCGACTATCTGCGCGACAACATGAAATACGAGCGCGGCTCGATGGTGCAGCGCGGACACAATTTCGCGATCGTCGACGAGGTCGACTCGATCCTGATCGACGAAGCCCGCACGCCGCTGATCATCTCCGGCCCGCTCGAGGACCGCAGCGACTTCTACAACACCGTCGATGCCTTCATCCCGCATATCGCGCCGGAGGACTACGAGCTCGACGAGAAGCAGCGCTCGGCGACCTTCACCGAGGCCGGCAACGAGAAGCTCGAAGGCCTGCTGCGCGAGGCCGGCCTGCTCAAGGGCGACAGCCTCTACGACGTGGAGAACGTCTCCATCGTCCACCACCTGCAGCAGGCGCTGAAGGCGCACAAGCTGTTCCAGCGCGACAAGGACTATATCGTGCGCAACCGCGAGGTCGTCATCATCGACGAGTTCACGGGCCGCATGATGCCGGGCCGCCGCTATTCGGAAGGCCTGCACCAGGCGCTCGAGGCCAAGGAGAAGGTGCAGATCCAGCCGGAGAACCAGACGCTGGCCTCCATCACATTCCAGAATTACTTCCGCCTCTACAACAAGCTTGCCGGCATGACCGGCACCGCCCAGACCGAGGCCGAGGAATTCGCCAATATCTACGGCCTCGAAGTGGTCGATATCCCGACCAATGTCGCGGTCAAGCGCATCGACGACGACGACGAGGTCTACCGGACCGTCGAGGAGAAATACAACGCGATCATCGAGCTGATCGAGGACTGCCGCAAGCGCGGCCAGCCGGTGCTGGTCGGCACCACCTCGATCGAGAAGTCGGAACTGCTCGCCGCCCGCCTCAAGGCCGCCGGCTACAAGCAGGCCGACGTCTCCTCGCCGGCCGCCTTCGAGCCGCTGTTCGCCGGCAACGGCAACAAGGACCGGATCTTCACCGTCCTCAATGCCCGCTATCACGAGCAGGAAGCCTCGATCATCTCCCAGGCCGGCCTGCCGGCCGCCGTCACCATCGCCACCAACATGGCCGGCCGCGGCACCGACATCCAGCTCGGCGGCAATGCCGAGATGCGCATCGAGCACGAGCTCGCCGACATGGCCGCCGGCCCGGAGCGGGAGGCCCGCGAAGCGGCGATCCGCGCCCAGGTCGAGGAGCGCAAGCAGCAGTCGCTCGCCGCCGGCGGCCTCTATGTGATCGGCACCGAGCGCCACGAGAGCCGGCGCATCGACAACCAGTTGCGCGGTCGTTCCGGCCGCCAGGGCGACCCCGGCCATTCCAAGTTCTTCCTGTCGCTGCAGGATGACCTGATGCGCATCTTCGGTTCCGACCGGATGGACGGGATGATGCAGAAGCTCGGTCTCAAGGAAGGCGAGGCGATCGTCCATCCCTGGATCAACCGGGCGCTGGCCAAGGCGCAGCAGAAGGTCGAGGCGCGCAACTTCGACATCCGCAAGAACCTCTTGAAGTTCGACGACGTCATGAACGACCAGCGCAAGGTCGTGTTCGACCAGCGCATCGAGCTGATGGACGGCCAGACGGTGGCCGAGACGGTCACCGACATGCGCCACGACGTGATCGAGGATCTCGTCGCCAAGCATATTCCCGAAAAGGCCTATGCCGAGCAGTGGGACACCGAGGGCCTGCAGACCGAGGTGCGCCGCCTGCTCAATCTCGACCTGCCGGTCGTCGACTGGGCCAAAGAAGAGGGCATCGCCGAGGAAGAGGTGACCGAGCGGCTGAAGAAGGCCGCCGACGAGGCCATGGCCCGCAAGGTCGGCCAGTATTCGCCGGAGATCATGCGCCAGGTCGAGAAGGCGGTGCTGCTGCAGACGCTCGACCACCTGTGGCGCGAGCATCTTGCCAATCTCGACCACCTGCGTTCGGTGATCGGCTTCCGCGGCTATGCCCAGCGCGATCCGCTGCAGGAATACAAGACCGAGGCCTTCACCCTGTTCGAGAGCATGCTGGTCAACCTGCGCCAGGCCACCACCGCCCAGCTCATGCGCGTGGAACTGGTGCAGGAGCAGCCGCCGAGCCTGCCGGGCGACGGCGACCTGCCGCCGATGCATGCCGAGCACCGCGACCCGCTGACCGGCGAGAACGAGTTCGACGAAGCCTATCAGGCCGTCGCCCCCGGCACGGCGCGCGATCCGAAAAACCCCTCGACCTGGGGCAAGGTCGGCCGCAACGAGGCCTGCCCCTGCGGCTCGGGCAAGAAGTACAAGCATTGCCACGGCGCCCTCGCTTGAGAAAATCTCCGCGACGGGCCGGGGTGTGAAGTCAGGAACGGCGGGCGGCCAGCCCGCCGTTTTTCGTGGCGCGGGGCTCGGGCCTGGAGGTGAAGCGTGAAAACCAATCCAAAGCTTGAGGCGATCGAGGACTGGGTGATCCGCGAGGCGCTCGGCCAGCCGGATATCGGCGAGATGTTCGCCGGCTTCTGCGAGCGTCTCGTTGCCGCCGGCATGCCGGTGGAGCGCGCCATGCTCTCCTGGGCGACGCTGCATCCGCTGGTCGAGGCGGAATCCGTCCTGTGGCACTCAGGCCGGGAGGCCGAGCTCGCGCAGTACCGCCATGACGAGGAAGACACCGAAGACTGGCTGAAAAGCCCCATCCGCGCCGTGCTGGAGGCGCGCGAGACCCGCCTGCGCCGCCATCTTTCCGGCGCCAACGCCGCCACCGACGACTTCCCGATCCTGACGACACTGAAGGCCGAGGGCTTCACCGACTATCTCGTCCTGTCGACCCCGTTCGAGCTGCCGACGGCCAAGGATTTCGGCTCGTCCGGCATGCTGGTCAGTTGGGCGACACGGGCCGAGGGCGGCTTTTCCGACGACGACATCGAGGGGCTCGACTATCTGCAGATCCGCCTGGCGCTGGCCTGCCGCGCCACCATCCAGTCGCGGATCGCCCATACCCTCGCCGAGACCTATCTCGGCGCGCGCGCCGGATCGCGGGTGCTCTCCGGCCTGATCCGCCATGGCGACGGCGAGCGGCTCGACGCGGTGATCTTCTATTCCGATCTGCGCGGCTCGACCGCCCTGGCCGACCGTCTCGCCCCCGACGTCTACATGGCCCATCTCAACGCCTATTTCGACGCCACCGCCCGCACGGTGATGGCCCATGGCGGCGAGGTGCTGGACTTCATCGGCGACGCGGTGCTGGCGGTGTTTCCGATCGAGGCGGGCGGCTTCGATGCCGCCGTCAGCCGCGCCCTGCGCGCCGCCGACGCGGTGCTGGTGCAGATCGAACGGGCGCAGGCGGCGACCGAGCATCCGCTTCACTGCGGCATCGCGCTCTCCTCCGGCGACGTGATGTTCGGCAATATCGGCATTCCCGAGCGGCTGACCTTCTCGGTGATCGGCCGCACGGTCAACGCCGCCGCCCGCATCGAGGCGATGACCAAGACGCTCGGCCGCCCGCTTCTCGTCACCGCCGACATCGCCGCCTTCGCCCCGCACGCCTTCACCCCGCTCGGCCGCTTCCAGCTCGCCGGCTTCGGCGAGGAGGTGGAGCTGCACGCCCCCGTGTGAGGCCTGCGCCCCCGGACGCGAATAGGGCGCCGGACCTTGCGGTCGCAGCGCCCCTCGAAAGACCGGCCCGGCAGGCCGGCGTCTTACATCACCGTGACCTGCGCCCCGACCGAGACCCGCTCGTAGAGGTCCTCGACATCCTCGTTGAGCATGCGGATGCAGCCCGACGACACCGCCCGGCCGATCGACCAGTCTTCGTTGGTGCCGTGGATGCGGTATTCGGTCGCCCCGAGATAGAGCGCCCGCGCGCCCATCGGGTTCTTCGGCCCGCCAGGCATGAAGCTCGGCAGGTTGCGGCCGTTCTTGCGCTCGCGGACGATCATTTCCGGCGGCGGCGTCCAGCCCGGCCACTTGGCCTTGCGCGTCACCTTCTCCGTGCCCGACCAGGAGAAGCCCTCGCGGCCGACGCCGATGCCGTAGCGCACGGCCTTGCCGCCCGGCAGCACGTAATAGAGATAGCGGTCGCGGGTATCGACGATGACGGAGCCCGGCGCCTTGTCGGTGCGGTAGCGCACCTCGGTGCGCCGGTATTTCTCGCGGACGATCTTGCCGGCCGCCTCCGGCGTGATCCGGTAGGTCTGCCAGCTCCGGCTGACCGGATCGTAATACTGCTCCGTCTGCGCCTTGGCAGGCGCACCGCCCGCCAGGGAGAGCGCCAGCACCAGTCCCGCAAAAACCCGTCCAGCAAAGATCCGCCCAGAAAAAATCCGCATGTCGCCTCCACGCCCCGGAGGCCGCGCCGCCCGCCCCTCCGACTGATTCGCAATCGGCAGAAAATCTACACGTCCCTCAGGCGCCGCGCGCGCCCTGTTTGGCGAGCAAGGCAAGGACTTCGGCCCGTTGTGGCAGCGGCGCAACAGCACCGAAGCCGCACACGGCGAGCGCCGCCGCCGCATTGGCGTGACGGGCCGCCGCCAGCCCGTCGCCGGTGGCCAGGAATTCGGCGAGAAACGCCCCGTCGAAGGCATCGCCCGCCCCCGTCGCATCCACCGCCTCGACCGTGTGCGGAGCGATGATCTCCGTCCCTTCCGGCCCGGCATAGAGCACGCCCTTGTCGCCGAGCGTCAGCGCAACCCGCGCGGCGCCCTTCGCCCGGTAGTGGTCGGCGATCTCCTGCGGCGCCTCCAGCCCGGTGAGCTGGCGGGCATCGTCGAGGCCGGGCAGCAGGATGTCGGCCATCGCCGCTGTCGCCTCGACCACCGCGCGGGCCCGCGCCAGCGGCCACAGCGCCAGCCGCAGGTTGGTGTCGTAGGAGATCAGCCCGCCGGCCGCCTTCACGGCCTCGATGGCGGCGAACACCGTGTCGCAGGCGCTCGCCGAGATCGCCTGGCTGATCGCCGAGACATGCAGGATCCTCGCCGTCTTCAGCAGTTCGAGCGGCAGGGCGCCGGGGCGCATCAGGCTCGCCGCCGAGCCGCTCCGGCGATAGGAAAACATGTGGCCCGACGGCCCATGGGTGACGAAATAGATCCCGGTCGGCGCCTGCTCCATCCGCGCCACGCCGGCCGTATCGACGCCCTCGCCCGCCCACAGCCCGTCGAACAGGTCGCCGAACACGTCGCGCCCCGTCGCGCTGACATAGCCGACACGCGCCCCCTGCCTCGCCGCCGCGATCGCCGCGTTCGAGGTGTCGCCGCCGAAGCCTTGCACGTAAGGCCCGCCCGGCGCCGTCTGGTTGAACTCGATCATCGGCTCGCCGAGGCAAAGTAGCTCGCTCACTGGTCCACTCCGGTCAATTCAATCGATTTAAGTCCATGCGATGCGCTCCCCCCGCCTGTCAAGTCCGCGCAAGGCCAAGGCGGACCCGCCTCCCCGGCATGGGCGCCTGCCCCCTCGCATCCCTCCTCGCATCCCCCCCTCGCATCCCCCCCTCGCATCCCCCCCTCGCATCCTTAGGCCTTGCATGCGACAAGGAGCAAAAGACCCATCAGCGGAGCAACGCCCCATGTCCGAATTGCCGCCCTCGATCCTGCCCGTCACCGCCAGCGGCCCGGACAGTCCCGAACCGGTGGTGCTGCTGCACGGCTTCGGCGGCGACGCGCGTGGCTTTGCCACCCTCCAGGACGAAGTGTCAATGAGCCGGCGCACGCTGGCCTTCGACCTGCCCGGCCACGGCCGCGCCCTCGGCTGGCCGAGGATCGGCGGCGCCGGCGTCGCCGCCCGCGCCGTGCTCGGTTCGCTGGAGGCGATGGGCCTCGCCCGCGTCCATCTCGTCGGCCATTCGATGGGCGGGGCGGCCGCCGCGCTCGTCGCGCTGAAGGCGCCCGAGCGGGTGGCGAGCCTCACCCTGCTCGGTCCGGGCGGCTTCGGCCCCGAGATCAACGCCGCCCTGCTGCGCCGCTATGCGGCGGCGCGCGAGGCGGGCGAACTGGAACCGCTGCTGGAGCAGTTCTTCGGCCTCGGCTTCGACCTGCCGCGTCTCGTCGTGCGCCAGGCGGCGGAGACCCGCGCCCGTCCCGGCGTCTGCGAGACCTTGACCGAGATCGTCGAGGCCCTGCTCGACGGCAAGGTGCAGAAGACCCTGCCGATCACCGAGATCGCGGCGCTCGGCCCCCCGGTGCGGCTGATCTGGGGTGCCCAGGACCGGGTGCTGCCGGTCTCCCAGGCCCGCGGCCTGCCCGGCGATATCGCCGTGCAGGTGTTCGACGGGGTCGGCCACATGCCGCATCTGGAGATCCCGCGGCAGGTCGCCCGCGCCATCCGCGCCCAGACCGGCGACAGCGCCTGACGCCCGGAGACCAAGAAACCGGAAAAGCAAAAGGCCGCGCCCTTGTGGGACGCGGCCTAGAATGTCGAATGTCGTCGGCTGAAACAGCGCGACAGGCGGCTCAGGCCTTGGCGGCCTTGGCCCGCTCGATCGATTCCTCGATGATCCGCTTGGCCTCGTCCGGGCCGCCGAAGCCGGTGATCTTCACCCACTTGCCCGGCTCCAGGTCCTTGTAGTGCTCGAAGAAGTGCTTGATCTGCTGGATGGTGATGTCCGGCAGGTCCTCGTAATGGACGATGTTCTCGTAGCGCCGCGTCAGCTTGCTGGAGGGCACCGCGATCAACTTCTCGTCCTGCCCCGCCTCGTCCTCCATGAACAGCACGCCGATCGGGCGACAGTTCATGATCGCGCCCGGCACGATCGGCCGCTGGTTGGCGACGATCACGTCGACCGGGTCGCCGTCGCCGCACAGGGTGTGCGGCACGAAGCCGTAATTGCCCGGGTAGCGCATCGGCGTGTAGAGGAAGCGGTCGACATACATGGCGCCGGCTTCCTTATCCATCTCGTACTTGATCGGCTCGCCGCCCACCGAGACCTCGATGATGACATTGATGTCCTCAGGCGGATTCTTTCCGATCGGAACGGCGTCAATACGCATGGATGGGGCTCCTCTTTGGCTGTTGGCGGCTGTATCGCAAGCGCCGTGTCCAAAGGCAAGCCGGAAATTGTGCGGTGCAACTTAAGGCCGACGGCGGGCTGCGGCGGCTATCATTGCCGCGTCTCCCAGCGATACTGGCAGGCGATATCGCTCAGCGGTGCTGGCCGGCGAACTGCGCTGCCCCCTCGGGCACGCCGTGGCCGCCGCCCTGCCGGTCGAGCGGATAGGCCTCCTCCACCAGATAGGGGCCGCCGCCGACACTGGCGCGGGAGGAGAACAGCACGAACCGCGCGGCGGTGAAGCTCTGGGCGTAGAAGTCGCCATGCTCGGCGAGCCAGCGCGCCACGTCCTGGTTGCTGCAGGTGCGGCAGCGCGCCAGCGTCACATGCGGCACGTATTTGCGCCGCTCCGCCGGCAGCCGCAGCCGCTGCAGGATGCGCTCCTGCTCGCCCTGCAGCTCCATCAGCCCCGGCGTCGGCTCGACCCTTGCGAAGACCGCATGCGGCTTGCCGTTGGCGAAGGCGCCGAGCCCGGTCAGCCGGATCTCCACCGGATCGCGGCGGATGCGGTCGAGCGCGTCCGCCACCTCGTCGGCCATGCGGTCGTCGATGTCGCCGATGAAGCGCAGGGTGATGTGATAGTTTTCGGGGTCGATCCAGCGCACACCGCGCAGGCCACCGCGCAACAGGGAGAGCATGAGGCCGGTCTGGGCCGGAATCTCAAGCCCGGTGAACAGTCGAGGCATGATCGAACCCTCCGCTGTCGCCGCATGCTCTCATCAGGACGGGTTTTTCGCTGCACCGCAAGCAAAAAAGCAAGGCGCTGATCCGCAAGGGCATTCCGCCTCAGGCCGGCTTTGCGACCGGCAGCAGGCCCCCTCCGTCGCGGCGGATCGGCCGTGATTCGGGCCGGCCCGCCGCGTCTTTCCGCCGCCTTACGGACAGGGGCTGCCGTGATGCTGGTAGAGCGTATTGATCCGGCCCTCGATCTCCTCGGTGATTGCAAGGTCCAGCGCGCCGAGATCGTGCTCGAGCTGGCCCAGCGAGGTCGCGCCGAGGATCACCGAGGTGGTGAAGGCGCGCGACAGCGCGAAGGCGATGGCCAGTTGCGAGGAGGACAGGCCGAGCTCGTCGGCAAGGTCGAGATAGGCGTTGATCGCGACGTCCGCACCCGGCTTCTCGTAGCGCTGCAGCCGGTCGAACAGCGTCTTGCGGGCCCCGGCCGGCAGCGCGCCGTTGCGGTACTTGCCGGTCAGATAGCCCTGGCCCAGCGCCGAATAGGCGAGCAGGCCGACCTGTTCCCGGTGGGCGATTTCGGCAAGCCCTCCCTCGAAGGTGCGGTTGACCAGGTTATAGGCGTTCTGGATCGACACCACCCGCGGCCAGCCGTTGCGCTCGGCCAGTTCCAGGAAACGCATCGTGCCCCAGGGGCTCTCGTTGGAGAGGCCGAGATGGCGGATCTTGCCGGCCTTCACCAGCCGGTCCATCGCCTCCAGCGTCACCTCGATCGGCGTCTCGTCGTCGCAGGGCGCCGGCGCCTTCCAGATCGTCGGGTTGGAGCCGAAGCCGGAGACGTTCCGGTCCGGCCAGTGGATCTGGTAGAGGTCGATATAGTCGCTCTGCAGCCGCGTCAGGCTCTTGTCGACGGCTTCCTCGATCTGGGCGCGGGTCAGCCGGCCCTCGCTGCCGTCCTTGCGGAACCAGGTGTTCTCGGTGCGGCCGACCACCTTGGTGGCGATCACCACCTTGTCGCGGTTGCCGCGCGCCTTCAGCCAGGTGCCGATGATTTCCTCGGTGCGCCCCTGGGTCTCGGCCTTGGGCGGGATCGGATAGAGCTCAGCGGCATCAAAGAGGTTGATGCCGCGGTCGAGCGCGAGGTCGAGCTGGGCATGGCCCTCGGCCTCGGTGTTCTGCTCGCCGAAGGTCATCGTGCCGAGCGACAGGCTGGAGACATGAATGTCCGTGCGTCCGAGACGGCGCTTTTGCATCGGGGGATCTTTCTGCTGCGGTGTCTTGTGAAGACCGGGAGGATGGCCGGACCTTGACCGCTCAAGCGCGCCTCGTCAACCGTCTGCCGGTCTCTCCCCGCACGCCCCGATGCGGCGCGCCGGGTGCCCGCTCAGCCCCGCGCCGCGCCGGCCCGCGAGATCAGTTCTTCCACCTTCGGCAGGATGCCCTCGACGATGATCGCGACGCCCTTCTGCGTCGGATGGATGCCGTCCGGCAGCACCGTCTCGGCCGTGATCGGGATGCCTGCAAGGAAATTCGGATAGAGCACCGCGTCGTGGTCCGCCGCGATCTCCGCATACATCCGCTCGAAGCCGGCGACATAGTCCTCGCCCATGTTGCGGGGCGCGGCGATGCCGGCCAGCAGCACCGGCAGCCCGCGCTCGGCAAGGGTCGCGACGATCCGCTCGAGATTCGCCCGCGCCGATGCCACCGGCAGGCCGCGCAGCGCGTCATTGGCGCCGAGTTCGACGATCACCGCGTCCGCCCCCTCGCCCAGCGACCAGTCGAGCCGCGACAGCCCTCCCGCCGTGGTGTCGCCGGAAACCCCGGCATTGACCACGACGACATCGTGCCCGCGCGCCTTCAGCGCCGCCTCCAGTTGCGCCGGGAACGCCGCCTCGGGCGGCAACTGGTAGCCGGCGGTCAGGCTGTCGCCCAGCGCGAGGATGCGCAGCGGCTCGGCCCGCGCCGGCTGCGCGGCCAGCAATCCGGCCATGGCGAGAAAAACTGTAACGAAACGTATCATGTCGGCTGATCCTCTGGACGCTCCCCGCGTAACCTCCCATATCGCGAAAGGTTGCGTGCAGCGCGGCATGTTGCAACGTCGACCCGATCATATGGCCCAACCATATAGGCAGAGCATGACCGACCGAACAGTCCCGCCCCCCATCGTCTCCCTGTCCGGCGTTCATCTCAGCCTCGGCCGCGATGCCGCCCGGGTGCACATTCTCAAGGGCGTCGACCTCGACATCGCCGCCGGCCGCAGGGTCGGCATCATCGGCCCGTCCGGCTCCGGCAAGTCGACCCTGTTGATGGTGATGGCCGGGCTGGAGCGGGCCGACACCGGCTCGGTGGTCGTTGGCGGCTCCGAACTGACGGACCTGTCGGAGGACCAGCTCGCCCGCTTCCGCGGCCGCTCCATCGGCATTGTCTTCCAGTCCTTCCACCTCATTCCCAACATGACGGCGCTGGAAAACGTCGCCGTGCCGCTGGAGCTTGCCGGCGTGCCGCGCGCCTTCGAGGCTGCGCGCGAGGAGCTGGCCGCCGTCGGCCTCGCCGAGCGCACCGGCCATTACCCCTCGCAGATGTCCGGCGGCGAGCAGCAGCGCGTCGCCATCGCCCGCGCCCTGGTCACCCGCCCGCCGCTGCTGCTGGCCGACGAGCCGACCGGCAATCTCGACGAGACCACCGGCGCGCAGATCGTCGACCTGATGTTCTCCGCCACCCGCGAGCGCGGCATGACGCTGGTCATGGTCACCCATGATGCGGCGCTCGCCCGTCGCTGCGACGAGACCATCCGCGTCCGCTCCGGCCATATCGAGACGCTCGAGCCCGTCGCCGCCGCTGGGGAGGACTGAGCATGCACGGTGTCCTGCCCACGCCGTCGCAGCGCCGCGCCCGCCCGCCCCTCGGCCTCGCCTTCCGCTTCGCCCTTCGCGAGATGCGCGGCGGGTTGCGGGGCTTTTATGTCTTCATCGCCTGCATCGCGCTTGGCGTCGCCGCCATCTCCGGCGTTGCCTCGGTCTCGCGCGCGCTGGTGGAAGGCATTGCCGCCGAAGGCACCTCGATCCTCGGCGGCGACCTGTCGGCCCGCCTGATCCACCGCACCGCCGAGCCGGACGAGCTTGCCTGGCTGGAAAGCCTCGGCGACCTCTCGCGCGTCGCCACCTTGCGCGGCATGGCGCGGGCGCCCGACAGCGGCGAGCAGACCCTGGTCGAGCTCAAGGCCGTCGACGGCGCCTATCCGCTCTATGGCGAGCTGCGCCTTGCCGGCGGCGGCGATCTTGCCGGCGCGCTCGCGCCGCGCGACGGCGTCCATGGCATCGTCGTCGAGCCGGAACTGCTGGTCCGCCTCGGCCTCGAGCGGGGCGACATGATCACCCTCGGCCGCGCCAGCCTGCGCATCGCCGACACGCTCGCCGCCGAGCCCGACCGGCTCAGCGACGGCATCAATTTCGGCCCCCGGATGATCGCCTCGGACGCTGCGCTGGAGGAGACCGGCCTCGTCCAGCCCGGCAGCCTGGTGCGCTGGCTCTACCGGGTGCGCCTGCCCGCCGGCACCTCCTCCGCGGCGGTCGAGGCGCTGGCCGAGGAGGCCAACCGGCGCTTCCCGCTCGCCGGCTGGCGGGTGCAGTCGCGCGCCGAGGCCGCCCCCGGCCTGCAGCGCAACATCACCCGCCTTGCCCAGTTCCTCACCCTTGTCGGCCTCACCGCGCTGGTCGTCGGCGGCGTCGGCGTCGCCAATGCGGTGCGCTCCTATCTCGATGCCAAGCGGCCGGTGATCGCCACCTTCCGCTGCCTTGGCGCCGATGGCGACTTCGTCTTCCGCGTCTATCTGATCCAGATCCTCTGCCTCGCCGGCCTCGGCATCGCCGCCGGCCTCGTCCTCGGCGCGCTGATCCCCTTCGTTGCCGCCGGCTTCATCGCCGCCGTGCTGCCGATCAAGGCGATCGCCTCGGTCTATCCGGCCGAGCTCGGCCTCGGCGTGCTCTATGGCGGGCTCACTGCGCTTGCCTTCGCGCTGTGGCCGCTCGGCCGCGCCCATGACGTGCCGCCGAGCCTGCTGTTCCGCGACGATGCCTCCGCCACCCGCGCCTGGCCGCGCAAGCGCTACCTCGCGGCGACCGCCGCCGCCGTGCTGGTGCTCGCCGGCCTTGCCGTCGCCCTGTCCGGCGACCTGCGCATCTCGCTCACCTATGTCGGCGCCACCGCGGTGGTCTTCGTGCTGCTGACGCTGATCGCCCGCGGCATCATGGCCGGCGCCCGCCGCCTGCCGCATCCGCGCGGCGCCGAATTGCGCCTGGCGCTTGCCAACATCCACCGGCCCGGCGCGCTGACCCCCTCCGTCGTGCTCTCGCTCGGCCTCGGCCTGTCGCTGCTGGTCGCCCTGGCCTTGATCGACGGCAACCTGCGCCGCGAGCTCGGCACCACCGTCACCGCCAATGCCCCGAGCTTCTTCTTCCTCGACGTGCAGCAGTCGGAGCGCGAGGCCTTCGACGCCCTGCTCGCCCGCGAGGCGCCGGGCGCCACCATCGACGGCGCGCCGATGCTGCGCGGCCGCATCGCCGCGGTCAACGGCGTGCCGAGCGAGGAGGTCGCAGTGCCCGAGGGCGGCCGCTGGGTGCTCAACGGCGATCGCGGCGTCACCTATGCCGGCGAGCGGCCGGCGAGTGCGGAGTTGACGGAGGGCACCTGGTGGGCGCCCGACCATGATGGCACGCCGCTCGTCTCCTTCGAGGCCGGCGCCGGCGCCGGGCTCGGCCTGAAGATCGGCGACACGATCACCGTCAACGTACTCGGCCGCGAGATCACCGCCGAGATCGCCAATTTCCGAAGGGTCGAGTGGGAATCGCTCGCCATCAACTTCGTCATGGTGTTCTCGCCCAACACCTTCGCCGGCGCGCCGCACACCCATCTGCGCACCCTCGCCTATGCCGACGGCGGCGGCGAGGCCCGCGAGCTGGCCCTGCTCAAGACCCTGTCGCAGGCGTTCCCGACCGTCACCGCCGTGCGCGTCAAGGACGCCATCCAGCAGGTCAACAGCCTCGTGGAACAGCTCGCGGTGGCGATCCGCGCCGCCGCCTCGATCACCCTCATCGCCTCCGTGCTGGTGCTGGGCGGGGCGCTCGCCGCCGGTCACCGGCACCGGGTCTACGACGCGGTGATCCTCAAGACGCTGGGCGCGACCCGCGGCCGGCTGATCGCCAGCTTCTCGCTGGAATACGCCATTCTCGGCCTCGTCACCGCCGTGTTTGCGGTGATCGCCGGGGCGCTCGCCGCCTCCTTCGTGCTGGTGGAGATCATGAATGCGGGCTTCGCCTTCCTGCCCGTGACCGCCTTCGGCGCCGCGCTTGCCGCCCTCGTGCTCACCGTCGGCTTCGGCCTCATGGGCACCTGGCAGGTGTTGGGGCGCAAGCCGGCGCCGGTGCTGCGCAACCTTTAGCCGGCGCCGGACCGCGCCTGCGCGGCGGGTAACCCTCTGCCGGAAAATGACAGAACGGTAATGTCGGCCGGGCCGATTATGCCTTGTGGGGACGGCGGCTTGTGCCCATATTCGGGGGGACGTGCGTGCGAGCGGCGCGAACAGCGGCGCTTGCATGACTTCAAAAGGTTGCGCAAAGGGGCCGCGAGGCGTCCGGCGCGGCCGGGGGACCGCCCTCAAAAAGGGCAACCGTTTCAACGGATAGAGAGGATTTCGATGTCGACCTTCGACCGCAATTCCAACACGAGGTACGCTGCGGCCGGCGCACACGCACAGGCCGGCGTCTATGATGAGGGCCTGCGCGCCTACATGCTGGGCGTCTACAACTACATGGCCCTCGGCCTCGCCATCACCGGCCTTGCCGCGCTGGCGACCGTGTATTTCGCCATCGACCAGACCGCCGGCGGCATGGCGCTGACCCCGTTCGGCCAGGCGATCTATCTCAGCCCGCTGAAGTGGGTGGTGATGCTCGCGCCGCTGGCCATGGTGTTCTTCCTCAGCTTCCGCATCCAGTCGATGAGCGCCTCCACCGCTCAGACGACCTTCTGGATCTACGCGGCGGCGATGGGTCTGTCGCTGTCGACGATCTTCCTCGTCTACACGGGCGGCTCGATCGCGCGGGTGTTCTTCATCACCGCCGCCTCCTTCGGCGCGCTGAGCCTTTACGGCTACACCACGAAGAAGGACCTGTCCGGCTGGGGCTCGTTCCTGTTCATGGGCCTGATCGGCATCATCATCGCCTCGCTGGTCAACATCTTCCTGGCCTCCTCGGCGCTGCAGTTCGCCGTGTCGGTGATCGGCGTGCTGGTCTTCGCGGGTCTCACCGCCTACGACACCCAGCAGATCAAGGAAATGTACTACGCGGGCGACGGCTCCGAGGTTGCCAAGAAGAAGTCGATCATGGGTGCCCTGCGCCTGTATCTGGACTTCATCAACCTGTTCCTGATGCTGCTGCAACTGTTCGGCAACCGCGAATAATCGCGCATCCTCAGGCACAAGCGGACATCGACGGGCGCGGCGAAAGCCGCGCCCGTTTCGTTTGCGAGGGCGTCGGCAACGTCGTTTGCCCAGTGCCGAGCGAGTGCCGGGCGGGTGCCGGACGGGTGCCGGGCGGGGAGCGGACAGGGAGCGGGCGAAAGCCGGTGGCGGTTTGCAGAGCGTCCGCCGCCGCCGCCACTGCGTCCATTTCTTCGGCTTCCTCTCGGAATCCTTCGCCTTTTCGCGCCGAACCGGATTGACGCGGCGCGGCGCGGCGGGGTTATCTGCGGTCATTCATCTTCCCCCCAGTTCAGGTCGAACGGATCCAATGTCGAGCGTTACCAGAAGACTTGCCGGCGCCCGCCGGGCCGCCATCTCCCGCCTGCCGCTGTTCTCCCTTGCCCTGTGCCTCGCCGTCCCGGCCGCGCAGGCCGACGAATACGACGCCCAGTGGGGCCTGATCATGACCGGCGCGCGCATCGCCCATGAGCGCGGCTATATCGGCCGCGGCGTCAATGTCGGCGTGGTCGATTCCGGCATCATCTCCGGCCATCCGGATCTCGAAGGCAATCTCAGCGGCCTGTCGATCAACGGCTACACCCTGGCGCCGACGACCACGGACGGCCACGGCCATGGCACCCATGTCGCCGGCA
The DNA here is from genome assembly GCF_900185735.1 of Stappia sp. P2PMeth1. Taxonomy (NCBI): domain Bacteria; kingdom Pseudomonadati; phylum Pseudomonadota; class Alphaproteobacteria; order Hyphomicrobiales; family Stappiaceae; genus Stappia; species Stappia sp. P2PMeth1. The sequence continues at coordinate 604,473 of NZ_FYAW01000022.1, read as the reverse complement.
CCATCGCCGCGCTCGCCAATGGCGAGGGCATGATGGGCGTCGCGCCGGGCGCCCGGGTCACCTCGCTGCAGATCGCCAGGGACGACGGCAGCATCGACGCCGCGCTGCTCGACAGCGCCGTCGCCGCCGTCATCGGCTACGGCCTCGACAACGGCATCGAGTTCTTCAACAACTCGTGGGGCAGCGACGGGATGATGCCGGCCGACGGACCCGCCCTCGAGGGCGTACGGTCGCATTTCGAGAACGACAATCCGCTGATGCTCGCCGCCTTCCGCCGCGCCGCCGCCGAAGGCGCGGTGATGGTTTTCGCCAACGGCAATGACGGCCTGCCCGGCGCCTCCTATGAGGCGGCCCTGCCCCACCTCTTCCCCGAGCTGCGGGCGAACTGGCTGGCGGTCGCCGCCGTCGGCCGCGACGGCACTCTCGCCGACTACTCCAACCGCTGCGGCGTCGCCATGGCCTGGTGCCTGTCCGCGCCCGGCGGCGGCGACGACGAAGATGCCGACGGCATCTACTCGACCTCCAACACCGGCGGCTATGTCCGCATGTCCGGCACCTCGATGGCCGCGCCCCATGTCACCGGCGCGCTTGCCATCGCCCGCGAGATGTTCCCCAACGCCTCCGCCTCCGACCTGGCGCAACTGGTGCTGGCGACCGCCCGCGACGTCGGCGAAGCCGGCATCGATGCCGAATATGGCTGGGGCCTGCTCGACCTTGACAACCTGACCTCGACCCGCAACGGCGCCACCGCCTCGGTCTTCACCCAGTCGCAGATGGCGCAGGCCGCGACCATGTCGCAGATCGCCGGCACCATCGCCGACCTTGCCGCCGCGCATGGCTCCGGCAAGGCGACCCCGGGCACGGTCAGCGTCTCCACCCATGGCGGCGCGCCGACGGCCGATGCCGGCTACCGGCTGTGGGGCTCCATGCTCGGCAGCTACTCCAGCATCTCCTCCCACGGCGCCACCCCCGGCAGCATCAGCCGCACCGGCGGCATGCTCTCCGGTATCGACGTCACCCTCGGCAATGGCATCGGCGGCGGTTTCGGTGTCGGCTTCACCTCCGGCAACAGCCAGGGCGGCGGCAACACCGCCCGCGCCAATGCGCTGCATGCGGTCGCCTATGGCAGCTATTCGGCCGGCGGCTTCTTCGCCGACGCGGCCGGCGGCCTCAGCCGCTTCGACTCGCGCCGCACCCGCAACTCGATCGCCGGCGCCGGCGGTGCCGTGCCCTTCACCGGCTCCAGCAAGTCGGTCGATATCGGCGCCTGGTCGAATGCCCGCATCGGCATGACCTTCGCGACCGTCGGCACCACCATCCAGCCCTACCTGCAGACCCGCCTCGTGCATCAGTGGCTGGGCGCGTCGAACGAGACCGGGGCCGGCGTCTTCGCCCTCTCGGCACCGTCGGCGAACCGCAGCCAGTTCGATGCCGGCGCCGGTGTGCGCGTTGCCGCGCCCGCCCTGCCGCTCGGTGCGGCGGCGACGCTGACGCCGGTGGTCGATGTCGCCTATGCCCGCGCCCTCGGCTCGCTCGGCGACAGCCGCACCGCCACCATGCTCGGCGCGCCGGTCACCGCCACCGGCACCCGTGTCGGCCGCGACATCGCCCGCCTGTCGGCCGGCCTGCAGGTCGACGCGATGGAGGGCCGCCTGTCCGGCGCCCTCACCTACTCGGGCGAGTACCGGGCCCGCGCCCGCTCGCACGCTTTGGCCGCGCGCATGGGCTACAAGTTCTGACGAGCCCTGCGGGGCTCCCGGTTCCGTGCCTGCATTCCCGCGGCACTGCCTTGCGGAGGTCGGCCTGCCCGACCTCCGCTTTTTAAATCATAGGGGAGGTCGGCCTGCCCGACCTCCGCTTTTTCCTGATCGATAGGGGTCGGCTCGCCCGGCCTCCGCTTTTGCGCCGGGCGGCGAGCAGCCCCTGCCTTGCGGCCTCACACCAGGCTGAGGTGACGCTTCTTCTCGAAGACCTTGAGCACCTGGGCGAGATCGCCGCCGCGTTTGAGGATCACTCCGCCGGTGCCGACCACCGCATAGGCGCCCTGGCGCCGGGCGTTGCGCGGCACTTTCTCGATGCGGAACAGCGGCATTTCGGAGCTGCGGCGGAACACGGAAAACACCGCCCGGTCCTTCAGATGGTCGATGGCATAGTCGCGCCACTCGCCGGAGGCCACCCGGTGGCCATAGACCCGCAGGATCAGGTCGAGTTCCCGGCGGTGAAAGGTGACCAGCGCCGGGGGGCTGGCCGTCCCTTGCGCAGGGGCGAAGCCGGAGATTGCCTCCAGGTCCGCCCCGAACCGGGATGCCTCTTCTTCGAACTCGCTCATCGCGCCTCCCGCCTGGCTCGGGGTCCCGTCATCGATCCGTCATGATGAGCCCCTGCTTCCGCCTTTGGCAAGTCCCGGGCAGCGAGGGCCGGGCGCCGCGCTCCGCCCGCCGGCGCCCCGGCCAGACCACTCTTCCGGCAAACCCTTGGAAAAAATCACTATTTCAGGCGGCTCCGGCGCGGCCCCAGGAGTTTTTACCCCCCTGTCGATTTCATAGTTTCGCCCCATTGCAGCCCATACGGCGCCATCTTGGCCGGCGAAATTGGCATCGTTGCATGAGGGACTGACGACAAGGCTTCGGTACGCAACAGCCCCCCAGCCCCCCGGGGTTTTGTCTCAGGCGTTCCCCGGCCCGCAAGGGCCGAACTGCAACCGGAAGGGCCGGCTCAGCGCCGGCCCTTTTCCGTTTCTCCCCACGGCTCTTCCGCATTTTCCAGCTCTCCCGCCCCGCCGGGCGCGGCGCTGCGCGCAACGGCTTTTGTCCGTCGGCGAAGGGCGCTATCATGGTGTCATGAGTATCGGTCTGACAGCCCTGCGCCCAGCGCGCCACGACGATGCCGAAGCGCTCGCCATCATCCACGAGGATGCCTGGCGGGCGACCTATCGCGGCATCATCGACGGGCTCGAACTGGAGCGGATGATTTCCCGGCGCGGACCGAAATGGTGGCGCACCGCCCTGTCGCGCGGCGTCCAGATCCAGATTCTCCAGGTCGCCGGCGTGCCGGCCGGCTATGCCACCTGGGGCCGCAGCCGGATGCGCGAACTGCCCTTCGAGGGCGAGATCTACGAACTCTATATCCGCCCGGACCACCAGGGCCTCGGCTTCGGCAGCGAGTTGTTCACCGCCACCCGCGCCGCGCTGACCCGCGCCCGCCTCGATGGCCTCGCCATCCGCGTGCTCAAGGACAACGAGGAGGCGGTGCGCTTCTACCAGCGCCGGGGCGGCCAGATCCTGATGACCAATCGCGAGCGCATCGCCCAGACGACGCTCGACCTGACGGTCTTCGGCTGGTTCGCCGAAGACCGGTTCTGAGGCATCCGGCTCCCGGCGGAGCGCTCCCCGCCCTATCGTTCAGGCAGCGGCGCCGTAGTGCCCCGCCCTCTCGATCCATCCCTTTCGCTTGGCCTCGTTCGACCCCTGCACCGGCGCGAAAGTGCGGAAGCGGATGCCCTTGAAGCCGCAAAGCCCGAGGATCTGCGATTTCATCGCCCGGTATCCCGGCACCCGCTCGACCAGATAGAGATACCAGCGGGGCGAGTCCGCGGTCACCAGCACCTCCGCCGTCCGTCCCTGCAACAGCTTGTCCGGCAGCATCTTGCCGGACGTGTAGCGGAAGGCGAAGCCCGGCAGCAGCACCCGGTCGAGCAGCCCCTTGAGCTTGGCCGGCATCAAGCCCCACCACATCGGATGGACGATGACCAGGTGCTCGCACCAGGCGATCTTGTCCTGCACCTCGGCCAGGCACGGCTCCAGCGGCTTGTCGGCGTCAAAGCCCGCCCCCATGTCGGGATCGAACGTCATGTCGGACAGGCGCAGCAGCGCCACGTCGTGCCCGGCGCGGATGGCGCCTTCCGCATAGGCGGCGGCCAGCGCCCCGCACAGGCTGTCGGGGCCGGGATGTCCATCCAGAACCAGAATGCGTTTCGGCATTGTCTCTCTCCGGTTTCGCGTGTATCCATGCATAATTGACCGTGATCATTTTTTGATGCCGCATTTTTTGACCGTGGTCAATAAATAAATTCACGCGACTCGCGCGCCGCCCCAACCTGCCTCGCAAGAGAGCCCCATCGAGAGAGAAGAACTGGAATGGTCGGACGCCCGCAGAAGCGCACCCGCGAGACCCGCGACAAGATCCTTGTCGCGGCGCGCGATCTCTTCGATGCGCAAGGCTACGAGGAGACCAGCGTCGATGCGGTGGCCGAGCGCGCCGGCGTCGCCAAGGCGACCGTCTTCGCGCATTTCAACGACAAGGCCAACCTGCTGATCGCGGTGCGGATCGGCAGCCTCGACGCGCTCGCCGAGGCGATGCGGGCGCAGATCGACCGGGGACCGTCCGGCGATCCGGCCGCCTTCCTTGCCGGCCTCCTGCATCCCTGGCTGGCGCTCTATCGCGCCGACCCGGAATTCGCCCGGCTCTATCTCGTCCAGTCGACGCTCAAGGACGCTCCCTGGACCCGCCAGTTTCTCGACGTCTGCTACCGGCTGGAGGAGGCCGTCGTCGAGGCGGTTGCCTTACTCCAGGCCTCCGGCCGCCTTGCCACCGGTGCCGAGCCCGTGCTTCTGGCCCAGGGGGTTCTGGCCTTTTTCTACCACATGATCGTCGGCTTCAGCATCGGCGCCATTCCGCAGGCCGAGGAGCAGGCCGCCCTTTTCGACCGGCTCGTCTCCCGCTGGGTGTCCACCGCACTGCCGCCGCCGCAGGCTTAGGCGCCGCCAGGCGAGCACCTGCGCCCTCTTGACGCGCCCGGCCTTTCCTGAAAAGTTGCAAACGAAACTAATAACCGGCCGCGGCGACGTTCCCCCGGCCGGGAAACGGGAGGAAACAATGCGCTTCACGGTGAAATCCGCCGGGTTCGGCCTTGCCGCGCTCGCCTGCGGGCTCCTTGCCGGCCTTGCCGGTGCCCGCGCCGACACCACTCTGGTCATGTCGTCCTGGCTGCCGCCCAAGCACCCGCTGGTCGAGAACGCCATGAAGCCCTGGGCCGAGGAGGTCGAGAAGGCGACGGAGGGCCGGGTCAAGGTGCGCGTGCTGGCGAAGCCCCTCGGCGCCCCGCCGGCCCATTACGACATGGCCCGCGACGGCGTCGCCGACATCACCTACGGCCTGCATTCCTTCACCCAGGACGACCGGTTCCTGCGCTCGCGCATCGGCCAGTTCTCCTTCCTCGGCAACGACGCGGTCACCGTCTCCAGGGCCTATTGGAAGGTCTATGCCGGCACGCTGGATGCGGCCGGAGAGCACGAGGGCGTCAAGCTGCTCTCCGTCTTCGCCCACGGCCCCGGCATGGTCCACAACAACCAGCGCAAGATCGAAAAGCCGGAGGACTTCGCCGGCCTCAAGCTGCGCACGCCGGGCGGCTACATCGCCGACCTGATGCGGGATCTCGGCGTCGTCACCCAGTTCATGGGCCCGGGCGAGGTCTACGAGAAGCTGTCGCGCGGCGTCATCGACGGCGTCACCTTCCCGATGGAGGCGCTGAAGGCCTTCCGCCTCGCCGATCACCTCTCGCACACGCTGACGGTTCCCGGCGGCATCTACAACACCTCCTGGTTCCTGGTCATGAACCAGGCCAAGTGGGACGGGATCTCCGACGCCGACAAGGCCGCGATCGAGCAGCTCTCCGGCGCCGCCTTCGCCGAAAAGGCCGGCGCGGTGTGGGATGCGGCCGATGCCGGCGGCGCGGAACTGGTCGCGCAGACCAAGATCGAGGTGCACGAGGCGAACGCAGCGGTCGTCGCCGCCATTCGCGAGAAAGCGGCGAAGCACGAGGCCGCCTGGGCCGAGGCGGTCAAGGCGCAGGGCTTTGACGGCGCCGCCGCTCTGGCCGAGCTGCGCGCCGAGACCGGCGTCTCCTTCTGAGCCGGCAGGACGCAAGGGTTATGACGCCGACAGCGGACAAGGAGGGCCGGCCGCCGCGCCGGCCCTTCGCTCATGCCCTGGAGCTGCTGCTCTCCGCGGCCTCCGGCGCGCTGCTTCTCGCCCTCACCCTCGTCACCTGCATCGACGTGGTCGCCCGCTACTGGTTCAACGCGCCTCTCGCCGGTGCCTACGAGCTGACCGAGATCTTTCTCGCCTCGCTCGTCTTCCTGGCGCTGCCGGTGACGACGAGCCGCGGCGAACATGTCGAGGTCGACCTCATGGACATGGTCGCGGGCGGGCGCATCACCCGCGCCGTCCAGCCGGTCGCCGGCCTGCTGGTGGCCCTGGTCCTTGCCGTCTTCTCCTGGCGGCTGGTCCTGCACGGACAGCGGCTCGCCCAGGATGGCGCGGTCAGCGATTCGCTGTCCCTGCCGCTGGCGCCGGTCGCCTTCCTTGCTGCCGCGGCCTGCGGGCTTGCCTGCCTTGCCGCCGTCTTGCGGGCGCTTCGCCCGCTCGTCTCCCGACGGGATCCGACATGACGGAATCGCTTCTCGGCTTCGCCGTCCTGCTTGTCCTCATCTTCCTGAAGATGCCGGTGGCCTTCGCCATGGCGCTGGTCGGCATCGCCGGCTTTGCCTCAATGCGCGGTCTCGACGCCAGCCTTGCCATGACCGGCACGCTGGTCTTCGACGCCGGCCTTGCCTATTCGCTCTCCGTGGTGCCGCTGTTCATCTTCATGGGCAATGTGCTGGCCCGCTCCGGCGTCGCGCACGGCCTCTATGCGGTCGCCAACCATGCGACCGCGCATATGCGCGGCGGCCTCGCCATGGCCTCGGTCATCGCCTGCGGCGGCTTTTCCGCCGTCTGCGGCTCCTCGCTCGCCACCGCCGCCACCATGTCGCGGGTCGCCATGCCCTCCATGCGCCGCTTCGGCTATGCCGACAGCCTCGCCGCCGGCTCCATCGCCGCCGGCGGCACGCTCGGCATCCTCATTCCGCCCTCGGTGATCCTGATCATCTACGGGCTGCTGACCGAGTCCGACATCGGCAAGCTGTTCATCGCCGGCGTGGTCCCGGGCATCATCGGCCTGCTGTTCTATCTTGCCGCCGTGCAGCTTGCCGTGTGGCGCAATCCCGGCCTTGCCCCGCCGGCGACCGCGGCCGAGCCGCTGACCCGGCGCGACGCGCTCGGCGTCCTCGCCCTCGTCGTGCTGTTCGCCATCATCATGGTCGGCATCTATGGCGGCTTCTTCACCCCGACCGAGGCCGCCGGCATCGGCGCCGGCGCCGCCCTGCCGCTCTCGGCCCTGTTCGGCCGGCTCGGCTGGCGCGCCCTCGGCCAGGCGATCGGCGAGAGCACCCGCGCCACCGCGATGATCTTCGCCCTGATCATCGGCGCCGACATCTTCACCAATTTCGTGAATTTCGCCGGCCTTCCCGACGCCCTGTCCGATTTCGTGTCGGATCTCGAGGTCAGCCCCTGGCTGGTGATCCTGGCGATCGTCGCGATCTACATCCTGCTCGGCTGCGTGCTGGAAAGCCTGTCGATGATCCTCATCACCGTGCCGGTCTTCTATCCGCTGGTGACGGGGCTGGACTTCGGCTCGGGCCTGCTCGCCGATCCCGAGCTGGTGCTGATCTGGTTCGCCATCGTCGTCGTCGTGGTGACCGAGATCAGCCTGATCACCCCGCCTGTCGGGCTCAATGTCTTCGTGCTGCGCAGCGTGCTGGAAGACGTCAGCCTGACCACGATCTTCCGGGGTGTCACGCCGTTCTGGATCGCCGACATCTTCCGCCTCGCCCTGCTCGTCGGCGTGCCGTGGATCTCGCTCTGGCTGGTCGTCGCCATGGGATGAGGTGTGAAGGGTGAGGCTCGCGCCACGCGAGACGCATCCACAACCAGGCACACCCTTTGATTGTATCGCCGCAGTCATGACGGTACCCTCCGGCTGCAGAGAGCCGGGGGAGACCATCATGCACCTTGAAAAAACACCATTATGGTGTCATCTCTAATGGAGAAGCGGAGACCCGCCTACGATCTCTCTGCCATTCAGGGCGCCTTCGACCGGCCCGACCGGCTGGTGGCAACGACAACAGCCTTGAGGGGCGCCGCGACTCTGGGCTTGGGCCGTCAGGACATCGTCGACGTGATCCAGGGGCTTCGGCCGGGCGATTTCTACAAGTCCATGACGTCCCACCACGACCACACCGTCTGGCAGGACGTCTATCACGGCCGCAGTCCGGCCGGTCTCGTCTATGTGAAGGTCACGGCCGGGATCGTCACCCAGTTCCTGTTGCTGTCGTTCAAGGAGAAGTGAGATGGAAACCCTCACCTGCCCGGAAACCGGAAAGCCGATGGTGCGCGGCCTGCGCCAGGTGACGATTTCCTACAAGGGGCTCTCGCGCAGCTTCGACATGCCGGGCTGGTACGCGGACGGGGTGGAGGACGGCATCCATTCCGGCGAGGACATGAAGGTGTCCGATCGCGAGTTGAACCGCCTGAAGGCGGAGGCCGACCACCTGCTGACGCCGGATGAGGTCCGCGCGATCCGCCGCAAGCTGCGCCTGTCCCAGCGCGATGCCGGCCTCGTCATCGGCGGCGGGCCGAGGGCCTTCCAGAAATACGAATCCGGCGAGATTCTCGTCAGCCGCGGCATCGCCTCGGCCCTGCGGCTGCTCGAGCGGCATCCGGAGGAGATCGCCACCCTGCGCTCGCTCGCCCCCGATGCCGCCGCCGACAGCTCCGCCTGAGCCCCCTCAGCCGCGCTCCTCCAGCACTCTGCGGGCGATCACCTGCGCCTGGATTTCCGCCGCGCCCTCGAAGATGTTGAGAATGCGGGCGTCGCACAGCACCCGGCTGATCGCATATTCCAGCGCGAAGCCGTTGCCGCCGTGGATCTGCAGCGCATTGTCCGCCGCCGCCCAGGCAACGCGCGCGCCGAGCAGCTTCGCCATCCCCGCCTCCAGGTCGCAGCGCCGGCCCGAATCCTTCTCGAAGGCCGAAAAATAGGTGAGCTGGCGCGCCGCCATCAGCTCGGCCGCCATCATCGCCAGCTTGTCGGACACGCGCGGGAAGGCGATCAGCGGCTTGCCGAACTGCACCCGCTCCTGCGCGTAGCGCAGCCCCAGGTCGAGCGCCGCCTGCGCCACGCCGAGCGCCCGCGCCGCCGTCTGGATGCGCGCGCCCTCGAAAGTCTGCATCAACTGCTTGAAGCCCTGGCCCGGCACGCCCCCTAACAGGTTCTCCTGCGCCACCTCGAACCCGTCAAAGGCGATCTCGTATTCCTTCATGCCGCGATAGCCGAGCACCTCGATCTCGCCGCCCGACATGCCCGGCGCCGGGAACGGATCGGCATCGGTGCCGCGCGGCTTTTGCGCCAGGAACATCGACAGGCCCTTGTAGCCCGGCTCCGACGGATCGGTGCGGGCGAGCAGCGTCATGACGTCGGCGCGCACCGGATGGGTGATCCAGGTCTTGTTGCCGTAGATCTTCCACACCTCGCCCTCGCGCACCGCGCGGGTCTTCAGCGAGGCAAGGTCCGAGCCGGTGTTCGGCTCGGTGAAGACGGCCGTCGGCAGCACCTCGCCGGAGGCGATCTGCGGCAGCCATGTCTGCTTCTGCAACTCGGTGCCGCCGCACAGGATCAGCTCGGCGGCGATCTCCGAGCGGGTGCCGAGCGAGCCGACGCCGATATAGGCCCGGCTCAGCTCTTCCGAGACGACGCACATGCTCTCCTTGCCGAGCCCCAGCCCGCCGAACTCTTCCGGGATCGTCAGGCCGAAGACGCCGAGCCCGGCCATCTCCTCGATCACCTCCAGCGGGATATAGGCGTTCTTCAGGTGCCACTCATGCGCATGCGGCACCACCTTGTCGGCGGCGAAGCGGCGCATTTCCTCGCGCACCTGCTCGTAGGTGTCCTCGAGCCCGGAGGCGCCGAAGATCGAGTTGCCCTCCTGCTGGCGGATCAGCTCGGCGAGCCGCGCCCGCAGCGCCGGCGTGTTGCCGCTGGCGATCAGCTCCTCCACCGCTGCGGTGCGGAAGGAGGCGGCCGCCTCCGCCCCGAGCCCGAGATCGGCGAGCCGCACCATCTCGCCCTGGTTCATCGGAATGCCGCCGAAGACCTGCGCCAGATATTCGGCGAAGGCGAGACGCACCAGCAGCTCCTCGGTCTCGCCGAAGCTGCCCGCCTCCTCCAGCCGCCCGGCATAGGCGGCGAGCTGGCGCAGCGCCTCCACATAGGTCGCGAGCCAGGCGAGCCCGTGGGTGGCGCGCTGCTCGGCCTCGAGCTTTTCCGCCGACAGCCGCCCCTCGGCCGAGACCACGCGGGCGCGCACGCTTGCCGCCGCCGCATCGAGCAGGCGGCCCAGCGTCTCCACCGCCGCGCCCGTCAGCGCCGCAAGCCGCGTTTCCCGTGCCTCGTGACCGAATTCGCTCGCCAGGGACATTCATTCCTCTCCATTGTCGATATATTCGCTTCTCGCCGCCTCCCGCCCTCCCGGCGGCCGATGCTGCAGCGCAAACAATATCGCGGCGAACCCGCGAAGCAATGCTTCTTTTGAAGGAGGGGAAAAGCAATTTTATTTCATGGATTTCGCGCTGCGGCATGAACTGCCCGGCCATGGCTTGACCCTGGGCGCCGCCTCGCCCAAAAGCGAGGAATGAGCGTGCTGCAGGCCATCCGCGCCACCGTCGCGACGATCTACGACGCCGTCATGCACATGACGAGCGACGACGGCTTCGCGCTGGCGAGCCATGTCGCCCTGTCGTCACTGCTGGCGCTGTTCCCGTTCCTGATCTTCGTCGCCGCGCTCACCGGCTTCCTCGGCATGTCGGACATGGCCGACCGCATCGCCACCCTGCTGTTCGACGCCTGGCCGGAGCAGGTCGCCCGGCCGATCGCCCGCGAGATCCATGTGGTGCTGACCCAGCCGCGCGGCGACATCCTCACCTTCGGCATCATTGCCGCCCTGTGGTTCGCCTCCAACGGCGTCGAGGCCCTGCGCGTCGCGCTGAACCGCGCCTATGGCGTCGGCGAGACCCGCAATTTCCTCTATCTGCGCGCCCAGTCGCTGCTCCTGGTGCTGTTCGGCACCTTCGTGCTGATCAGCTTCGCCCTGCTGATCGTCTTCGCGCCGCTGGTCTGGCGCGCCGTGCTGGCCCAGGCGCCGCTGCTCGAGCCCTTCACCGCCCGGCTCAACCTGTCGCGCTATCTCATCGCCACGGTGCTGACGCTGAGCGGGCTGTTCTTCGCCCATGCGGTGCTGCCGGCCGGCCGCCGCCGGTTGCTCGACCTGCTGCCCGGCGTCGCCGCCACGCTGCTCCTGTGGCTCGCCTCGGGCATGGCCTTCGGCGCCTGGCTCGCCGGCTTCGCCAATTATGTCTCGACCTATGCCGGCCTTGCCGGCGCGATGACCGCGCTGATCTTCCTCTACCTGATGTCGCTGTGCTTCGTCTTCGGCGGCGAGCTCAACGCCGCGATCCTGCGCCGCCGCGCCCGCAAGCTCGCCGGCGCGTGACGGCAACAACCGGCCTCACGCCGGCGTGCGCCGGGTGCCGATCCGCCGCTCGCGGATGATCAGGAGCGCCCCCACCACCAGCGCCGCGCCCGCCACCTGCAGCAGCGACAGCGTCTCGCCGAACAGCAGGTAGCTCTCCACGGCGGTGGCCACCGGCACCAGGTAGAACAGGCTCGCCACCCGCGCCGCGCTGCCGCCCTTGATCAGCACCATCAGGAGCAGGATCGCGCCGATCGACAGCACCAGCACCAGCCAGGCCATGGCGATGATCAGCTCGCCCGACCAGGTGATCTCCCAGCTTTCCAGCATCGACAGCGGCATCACCACGGCGAGCGCGCCGAAATACTGCACCAAGGTGCCGGGCATCAGGTCGACGCCGCCGGCGAAGCGCTTCTGATAGACCGTGCCGAAGGCGATGCCGGCCACCGCCACCAGACAGACCAGCGCGTTTTCCACCGTCAGCCCCGAGGCGTCGACGCCGATGCGCGGGCCGACCACCAGCAGCAGGCCGAGCGCGCCGACCGCCAGCCCCAGCCAGTGGCGCGGCGCCACGCTCTCGCCGAGGATCGGCCCGGCCAGCAGCGCGGTGAGCAGCGGCTGCAGACCCAGCACCAGCGCCGCGATGCCCGCCGGCATGCCGTTGTCGATGGCATAGAAGATGCCGCCGAGATAGACGCCGTGGATCAGCGCCCCGGCGAAGAAGCAATGCGCCCACTCGGCCCCTTTGCGCGGCCAGTCGGCGCGCAGCACCAGGGCGAGCGCCAGCAGCACCGGCAGCACCAGCGCGAAGCGGATCGTCAGGAAGACGAAGGGCTCGATATAGGGCGCACCCAGCTTGGAGCCGATGAAGCCGGTCGACCACAGCAGCACGAAGATGCCGGGTGCGACCATATGCAGGAGCGAGTGCAAGAAATCGATCCAGTTCAGGCTGTTGCGGGGGTGTGGCCGGGCCGCCGACCTCCCTTGCACCCGGTTGCAACGGGAAATGGTGCAGCACGGCCGCTACATGGTGAGTGAATGTTAACTTTCCTCGCCGACCTTTGCTCCGGGCAGGAGTTGACAAGTCGAGGTAATCCAGTGTCGCGCTTCCGGGGTATCGCGTCGATGTCGACCTTAATCGGGCGACTATCGGTCCGCATCAGGATTTTTGGTCTCATCGCCGTCACCATGACCGGCCTTGCCGCCATCGGCGGCGTGTTCTGGTGGAGCCAGGCCAGCGTCGAGACCGCCTTCGAGACGGCCGAGGGCTTTTCCGACCTCGCCGGCACGGTCGCCGACCTGTCGACCACCGCCAATGCCATGCGGATCACCGAGAAGACCTATCTCGCCGAACCCTCCGCCGCCCTCTACCGCGGCTTCACCGGCCAGGTCGCCACCGCCCGCGAGCAGCTCGACCGGATCCGCGGCCTCGCCGTCGCTGCGCCCTATGGCGCGCAGATCGCCCAGGTTTCCGGCGTTCTCGGCGAGATCGAGACCACCTTCCGCGACCTGCATGCGATCCAGCAGCGCCTCGGCCTGACCGACAGCGAGGGCGGCTCCGGCAAGGCGCTGACCCAGAACGGCGATGCCCTCGTCTCCGGCGTCCAGCAGCAGGCCCGCTTCAAGCGCGGCCCCGAGACCGAGCGCCTCGCCTTTGCCGGTGTCGACCTGCAGCGCAGCGAGAAGGCCTATCTGCTCGACCGCAGCGACATCAATCTCGGCAATTTCGAGGTCGCCGCCGCCCGCGTCGAGCGCGCGCTCTCCCGCGCCGGCCTCGACGAGGCGGTCGCCGCCGAGCTGACCGGCATCCTTGCCGCCTATCGCGAGGCCTTCGACAGCTTCACCGGCGCCGGCGGCGAGCACACGGCGCTCGTGGAAAAACTCGAGGCCTTCTTCGACGTGCTGCCCCCCTATCTCACCCAGCTCAAGGCGGCGGCCGATGCCGGCCAGGCGGAGGCGGCGAGCGCCCTCGACAGGGGCCGCGACATCGCCTCCCTGACCATGCTGGTGATCATGGGCCTCACCGTCGCCGTGCTGCTCGTCGCCAGCATCGTCATCGGCGCCTCGATTTCCGGTCCGCTCGCCGCGCTGCGGCAGGCGATGGACCGGCTGGCCGCCGGCGAAACCGACATCGACCTGCCGGACGCGCGCGGCCGCACCGAGCTCGACGCCATGGCCGCCAGCGTCGCCGTGTTCCGCGACAATGCGCTGGAGCGCGCCCGGCTCGCCGCCTCGCAGGAGGCGGACAATGCCGCCCGCGACCGCCGCATGCGCCATCTCGACCAGTTGATCGCCGGTTTCGAGGCGACCGTCGGCGAGGCCCTCGCCCGCCTCGACCAAGCCTCCGAGGAACTCGCCGGCGCCTCCGGCACGCTCGACGAGGCGGCGAACCGCGCCGCCGAGGAAGCGACCATTGCCGGCGACGCGGTGCGGGTCGCCGCCGACGCCGTCACCTCCGCCGCCTCGGCCTCGGAAGAGCTCAACGTCTCCATCGCCGAGATCGCCGACCAGGCCAACCGCTCCACCCAGGTGGCGGAAAAGGCCGTGGCCAGCGCCCGCGACACCGGATCGAGCATGAGCGAGCTGTCGCGCACCGCCGACCGGATCGGCGAGGTCATGGGGCTGATCCGCGAGATCGCCAACCAGACCAACCTGCTGGCCCTCAACGCCACCATCGAGGCCGCCCGCGCCGGCGAGCATGGCCGGGGCTTCGCGGTCGTCGCCGCCGAGGTCAAGGACCTCGCCAGCCAGACCGCCCAGGCCACCCAGGACATCGCCAAGCAGGTCGAGGCGATCCAGCAGGCCTCGGCCAATGCGGTGATGGCGATCGGCGACGTCGAGCAGATCATCGTCCAGATGAACGACATCGCCGGCTCGGTCGCCGCCGCCGTCGGCCAGCAGAGCATCGCCCTGCGCGAGATCACCGAGAATGTCGCCCGCGCCTCGGAGCGCTCCGGCTCCGGCGCCGAGGCGATGGGACGGGTCACCGGCGCCACCGATCATGCCCGCGGCACCGGCGAGATGGTCGGCGACCTGTCCGGCACGCTCGGCCAGCAGGCCCGGGTGCTGCGCAAGGAGATCGCCTCCTTCCTGGAGGGCGTGCGCGCCGCCTGATCGCGCGCGGCACGCCTCGGGGGGCCGAGCGCCCCCCTCATTGCCCCCTTCTCCTCCTCATCGTCCTCTTCGCCCCACAGCTCCCGGCGCGTTGCCCGCGCCCCGCCATTGCCTGCGGCCGGTTTCTGGTCACATATGGCGTGCGGGCGCCATGCCGGGCGGGCGGCAGGCGCCCCCTGGCCTCCCCTGCCCGCCCTCGCCAGCTTGCCGAAGGAATTCCCATGCCGGACAGCCCCATTCAGGACAGCCCCATGCAGGACAGTATCGTCATCGTCGGCGCCGGCCAGGCCGCGGCCCAGGCCGTCCAGTCGCTCCGTGCCGGCGGTTTCGGCGGGCGCATCGCGCTGGTCGGCGAGGAGCCGCATCCGCCCTACCAGCGCCCGCCCCTGTCGAAGAAACATCTGGCCGGCGAGATCGACGACGCGGCGCTGCACCTGCGCCCGGCCAGCTTCTACGAGCAGAACGCCATCGACTGCCATTTCGGCAAAGTGGTCGAGGCGATCGACCGGCAGGCCCGCACCGTCCTGCTCGCCGGCGGCGAGCGGCTGCCCTATGACCGGCTGATCCTCGCCACCGGCACCCGGCCGCGCGCCCTGCCTCTCCCCGGCACTGAGCTGCCCGGCGTCGTCACCCTGCGCAAGATTTCCGATGTCGAGGCGATGCGCCCGCTGCTGCGCGAACCCGGCCGCGTCGCCATTATCGGCGGCGGCTATATCGGGCTGGAGGTCGCCGCCGTCGCCCGCGCCATGGGCCACGAGGTCACGGTGATCGAGGCGCAGGACCGGGTGATGAAGCGGGTGGTCTCGCCCGCCGTCTCCGCCTGGTTCCAGCAGCTCCATGCGGACAGGGGCGTGCGGCTGATGCTCGGCACCGGCATCACCGGCTTTTCCGGGAGCGGGCGCGTCACGGGCGTGCAGCTTGCCGGCGGCGGCGAGGTGCCCTGCGACATCGTTCTGGTCGCCGTCGGCGCGCTGCCCAATGACGAGCTGGCGGCCGCCTGCGGCCTTGCCACCGGCGACGGCATCCTGGTCGACGACAGCGGCGCCACCTCCGATCCGCTGATCCATGCGGCCGGCGACTGCACCCGCTTCCACTCCGCCCTCTATGGCCGTTCGATTCGCCTCGAAAGCGTGCAGAACGCCATCGACCAGGCCAAGGCGGTCGCCGCCGCGATCCTCGGCCAGGAGGTGCATTACGATCCGGTGCCGTGGTTCTGGTCCGACCAATACGCCGTCAAGCTGCAGATCGCCGGCCTGTCGCAGGACCATGACGAGGCCCGCACCGTCGGCGACCCGACCTCCGGCACCTTCTATGTCGCCTATCTCGGCGCGGGCAAGCTGCTCGCCGTCGACAGCATCAACCACCCGCGCTCGCACATGATGGCGCGCCGGGCGATCGGCAAGACCTTCGAGGAGGGGCTGCTGCCGGCGGCCTGAGCCGGATGCGTGTGCGAAACGATGGCGGGCGCGCGGCTCAGTCGGCCGCCGCCTCGATCGCGTCCATGTCGTCGTCGGACAGGCCGAAATGGTGGCCGATCTCGTGGATCAGCACATGGCTGATGATGGCGCCGAGCGGCTCCTCATAGGCGCACCAGTAGTCGAGGATGGCGCGGCGATAGAGCCAGACCCGGTTCGGCATGCGGCCGCTGAAGGCCTCCGCCCCGCCCTGCGCCAGGCCGATGCCCTCGAACAGGCCCATCAGCTCGAACGCATCCTCGACGCCGACCGCGTCCAGCGCGTCGTCGTCGGCGAAGTCCGCCACCCGGATCTCGATGTCGCCGCACAAGTCGAGGATCTCCTGCGGCAGTTCGGCGAAGGCCAGCGCCGCCAGCCGCTCGAATTCGGCGAGATCCGGCGCCACCGCGCCGGCCCAGGCCCGTGCCTCGCCCCCCGCTCCTGCGAAACGTGATCCCACGGCGTGCTCCCTGTTGCGGTGCCGGCCTATCGCGACGCCAAAGCGGTCACAGATAGGTCCACACCAGATAGGCGACGAGGCCGAGCGCGAAGACGGCCCCGGCGCCGCGGCCGATCTTCCGGCCGAGCCGCTCGATGGCGTCGTCCTCCTCGCCCCCGCCGCCCGCCTTGCTTCTATGCGCGCCCTCGAAGGTGCTGCGCAGCACGGTCTCGCTCTCGCGCTCGGCCCGGTCCAGCACCGACCGCGCCTCGCGCCGCCGCGCCGCCTCGCGCGGATCTTCGCCGGACTTCCTGTCGCCGGACTTCATGCCGTTCTCCCCCGCCGCCATGCCCAGGCGGCCGCGAGCGCCAGCACGGCGATGCCGGCCGAGATCACCGCGTTCCAGCCGGCGAAGGACAGGCCAAGCATCCGCCAGCTCGCCTCGGTGCAGCTCACCACCCGGGTGGAGCGCAGGGCGTTCAGCATGTTGGCGGCCGAATCGGTCATGCCGCCGCCGCCGCCGCAGTCCATCGGCCCGGTCCAGAAGCCCCATTCGGCACCGGCCTGATAGGCGCCAAGGCCGGCGCCCCAGGCGAAGATCGCCGCCACGGCGACGAGCAGCCCGGTCACCGCAAGGCGCCGCGCCGCCGCCGGCAGCGGGCGCAGCATCAGCACCAGCGCCAGCAGCGCCAGCGGCAGGCCGACATAATAGGGGATGCGCTGTTCCAGGCACAGCTTGCAGGGCACATAGCCGCCGATCGTCTGGAAGCCCCAGGCCGTCAGGATCGAGGCGAGGCCGCCGGCGAGCAGCAGCAGCACCAGGTGCCGGGCGGTGGTTGCGGGATCGCTCATCGTCAGGCCCTCCGGCTCACAGGTAGCGGATCAGCGCGAAGCCGCCGACAAGGCCGACCACGAAGACCGTGAAGACGAGGCCGAGCCGCTGCTCGATGAAATGGCGGATCGGCGGCCCGAACAGGTAGAGCAGGCCGGCCACCGCAAAGAAGCGCAGGCCCCGCGCCAGCACGCTCGCCAGCATGAACACCGGCAGGCTCAGCCCCGTCGCGCCGCTGGCGATGGTGATCACCTTGTAGGGGAACGGGGTGACCCCGGCGATGAAGACGATCCAGGCGCCGTATTCGTTGAAATTGCCGCGGAAGGTCTCGAACTTGTCCATATAGCCGTAGAAGGTCAGGATCGGCTCGGCCATCTGCACGAACAGGAAGGCGCCGATGGCGTATCCCGCCGCCCCGCCCAGCACCGAGGTCACGGTGCACAGTGTCGCATAGGCGAAGGCGCGGGCGCGCTGCGCGATCACCATCGGGATCAGCAGGATGTCCGGCGGGATCGGGAAGAACGAGCTTTCGGCAAAGGACACGGCCCCGAGCGCCGCCGGTGCGTGGCGGCCCGAGGCGAGCGACATGGTCCAGTCGTAGAGGCGGCGCAACATGCCGCCTCATTAACCGGAAGCGGGCGACTTGTCATCCGACTTCCGCAGCGGCCGCAACCGCGATCCGGCACGGGACAAGCGTCATGTTTCAATTGACGGGGCAGGCGCGCCGGCTATGATCGCGCCGTTTCCCGCGGGCCCCCGTGGCGGAATTGGTAGACGCGACGGACTCAAAATCCGTTTCCCTAACCGGAGTGTCCGTTCGAGTCGGACCGGGGGCACCATCGGCCTTTGTTTCTCGCGCCACCGTTTTTCGCGCAGCCGTTTTTCGCGCAGCCGTTTTCCCCCGCGCCGCTCTGCCGCATCGCCCTCGCCGGAAACACAGGAGGACGCCATGCTTTCCCCCAAAGACCTTGCCGACGGTCCAGCCGACGACCTTGCCGCCCGCCGCGCCATCATCGACGCCTGCCTGAAGATGAACGCCACCGGCCTCAACCAGGGCACCGCCGGCAATATCAGCCTGCGCCATGGCGAGGGCTTCCTGGTGACGCCCTCGGGCATCCCTTACGAGGCGATGCGGCCCGAGCAGGTGGTGCCGGTGCATTTCGACGAGAGCTATTCGGGCGACTGGCTGCCCTCCTCCGAGTGGCGGATGCATTTCGACATCTACGCCACCCGCCCCGAGGCCGGCGCCGTCGTCCACACCCATTCGGTCCATGCGACGGCGCTGTCCTGCCTGCGCCGCGAGATCCCGCCGTTCCACTACATGATCGCGGTCGCCGGCGGGCGCACCCTGCGCACCGCCGACTACGCCACTTTCGGCACGCGCGAGCTGTCGCGGGCGATGCTGGCGGCGCTGGAGGGGCGCAGCGCCTGCCTGCTCGCCAATCACGGGATGATCTGCTTCGGCCCGACCCTCGACAAGGCGCTGTGGCTGGCCGGCGAGATCGAGACCCTGTGCCGGCAATATGTCATCGCCCTGACGGCCGGCGAGCCGGCGATCCTCACCGACACGCAGATGGACGAGGTGATCGCCCGCTTCGGCAGCTATGGCCGCCAGCCGGGCGAAGTCGCCGCCGGCGCGGTGCCGGCGGTGGAGGCGCCGCGGCACCGGCCGGCCTCCTAGGCGCAGCCAGCAACAGTGCAGCGGGCGCCAGTGAAGCGGGCGGAAACGTCACCGTTCCCGCCCGCCAGGTCACGCCGCATCTATCCTAAGGCCCGAGCCGCTACTTGGTGATCACCTCGCCCGAGGGGCGCGGCGTCGTGGCGGTCTCCGGCGGCAGCACCGGATAGGTGATTTCCGGCATCTTGCCGGTCAGCGAGTGCAGGAAGGCGGTGATCGCCACCGCTTCCTCGTCGTTCAGTTCCTCGCCGAGCTGCGAGGAGCCCATGATCGCCACCGCCTCCTTGAGGTCCCACACCTTGCCGGAGTGGAAATACGGCGCGGTCACCGCGATGTTGCGCAGCGGGCTGGCGCGGAAGACATAGGAATCGTCCGCCGTCTTGGTCACCTCGAAGCGGCCCTTGTCGCCCTCGGGCAGCACCTCGGCGCCCGGCTTCTGCACCACGCCGAAGGGATAGTAGCCGGTGCCGCCGACATTGATGCCGTTGTGGCAGGCGGCGCAGCCCTTGTCCATGAACAGCTCCAGCCCGGCCTTCTGCACATCGCTCAGGGCGGCGTCGTCGCCGTTGAGGAAGGCGTCGAACGGCGCCGGGGTGATCAATGTCGCCTCGAAGGCCTCGATCGCCTTGGCCATGTTGTCGAAGGTCACCGGCTCAGCTTCGCCGGGGAAGGCGGTCTCGAACCACGTCACGTAGTCGGGCATCG
This sequence comes from Stappia sp. P2PMeth1, assembly GCF_900185735.1. NCBI lineage: Bacteria > Pseudomonadati > Pseudomonadota > Alphaproteobacteria > Hyphomicrobiales > Stappiaceae > Stappia > Stappia sp. P2PMeth1. Next base: position 584,846 of record NZ_FYAW01000022.1, on the reverse strand, counting down.
ACACCAGCGTCGCCACCACCTGCTCCGGCGTGTTGGCCATCTCGACGCCGGCCTGCACCGGTCCCTTGGCCTGTTCCTTCAGGTCCTCGGCGCGGCCATCCCAGAACTGGGCCTCGTTGAACACCGAGTTCAGCACGGTCGGCGCGTTGCGCGGACCCTTCTGCCAGCCATGGCCGATCGACGTCTCCAGGTTGTCGTCGCCGCCGGTCGCCAGGTTGTGGCAGGAATTGCAGGAAAACACGCCCGAGGCCGACAGGCGCGGGTCGAAGAACAGCGCCTTGCCGAGGAAGATCTTCTCCGGCGTGATCGGATTGTCGCGGACGGCCGGAACCGTCGAAGGCAGGGGCTTGAACACTTCGAGCGCGGCATCGCGCAACTCGTTCGCCACGGCCGGCCCGTTCAGGACGGCAAGGGCCGTGGAACATGCCAACAGGGCGGTGATATAACGGGGCATAGCTGGCCTCTCTCGTGATCGGTTAGCTCTCGACACCCGTCCTGTGTCACCGCGAGTTTAGGCGGCCGCGCGCCGGCGCCCTTGACGCAGATCAATACGGCTCCGCTTTTTGTGACTTTTCTAAAGTAGCCCCGCCCGGAACCGTTTCCGGCCCCGCTTCCGGCCCCGTTTCCGGTTCTGTTTCCGGTTTTGGCGGCCGGTGGTAGCCCGGCCCCACCGTCAACGGCCCGTCGGGCGAGGCGTCCGCGTCCAGCTCGCTGACCAGCGTGGTGTGCTGCACCTCCATCGGCTCGCGCCCGCCATAGGCGTAGAGCAGCAGCTCCACCTGATAGGGCTTGCCCTTGACGACGCCGGTGAGCGGCGGCGTTTCCAGCCCGTAGCGCTGCTCGCCGTGGCGCAGCCGCGTCTCCACCTCGATCGGCGCGCCGCCGGCCGGGTCCTCGAACCGCGCCAGCAGCCGCGATTGCGACGGCGTCGGCTTCTGCACCACCACGGTGATCCCGGCGCGGATCTCGCCGAGCCGGTAGTAGAACAGGAAGCCGCCGCCGGCGATCCGCACATGGGTCAGTTCCGCCTGCCGCCGCTGGTTGTCGACCACCAGCACCACCGCGATCACCGCCAGCACCAGCACCACCGCCGCTGCCCCGATGCGGAAGCCCCGCGTCGTCTCGAATTCGCGTATCGCCATCACCGCCTCCTCCCGGCGTTTCCAGCCGCGGCAGCAGACACCAAAAACCGGTCCGGCTCAAGCGGGCGGCGGGTAAGCCGGCAAATTAAGGCGCACTCAGCGCGCCTTTCTGGACAGGCTTTTCGAAACCGGCTACAGCCATCGTGAAGGATGCCGCAGACTGGCGGGCCGCAAGAACAAAACCACGGGCGAGGCAATGGACGCGCAGCGGGAAGTCGAACTGAAGCTGGAGCTGGCCAAGGCGGATCTGCGCAAGCTGAGGGCCGCGCCGGCCCCGCCCGGCTTCACCGCCGAGCCAGCGACGACCCGCGCCCTGCGCTCGATCTATTTCGACACGCCCGGCCATGCCCTGCGCCGGGCGAAATGGTCGCTCAGGGTGCGCCGGGTCGGGCGCAAATGGGTGCAGACGGTCAAGGCCGGCACCGGCGTCACCGGCGGCCTGTCGCGCCCGCGCGAGGCCGAGGCGGAGGTCGCCGGCCCCGCCCCCGACCTCACCCTGATCCGCGAGCCGGCGATGCGCGAGGGCCTGTGGCAGGTGATCGACGGCGAACCGCTCGCCCCCGCCTTCGAGACGGTCATGCGGCGCACCACCCGCGTCTTCCGCCGCGAGGGCGACGAGACCTGCATCGAAATGGCGCTCGATGCCGGCGAGATCCGCGCCGGCGAGGCGGTCCAGCCGCTGTTCGAGGCCGAGCTGGAGTTGAAATCCGGCGATCCCGCCGCCCTGTTCGCCCTCGCCGGCAGCCTTCCCGCCCTTGCCGGCGCCCGTTTCTCGCGGCTCAGCAAGGCCGGCCGCGGCTATGCACTGGCCGCCGGCGACGAGACCGGGACCGTGCCCGTCACCGCCTGCGAGGCCGAGCTGACCCCCTGGACCGGGCTCGCCCCGGCCTTCCGCGCCATTCTCCTGTCCTGCATGGACCAGATCGCCGGCAACCGCGACGCGGTGCTCGAGCGCGACGACCCGGAAGGGCCGCACCAGTTGCGCGTCGGCCTGCGCCGCTTGCGCAGCGCGCTGAAGGTGCATCAGCCGCTGATCGATGCCGACGAGCGGCGGGCGCTCGATGCCGCCGCCCGCGATCTCGCGCTCAGCGTCGGCGAATTGCGCGACCTCGACGTGCTGGTGGAGGAGATCGTCGAGCCGGCCATGGCCGTCGCCCGTCTCGGCCCCGACACCGCGCTTCTGGACGATGCCGGCCTCGCCCGCCGGATCGAGGCGGAGCGCCGCGCGGTGCGCAAGGCATTGCGCGAGCAGCTCGCCGGCCCCGCCGTCAACGCGCTGCTGTTCCGCCTCGGTGCGCTGGCCCATGGCGCCGGATGGCGCCAGGAAGAGCAGGACGCCGGCTGGCGCAAAGACAAGAATGGCGCCGGCTGGCGCCAGGGCGGGGACGAGGCCCCGAGAACAGACATGAAAACAGACATGACGCCAGACACGAAGGCAGACACGAAGGCGGAGGCGAAAGCGGAGGCAACCGTCGGCCCCTTCGCCGCCGAGGCGCTGGAGAAGCGCTGGAAAGCCGCCGCCCGCCTCGCCGCGCGCATCGACGAGCTGAGCCTGGAGGAGCGTCACGACCTGCGCAAGGAGCTGAAGAAGCTGCGCTATGCGGTGGAGTTCTTCCGTTCCGCCTTCCCGGCGCGCAAGGTCAAGCCGTTCCTCGCCCGCCTCAAGACCCTGCAGGATGTCTTCGGCTATCTCAACGACGTGGTGATGGCCGGCAAGCTCGCCGGGCTGATCGCCGCCGGCGACCGCAAGCCGCCGGCGGAGACGGCGCTGGCCGCCGGCTTCGTGCTCGGCTGGCACGAGGCGCGCGCCGCCCATGCCTTCGACAATGCCCGCGCCCTGTGGGACGAGACCCGCCGCGCCCGCCGCTTCTGGCGCGGCTGACCCGCCGACACGCGCCGGCTGCCGGGTGTTCGATCTCGGTTACTCGATCGGCGCGCCCTGCTGCGGCGCCTCTTCCTGGCGCTGCCGCCGGCCGATGCCGAACGAGCCGAGAAAGCCGGACGGCAGGCCGAAGCCCTGTTCCACCGCCTCCAGCACCTCCTGGTCGTCGACCTTGCCGTCGAGCACCTTCTGCACGTCGATAGTGGTGTTGCCGCCGGTCGCCCGGCTGATCGCCTCGTTGGCGGCGCCGGTCAGCGCCTCGCGCGGCGAGCGCGCCTGCTGCACCGACTTGAACAGCCCGCCGCCCAGGCTTTCGAGCTGCTTCAGCGCCGCCTGCGGGTTTTCCAGGATGCCCTTGATGTCGGGATAGATCTGCGGCCGGTCCCAGGATCCGCGCACGATCACCGGCACGCCGAGCCCTTCCAGCTCGCGCGCCTCGCCCTTGGCCAGCGGCACCGGCGCCCCGCCCTCCAGGCTCGGCACCACGCGCGGCTCCAGCCGCCAGTCCAGCATCCGCTCGGGCATGTCGACCCGGCCCGTGCCGCTCATCCGCACCAGGGGGCCGATCAGCGCCAGGTCCTCGGTCGCGGCGATGCCCCGGGTGATCGCGAAACTGGCGCCCAGCGCCGAGAAATCCGTCTTCTGCGTCTCGTTCGAGGCCCAGCCGAGCAGCGTGTCCACCGTCAGGCCGCGCACCATGCGGGGAATGTTGATGCCGCGGATCGCTCCGTCGGCGAAGTCGAAACGGGCGGTGCCGTCGAGGCCGGAGACCAGTTCGTACTGGCTGATCCCGCGCGTGCGCACATCGAGCGCACTCGTCACCCGGCCCTCGATCCAGCCGAACCCGGCGATCGCGGTCAGGAACGGGCGCGCGCTGAGATCGCTCAAGGTGAAGCGTGCCGCCAGTTCCGGCACCTGCTGCGAGCCGTCGATCACCAGCACGCCGCTGCCCTGGCCGCCATAGAGCGCCATCTCGGCAAGCTCCGCCGACAGCCGTCCGTCCGCCAGCTTGAGGTCCAGCCGGCTCGGCCCGATCTCCAGCGTGTCGCGCACGATCTGCCTGGCCGACAGCGACAGCTCCGCATCCAGCGCCTTCAGCCCCGACAGGTCGATCGGCACCCGGCTCCACGAGCTTCCTTCCGCCCCCGGCACCCGCGCCTCGCTGCGCCCGCTCCCGGCATGGTCGGTGGCGGCCCGATAGGGATCGAGCCCCAGCCGGTCGAGCTCGAGCCGCGCCGTCAGCTTCGGCCTTGCGCCGAGGCGCAACTCGCCCTCGCCGCGCCCGGTCGTGTCGTCGAGCCGGATCTGCGCGCCGGTGAAGCGCAGCCCCTGCTCGCCCGCCGCCAGCCGGCCGGAGAAGGAGAACGGGCCGAGCCCGCCGCCCGGCGCCAGCGGCGTGCCGAGCCATGCGGCCAGCGCGCGCAAGTCCCGCGTTTCCAGCACCACATTGCCGTCGACCGAGCCGGACGGCGCGACGCTGCCCTCATAGCCGATCGCCACCTGCGATCCGGCGAGCCGCAGCGTCAGCGGCGTCGGCATGCCGGCCATCGCCAGCGCCGGCGTCGCCGATCCCTCGATGCGGAAGGCATCGCCCCGCCAGGTCAGCCCGCCGCTCACCGACACCGGCGCGTCGAGGCCGGCGAAGTCGATGGCGACCGCCAGGTCCTCGATCCGCCGCGCCGCCGCATCGTCGCCGATCGGCGAGGGCAGCGACAGGCCGGAAATGCCGCCGCCGGCCAGCGACAGCCGGCCCGAGGCGTCGAGCGATCCGAGCAGCGCCGCGGTGTCCGCGCCGCGCGCGGCAAAGCGCAGCGATCCGCCCAGCGTGCCGCGCGCCTCCTCGCCGCGTCCGGCCAGCGCCAGCAGCGTCTCCAGCCGCGCCTCGGCGATCTCCAGCCGGCCGCTCACCTCCGGCTCGCCGGCCAGCGCGACGGTCGCCGTCGAGCGCAGGCTCGCGCCGGCCAGTTGCGCCTCCAGCGCGCTGATCTCGATGGTCTCCGGGCTTGCCGCGACGTCCGCGCTCAGCCGATAGGCGCCCGGCTCGCGCGGCAGGCTGGTGCCGAAGGCGGCCAGCGTCGCGCCCAGTTCCTTGCCCTCGGCGGTGATCCGCAGGCGGCTGCGGTCCTGCGGCGCCACCTCGCCGACGACACGGGTCTGCGCGCCCGCCGCACTCAGCGTCAGGTCGACCGCCGAGGCGCCGCCATTGGCGAGCCGCATCGGCGCCGCCACCGTTCCGGCAAGCTGCATCGCCACGCCGCGAAACCCGAGCCCGCCCTCCAGCGTCAGCGCGTCGGAGAGCGAGGGCAGGCTCAGCACCAGGTTGAGATTGTCCGCCTCGTGGCGGGTGCCGTCGCGGCGGTCGGAATAGATCAGCCGGCCGCCGGCGATTTCCAGCCGGTCGACGCCGATGCGCGCCAGCGCCATGCCGTCGCGGGCGATGTCGCCGATGGCCGGCGCCGCGCCCTCCGCCGGCACCCGCGCTTCGCTGCCCGCCGCCGCCACCGTTGCCGCCCGCGTCTGCGGCGCCGTCTCGCCATTGCTGTCGGCGATCGCCTGCGTCGCCGCGCTCCAGCGGTCGGCCGGGAAGCCGCCCGAATTGCCGCCCGAACGGCTGCCCGACGTGCTGGCGCCGGTATCGTTCGTTGCCACCGCCGCCGCCCGTGCCGGCATCTCGGCAGCCCAGTTCGGCCGCCCCGCCTCGTCGATCTCGATGCTGACCACCGGCGCGTCGAGCCGCACATGGGTCAGGCGGATGTCGCCGCCGAACAGGCCCTGCCAGGCGAGGCCGAAATCCACCGTGCCGGCGCGCAGGATCTCCCCCGCCCCGCCGGCGGCGATGCCGACATTCTCCGCGCTCATCCGGAAGCCGGGCAGCAAGGACAGGCCGACCGGCCCGTCGAGGCGCAGCCGCCAGCCGGTCCGCTCCTCGATCTGGCTCACCAGTTCGTCGCGGATCGCATCCTTGGGCAGGAGCAGCGGCACCACGAAGGCGGTGGCCAGCAGGAGGAAGAGCAGGCTGCCAAGGCCCGCGAGCGCGCGTTTCAAACCAGGTCTCCCGATGGACGAATCAGCGCCAGTCTACGCCAAAGCGTGTCGACAGAATGGCGCGATCGCCCGCGCGGCAAAGGGTTCGCCGCGGCGGCTGCGGGTCGGGACCAGTGCGGCATGGACATTTTCCGCCGGATTGCCGATGCTGGCCCGGTTGCGGACGGCACCGGAGGGGATATGTTTTCGGCTTTGAAGCGGTTTCTGCGCGGCGCGGTGACGGGCGAAAGCGGCGAGCTCGTCTTCGCCGAGGACGACCATCGCCTTGCGGCGGCGGCCTTGCTCGTGCATGTGATTTCCGTCGACGGCGTCGTCGACGACGCGGAGCGGACGGCGCTGACCGAGGTGCTGCGCGCCAATTACCAGTTGACCCCCGAGATGACCGGCGACCTGATCAAGGCCGCGACCCGGCGCGACAACGAGGCGGTCGACCTCTACGGCTTCACCTCGGTGCTCAAGCGCAGCCTCGACCTGGAGGGGCGGCTGAAGATCATCGAGATGATGTGGGAGCTGGTCTATGCCGACGGCGTCGTCCACGAATTCGAGGACAACACGATCTGGCGCGTCGCCGAACTGCTCGGCATTTCCTCGCGCGACCGGCTGGCCCTGCGCCGCAAGGTCGCCGGCGATGCCCCCACCGGCTCCGTCGAGGGGGCCGACGATGCCTGACCGGCTGCCCTCTCGACGCCCTGCCGCATTGCGATATAAACTGGCGACATGATCCCCGATCCCAAAGAGCCGGCCGAACGACCGAAGGTGCTCGTCGTCCTGCATCAGGAGACGTCGACGCCCGGCCGTGTCGGGCAGGAGTTGCTGCGCCGGGGCTTTGCCCTCGACATCCGCCGGCCGCGCTTCGGCGACCTCCTGCCGGAGACCCTCGCCGGCCATGCCGGCGTCGTCGTCTTCGGCGGGCCGATGAGCGCCAACGACACCGACGCCTTCATCGCCCGCGAGACCGACTGGCTCGACGTGCCGCTGCGCGAGGAAAAGCCGTTCCTCGGCATCTGCCTCGGCGCCCAGATGCTGGCGCGCAATCTCGGCGCCCGCGTCTACGGCCATGACGACGGGCTCGTCGAGATCGGCTATTACGACCTGGAAGCGACCGAGGCCGGCAGGCAGTTGCTGCCGAAATGGCCGGGCAAGGTCTATCAGTGGCACCGCGAGGGCTTCGACCTGCCCGCCGGCGCCGAACTGCTCGCCACCGGCGACACCTATCCCAACCAGGCGATCCGCGTCGGCCCCTGCGCCTATGGCATCCAGTTCCATCCCGAGCTGACCTATCAGATGATGGTGCGCTGGACGACGCGCGGCGCCCCGCGCATGGCCCTGCCCGGCGCCCGCAACCGGCGCGACCATTTCGCCGGCCGCTTCGCCTTCGATCCGGCGGTGAAGGCCTGGCTCGACGCCTTCCTCGACCGCTGGATCGGCCGCGCCGACACCTGCACGTCCGCCCAGAGTGCCCCCCAGATGACCCAGGCGGCCGAGTAGGGCGGCCGGCCGCCGCTCGCTCGTTGCTGTCTTCGCCCCGTCTCGTCACTGTCTCGCCTTTATCGCTGTCTCGCTGGAGCGCCTTTCGATGTGCGGAATTGCCGGCATCTATGCCCCTCTCGGCTCGCCCGCCCTCGAGCCCGCCGCGCTTGCCGCCATGGGCGAGGCGATCCGCCATCGCGGCCCAGACGCCGGCGACATCTGGCGCGACATGGAGGCCGGCATCGGCCTCGTCCATCGCCGCCTGTCGATCCTCGACCTCAGCCCGGCCGGCGCCCAGCCGATGCATTCGCCCTGCGGCCGCTACGTCATCTCCTACAATGGCGAGATCTACAATTACCTCGATCTGCGCCGCGAATTGGAGGAGGCCGGCCTTGCGCCCGACTGGCGCGGCCATTCCGACACCGAGGTGCTGCTCGCCGGCATCCGCGCATGGGGCCTTGCCGAGACCCTGAAGCGCACCGCCGGCATGTTCGCCATCGCCCTGTGGGACCGCGAGCGCCGGGTGCTGTCGCTTTCCCGCGACCGCTTCGGCGAGAAGCCGCTGCATGTCGGCCTGTTCGGCGGCGAGATCGCCTTCGCCTCGGAGATCAAGGCGCTGCGCACCCATCCCGCCTGGACCGGCGAGATCGACCGCCAGGCCATCGCCCTGTGCCTGCGCCACGGCTACATTCCCGCCCCGCGCACCGCCTTCACCCAGGCGGTGAAGATCGCGCCCGGTACCATCGTCGAGATCGACGCCGGCGCGCTCGCCCCCGAGCGCTGGCGCGTCACCCCCTGGTGGGACACGCTGGAAGAGGCGCGCATCGCCCGCCGCAACCGCTTTTCGGGGAGCGACCAGGAAGCCGTCGACCAGCTCGACGAACTGCTGCGCGCCTCCGTCGCCCGGCAGATGATTTCCGACGTGCCGCTCGGCGCCTTCCTGTCGGGCGGCATCGATTCCTCCACCATCGCGGCGATGATGCAGTCGCTGAGCGCCGTGCCGGTCGAGACCTTCTCCCTCGGCTTCCACGACAAGGCCACCAACGAGGCGGAGTTCGCCCGCGCCGTGGCAAACCACCTCGGCACCCGCCACAACGAGATCTATCTCACCGGCGAGGAGGCGCGCGACCTCGTCGACGAGATGCCGGACGTCTATGACGAGCCCTTCACCGACCAGTCGCAACTGCCGACCTACATGGTCGCCCGCTTCGCCCGCACCCGGGTCACCGTCAGCCTGTCGGGCGATGCTGCCGACGAGTTATTTGCCGGCTATGGACGTTACCATTCCATCGACCGGCAGTGGCAGGGCACGCTTTCGGCCCGCATCGGCCGCGCCGCCCGCCGCGCCTATGTCTCGGCCCAGCTTGCCGGCATCGTCGCCCCGGCCGAGCGGCTCGGCCTGTCGCGGATCGGGCGCAAGAGCCCGGCCGGCCTGCGCCTGCGGCTGGAGGAAAAGCTCGCCGGCCTCACCGCCCGCTCGGCGGTCGCCGCCTATGAGCGCAAGTTCACGCTGATGGACACCGCCCACCGACTGGTGCCGGGCAGCGCGCGCGAGACCCATCCGCTCGCCGACACGGTGGCGCAGGAAACCGGCTGGAGCGTGCTGGAACAGGCAAGCCTGCTCGACCTCGTCCACTACCTGCCCGACGACATCCTGGTGAAGGTCGACCGCGCGGCGATGGCCCATGCGCTGGAAACCCGCGTCCCCTTCCTCGATCCGGCCGTCGTGCGCTTCGCCCTGTCGCTGCCCGACCGGGTGCGGCTGATGGGCGGCCAGCGCAAGGGCGTGGTCAGGCAGGTGCTCGGCCGCTATGTTCCCGCCGCCCTGTGGGACCGGCCGAAGCGCGGCTTCGGCATCCCGAGCGCCGACTGGCTCAAGGGCCCGCTGCGCCCGCTCGCCGAGGACATGTTCTCATCCGCGCAGATCGCCCGCCTCGGCCTGCTGGACGAGGAGCTGGTGCGCCTGTTCTGGGAGGATTTCCTCGCCGGCGACCGCCGCCGCGCCAACATGGTCTGGGCGATGTTCGTGGTGCAGCTCACCCTCTCGCGCCACACGCGCTAAAGGGCGCGAAAACACGCCGCCAGGAAACCCCACACTCCGCTGTCGTCCCGGTTCCGGCGCAGCCGGAGACCGGGAACCAGTAACCCCGAACGGTTCGGTTCAAGCCGAGGCGCTGCCGCGAGTGCCCTCGCCCGCCCTCGCACCGCCCTCGCGGTTCGTCATCCCGGGCAAGCGAAGCGCGACCCGGGACCGGCGAGCCGGGGGCCTGACGAAGGCACTCCCGAAAGGCACCACGACCGCCGTGCCTCCCCGGTCCCGGATCTTCGGCCTTCGGCCTCGTCCGGGAAGACGCGAGGAGAGGGTGGAGCGACAGACACCCGCTCCCGTCATGCCGGACCGCAGGGCGCGACAGCGCCATCGCGTGATCCGGCATCCAGATGTCAGTCGCGGGCGCCAGCCCGCGTCTCCACTGCGTCGAAGGATATAGGGATACGCGCCTGCGGCGCGACTGATCCGCTGGATTCCGGATCCGGCCATGCGGCTGCGCCGCAGGCCCGTCCGGAATGACGGAGACTGCAGCAACGGTCACGCGCGCCCTTCTCCCCCCTTGAGGGGGAGATGTCGGCGCAGCCGACAGAGGGGGGTGAGCAGCACCTGCGACGGAGCGCACCCCGACCGCCGTGCCTCCCCGGTCCCGGATCTTCGGCCTTCGGCCTCGTCCGGGAAGACGCGAGGAGAGGCATTCGCGTACAAGCCTCAGCGGAAAAACCCCCTCAGGCGAGGCGGCCGAACAGCCGCAGCCGGCTGATGCCGCCGTCGGGATGGATGTTGAGGCGCACATGGGTGACCGGGCCGAGCGGTCGCACCGCCTCCGCGCCGATCTCGTGGATTGCGTCGGCGGAGAGTTTCGTGCGCCCGACCAGTTCCTCCCAGAACATCGACGACGTGACGATGGCCCGGTCGAGATCGCCGGTCATGCCGGCAAGATCGGCCGCCTGCATCGAGCAGCTTTCCGGGAAATTGCCCTTGTAGAAGGCCGTGTCGACGCTGGCCCGCCCGATGATGCCGCGCGCGCCGAGCTCGACGATGATCCAGTCGTGCCCCGGCTCGCGGCGCCGGCGGGTCTCCCAGCCGTCGCCCATGTTGAGCCCGCGCCCCGGCGCCAGCATGCGGTGATAGGCGCCGTAATGCGCATCGGAAAACGCGACGATCCGCGCCCCGTTCAGCGCCGAGGCAAGGTCCAGTTCCGCGGCGCCCGCCGCCTGCCGGTCGAGCTCCGGCCGGCCATAGACGCGCAGCCGCGCGACGCCGCCATCGGGATGGATGTGCAGCCGCACATGGGTCCACACGCCGGCGTCGAGACAAGTGAAATAGTGATGGGCGCTCGGTCCGAGCGGCGACATCGGCAGCAGTTCGGTCCACCGGGTCCCTGCGTCCGGCTCGCCGGCGCAAGCGGCTGCCTCGATGCGGCAGGCCGGCGGGTAGTTGCCGGTGAAATGCGAAGTGTCGACATCGAAGCCGGTGATCCGGCCGCGCACGGCGAGGCGCACCACCGCGATATCGTGGCCCGCCCCCCGGCGGCGGCGCGATTCCCAGCCGTCCATCCACTTGCCGTTGTCGTCGTAGCGATCCGGATAGAACACCGCCGCATCGTCCGCGAGCATCCGCGAGACCTCGGCGAAGAAGTCGTCGGTGACCGACACCGCCGCGGCCCCAAGGCCGGCGGAGGCGAGGTTGATGTCCTTGCGGGCGAAGTCCGGACGGCTGTCCGGCTGAGGAGACGTCATGACAGGGTCCTTCAGGTTAAGGCGCGCGGGCGGCGCGCTGAAACGCAGACACGGGCGCGCGGGCCGCGCGCCGAAAGGGCGAACCGAAAACCCGGCTCAGCCGGGAACGAGATCCTTGAGCCGCAGCAGCGCGATCCGCTCCACCTGGGCACAGGCGGTCGCAAACTCGGCAGCCCGGTCGTTGCCGACGCGCGCCTCGAAATTTTCCAGGATCTCCGCCTTGCTGCGGCCCTTCACCGCCAGGATGAAGGGAAAGCCGAAGCGGGAGGTGTAAGCCTCGTTGAGGGCGGTGAAGCGGGCGCGCTCCGCATCGGTCAGCGCGTCGAGCCCGGCGGAGGCCTGCTCGCCGGCGGACTCCGCCGTCAGGCGCTTGGCCGCCGCCAGCTTGCCGGCAAGATCGGGATGCGCCCGCAGCACACCGAGCCGCTCGTCCTCGCTCGCCGCGCGGAACTCCGCGACCAGCCGGGCATGCAGACCCTCCGCCGTGTCGGCGTCCGGTTCCGCCCCCTTGGCCAGCCCCTTCGCCAGGGCCCGCTCGGCGATCCACGGCGAGTGCTCGAAGACCCCGCCGAACCGGGCGAGAAAGGCGGCGCGGTCCAAGCTTGAGGGACGCGTCGCGGAAGACGGATCGGGATGCTCGCTGACGGTCACGGATGGGTTCTCCGGATGGGTTGGTCTATTGGTAATGCAAAACAATGACCTTCTCTTTCAAAATTTTCTTGAAAGACATGTCCGCCGCGCCGCGGCTTGCGGAGCTGCGCGGAATGCCCCCAAGAGCGACCCGCACTTGTCCCCGTTTGCGCGAGAGTGATGCGAGTTTGCGACGGATTTTGCGCAGCTTTCTCGAAATCTCGCAAAATCCGCGTCAAATTCGCGCAAATTCCGCCGATCTCTGCACGACTTTCAACCGGATTCCGGTTCTTTTCGGGGCAGACGGGGATAGATTCGGCCCGCTTTTGCCCCCTCACCGGCAGGAAAACGCCCCGTGGCGCCGATTTGTGCCCACGCCCCCCCGGGTCCGGCATGCAGCCGATCCCCGCTCAGTCCCCTCCTCAGTCTCCGGCAAGGGCGGCATCGACCGCCGCCTTGCAGCCCGCCGTCACGAAGTCGATGAACAGGCGGATCTTCGGGTCCTGGTAGCGCTTGTGCGGATAGAGGCAGGCGAGTTGCACCGGCAGCGGCGGCGTCGTGCGGCAGACCTCGACCAGCCGCCCGGCGCGCAGGTGATGCGCCACCTCGAACAGCGGCTTGTTGACGATGCCGCAGCCGGCAAGTGCCCAATCGGTGAGCACGTCGCCGTCGTCGGATTCGAACGGCCCCGACACTTCATGGCGCTCCGGCCCGTCCGGACCCTGGAGCGTCCAGTTGAATTCGCTGGTGCCGGGAAAGCGCAGCAGCAGGCAGGAATGGCGGCCGCGCACCAGTTCCGCGCCGCTCTCCGGCGTGCCATGGGCGGCCAGATAGTCGGGCGCGGCGCACAGCACCCGCGCGCAGTCGACGACGGGGCGCATCTTCAGGGCCGAATCGGCCGGCTGGCCCAGCACGAAGGCGATATCCAGCCCCTCGCCCAGCACATCGACCTTGCGGTCGGAGAGCCGCAGCCGCACGTCGATATCCGGATATTCCGCCTTGAAGGCCGGGATCAACGGCGCCACCAGCCGCCGACCGAGACCGAGCGGGGCGGCGACGAAGATCGAGCCGCGCGGATGGCGGGCGACATCGGCCACCGCCGCCTCCGCCTCCTCGATGGCGTCGAGGATCTTCACCGCGCCCTTGTAGAAGATCGCCCCGTGCTCGGTCGGCGTCAGCTTGCGCGTGGTGCGGTTGAACAGGCGCACGCCGAGATGCTTTTCCAGCTCGCCGATGCGGCTCGACACCACCGCCGGCGAGACCCGCTGGTCGCGCGCCGCCGCCGACATCGAGCCGAGATCGACAGCCCGCACGAAAACCCGGAGAGTGTTCACATAGGACATGGGCGGCTCGTATCGCTTTCAAGAAATTCTTGATAGTGATCGAAGCATATCGCGACTTTTTTGCAAATCGCGGATCTGCCACTCTCGCGCGACATCCGGCAGCGTGCGGCCTGAGGACGACGGGCGGACGGCTGGCACGTTTCGTGATTGGAATTGACGCGCAGCCGGCGCGCGGTGCGGCTCGGGCGCCCCAGGGAGGGAGAGAATCATGGAAGTGGCGATTGCCTGGGACTGGCTGTCCTTCGCCTTGCGCTGGCTGCATGTGGTGACGGCGATCGCCTGGATCGGCTCGTCCTTCTATTTCATCGCCCTCGATCTCGGCTTGCGCAAGGCGCCCGACCTTCCCCCTGGCGCCCATGGCGAGGAATGGCAGGTGCATGGCGGCGGCTTCTACCACATCCGCAAGTATCTGGTGGCGCCCGCCACCCTTCCCGAGCACCTGACCTGGTTCAAGTGGGAGAGCTACGCCACCTGGCTTTCGGGCTTCGCGCTGATGTGCGTCGTCTACTATGCCGGCGCCGATCTCTACATGATCGACCCCTCCGTGATGGAGCTGTCGCGGCCGGGCGCCATCGCGCTCTCCATCGCCTCGATCGCCTTCGGCTGGATCGCCTACGACCTGCTCTGCCGCTCGCCGCTCGGGCGCAGCACCACCGGGTTGATGCTGCTGCTCTACGTCGTGCTGGTCGCCATGGCCTGGGGCTACACCCAGGTCTTCACGGGGCGCGCCGCCTTCCTGCATCTCGGCGCCTTCACCGCCACCATCATGTCGGCCAACGTCTTCCTGCTGATCATCCCCAACCAGAAGAAGGTGGTCGCCGCGCTGCTGGCCGGCAAGACGCCGGACCCTTCGCTTGGCGCCCAGGCCAAGCAGCGCTCGCTGCACAACAATTACCTCACTCTCCCCGTCGTCTTTTTGATGCTGTCCAATCATTATCCCCTGGCCTTCGCGACGCAGTACAATTGGGCGATCGCCTCGCTGGTTTTTCTGATGGGCGTCACGATACGGCACTTCTTCAACACCACCCACGCCCGCAAGGAAGCACCGTGGTGGACCTGGTTCGTCACCGCCGCGCTCTTCCTCGCCGTCGTCTGGCTGTCGACCCTGCGCCCGGACGAAGAGGCGGGCGACACGGCACAGACCTATCGCCGGCTGCCGCCGCAGATCGCCCGCTTCGTCGATGACGGGCATTTCGAGGCGGCCCGCGACACGGTGCTGACGCGCTGCTCCATGTGCCATGCGGCCGAGCCCTTGTGGGAGGAAATGGCGGCAGCGCCCAAGGGCGTGCGGCTGGAAAGCGACGAGGAAATCGCCGCCCATGCCCGCGAGATCTACCTGCAGGCCGGCATCACCCATGCGATGCCGCCGGCCAACATCACCTCGATCGAGCCGGACGAGCGCGCCATCCTCGCGGCCTGGTATCGCAGCGCCACGTCCCGCTGACATCGTGTGAGGCGATGCAAGCCTGCAACAGGGCGACGCAAGCCGGTCACAATGCCGCGAAATCGCTTCTTGGTAAGGGTTCGGTCAGCTAAACCGGATTAAACAAGTCTTCTCAGACGCCGACAGCCGGAGCAGGCCCGACCGCCATGCGCAAGACCTCCCTCGTTTCCGCCCTCACCGCCGCCGCTTTCCTGGCCGGTGCGAGCCTTGCCGCTCCCTCCGCCCTTGCCCAGGACGGCATGGCGGCGCCGCAGGACATGCCGCTGCCGTCGAAGCAATATGTGATCGACGTCGGCGTCGGCGCCCTAGTCTCGCCGAAATACGAAGGCGCGGACAAGATGATGGTCTCGCCGCTGCCGATCATCTCCTTCGGCCGCTTCTATCTGCCGGGCCTCGGCCAGGTCTCGGACGGCGAGAAGACCACCCGCGGCTTCTTCGTCTTCCCCTCGATCAACTTCCTGGGCGAGCGCAAGGCCTCCGACAGCGTCAAGCTGACCGGCACCAAGAAGATCGACTGGGCGCTGGAACTGGGCCTTGGCGCCGGCTTCCGCTACGACTGGTTCAGCGCCTTCGTCGAGCTTCGCCAGGGCATGAACGGCCATACCGGCCAGGTCGGTCAGGTCGGCGCGGACATCATCCTCAATCCGATGGAGCGGCTGGAACTTGCCTTCGGCCCGCGCGCCGACTTCGCCAGCGGCAAATACATGAGCACCTATCTCGGTGTCACCGCCGCCGAGGCGGCCGCCTCGCTCGGCAACCTGACGCCCTACACGATCGGCGGCGGCTTCAAGTCCGTCGGCCTGTCCGGCCGCGCCAGCTATGCGGTCACCGACACCACCGCGCTGCATCTGCAGGCCGGCTGGGACCGCTATATCGGCGATGCCCGCAAGAGCCCGATCGTCCGCCGCGGCCACGAGAACCAGTTCTCCGTCGGCGTCGGCGTCACCTATCGCTTCGCCTTCGACCTGTTCGACTGACGAAACGACCGGGACCGGCGGCATTCCGATGCCGGATCACGGCCGCCTTCCTCCGCGCATCGACGACGAGCAGGACCTCGCCGCCGGTCTTGCCGCGCTGCTTGTCCTCGCGCCGGATCTCGGCCGCCTCGCCGCCGCCGGCGACCCGCTGCCGCTGCGCCGCCACCCGCCGACCTTCGCCGAGCTTGCCCGCATCGTCACCGCGCAGCAGGTCTCGCTGGCCAGCGCCGCCGCCATCTACGGCCGGCTGGAAACCCTGATCGTCCCGTTCGAAGCCGAAACCGTCTTGCGCCTTGGTGACGACGACCTCGGTCAGGCCGGCCTGTCGCGGGCCAAGATCGCCAGCTTTCGCACCATTGCCGAGGCCGTCGCCGGCGGCCTCGACCTCGCCGGTCTCGTCAACCTGCCGGCGGAGGAGGCCCGCGGACGCCTCGTCTCCTTGCGCGGCATCGGGCCGTGGACGGCGGATGTCTTCCTGCTGTTCTGCGCCGGGCACCCGGATGTCTTTCCCGCCGGCGACGTCGCCCTGCAGGAAGCGCTGCGCGACGCGCTGGCATTGGAGGCCCGGCCGGGAGCGCGCGAGGCGGAGCGGCTCGCCCGGCGCTGGTCGCCCTGGCGCGGCGTCGCCGCGCGGCTGCTTTGGGCGCATTACCGCCGCCTCACCGGCCGCGGCACCGGCCTGCCGGTGTGATCAGGTCCGACCGTTTTTGTTGCTGTTGCTGTTGCTGTTGTTCTTGTTCTCGTCCTTGCCGAGCGCGACACGCGCCGCCTCCCGGTGCTCCTCCCGCATATGGCTGCCGATCAGCGCCAGCACGCCGAGCAGCACGCTGGCATCATCGGTGAAGCCGATGCCGAGGATCGCATCGGGGATCAGGTCGAAGGGCATGACGAAATAGGCAAGGCCGGCGAAGATCGTGCCGCGCACGCGCACCGGCGTCGCCGGGTCGATGGCGCAGTAATAGGCGGCAATGACATCCTCCATGAACGGGATCTGCCGCGCCGCCTTGCGCGCCACCTTGAACAGGCGTGCGCCGACCCGCTCCTCGCGGCCCTCTTCGGGGCCGAGGAATTCGGGATTGATGCCGAGATCGTCGTAGCGTGCCGCCATGCCTGCCGTCTCCTTGCCGGACCTCATCAAGGTCCTGCGGACAGCCCCATCACGAGCCGTAACGGCCCGCGCCCGCCCCTTATGTGGGGCGGGCGCGGTGCATTTTCAAAGATCCGGGCGAGAAAGGCCTGAGCCGGCCGCCACGAGAGCCGTCAGTGGCGGAAGTGGCGCATGCCGGTGAAGACCATGGCAAGCCCGGCCTCGTCGGCCGCCGCGATCACGTCCGCATCGCGCATCGAACCGCCCGGCTGGATCACCGCTGTCGCCCCGGCGGCTGCCGCTGCCAGCAGACCATCGGCGAAGGGGAAGAAGGCATCGGAGGCCACCACCGAGCCGATCGTGTTCGGCCGGTCGGCACCGGCCGCCTCCGCGGCGTCCTCGGCCTTGCGCGCGGCGATGCGGGCGCTGTCGATGCGGCTCATCTGGCCGGCGCCGATGCCGGCGGTCGCGCCCTCGCGCACATAGACGATGGCGTTCGACTTGACGTGCTTGGCGACGCGGAAGGCGAACTTGAGATCGGCCATCTCCTGTTCGCTGGGCGCGCGCTTGGTCACCACCTTGAGGTCGAGATCCTCCACCGTACCGGTGTCGCGATCCTGCACCAGGAGACCGCCGGCCACCGACTTGACGATGCGGGCGCCGGCGCGCGGGTCGGCGAGGCCGCCGGTGATCAAAAGGCGCAGGTTCTTCTTGGTGGCGACGATGGCGAGCGCCTCGTCGCTGGCCTCCGGCGCGATGATCACCTCGGTGAAGATCTTGACGATCTCCTCGGCCGCGGCCGCGTCCAGCTTGCTGTTGAGCGCGACGATGCCGCCGAAGGCGGAGACCGGATCGCAGGCCAGCGCCTTCAGATAGGCCTCCTTCAGGCTCGCGCCCATCGCGACGCCGCAGGGGTTGGCGTGCTTGATGATGGCGACCGCCGGCGACACGCCCGGATCGAACTCGCTGACCAGTTCGAAGGCGGCATCCGTGTCGTTGATGTTGTTGTAGGACAGTTCCTTGCCCTGCACCTGGCGGGCGGTGGCGACGCCGAAGCGCCGCTCCGGCGTCAGGTAGAACGCCGCCTTCTGATGCGGGTTCTCGCCATAGCGCATGACGGAAGCGAGACGTCCGCCAAAGGCGACATGGGCCGGCGCGTCCTCGCCGATGGCGGCGGCGAACCAGTTGGAAACCGCCGCGTCATAGGCCGCCGTGCGGGCGAAGGCCTTCTGCGCCAGCCGCTTGCGCAGCGCCAGCGGCACCTTGCCCTCGTTCTCGCCGAGCGCCTCGATCACCTCGGCATAGTCGGCCGGATCGCTGACCATCGTCACATAGGCGTGGTTCTTGGCCGCGGCGCGGGTCATCGCCGGACCGCCGATGTCGATGTTCTCGATGGCGAGCGCGAAATCGGCGCCGGAGGCGACCGTCTCCTCGAAGGGATAGAGATTGACGCAGACGAGATCGATGCCGGTGATCCCATGCTCTTTCATCGCCGCGGCATGCTCGGCATCGTCGCGAATGGCGAGCAGCCCGCCATGCACCGCCGGATGCAGCGTCTTGACGCGCCCGTCCATGATCTCGGGAAAGCCGGTGACTTCCGAAATGTCGAGCACCGTCAGTCCGGCATCGGACAGCGTCTTGCGCGTGCCGCCGGTGGAGACCAGTTCGACGCCGAGGCCGGCCAGGGCGGTCGCGAACTCGACAAGGCCCGTCTTGTCCGAGACGGAGAGCAGCGCGCGCCTGACGCGAACGAGATCGGGAACGGGGATGCGTTTCGACACCACGGCCATTGCGGAGGGTCCTTCGGGTTTTCGGCGGGACAGTGATCTGCGTGCGCCTAGTGTGGTGAATTTGAAATACGCGTCGCTTTTGCAGCGCCCGTCAGAGCGTATTTCAAATTCGAAAACCACACTAAAAACATAAGCTTGCTAGTCACCCTTTTGAATCTGAAGTTCGTTGAGAGCATGCCGCCAAATGCGACGAACTTCAGATTCGGGTGACTAGCACGAAGCGCGGAAAACCGGAAGCCGACGAAGGGGGATTGGGTAAAAAATGCGCAAGGCGCGGCAGAAGGCCGCTCTGGCTACAGGTCCAACTCGCCGCTGGCCGTGTCGCTGACCCGCCGCCGCATCGCCCGCCCGGACGCGGTGCGGCAGAACTGCCAGGCCGCCTCCCGGCGATGGGCAAGCCGGCCGTAGAGCACGATCTGCTCGCAGCGCCGATGGCCGGAACTGTCGGAGAGATAGATGGATTCCTCGATGGCCATCTCACAGCCCGGCGCGGCGAACTCCCACGCCTCGCCATCCGGCGCCACCAGCAGGATGCCGGTACCCGAGCGGATCGAGCTGGCCTTGATCGAGGGGTGCAGGTGGAAACGGATGGCGAACTCGTGGTCGCGGCCGATCCGCCCGGTGGGCAGGAAGCGGTCGATGCCGTCCAGCACGCTGCCGTCCTGCGACAGGGTGATGTCGCGCTCGTGGACGATGCGCATGCTGTCCTGGTAGCCGTTGTGGCTGGCGACGATGCGCACGCCGGCCGGCCCCTCCTCGCGCTCCACCGGCACGCTGGTCGGCCCGGTGAGGATCGGCGCGCCGAGCCAGCCGCCGAAGCGGCTCTCCGGCAGGAAGCGGGCCGAGGAGGTGTCGTCGAGGGTGGCGGTGGAATGGGCGGCCGTTGCCCGCGAAACCGCGCGCCAGGCGCCGCGCTCGCTGTTCGACACGCCGCAATTGACGATGATGCGGGTGCGCCGCGACGACATCTCGAAGGACAGGCACCCGGCATGGGCGGTCAGGCTCAGCGCCGGCTCCGGCGGCACGCCGGTGTCCATCAGCAGTAGGGTGTCACCGCAGGCAACGCGCTGGTAGCCCGAATGCGGTGCGTTGCCCGGCGGGCCGCCGCGCGCGTCGTCATAGGCCAGGATCGTCGCGACGAGGTCCGCCGGCGTCGCGCCCATGCCGTTGAAATGCGCGAAGGTGCCGTCGCCATGGCGGAAGAAGCGGATCATCGGCATCATCCGGTCGATCGCCTGCATCACCGTCGCCGAGGCCGGCATGCCCTGCACCATCAACGCCTGGCGCACCGGCAGCAGGTCGACGAGAATATCCAGCAGCGCCGCCGGATTGCGCGAGACGTGACCACCGTCGGCGAGGATCTGGCGGGCGAGCTCCTGGTCGAGCCGGCGCAGGCTCTGGCGCACGAACCGCCCCTGCCCCGACATCGAGACGGTGGCCGCGGCAACGGCGATCGCCGCCTGCAGCCGCGGCACCCCGTCCGGCGTCTCGTTCATGGTGCGGCGCAGGTAGCGGACCTGGCGGGCGAGCGAGCGCAGGAAGCGGCGGTAGAATTCGCGGTCGCAACCCTCCAGGATCAGCGGCGACTGCGACAGCCAGGCCAGCACCCGGCGCGCCACCACCTGCTGCTCCCAGGCCGTGTGCTGCCAGTAGCCGCAGCTTCTTATCCAGTCGTCGACCAGCGCCCGCGCGTTCTGCCGCGCGACCACGGTCTCCGCCGCCTTGAGATGACGCAGCCAGCCGAACCCGTGCAGGGCGCGGGCCCAGTCGGCGGAGGGCGGCTCGACCTCGAAAGGGGACTGGCCGGAGGTCTCGACCAGTTGACCGGCGAACAGGAAGCGCCCGGCATAGATGTCGGCGGCGTTGGTGCCGTCGGCAGTGCGCAGATCCTGCGGGGCGATGATCAGCCGGGCGGGCGTGGCGGAAAACAGCCGCCAGCGGAACATCGGTCCGCCATGCACCCATCTGAGCAGGGACTGCCAGGCGGCCTGCGCGAGGAGACGCCACACCCGTGCCCGTTCGGTCACCGACATTAGCGTCACCTGTGCCACACTCCCTCCAGCGCCGCCGTCGTCGTCGTGCCGATCCCTTTCGCGAATCCACTTCGCCTGCAAATTGCAGTTTCCGGCAACAGGGTTAGCGATCCGTTACCCATTTCAGCACGATTCGAGGGATTCGCGGCGCATGCAACAGGCGTCCGGCCGGGATCAGCGACGCACGAGGCGCGCGGCGAAGAACCCGTCGAGCCCGCCGTCCTGGCGCGGCTCGCGCGGCAGCGACACCGGCAGGGTCCGCAGGTCGCCCTCCGCCGTAACCAGACCCGAGAAACCGGTCTCCGCCTCTTCGACCGGCAGGCGCGCGAAATTCGGATTGGCGGCGAGAAAGCGGGCGACGACGAGTTCTCCTTCCGCCGGCTCCAGCGAGCAGGTGCAATAGACGAGGCGCCCGCCCGGCTTCAGCCAGCCGCCTGCCCGCTCCAGCAGCAGCGCCTGGGCAGCGGCAAGGCTCGCCACATCCTCCGCCCGTCGGTTCCAGGCGACTTCCGGATGACGGCGGATCGTGCCGGTCGCCGAACAGGGCGCGTCCAGCAGGATGGCGTCGAACGGGGCGGCCGGTTCGTAGTCGGCAAGGTCGGCCGCGACCACCTCGGCGCTCAGGCCGAGCCGGGAAAGGTTCTGCGACAGCCGCTCCAGGCGGCGGGCGGAAATGTCGATGGCGGTGACGCGGCCGCCGGCCGCCGCCAGTTGCGCGGTCTTGCCGCCGGGCGCCGCGCACAGGTCGGCAACGCGCAAGCCCGCGACATCGCCGAGCAGCCGCGCCGGGATCGCCGCGGCCGCGTCCTGCACCCACCAGGCCCCGGCGTCATAGCCCTCCAGCGCTTCGATTCGCCCGCCGGGCCGGGCAAGCCGCACCGTGTTGCCGCCGATCGCCGTGCCGCCGAGCCGCTCCGCCCACCCCTGCGGGTCGGCCTTGACGGTCAGGTCGAGATTGGGCTCCAGCAGATGCATTTCGGCGATGGCCAGCGCCGCTTCCTCGCCATAGGCCTTCTGCCAGCCGGCGAACAGCCAGACCGGCGCGTTGCGCCAGGGCTGGGCGGTCGCGGCGAGCAGGTCGTCGCGCTCGGCCACCAGCCGCCGCAGCACGGCGTTGACCAGACCCTTGTAGCGGCGCGCCCGGTCGTCCGCATCGGCCAGCGCCACGGCGATGGCGACCGCCGCCCGGTCCGGCACCTCCATGAACAGCACTTGCGCGGCCGCGACATGCAGGATGTCCAGAACGATACCGGTCTTTTCCGGCACCGGCCGCTCCAGCAGCCGGCCGAGGATCGCGGCGATCTGGCCGCGCCGGCGCAGCGCCGTGCCGAGCATCGCCCGCACCAGGGCCCGGTCGCGGGCGGCCAGCGCGGCGAAGCCGGAATGGCCGCCGGTCTCCCGCAACTCGTCGTCGAGCGGCCGGCGTCCGGTCACGACCCGGCCGAGGATCTCCACCGCGGCCCGGCGCGCCGCCAGCCCCACCGTCGACGGGTCGGGCTCCCGGCGCGGGCGCGCGCCCTTTCCCCCAGGCCCCTTACGGGCACGGGCGGAGCGGGCGCGGGCGGGGCGGTCGTTGCTGTCGTCGCTCACGGGATCGGATCGTCTCAAGGGGCGGCTTGCGCTTGGCGCGCAGGGACCCGCCGCATCGGAAGGATAGCCGGTATGCCCGCAAACTGCAGGCGATCACAAGCCCTAAAGCACGGTCGAGGCGATCGGGACCCGCTTCAGCCCCAGGGGCCGCTCCGGCCCGAGCTTCCGCCGCCACTGCCCGTGTCGTCGCGGCGGCGCGTGCGCCCCCAGGGACCCGGAGGATCGCGGCGCACCGGTCCCTCGCTGGCAGGGCCGCGGCCGCCATAGGCCGCGCCAGCGCTGGAATACCCGCCCCCACCGCCCATCGAGCCGGCCATCTCCTGCAGTGCGCGGATGCGGTTCTCGGTGTTGGGATGGGTGGAGAAGAGATTGTCCATCCGCTCGCCCGACAGCGGGTTGATGATGAACATATGCGCGGTCGCCGGATTGCGCTCCGCGTCCGGATTGTGGATGCGCGCCGCGCCGCCGGCGATCTTGCCCAGCGCCGAGGCGAGCCAGATCGGGTTGCCGCAGATCTCCGCGCCCATGCGGTCGGCGGCATATTCGCGCGTGCGGCTGATCGCCATCTGCACCAGCATGGCGGCGAGCGGGGCGACGATCATCGCAACGATCACGCCGATAAAGCCGAGCGGATTGTTGTTCTCCCGGTTGCCGCCGAAGAAGAAGGCAAAATTGGCGAGCATCGAGATCGCGCCGGCAATCGTCGCCGTCAGCGTCATGATCAAGGTGTCGTGGTTCTTCACATGCGCAAGCTCATGCGCCATCACGCCGGCCACCTCTTCCTTGCTCAGGCTTTCCAGCAGGCCGGTGGTCGCGGCAACGGCGGCGTTCTGCGGATTGCGCCCGGTGGCGAAGGCATTGGGCTGCGGATTGTTGATGATATAGACCTTGGGCATCGGCAGGTCGGCGCGTGCGGCGAGCTCGCGCACCATATGGAACAGCTCCGGCGCCTGGCGCTCGTTGGCTTCCACCGCGTGGTGCATGCGCAGCACCATCTTGTCGGAATTCCAGTAGCTGAACAGGTTCATCGCCGCGGCGACGACCAGCGCGATCATCATGCCGCTTTCGCCGCCGATCAGGAAGCCGACGCCCATGAACAGCGCCGTCATCGCGGCAAGAAGCAGTGCGGTGCGGAAGTAGTTCATCTCACCTGCCTATCTGGTGATGCCTGTCTGGTAATACCCGTCTTGTCGTACCTGCCTGAGGCGCCGGGAGGGCGACAACGGCCGCTTCGCTCCTATATGTTGGCGCGGCGCGGCATTCTGCAAGAGAGCAACGCGAGCCCACCGCAGGACGGCGGCCGAAACGGCCGGCCCGGACCGGAGCACGACGACAATGACCGAGACCAAAGACACCGCCATGACCGCGCCGCAGGGCGCCGCAAACGATGACGCGGCGCCGCCGGCCCGCCGCTTCGAGGATCTGCCGCCGGCCGCCCAGCGGGCGCTGCAGGAGGCCGAGGCGCGCCGCCGCGAGATCGACGCCAAGGGCGAGACCCTGCCGCGCGAGATCGACGGGCGCGGCGGGCTGGAGCCGACCCGCTACGAGGACTGGGAGATCAAGGGCATTGCCTGCGATTTCTGACTGCGGTGCAAAACGTCGGCGGCGCGGCTGTTTCCGGCTTGGTTAATGAGGGATTTACCATCGGCGCATAGGCTTGGCGACGCAGCCGGTCCTCCGTCCGCCGCGCCCTGACGGGCCGCGGCACGGTCGGCCTGACGTCAACAGGCCGGGAAGGCCGCCGCAGGGCCGGCGGCGTCCCGGTGAATGGTTCGAGCCGAATGTCTTCTGACGCCGCCCCCAAGGCCGCAAGGTCTTCGTCCCTGCCTTCCGCGAATCCGTTCGAGCGGCTGGCGGAGCTGATCGCCGACCTCACGCCGGGCATGGATCCCGTCGTGATGACCATCGGCGAGCCGCGCCATGCCGTGCCCGATTTCGTCGCTCCGATCCTGGCCCGGTCGATCGGCGACTTCAGCCGCTATCCCAATATTCGCGGCACCGACGCCTTTCGCGCCGCGGTCGGCGCCTGGCTCGACCGCCGCTACCGCCTCGGCGGCACGCTGGATGTCGGGCGCGGCATCCTGCCGCTGAACGGCTCGCGTGAGGGGCTGACCTTCGCCGCGCTCGGCGCCCGCGATTATCTGGCAAAAGTCGCTGCCCCCCCGGCGGTGCTGATGCCCAACCCGTTCTACCAGACCTATGCCGCCGGCGCCCATGTCGCGGGGGCCGAGCTGGTGGCGCTCGACGCGAGCGCCGGTACCGGCTTCCTGCCCGACCTCGAGACCCTGTCGCCGGACCTGCTCGACCGCACCATCGCCTTCTACTACGCCTCGCCGGCCAACCCGCAGGGCGTCGCCGCCGATCTGGAAACCTGGAAAGAGGTGATTCGCCTCGCCCGCCGCCATCGTTTCCTGGTGATCGCCGACGAGTGCTATTCGGAGATCTACCGCGACGCGCCGCCCGCCGGCGTGCTGGAGGCCGCCCATGCCCTGGGCGAGGGCTTCGCCAACGTCGTCAGCATCAATTCGCTGTCGAAGCGCTCGAACCTTGCCGGCCTGCGCGTCGGCTTTGCCGCCGGCGATGCGGCGTTCCTGGACGCCTGGGCGCGCTTTCGCGGGCTGGCGGCGCCGCAGGTCTCCATGCCGCTGCAGGCGGTGGCGGCCGAAGCCTTCGCCGACGAGGCGCATGTGATCGAGAACCGCCGGCTCTACAACGCGAAATTCGACGTGGCGCAGCGCCTGCTGGCGCCGCTGTTCGGCGCCGTCGTACCGCCAGCCGGCTTCTTCCTGTGGCTCGACGTCGCCCGCTGGGGCGGCGGCGTCGCGGTGACCCGCCGTCTGTGGGCCGAGGCCGGCGTCAAGGTGCTGCCGGGCGCCTATCTGGCGCTGGACGGGGCCTCCAGCAATCCGGGCGCGGATTACATCCGCATCGCCCTCGTCGACGACGTGACGACCATCGAGCGGGCCCTGGCCCGCGTGGTTGCGGTACTGGGAGACTAGAGGATGCGTCGCGCCACACCGTTGAGAAGCGGCCGCGCCGCCGCGCTCGGCCTCGAGGACACCGAGGCGCCGCTCAAGCGCTTCGTCAAGCGCAACCTGATCGGTGCCGCCGGCCTCGCGCTGATCGCGCTCTGCGCCGCGCTCGCCGCCGCGCTCGCCACCTGGTCGACCGGCGACCCGAGCCTCAGCCACGCCACCTCCGCGCCGGTGCGCAACGCGCTCGGCCAGCCCGGCGCAATCATCGCCGATATGTTCATGCAGGCGATCGGCCTCGCCTCCGCCGTGTTCCTGATCCCCGTGGTGCTGTGGGGCTGGCGCCTGGTCGCCGCCCGCGCCACCCGCATCGCCATCCGCCGCATCGTCTTCTGGGGCCTCGGCACGCTGCTGGCCGCCGGGGCGCTCGCCGCCCTGCCCGTCCCCGCGAGCTGGCCGCTGCCGACCGGCCTTGGCGGCTTCCTCGGCGATTTCGTCCACCGCCTGCCTGCACTGTTGACCCATGATCTGACCGACGGCATGGCGATGATCGCCGGCACGCTCGGCCTCGGCGTTCCGGCGGCGATCTTCATGCTGCGCGCCGCCGGCTGGCTCGGCCGCGACCCCGAGCCGGTGCGCGCGCCGCTGCCCGAGCCTTCGCACCATGCCCGCTCGGTCGGCGCGGTGCCGGATTTCGGCGACGAGGACGACGACGAGGACGCGGGCGAGAGCCGCTTCGGCGCCTTGCGAGGCGCCGTGACCCATTGGGGCCTGCTGGCCCGCGCCAATGCCCGCCGCCTGCTCGGCCGACGCGCCGCCCCGCGCCGGACCTCCGACCCCTATGACGATGCCTTCATCGACGAGGACGGCGAGGACTGGACCGAGGCTGAGGGCGCGGAGGAGGACGAGGATCCGGTCGGCCGCCGCGGCGGCTTCTCCGCCCTGCGCCGCCGCCTTGCCAGCAAGCTGCTGCCCAGGGAAGACGACGGGCTCGATGCCTTCTACGACGGCAACGCCCCGGCCGAACCGGCCTACGACGATGGCTATGACGCCGACCCGCGCATGTTCCACGACCCGGACGAGGACGCGGAGGACGACGACGTCACCATCGACGATCTGCCGGACCTCGACGAGGACGGGCCGCTCGACGAATTGTCGACGCCGCTGCCGCGCGCCATTGCTGGCCCAGTCAGCCGCGGACCGGCCGCGCAGATCGCCAGCCGCGTGGTGCCGCCGGCCGGCCGTCCCAAGCCCGGCCGCCGCGCCACCGAGGAGGCGCAGCCCTCCTTCTTGCGCAACCCGGCCGTCTATGAATTGCCGCCGCTGCACCTGCTCGCCGAGCCGAAGACCGCCGGCAAGCAGGCCGCCGTCAACACCGACGCGCTGGAGCAGAATGCCCGCATTCTGGAAGGGGTGCTGGAGGATTTCGGCGTGCGCGGCGAGATCATCGAGGTCCGTCCCGGCCCGGTCGTCACCCTTTACGAGCTGGAGCCGGCGCCCGGCATCAAGTCGAGCCGCGTCATCGGCCTTGCCGACGACATCGCCCGCTCGATGAGCGCCATCTCCGCCCGCGTCGCGGTGATCCCGGGCAAGAACGCCATCGGCATCGAGCTGCCGAACCAGCGCCGCGAGATGGTGTTCCTGCGCGAGTTGCTGGCCGCCACCGACTACGAGAAGACCAAGGCCAAGCTGGCCTTGACGCTCGGCAAGACCATCGGCGGCGAGCCGGTGATCGCCGACCTTGCGCGCATGCCGCACCTGCTCGTTGCCGGCACCACCGGCTCGGGCAAGTCGGTCGCCATCAACACCATGATCCTGTCGCTGCTCTACCGGCTGGAGCCGTCGCAGTGCAAGCTGATCATGATCGATCCCAAGATGCTGGAACTGTCGATCTATGACGGCATCCCGCATCTTCTGACGCCGGTCGTCACCGACCCGAAGAAGGCCGTCGTCGCGCTCAAGTGGACCGTCCGCGAGATGGAGGAGCGCTACAAGAAGATGTCGAAGATGGGCGTGCGCAACATCGACGGCTACAACACCCGCGTCGCCCAGGCGCTGGAAAAGGGCGAGGTCTTCAATCGCACGGTGCAGACCGGCTTCGACCGCAACACCGGCGAGCCGATCTTCGAGAACGAGGAACTGCCGCTGGAGACGATGCCCTATATCGTCGTCATCGTCGACGAGATGGCCGACCTGATGATGGTCGCCGGCAAGGACATCGAGGGCGCCATCCAGCGCCTGGCGCAGATGGCCCGTGCCGCCGGCATCCACCTGATCATGGCGACCCAGCGCCCGTCGGTGGACGTCATCACCGGCACGATCAAGGCCAACTTCCCGACCCGCATCTCCTTCCAGGTGACCTCGAAGATCGACAGCCGCACCATTCTCGGCGAGCAGGGCGCCGAGCAGCTTCTCGGCCAGGGCGACATGCTCTACATGGCCGGCGGCGGCCGCATCCAGCGCGTCCACGGCCCCTTCGTCTCCGACGAGGAGGTGGAGGACATCGTCAGCCACCTGAAGCGCCAGGGCACGCCGCAATATCTCGAGGCGGTGACGGAAGAGGACGAGGGGGGCGAGGGCCCCTATGACGCGCTCGCCGGCGGCGGTGGCGGCGACGACGACGGCAACGACCTTTACGACAAGGCGGTCGCCGTGGTGCTGCGCGACAAGAAGGCCTCGACCTCCTACATCCAGCGGCGCCTGTCGATCGGCTACAACCGCGCCGCCTCGATCATCGAGCGGATGGAGCGCGAGGGGCTGGTCGGTGCCGCCAACCATGCCGGCAAGCGCGAGATCCTGGTGCAGAACGGCGTCGAGGACGATTATTGACGTCGCGGAGCAGGTGGATGCGGTCCGTCGCAACTTTGCCACAGCCGCCTGCTAGCGCATCCTGACAAAGCGCATTCTGACAATGATGGCGGCGCACCGCGCCCCGCCAGACCGAGCCGACGGAGCCGTTTCGATGACCAGCATCGCCCGCCGCACCCTGCTTGCCCTTGCCGCCGCCGGCGCGCTGGCCCTTGCCGGTCTCGCGCCGGCTGCGGCCGCGCTCGATTCGCAGCAGAAGACCAAGCTCGCCGAGGTGAATTCCTACTTCAACTCGGTGAAGACCATGCATGGCGACTTCATCCAGTTCGGGCCCAATGGCGAGCGGGCGGAAGGCAAGTTCTACCTCGCCCGGCCGGGCAAGATCCGCTTCTACTACAACCCGCCGGCCAAGGTGGACATCGTCGCCGACGGCAAGTCGGTCTCGGTCAAGGACCGCAAGCTCGCCACCCAGGACATCTGGCCGCTGAAGGAGACGCCGCTGCGCTTCCTGCTCGCCGACCGGATCAACCTGGAGGCCGATGCGCAGGTCGCCAGCGTCTCGGTCGAGCCGGATCTGGTCACCGTCGTGCTGGCCGACAGTTCCACCTTCGGCACCGGCAAGCTGACGCTGATCTTCGATGCCTCGACCACCGAGCTGAAGCAGTGGACGGTGACCGACGCGCAGGGCTACGACACCTCCGTGGCGATCTACAACACCACGGTGAACGGGCCGACCAACCCGACGCTGTTCACCATCGACTACAACGCCAACACCATGCAGCGCCGCGGCAAGTAAGGCGGGGCGCGCGTTCGACAGGCGCTTTTCGCGTGAACACAGCCGAGGCGACGGCGCGACGGCCGGTCTTCGTCGAGATCCTCGAGCGCCTCGCCGCGCAGCGCGGCGCGCGCATCGAGACCGAGCCGCTCTACGGCTATGCCGGCGTGGTGATCGACGCCGCCGGCCGCCGGCATCTCTTCAAGGGCACCCATTTCGACATCAACCGGGCGGGCGCCGCCGCCCTTGCCCGCGACAAGGACTATGCCGCCCGCTTCCTGGCCGCCGCCGGCCTCGCCACCCCGCGTGGGCTTCTGCTGCACGGGGCGCGCCGCACGGCCCAGCTCGCCCTGAAGAACCCGTCGGTCGCGCAGCGCCTGCCGGACCGCACGGCGGCCCGCGCCTTCGCCGACGAGGTCGGCTATCCGGTTTTCGTCAAGCCGAACGAGGGCTCGGAAGGCGACGGGGTCACCCGCGTCGGCGATGCCGCCGGCCTCGACCTTGCCCTCGACGCGCTGCTGGCGCTGCATGACCGGGTGCTGGTGCAGCAGGCGGTCCCCGGCGAGGACCTGCGCATCGTCGTACTCGACGGAAAGGTCAAGGCCGCCTTTGCCCGGCGCCCTCTTTCCGTCACCGGCGACGGCGTCAGCCCGCTCTCCACGCTGATCGCCGCCCGCCTTGCGGACTTCGCCAGCGGCGGCAAGGGCGCGCGCATCGCCGGCGACGACCCCCGCATCCTCGGCGAACTCGCGGCCTGCGGCCTGACGCCGGACAGCGTCCCCGCGGCAGGCAGGACCGTCGCCCTGCTCGCCAACGCGAACCTCTCCACCGGCGGCAGCGCCAGCGACATCACCGACACGCTCGCGCCCGCCGCGGCGGACGCCGCGATCCGCGCCGCCGCCGCGCTCGGCCTGCGCTTTGCCGGCGTCGATCTGCTCGTGGAGCCCGCTTCGCCGCCGGTGGTGCTGGAGGTCAACGCCGCCCCCGGCCTTGCCTATTTCCACCGCATGGGCGCGCAGGCCGCCGCCCGCGTCGAGGCGATCTATGCCGACCTGCTGGACGCGCTGCTGGCGTCCTGAAGTCCTTCGGCACCGCCCGCCCCCTTCCACTGCGTCATCAACTCACAGTGTTGAGCTGGTCTCCCAGTCCGGCATTGAAGAGGGCGACGATCTCTGGCAAGTCGCCAAGGAAAGCACTTCGTCCGCCCCACCCACAGAGTGTCGTCCCGGTTTCGGCGCAGCCGAAGACCGGGAACCAGTAACCCCGAACGGTTCGGCTCAGGTCGTAAAGTTGCCGCCGCAAGGCCGGAGGTTGCCGCCTTCGTGCCACCATCCGACCCAGCGGATACTGGACGCCTGCCTCCGCAGGCGTGACGGCGGAGGAGGTGGCAAAGGCCTTCCCGCCTCGCGCCTCCCTCACGGCGCACACACCTCTCCACGTTATCCCGCAAGCACAGCCCTCTCCCCGCGTCTTCCCGGGCAAGCGAAGCGCGGCCGGGGAGGACGCGAGGAAAGGCATCAACCTCCCCAAAAGCAAAGGGCCGGCGAATGCCGGCCCTTCTGTTCTTTTGCGTGGCGTCCGGAAAACCGCGCCAGACGGCCGTCAGACCGCGTTCCTGCGGATCACGACGTGACGAGGTTGCGCAGCACGTAGTGCAGGATGCCGCCGGCGCGGACATATTCCAGCTCGTCCACCGTATCGATGCGGCACAGCACCTCGATGGTCTTGCTGGTGCCGTCGGCATACTCCACCAGGATGTCGACCATCTGGCGCGGCTTGAGATCGGCAACGCCCTTGATCGTCACCCGCTCGGTGCCGGTGATGCCGTGCGACTGCCAGCTCTCGCCTTCCTTGAAGGTGAAGGGCAGCACGCCCATGCCGACCAGGTTGGAGCGGTGGATACGCTCGAAGGACTGGGCGATCACGGCGCGCACGCCGAGCAGGCGGGTGCCCTTGGCGGCCCAGTCACGCGACGAGCCGGTGCCGTATTCCTTGCCGGCGAAGATGACGAGCGGCGTGCCCGCCTCCTTGTAGTCCATCGCCGCGTCGTAGATCCACTTCTGCTCGCCATCCTTCATGGTGACGCCGCCTTCGACGCCCGGCACCATCTGGTTCTTGATGCGAATGTTGGCGAAGGTGCCGCGCATCATCACCTGGTGGTTGCCGCGACGGGCGCCGTAGGAGTTGAAGTCCTTCTTGGCGACCTGGTGCTCCAGCAGGTAGACGCCGGCCGGCGCCTCCGCCTTGATCGAGCCGGCCGGCGAGATGTGGTCGGTGGTGATGGAGTCCAGGAACAGGCCCAGCACCGCCGCGCTCTCGATGTCCTCGAGCGGCTTCGGCTCCATGGTCATGTCTTCGAAATAGGGCGGGTTGGCCACATAGGTCGAGTTCATCGGCCACTTGTAGGTCATGCCGCCCTCGACCTTGATCGCCTGCCAGTGCTCGTCGCCCTTGAAGACGTCGGAATAGCGCTCGCGGAACATCTCCTCGGTGATCGAGGAGCGGATCAGGTCGGTGATCTCCTGGTTGGTCGGCCAGATGTCCTTCAGGTAGACCGGGTTGCCGTCCTGGTCCTCGCCGAGCGGATCCTCCGCCACGTTGACGAACAGGGAGCCGGCGATCGCATAGGCGACGACCAGCGGCGGCGAGGCGAGGTAGTTCGCCCGCACGTCCGGATTGACGCGGCCCTCGAAGTTGCGGTTGCCCGACAGCACCGAACAGACCACCAGGTCGTTCTCGTTGACGGCCTCGGAGATCGCCGGGTCGAGCGGACCGGAATTGCCGATGCAGGTGGTACAGCCATAGCCGGCCAAGTTGAAGCCGAGCGCGTCGAGATCGGCCTGCACGCCGGCCTTCTTCAGATAGTCGGTGACCACCTGCGAGCCGGGGGCGAGCGAGGTCTTCACCCACGGCTTGACCTTGAGGCCCTTCTTCAGCGCGTTGCGGGCGACGAGGCCGGCGCCGATCAGCACCGACGGATTGGAGGTGTTGGTGCAGGAGGTGATCGCCGCGATCACCACGTCGCCATCGGCGAGGCCATGGCTCTTGCCGTTGACGTCGTAACGCTGGCGCGCCCGTCCGGTGACGCCGGTGGCGCCTTCATCGACATAGCGCGATTCGCCGCGCGATTCGGGCAGGGTCGAGGGGTCCTTGCTGCCGCCCTTGATCTCGTCGAGGGCAACGGCGAACTTCTCGGCCGCCTCGTCGAGCGCGACGCGGTCCTGCGGGCGCTTCGGGCCGGCGAGCGAGGGCACGACGGTGGAGATGTCGAGTTCCAGCGTGTCGGTGAACACCGGCTCGGCAGCATCGGAGGTGCGGAACATGCCCTGCGCCTTGGCATAGGCCTCGACCAGGGCGACGCGCTCGGGGTCGCGGCCTGTCGAGCGCAGATATTCCAGCGTGTCCTCGTCAACGGGGAAGAAGCCGCAGGTCGCGCCGTATTCCGGCGCCATGTTGGCGATGGTCGCCGCGTCCTCGAGGCTGAGATTGTCGAGGCCGGGGCCGTAGAACTCGACGAACTTGCCGACCACGCCCTTCTTGCGCAGCATCTCGACGACGCGCAGCACCAGGTCGGTGGCGGTGATGCCCTCGCTCAGCTTGCCGGTCAGCTTGAAGCCGATGACCTCGGGGATCAGCATGGAGATCGGCTGGCCGAGCATCGCCGCCTCGGCCTCGATGCCGCCGACGCCCCAGCCCAGAACGGCGAGGCCGTTGACCATCGTCGTGTGGCTATCGGTGCCCACCAGCGTGTCCGGATAGGCGAGGGTCTCGCCGTCCTCGTCCTTGGTCCACACGGTCTGGCCGAGATATTCCAGGTTGACCTGGTGGCAGATGCCGGTTCCCGGCGGCACGGCGCGGAAATTGTCGAAGGCCGACTGGCCCCAGCGCAGGAACTCGTAGCGCTCGCCGTTGCGCTCGTATTCCAGCTCGACATTCTTGGTGAAGGCGTCCTGGGTGCCGAAATAGTCGATCATCACCGAGTGGTCGATGACCAGGTCGACCGGGACCAGCGGGTTGATCTTCTTCGGGTCGCCGCCGAGCTTGACGGCCGCGTCGCGCATCGCCGCAAGGTCGACGACCGCCGGCACGCCGGTGAAGTCCTGCATCAACACGCGCGCCGGACGGTAGGAGATCTCGTGCTCGGAGGTGCGGGTCACCAGCCACTTGGCGACGGCGCGGATGTCGTCCGCGGTCACCGTGCGGTTGTCCTCGAAGCGCAGCAGGTTCTCCAGCACCACCTTGAGCGAATAGGGGAGCCTGGACACGCCCTCCAGTCCGTTCTTCTCCGCCTCGGGAAGGGAGAAATAGGTGTAGGTCTTGTCACCGACCTGGAGCGTCTTCCTGGCCTTGAAGCTGTCGAGTGATTTGGTCACGGCTGGCGGTCCCCTTGTTGTCCTCGGGCGGCAGCGGCCCCATGGCCGCGTCACACCCAACGAATGCGCATCCCCGGCGGAAAGCGTCGTCTTGGGATACGCCGCCGGCCGGGTTTGCCGTCTCGCGTCTGCGGGCACTTGAGCGTGTCCGCGTGCGGGTTGGCGCCCGTATAGCGAATTTCCGCGCGCGGGGCCAGCGGTTAGCGGCGCGATCTGTCTCGTCATTATGGCGAGGTCAAGCGCCGTCCCGTCAGCCGGCAGCGACGGATTGCCGCTTGATCGCCGCCGGCCTGCATGCCATGCCTCGTCCTGCCGGGCGGACCATCCGTCCGGCCGAGAAAACCGCCGCCGCCGGCAGCCCGCGGCCCGGCACATGCAGCAGATCCGGGGCAGCAGATCCGGGGGCCGATGCGTCTTCTTGCCGAACAGCTCGCCTGCGACCGTGGCGGCCGCAGGGTTTTCGCCGGCCTTTCGCTTGCCGTTGCCAGCGGCGAGGCCATGGCGATCACCGGACCGAACGGGGTCGGCAAGTCGAGCCTGCTGCGCCTGCTCGCCGGCCTCGTGCCGCCGGCGGAGGGCGCGGTGCGGGTGGAGAACGGCGACGGCGAGGCCGAGCCGCACGAGCACTGCCACTATGCCGGCCATCTCGACGCGGTGAAGCCGGGCCTGTCGGTGACCGAGAACCTTGCCTTCTGGCGCGACTTCCTGGCCGGCCTGCCGGCGCTCGGCGGACTTCCCCCGCGGTCTCCGCAAGCAGCCCTCGACCTGCTCGGCATCGGCCACACCGCCGATCTTCCGGCCGCCTATCTCTCCGCCGGCCAGCGCCGCCGGCTGGCACTGGCCCGGCTGCTGACCATCCCGCGCCCGGTCTGGCTGCTCGACGAGCCGACCGCCGCGCTCGACGCCGCCTCCGAGGCGATGCTCTGCGACCTGATGAACGAACACCGCGCCGGCGGCGGCATGATCCTCGCCGCCACCCACCAGCCGCTCGCCCTCGACGGGCTGCTGAAGCTGCGCCTGGAGGCTCCCGAATGAGCGGCCAGGACACGCCGCGCGGCTGGCTCGCCGCCCTCTTCGCCCGCGAACTGCGCCTGTCGCTGCGCTCGGGCGGCGGCGCGCTGATCGGCGTGCTGTTCTTCCTCGCCGTGGTCACGGTCATTCCCTTCGGCGTCGGCCCGGATCTCAACCTGCTCGCCCGCATCGGCCCGGCGGTGCTGTGGATCGGTGCCCTGCTCGCCACCCTGCTCGGCCTCGACCGGCTGTTCCAGGCCGACCGCGACGACGGCTCGCTCGACCTGGTGCTGATGGCCGGGCGACCGCTGGAGATCGTCGTCCTCGTCAAGTGCCTCGCCCATTGGACCGGCACCGGCCTGCCGCTGGTCGCCGCGGTCCCGGTGCTGGCGATCTTCCTCAACCTGGAGCCGCTGGCGATCGGCGCGGTGACGCTGACGCTGGCCGTCGGCACCCCGGCGCTGACCCTGATCGGCGCGGTCGGGGCGGCGCTGACCGTCAGCCTGCGCCGCGGCGGGCTGCTGCTGGCCGTGCTGGTCGTGCCGTTCTCGATCCCCGTGCTGATTTTCGGCGTCAGCGCGGCCGGTGCGGCGGTGAGCGAGCCGGCCCCGTTCCTGGCGCCGTTCCTCTACCTGTGCGCAATGACCCTGATCACCGCCGTGGTCGGACCGTTTGCCGCTGCGGCAGCGCTGCGCTTCTCCTCCGACTGAGCGAAGACCAAGGTGTCGCATTCTCCCCGATTGAAAGCGGGACGCGGCCACACTAGAACAGTTCCATGGGACTGATGGATCTTGCCAACCCGACGCGCTTCATGGCGTTCTCCGCCCGGCTGCTGCCGTGGCTGGGCGCGACCTGCGCGCTCGCCTTCGCCGCCGGCCTCTACATGACCTTCTTCGTCGCGCCGGACGATTACCAGCAGGGCGCCACGGTCAAGATCATGTTCCTGCATGTGCCGGCCGCCTGGCTCGCCATGATGTGCTACTCGATCATGGCGGTGTCCTCGCTCGGCACCCTGGTGTGGAAGCACCCGCTCGCCGACGTCTCGGCCCGGGCCGCCGCCCCGATCGGCGCCGCCTTCACCTTCCTGTCGCTGGTCACCGGCTCGCTGTGGGGCAAGCCGATGTGGGGCACTTACTGGGTCTGGGACGCGCGGCTGACCTCGGTGCTGGTGCTCTTCGTCATGTATCTCGGGCTGATCGCCCTCTGGCGGACGATGGACGACCCGATCCGCGCCGGCAAGGCGGCCGCGATCCTGACGCTCGTCGGCGCGGTTAACCTGCCGATCATCAAGTTTTCCGTCGACTGGTGGAACACGCTGCACCAGCCGGCCAGCGTCATCCGCCTGGATGGCCCGACCATCCATCCGACCATCCTCTGGCCGTTGCTGACCATGGCGCTCGCCTTCACCCTGCTGTTCGTGATCCTGCACCTGCTGGCGATGCGCAACGAGATCCTGCGCCGCCGCCTGCGCACGCTGCAGCTCGGAACCGCCAGCGCCCGTGTCGCCACTGCCGCACCGCAGGCCGCCGAATGACCGAACTTCTCGACCTCGGGCCCCATGCGGGCTTCATTCTCACCTGCTACGCGATCACGCTGGCGACCATCGGCGGCCTGTTCGCCTGGCTCGCCGCCGACCGGTCGCGGCTGACCAGCGCCCTGGCCAAGCTGGAGGCGGAGGGGGTGCGCCGCCGCTCGTCGCGAGGCGGTTCGGCCGGAGAGCCGACATGAGCGCCACCGGAAGCGGAGCGGGCGGCGAGCGGACGGAGGGCGATCCCGCCCCGCGTCGCCGCGTGCCCTTGCTGGCCTTGCTGCCGCTGGTGGTGTTCGGCCTGCTGTCGGCGCTCTTCCTGGTGCAGTTGCTCAGCGGCAAGGATGCCTCGCAGGTTCCCTCCGCGCTGATCGACAAGCCGGCGCCGGAGTTCGACCTGCCGCCGGTGCCCGATCTCACCGATGGCGGCCAGCCGGTGCCCGGCGTTGCCCGCGCCGATCTTCTCGGCACGGTCAGCGTCGTCAATGTCTTCGCCTCCTGGTGCGTGCCCTGCCGCCAGGAACACCCGCTGCTGGAGGATCTCGCCCGCTCCGGCAAGGCGCAGATGATCGGCATCAACTACAAGGACAAGCCGGAAAACGCCCGCCGCTTCCTCGGCACGCTCGGCAATCCTTACGCGCGCGTCGGCGCCGACGACAACGGCCGCGCCGCGATCGACTGGGGCGTCTATGGCGTGCCCGAGACCTTCATCGTCGATGCCACCGGCACCATCCGCTACAAGTTCATCGGCCCGCTGTCGCCGCAGAGCTACCGCGAGGTGTTCCTGCCGCAGCTCGAACAGGTGCTGGCGAGCCCGGGCGGCTGAGCCGCAAGCCGCATGTCCGTTCCCGATTGCGTGATCTCAAGCCCTCGTGAGTGGCCTTCGCCGGCGCGCGCCCCTATTGTTCGGCTCACAGGCTGCGGCACCCGCGGCGGGTGTTCCCCAACCCTTGGGCCTTTCGCGACATGACCAGATCCCCGATGCGGGCGCCACGACACGTTCTTCTGTCCCTGCTCCTGCTCCTGGCGGCCGCCGGCCCGGGCGCGCAGGCCGGCGAGCAGCGCGCCGTCGTCGAGCTGTTCACCAGCCAGGGCTGCTCCTCCTGCCCGCCGGCCGACAAGCTGATGGGCGAGCTCAGCCGGCGCGGCGACCTCGTCGCCCTCACCTATCCGGTGGATTACTGGGATTATCTCGGCTGGCGCGACACGCTGGCCTCGCCCGGCCACAGCGCCCGTCAGCGCGCCTATGCGGAGGCGCGCGGCGACCGTGCCGTCTACACCCCGCAGGTCGTCATCAACGGCGCCAGACATGTGGTCGGCAGCGACCGGGAGGCGATCGACCGCGAGCTCGAGCGCCAGGCGCCGCTGCCCGTCACCGTCGACCTGACCCGGTCGGGCGATCTGGTCGAGGTGCGTGTCGACGGCGCCTTGCCGGCGGATGCGAAGATGGCGACGGTCTATTTCGTCTTCATCTCCCGCCCGATCGAGGTGGAGATCGACCGCGGCGAGAATGTCGGCCGGCAGATCACCTATCACCAGGTGGTGCGCGACATCCGCGCCGTCGGCATGTGGGAGGGGGGACCTGCCGTCTTCCGCCTGCCCGCCAGCGAGATGCGCAAGGCCAAGGCCGGTCAATGCGCCGTGCTGGTGCAGGTCGAGGAGGCCGGCCGGCCGGGCGCGATCCTCGGCGCGGCGATCAACTGAGCGGCGCGCAACCGAGGTTTGTCTTGGCGGAAAAAACGGGTTAGGGCTTTGCCCGCAATCGGGGTCCCGACCCCGTTTTACCCGCGAGGCTGCCCTGCCATGACCCTTCGCCTGCGTGTCGCGCTCGCCAGCATCTTCGTCGGCATCGCCGTCCTCGGGCTGAAATACCTGGCCTATCGCTGGACCGGGTCGGTGGCGCTCTATTCCGACGCGCTCGAATCGGTGGTCAATGTCGCCTCGGCGATCGCCGCCTTCCTCGCCGTCTGGTTCGCGGCAAAGCCGGCCGACAGCAACCACCCCTATGGCCACCACAAGGCGGAATACATGGCGGCCGTGCTGGTCGGCGTGCTGATCGTGCTCGCCGCCCTGTCGATCGGCCACGAGGCCTGGAAGAGCTATCTCGACCCGCAGCCGGTCGAGTTCACGCCGGAAGGCCTCGGCGTCAACGCGCTCGCCACCGTGCTCAACGGCCTCTGGGCCACCGTGCTGGTGCGCATCGGCCGCAGCCATCGCTCCATGGCGCTGGTCGCCGACGGCAAGCATCTTTACACCGACGTGTGGTCCTCCCTCGGCGTGCTGGCCGGCGTGGTGCTGGTGATGCTGACCGGCATTCGCGAGCTCGATTCGCTGCTCGCCGCGCTGGTGGCGCTCAACATCCTGTGGTCGGGCTGGGGCTTGATGAAGGAATCGCTCGGCGGGTTGATGGACGAGGCCGTCGCCCCGGCGCTGCAGGAGCGCATCCGCGAGGTCATTTCCACCTCCGGCGACGGCGCCCTGGAGGCGCATGACCTGCGCACCCGCTCCGCCGGCCATGTCATCTTCGTCGATTTCCACCTGGTGGTGCCGGCCGACATGACCGTCGAGCGCGCCCATGACATCTGCGACCGGATCGAGGAAGCGATCTCCCGCGACGTGCCGGGCGCGCGCACGACCATCCATGTCGAGCCCGAGCACAAGGCCAAGCACACCGGCATCGTGGTGATCTGACGGGTTTCGCGCCGGGACGGCGCCCGGCTCAGCCGGCGCGCGCGGCGATCGCCCGGTCGAGGGCGGAGAACAGCGCCGCCGGCAGCACCGGCTTTTCCAGCAGCAGGTCGAAGCCCGACGGCCCCTCGCGCTCCTCCTAAGGTTGAGTTGAGACCCGGAGTCTGCGCACTATACAAACAGCTATCATCGGCTGCGGTAGACTTCTTTCGTGCAGGGGGCGGGAATGGAGAATTATAGCCAAAGCCGCCGAAATTACATCTCCCAGGTGTGAAGAATGATTGTAATCTTCGAACGGGCTGCCTTCAAATCGAAGTTGTTTGCATGTTTCTTGGCTTTTCATTCATGCTTTGCAACGGCAAGCGCCTTGGCTGCGGATAATGTTGAATTTAAGTTGCAATTTCTAAACGAGGAAAAAGAAGTAAATCCGAGATTGGATTTGAGTTACATACTTAGCAAATGTTCTGATGGTGACAACGGATACGTATTCGTTCGGCTTCGTAGTGGGCGAGCGTTCGCAGTTCCTCTAGATCGCATATCGATTTTCAAACAAGAGATTGTGGAGCCGGCGGAGATTCAAGCGAATAACCTTGCCCCCCCCGGATGTAAAGATAACCCGTTTTACGTGAAGCTAATCAATTTACGAATTAAGAGCCGGGAATTTGGTGACTATATAGTAATATTATCGGATTCCCCGGGGATATTAATGCTTTACAACTCAACGGCCAGAGGATTCGAGCGCCTCTGCAGAAAATACCCCTCGAACAAGAAATTAATGAAAGGCATCACTGCGTGTTATGGGGTGGGAGAAGGAAATAGATCTATAGCCCTTTATAGAACAGATCCCGTTGTTCATAGTTCAAATTCAAACCCGATCTATTCGACTTGCCCCGCTGCTATGCATAAGGATGGTGCAAGGCTCCATTGTACCGTCTGGTACATGTATGATGAATTTTTTGGCGTTCGCTATAGATATCATGAGACAAATATAACGCCAGATAAATTCATCAAATTCGACCAATCCATTCAGTCGCAAGTTGGCTCCGTAAGGTATCCCGAAATCGACGTGACGAAACCACGAGATTAAAATCCTAGATTATACGTGCGCAACTAGCAGAACTATGCCCCGGCGGATCATTGCCCGAACGGACGCGGTTTCCGGGACAATTATGAGTCCACGACCTATCCCGCCCGCCCCGCGATCGCCCGGTCGAGGGCGGAGAACAGCGCCGCCGGCAGCACCGGCTTTTCCAGCAGCAGGTCGAAGCCGGAAAACCGCTCCCGGTCCCGGTCCGTCAGGCTGGCGGCGGTGATGCCGAGCACCGGCAGCCCGGCAAAGCGTGCCTGCGCCCGGATCGCCGCCAGCGTCTCGACCCCGTCCATCACCGGCATATTGATGTCGAGCAGCACCGCGTCGACCGGCTCGCGGGCGAGCAGGTCCAGCGCCTCCTGTCCGCCGGACGCCAGCAGCGTGTCGCAGCCGAAGGCGCCGAGCATCGCCTCCATCATTTTCCGATTGGCCTCGTTGTCGTCGACCACCAGCAGCCGCCGGCGCACCAGGCAGCGGATGTTGGGCGCCTCGCGCCGCATCGCCCCCCCACTCGCCTTTCCGTCCAGGCCATCCCTCGCGCCCTCCCTGGTATTGTCGCCCACGCTCTGCCGCGCGGCGCCGCCGTCGAAGGGCAGCAGCGGCAGGCGCAGGCGGAACCGGCTGCCCTTCGGCGAGCTCTCGGCCAGCTCCAGCCGGCCGCCCTGGGCGACCGCCAGCCGGCTGGCGCTCCACAGGCCGAGGCCGCTGCCCGTCGCCGTGTCGCGCGCCCGCGCGCCGCGCCGGCGGGCGCGGAACAGCAGATCCCGTTCCTCGTCGACGATGCCGATGCCGGTGTCGGCAAGGCTCAGCTCCAGTTCCGCCGCCCCGTCCTCGCCCGCCACGCACGCGGTGAGCGAGATCCCGCCCACCGCCGTGTATTTCAGCGCATTGTCATAGAGCACGGAGAGGATGCGGCGCAGTGCCAGCGGATCGGCGACCCGGTAGCGCGACAGCTCGGCGGCGATCTCG
The DNA here is from genome assembly GCF_900185735.1 of Stappia sp. P2PMeth1. NCBI lineage: Bacteria > Pseudomonadati > Pseudomonadota > Alphaproteobacteria > Hyphomicrobiales > Stappiaceae > Stappia > Stappia sp. P2PMeth1. The sequence continues at coordinate 544,410 of NZ_FYAW01000022.1, read as the reverse complement.
TGGCGCTCAGTAAGGCCGCGCATCTTGGCGTCGGCGGAAAACAGGTCGCAGACCGAGGCGATGTCCGAGGCGGCATCCCGCGCCCCCGCGCCGCCCGGATCGGCGCCGGCAAGGCCCTGCGTCGTCATCGACAGCAGCGCGTCGATCGCCATTTCCAGGGTCCTCAGCGCCGAGGCCTGGCGCTGGGTGGTGGGATCGGCGCCGATCAGTTCGGCGGCCGTGCGCATCGCCGACAGCGGCGTGCGCAGGTCGTGCAGCAGCACCGCCAGCCGGTCGACGCCCTCGTCCTCCCCTCCGGGTCCCGCTGCGCTCGTTCCGACCATGGCGCCGCCTTTCCTCGCCTTCGCACGCGGCCCATGGTGCCCGACCTGCCGGGCAAATCAAGCGAACATGGCGGGCATGCTTGACAGCGACTTGTCGACGCACCTTTGGCGTGCGAAACAGCCGTCATGGTCGACCAGATCCTTTCCATCGTGCTGCCGGTCTTCGCGCTGATCGGCGTCGGATATGCCGCCGCCCGCTTCGGCATCCTCGAGGCCAAGGTGGGCGACGCGCTCGGCCAGTTCATCTATGTCATCGCGATCCCGGTGCTGATCTTCCGCACGCTGGCGACGAGCTCGCTCGACGGCGTCTCGCCCTGGGGCTTCTGGATCTCCTATTTCACCGGCGTCGCCGTGACCTGGACGCTCGGCACGCTGATCGTCCGCCGCCTGTTCGGGCGCGAGGCGCGCGCCGGCGTCATCGCCGGCATCAGCGCCGCCTTCGCCAACACGGTGCTGGTCGGCATCCCGCTGATCACCGCGATCCATGGCGACGAGGGGCTGGTGCCGCTCTTCGTGCTGATCTCGGTGCACCTGCCGGTGCTGACCGTGGTCTGTGCCGTGCTGATGGAACGCGCGGCGGTGCTCGACGGCACCCAGGCGGCGAAGCCGCTCGGCGAACTGCTGGCCGGCATCGCCCGCAACCTTGCCACCAATCCGATCGTCATCGGCATTGTCGCCGGCGGCCTCTGGCGGATGACCGGCCTGCCGGTCTCGGGCGTCTTCGCCGACGTGCTGTCGCGCATCGCCAGCGCCGCCATCCCCGTCGCCCTGTTCTCGCTCGGCATGAGCATGGTCGCCTATGGCATTCGCGGCAATCTCGCCCCCGGCCTGCTGCTCAGCCTGCTGAAGATCGGCGTGATGCCGGCGGTGGTCTATCTGATGGCCGCCCATGTGGTGCATCTGCCGCCGCTCTGGGTTTCGGTGGCAACGCTCACCGCCGCCTGCCCGACCGGCATCAACGCCTTCCTCTTCGCCAACCGCTATGGCACCGGCCATGCCATGTCGGCGAATTCGATCACCCTGACGACCGGCCTCGCCGTCGTCTCCACCGTGCTGTGGATGGCCTTCCTCGGGCTTTGAGGCGTCAGGCGTCGGGATCGAGCCCGATCCGTCGCCGGATGTCGTCGGGCGTCGCGCCGCGCGCCCGCAACTCGGCGAGCGCGGTGTCGCCCTGCGACTTCGACAGCTTGCGCCCGTCCGCGTCCAGGATCAGCCGGTGGTGACGGTAGAGCGGCTCGGGCAGGCCGAGCAGCACCTGCAGCAGCCGGTGCACCGCGGTTGCCTCATAAAGGTCGCGCCCGCGCACCACATGGGTCACCCCCTGCCGCGCGTCATCGACCACCACCGACAGGTGATAGCTGGTCGGCGTGTCCTTGCGGGCCAGCACCACGTCGCCCCAGCGCGCCGGATCGGCGGCGAGCCGGCTTGGTGCCCCCCGCGCCTCGTCGTCCGGCAGTTCCTGCCAGGTGAGCGGCGCCTTGCAGCGGCCGAGCGCCGCCCGCATGTCGAGCCGCAGCGCGAAGGGCGCCCCTTGCGCCGCGCGTGCGGCGATCTCGGCCGGGCTCAGCACCGCCTCGTCGCCCGGATAGAGCGGCGCCCCGTCGGGATCGCAGGGCCAGGGCGCGCCGCGCTCCTCTTCCAGCCGCGCCACCGCGCGGGCGATCTCGCCGCGGGTGAGAAAGGTCTTGCGCAACAGCCCCATGGCCGACAGCCGGTCGAGCGCTGCCCGATAGTCGGAAAAATGCTCCGACTGCCGGCGCACCGGCCGTTCCCAGTCGAGCCCGAGCCAGGCGAGATCCTCCAGCACCCCGGCTTCGAGCTCCGGCGTGCAGCGGGCAGCGTCGATGTCCTCGATGCGGACCAAGAGCCGGCCGCCGAGCGCCCTCGCCATCCGCGCATTGAGCAGCGCGGACAGGGCATGGCCGAGATGCAGGCGGCCGTTGGGCGAGGGGGCGAAGCGCAGGACGGGTCGGCTCATGGCGTGATCTTGTTGGCGATCGCAGCCGCCGCGTCAATCTTCCCGCGAAGGCGCGCGTCCGCCTCGCCCACGCATCGCCCTCTCCCGGCGTCCTCCCGGACGAGGCCGCAAGGCCGAAGATCCGGGACCGGAGAGCCGGGGGCGATTGCGGCAACGCTCCGGAACCACCCCACGACCGCAGTGCCTCCCCGGTCACGGGTCGCGCGATGCTCGCCCGGAATGACGCATCGAGAGGGTGGAGCAGAGACAATATCTGCCGAGGTTGCCAATGGCTCCCGGCTCTGCGCTTGCGCGCGGCCGGGATTGACCTCCGAGAGGGAGGAATCGCCTCGCATCCTCTCCGAGGTCACCCCGGGCAAGCGCAGCGCGACCCGGGGCCTATTGGTTGCCAGAGCGGCGGCGAAGGCACACCGGCGCACACCCCACGCCTTAGCGGTCCTCGTCGTCCCAAAGGACCGCCTCAGCGGTCCTTGTCATCCCAAAGGACCGCCTCAGCGGTCCTTGTCATCCATGTCGCTGCAGGTCTTGAGCGCGATGCCGGCGGGCAGCTTCGTCGTCGCATCGCCGCAGGCCCCGACCATGCGCGCCCCGTCGAGGCCGCGCGCGCCCGTCAGGTCGGCGCCGACCAGCCGGGTCCGGCGCATCAGGGCACCATCGAGATTGGCGCCGGAGAGATTGGCGCCGGTGAGATCGGCGCTGGAAAAATGCGCGCCGCTCAGGTCGGCGCCCTGGAAATTGGCGCCCACCGCGCTGACCCGGTCGAAATCGCCATAGGACACCCGGACCCCGGCAAGGTTGGCTCCGGTCAGGTTGGCGCGCTCCAGATTGGCGCTGTCCATCTTCGCCTTGCTGAAATCGGCGCCCTCGGCCGAGATGCGGATGAGCAGCGCCTGACGCAGGTCCACCCCGACCAGGCTCGCGCCCTCCAGGTTGACCTCGATCAGGTCGGCATTGCGCAGATCCGCGCCGTCGAGCCTTGCACCCGTCAGCACCGCCTTTTCCAGGTCGACGCCGCGCATCGATCCGCCCGTCAGGTCGGCACCGGCCAGGTTGGCCCGCTCCATCTCCGTCCGGCGCAGGTCCGCGCCCTTGAGATTGGCGCCGGTCAGCACGGATTCCTTGAGGTCCGCCTCGCGCAGGTTGGTTCGCTCCAGCATCGCGCTGTCGATGGCAAGGCCGCGCAGTTCCGACAGGCGCAGGTCGCAGCCGGCGCATTCGCCGCTGCGCTTCAGCCGCTCCACATCGGTCTCCGCCAGCGCCTGGCCGGCGGCCATCAGCGCGGCGAAGGCGAGCGCGCATTGCAGTCCGCCACTTGATCTTGTCATCTCGAACCTCTCCCGTCGGCCCGGCGCCTCTCCCGTTCCTGACAGGTAAGGCCATTCGGCCGGCAATTTAAGGGCATCTTCCGATATTTCGCTGTTAATATCCTGGGGATGGATGGGCCGGAATGTCGCAGCCGAACCTTGAGGAAGACATGAGGCAACTTGCCGGCAAGACTTCGCCGACGAGCGCCCGGCGGCCTGGGGCAGAGGCCCTGCGCGCCGCTGTGCCGGCCGTCTTTCGAGCACGCTCTCTGCTGCTCTTCCTCATGCTCTTCCTGGCCACCTCCCTGGCCTTGACGCCGCCGGCCGCGGCGGCCGACATCACCGCCCGCATCGATCTGTCCGACCAGCGCATGCGCGTCTACAGGAACGGCGTCGAGATCCACGACTGGCCGGTGTCCACCGCCCGGCGCGGCTACCGCACGCCGGTCGGCAGTTTCCGTCCCGGCCGCATGTATCGCCGCTATTTCTCCAGCAGGTATCACGGCTCGCCGATGCCGCATGCGATCTTCTTTCACGGCGGCTATGCCATCCACGGCACCACCGAGATCCGCAATCTCGGCCGCCCCGCCTCCCACGGCTGCGTCCGCCTGCATCCCGACAATGCCCGCCGCCTGTTCGAACTGATCCTGGAGACCGGCAAACAGAATGCGCGAATCGTCATCACGCGGTAACCTTTACCGGCGATGGCCGGCCGGGCCGGTTGCGCAAGCGACTGGACTTGGGGAATAATCATCGGACGTTGCAGCCGTCACGGCGCCTTGCGCAGATCTCGGCAGTCGCAATCCGGAGCATGAAGCTCATGTGTCCGGATGAGATGCTGGCGGGACGGATGCTGGCGGGACGAAGGAAGACAGCGGGGTCGCATTTGCCGCCTTCCCTCGTCCGCCAATCGCTGACGACGCACAACCTGACTATCAGCGTGCCAATGATGGAGCAAAACCCTTGCCAAATCGTTGGCACGCTGGTTTTCGCAGATCTGGTGCGCGCACCCTTCCCGAGCCCAAGATATCGCCCCCGTTAACGGGTCGCTAACCGATCCTGCGACGCATTCCGCGAGGCGAAGCGCGAAGCCGGTTAAGACCGGTTAACGAAGCGCGGAAAATGCCGGCCGGGTCGCGGCTCGTCCCCCGTCCGGCGAATCACCCGGGACGGTGCCTCACAGGAATTCGGTGCGCAGATCGACGCTGGAGCGCGTGCCGACCGCCTCGTAATTCTCATCCGCCCAGTCCTGCGCCGCCTTGCGGCCGATGTCGCGCAGATGCGTCAGGAAGCGCCATTCCGCGTTGACCTTGGACGAGGCCTGCAGCGGGTTCAGCTCCACCGCCGAGATCCGGTGCATATGGACCTTCTGATAGTGCTTCAGGTCGAGCTTGCCGTCCTCGATCAGCCGGGTGACGAACTCGATCGCGCGCATCTCGCGCAGCAGCGTCGAGTTGAAGGTGATCTCGTTGAGCCGGTTGAGGATCTCGCGCGCCGTGCGCGGCGTCTCCTTGCGCTCCACCGGGTTGATCTGCACCAGCACCGTGTCGCTGGTGCCGGTCGTGCCGAACAGCGGGAACAGCGGCGGGTTGCCCATGTAGCCGCCGTCCCAATAGGGCACGCCGTCGATCTCCACCGCCTGGAACAGATGCGGCAGGCAGGCCGAGGCCATCACCGCGTCGAGCGTGATCTCGCCGTCGGAAAACACCTTGATCTTGCCCGACTGCACATTGGTGGCGCTGACGAAGACCTTGATCCGGTCGCAGGCGCGCACCGCCTCGAAATCCACCGCCTTCGCCACCACGTCGCGCAGCGGGTTGATGTTGAGCGGGTTGAACTCGTAAGGCGAGGCGAAGCGCGAGGCGATGTCAAAGGCGAGATAGCTCGGCGACATGTCGAGGCTCCATTGCCCCATGATGATGTCGATCGGCGAGCGCCGCAGCGGGCTCAGCCAGGCCTGGTCGCTGACCGCCTTCCAGAACTTTTCCAGCGCCTCGCGCGCCCCCTCCTCGCCGCCCTTGTGGAAGCCGTCGGCCAGCACCACCGCATTCATCGCCCCGGCCGAGGTGCCGCTGATCCCCTCGATGACGAAACGGTTGCTTTCCAGCATCCAGTCGAGCACGCCCCAGGTGAAGGCGCCATGCGCGCCGCCGCCCTGCAGGGCGAGGTTGATCGGCTTGGGGCCTTTGCTCATCGGTTACCTCGGGTCTCTCGTTGGATCGGTCGGGGATATGTCGCGGGCGTCCTCGCCCGGCGCTGTGCCGGGCGATCCGCAGCCGCTGACTGTCCTGAAAGGCCTATTGGGCGACCCAGCCGCCATCCATCTGCAGCATGGTGCCGGTGATCGAGGCCGCCTGGTCGCCGGCCAGATACAGCGCCAGCGAGGCGACCTGCTCGACGGTGACGAATTCCTTGGTCGGCTGCGCGGCCAGCAGCACGTCGCGCTTCACCTGTTCCTCGGTCAGCCCGCGCGCCTTCATCGTGTCGGGGATCTGCCGCTCGACCAGCGGCGTCCAGACATAGCCCGGGCAGATCGCGTTGACGGTGATGCCGCACTGGGCGACTTCCAGCGCGATGGTCTTGGTGAGGCCGGCGATGCCGTGCTTGGCCGCCACATAAGCGCTCTTGAACGGCGAGGCGACCAGCGCATGCGCCGAGCCGGTGTTGATGATCCGGCCCCAGCCGCGCGTCTTCATGCCCGGCACCGCGGCGCGGATCGTGTGGAAGGCGGAGGACAGGTTGATCGCGAGGATCGCGTCCCACTTCTCGATGGGAAACTCCTCGACCGGCGAGACGTGCTGGATGCCGGCATTGTTGACGAGGATGTCGAGCGAACCGAATGCCGCCTCGGCCTCCGCCACCATCGCGGCGATCTCGGCCGGCTTGGTCATGTCGGCGGCAGAGTACCGGCACTTGACGCCGAACTCGCTCTCGATGCCGGCGCGCTCCTTCTCGATCGCCTCGGCATCGCCGAACCCGTTGATCGTCACATTGGCACCGTTCGCCGCATAGATGCGGGCGATGGCAAGGCCGATGCCCGAGGTGGAGCCGGTGACGAGGGCGGACTTGTTGGTGAGCATGCGAAGGGATCTCCTGTCCTGGCGGACGCTGGAAACGGTCCGAAAATCGGTGCCGCCGGCGCGTGGCGGTGCGCCCGCCTCAGGAAAGCGTCCGGCGGCAGGCCGCCACATAGAACATGAGATCACGCTGCGCTGCAACAAGCCCCGGCCGAAACGCGGCCGCACGCGGGCGGCTCACGGCCCGTCCTCAGTCGGGGGGCGTGTGCGCCGGCGGCGCCATCTGGCGCTCGCGCAGGATGTAATAGCCGCCGGTCAGGATGCCGATCTGCAGCGCCGTCATGGCGATCTGCAGCCCGAGCGACAGGATGAACACGGCGATCGCGCCGAAGGCCGCCCCGCCGCCGAGCAGGCCGGCGAGCTGCGCCAGCCCGAGATCCAGCGCGCCGACGCACAGGCCGGTGGCGACGCCGGCCAGCGCCATCGGCACACCGAGGCCGGCGCTGCGGGAAAACGCCTCGCCGAAGCCGAGCGGCTCGTCCAGCGCGGTGGCCGGCAGCACCAGGCACAGCCGCATGATCGGCGGCAACACGAGGAACACCGCCAGCACCACCAACGCGCTCAGCGCCACGACCCCCACCGTGACGAGGGCGCTGGCAAGGGTTATCAGCACGAGGGCCGGCACCGCCACGATCAGGGCGATCAGCAGCGTCTTCAGCAGATAGGCGATCTCCCGCCGTCCGAAGGTCAGGTTGAACGCCGCCGGCCGCTCGCCCAGCAGCAGGTTGCGGTGCCAGGCAACCGCAATGGAGGCGGAGGAGCACAGCCACACCAGCGTCACCACCGCGGCGACGACGGGGGACTCGCCGCCGACAAGCTGGCCGAGCGCGGCAAGCACGGCCACCAGCGCATACCAGGCCCAGACGATGCGCACGAAGCCGTCGAAATCGCCGAACAGCGCCTTGAACGTGCCGGTAAACAGCCGGCCGGTTGTCCTTGCAAACATGGAGCCCCCTTCAAAAAGACTGTCCAGTTCTGCGACAGGCGGGTGCCTCAGGCAAGTCATGATCGCAGGGCGGGCGTCCTGCGCGGGATCTCACTCCCGTCCGGAGCGGTCGCCGAGCACCGAACGCACCGCCGCGCGGGCCCGCGCCCGCTCCGCCTCGGCCCGCCGCTGTGCCGCCCGTTCGGCATCCGCGAGACTGAGGCCGACCTTTTCCACGAAGCGCTCGCGCGTCAGCGCATAGGCGGTGGCGTGCAGCGAGCCGAACAGCCAGGCGACGATCACCATCACCCCCATCGGCACCAGCGCCGAGCGCAGTTGCGCGACCATGCCGGTGGCCGGCACGAAGGCATCGCCGATCAGCGACACCAGGCCGACCCACAACCCGGCCGCCAGCCCGGCGAGCAGGGAGACTGCCAGCGCGGCAAAGGCCAGCGCCCAGCCGATCCCGGCGGTCAGGTGCCAGGAGTCCTTCAGCGACATGGTGTCGTCGAGCGCCGCCGCCGGCAGCACCAGCGACAGGCGCTGCACCAGCATCAGCGCGATGAAGGGGCTCGCCAGCAGCAGCAGCGCCCCGAGCGGACCCGTCACCGGCGCCAGCATCGCCCCGAGCAGCAGCAAGGGCAGGAAGAACGCGACGAACAGGACGCCGAGCAGCAGCAGCTTCCACGCCACCTTGAAATGGCGACGGCCGAAGGCGAGCGGAAACGCCCGCTCGCCCAGCAGCACCCGCCGCAGATAGGCGACGGCGATGGAAAAGCCGGTGGCGACATTGGCCAGCACCACCAGCGTCCGCAGCGCCCGTTCGCGCGCCGCCGCGGCGGCCTCGCCCGGCAGCGGCTCCAGCATGTAGGAGCCGGTGGAGAAGCCGGTTTCCGGCATCATCTGGCGGCTGATCGCAAGGTTCAGGAGCAACAGCAGCAGCATGTAGCCCCAGCCGGCGGCGAACAGCGCGCCCAGCCGGTCGCGGGCGAGATCGAGCGTCCGGCTGAGCATCAGTAGCAGCATGGTCGGGCTCCCCCCGTTGCCGGTCCCCGCGAGCGGCCCCTTTCAGATGCGGTCTCGCGCCGCCCGCGTCAAGCGAGGCGGCGGCGGCCTTGCGAAACACCGTGGCGCGCCCTATTCAATCGGCGGTATCCTTGCGAGGCGGCGGCGCGGTCTGCCGCAAGATCGGGACAGGTCGGCGACATGCAGAGCAACAGCCCCATCCGCGAAACGCAGGCCGGACCGGCCGCAAGGCGCGTCTCGGTGCCGGTCAGGGTCGGCTCGGTCACGGTCGGCGGCGGCGCCCCGGTCGTCGTCCAGTCGATGACCAACACCGACACCGCCGATATCGACGCCACCGTCGCGCAGGTCTCGGCGCTGGCCCGCGCCGGCTCGGAAATCGTCCGCATCACCGTCGACCGCGACGAGAGCGCCGCCGCCGTGCCGCGCATCCGCGAGCGGCTGGAGCGGATCGGCGTCCATGTGCCGCTGGTCGGCGACTTCCACTATATCGGCCACAAGCTGCTGACCGACCATCCGGCCTGCGCCGAGGCGCTGGAGAAATACCGCATCAATCCGGGCAATGTCGGCTTTCGCGACAAGCGCGACCGGCAGTTCTCCGAGATCGTCGAGATCGCGCTCAAGCACGACAAGCCGGTGCGCATCGGCGTCAACTGGGGCTCGCTCGACCAGGAACTGCTCACCCATCTGATGGACGAGAACGCCGCCAGCCCCGCCCCCGTTTCCGCCGGCGCGGTGATGCGCGAGGCGATCGTCCGCTCCGGCTTGCTCTCCGCCGCCAGGGCCGAGGAGCTCGGCATGGGCCGCGACAAGATCATCCTGTCGGCCAAGGTCAGCCAGGTGCAGGACCTGATCGCCGTCTATGCGGATCTCGCCGCGCGCTGCGACTATGCCCTGCATCTCGGCCTCACCGAGGCCGGCATGGGCACCAAGGGCATCGTCGCCTCCGCCGCCTCCATGGGCATCCTGCTGCAGCAGGGCATCGGCGATACGATCCGCGTGTCGCTGACGCCCGAGCCCGGCGGCGACCGCACCCGCGAGGTGCAGGTGGCGCAGGAGCTGCTCCAGGTGATGGGCTTCCGCGCCTTCATTCCCGTCGTTGCCGCCTGCCCCGGCTGCGGCCGCACCACCTCCACCGTGTTCCAGGAGCTCGCCCGCGACATCCAGGACGACATCCGCCGCTCCATGCCGGTGTGGCGGGAGAAATATCCCGGCGTCGAGGCGCTCAACGTCGCGGTGATGGGCTGCATCGTCAACGGCCCCGGCGAGAGCAAGTTCGCCGATATCGGCATCTCGCTGCCCGGCACCGGCGAGGCGCCCTCCGCCCCCGTCTTCGTCGACGGCAGGAAGGTCGCGACCCTGCGCGGGCCAAACATCGCCGAGGATTTCAAGACCATGGTCGACGACTATATCCGCACCCGCTTCGGCTCCGAACGGTCCGCCGCCGAATGAGCACGCTCACCCCCGCCGCGACGGACGCGCGCGACATCCTCGTCGTCAATTCCCAGGTGGTGCGCGGATCCGTCGGCGGCCGCGTCACCGTCTTCGCGCTGGAGCGGCTCGGCCACCGGGTCTGGTTCCTGCCCACCATCCTGCTGCCCTGGAATCCCGACGAGGGGCGCGGCCACCGCCATGTCCAGGACGATGCGGGCTTCGATGCCCTCGCCGAGAACCTGATCACGGCGGATCTGCTGCCGCGCATCGGCGCCGTCGTCTCCGGCTATCTCGGCAGTCCGGCACAGGCCGCCGCCGTCGCCCGCCTCGTCGCGGCGGTACGCAGGGCCAATCCGCGCGCGCTCTATCTCTGCGATCCGATCAGCGGCGACAACGGCGATCTCTATGTGCCGCCGGAAACCGCCGCGGCGGTGCGCGACACGCTGCTGCCGCTCGCCGATGTGGCGACGCCCAACCTCTTCGAGCTGCAATGGATGAGCGGGCGCCGGATCGAGAGCGAGGCCGAGGCCATCGCTGCCGCCCGCGCGCTCGGGCCGCAGCGGGTGCTGGTCACCTCCGCCCCGGCCCTGCGCCGCAACGCCACCTGCAACCTGCTGGTGACGCCGCGCGCCACCATCGCCGCCGAGCACGGACTGGTGCCCAACGCGCCGCACGGCACCGGCGACCTGATGGCCGCCGCCTTCACCGCCGCGCTGCTGGCCGGGCTCGACGACGAGAGCGCCTTGATGCGCTCCGCCGCCACCGTGTTCGAGATGGTCGCCCGCTCGGTCAAGCGGCGGGCCCGCGACCTGCTGCTGGCCGACGAACAGTCCTCGCTGGTCAACCCGATGGCGCTGGTCTCCTGCCGCCGCGTGCTCGACGCGCCGCTGCGCGCCTGAGCGGCCGGGACGCGGGGGAGCGATGCTGCGGGTCGCCGGCATCGACGGCTGCCGCTTGGGGTGGATCGCGGTCCTGCGCGAATATACGGCGCAGGATGCCCCGCCGCGCCACACCTTGCTGCAGCTCCCGCGTTTCGCCGAGCTTCTCGCCGATCCCGGCATTTCCGTCCTTGCCGTCGACATGCCCATCGGCCTGCCGGAGCGCGCCGGCCCTGGCGGACGCGGGCCGGAGCGCTGCGTGCGTCCGCTGCTCGGCGAGCGCCAGTCCTCGGTCTTTTCCGTGCCGGCGCGCGCCGCCGTCTTCTGCGAGGACTATGGCGAAGCCTGCGCCACCGCGCTCGCCACCTCCGATCCGCCGCGCAAGGTCTCGCGCCAGGCCTTCCACCTCTTCCCGAAGATCCGCGAGATCGACGCGGTGATGACCCCGGCGCTGGAGGCGCGCGTCCATGAGGTTCACCCGGAGCTTGCCTTCTGGCGGCTCAACGGCGAACGGGCGATGAGCCTGCCGAAGAAGGTGAAAAGCGCGGCCAGCATGCCCGGCATCGAGGAACGCATCGCCCTGCTGGGCCGTTACGGCTATGATGAGGCCTTCCTGCGCCAGCGCCCGCCTAGAGGGGCCGGCCGCGACGATCTGATCGACGCCTGCGTCAACGCGGTGATCGCCGAGCGCATCGCGCAGGGGCGCGCCACGCCGTTCCCGGGCGCGCCGGAGCGCGACGCAAGGGGCCTTCGCATGGCGATCTGGGCGTAGAACCCACAACGACCCCAATGATCAGGCTTGGCGATCAGGGCTTGGCGATCACGGCTTGGCGGCGGGAACCGGTGCATCCGGCGCCGGCGTGCCTTCGGCCGCTTCCGCCGTCTTCGAGCCGCCGCCGGAGAACAGCCGGCTGAAGAAGCCGCCCGAAGACGGCTCCTCGGTCGGGGCAAAGGCCGACTTCTGCGCCGTGGCGGCATCGGCCGCCGGGCCGGTGGCGACCGTGGTCGTCGCCGTGGCGGCACTCGCGGCGGGCGTGACCGCCGCCGGCGATGCGGCGGGCGCGGTCGCGGCGACCGCCACCGGCGGGCTCGCCGGCTCGGCGGCCGGCGTGTCGCCGTCCGGCGCGCTCTCGGTCTTGCTGCCGCCGCCGAAGATCGCCGCGATCTGGGCGCGGCGCCGCTCGGCCCGCTCCTCCGCCTCGGCGATCTCGATGATCTTCTGCTCGTCCTTGCGCTGCTTCTGCGCCACCGCCATCTCGACGGTCGGCGGCACGCTGAATTCCGGGCATTTCGCGGTGGCGCGGAAGGGCACGCCCTCCACCAGCGGCACCGCGTCGAAGACATAGCGCTTCTCGCAGACGTCGATCTTCGGCGGCTGCTTGGTCACCTCGAAATGGTCGTAGCCGCGCTTCAGCATCTGCCAGAAGTCGTAATGCTCCGACTTGCGGTGCTTGGCCATGTTTTCCGCGGTCATGCGGAAGGGGAAGGCCTGCACCTGGAACGAGCGCTGGCCGCCCTTGAAGCTCTCGCGTGCCAGCGCGTAGATGTCCTGCACCTGCTCGTCGGTCATCGCGTAGCAGCCGCGCGAGGAGCAGGCGCCATGCACCATCAGATGCGAGCCGGTGCGGTTGTGGGAGCGGTCGAACTGGTTGGGAAATCCGAGATTGAAGGCAAGATGATAGCTGGAATTCGGGTTCATCAGGGCCGGAGTGATCTCGTAGAAACCCTCCGGCGCCTGCCGGTCGCCCTCCTTGACCTTGGGACCGAGTTCGCCCGACCACTTGCAGATCTCGAACGTCTGCAACAGCGCGTAGCGGCCCGAGCGGGTCTGCTTCCACACTTCCAGCGTCGAGTCTTCCTTGAAGATGCGCAGCATGATCGGGCTCGACATGGTCATGTCCAGCCCCGACATCTTGGTCTTGATGCTGGCCCTGACGTCCCGCAGGTGCTTCGGGCCGGTGCCCATCATCTCGTCGGCCTGACAGCCGGCGAGCGCGCCGGCCAGCGCCAGCGTCATCAGCACCCTGCGAGTGTTCCTGCCAAACCGCGCGATACCCAGCGCCATCGTCTCTGCCCGTTCGAAGCTGCCCGTCCGAAACTACGCGTACGAATCTACCCGCCCGAATCTACCCGTCCGAAAACGCACGCCCAAAACCGCCAGCCTGCGCGTCTTGCAGCAAATATGCGCCACCCCGACCCGCAAGGCCAATCACTTGGGAGTTAGTGCCGGAAGCCCCACCGACCTGCCCGCGCCCGATCATCGGCCCCGGCTGCTGGTCCTGAGGCACGGCCCCCGCCCCGTATCGCCTTGCTGACGCAAGATTCCGGCGTTTTCGCGGCGAGGAGCGACGGGCGGTGCCGCCGGCCTTACAGCGAGCGGCCGATGGCGAGAAACTTGTCGCGGCGATGGGCGCGGATCTCCCCGGCGCTCATGCCGTCGAAGCGGGCAAGCGCCGCGTCGAGCACCGAGCCGGCGCGGTCGATGACGATGGCCTTGGCCCGGTGCGCGCCGCCGAGCGGCTCCTCGACGATCTCGTCGATCACCTTGAGCTGGATCAGGTCCTGCGCGGTGATCTTCATGTTGGTGGCCGCATCCTGCGCCCTGGCGCTGTCGCGCCACAGGATCGAGGCGCCGGCCTCCGGCGAGATGACGCTGTAGATCGCATGCTCCAGCATCGCGACGTGGTTTGCCGTGGCGATGGCGATCGCCCCGCCCGAGCCGCCCTCGCCGATGATCAGGGCGATGTTGGCGGTTCCCAGTGCGAGGCACGCATCGGTCGAGCGGGCAATCGCCTCGGCCTGGCCGCGCTCCTCGGCGCCGATGCCCGGATAGGCGCCGGCGGTGTCGACGAAGGAGACCACCGGCAGGCCGAAGCGCTCGGCCATCTGCATGATGCGCACCGACTTGCGGTAGCCCTCGGGCCGCGCCATGCCGAAATTGTGCTTGAGCCGCGACTGGGTGTCGGCGCCCTTCTCCTGGCCGAGGATCGCCACCGAGCGGCCGCGGAACCGGCCGATGCCGGCGATGATCGCCGCGTCCTCGGCATAGCCGCGGTCGCCGGCCAGCGGCGTGAACTCATCGACCAGGCCGGTGATGTAGTCGGCCGCGTGCGGCCGGTCCGGATGGCGCGCCACCAGGGTCTTCTGCCAGGGCGTCAGCCGCGAATAGAGGTCGCGCAGGGTCTGCTCGGCCTTCGCCTCCAGCCGCTCGATCTCGCCCGATACCTCCACCGTCTCGCCCGATCCCGCGACCGACCGCAACTCGTGGATCTTGCCCTGCAGGTCGGCGACGGGTTTTTCGAACTCGAGAAAGCTGTGCATCGGATACCGGTCCAGAAAGTCGGAGGCGCGGCCTCATGCCGGCGCCGGGTCAGTTGCGGCGCGACACTGGCGAGGGAGGCTGCCGCTGTCAAGTTGCCCGCCGCGTCGACATGGGCTCGCGGCGCCGAAAATGCAAGCGCCGGCGGGAATGGTCCGCGCCGGCGCTTGCGAAATCGGAGGTCAGTTCGGAGCTGTTTTGTCTCAGCGGGCGGCCTGATCGTTGCCGGGCTTGAAGTCGAGCTGGCGCGGCTCCACCACCAGCGTGCCGCTCTTGGTGCCCATCTCGATCCGGTAGGGCACGAAGACGCGGCCCGAGCCGAGCGGCGCCAGCCAGGCTTCCATCTGGCGGTTCTCGGCCATGTATTGCACCGACTGGGTGGAGGGACGATGGCCGGCGACCGGGATCCAGCGGGCCGAGCACACCACCACCTTGCCGTCATAGCCCTTGCCGGAGACCTCGCGGACCTCCTTGTAGCCGAGCTGGATGTCGAAGCGGGTCCAGCCGTCGAACACCGGGATGCGGCGGTCGCAGACCGAGGCGTCGGGCTGGCCCTTGGTGGCCTTCACCGGCATCAGGATGGCGCTGAGCGGGTCGACCACGTCGCGAATGTGCTGCTTGGTGACCTCGATCCGCTCCGGATTGGGCTTGAATTTCGGCGTCACCTGCATCGAGCGCACCGCGCCCGAGCCCTGCGCCAGATCGACGAAGAAATCGCGGTCGGCGGCACGCGAGGCCATCTTGTAGCTGGACGGCACCACCTTCTTGCCGGACACCCAGCCGGAGGCCTCGGCCCCGCCCTTGCCGGCGGAGAACAGCGTGCCGATGCCCGCCGGCTCCATGCCGACCTTGGCCGAATAGGCGTTGGCCTGCAGCACCAGCGACAGCGAGCCGCGGGCGATCTTGAAGCCGGAAACGGAGATGTCGTAGACACCGCCGAGCCGCGCGGTTTCCGCCAGCGCCGGGGAGGCGGCGAACAGGGCGGCAGCGGCCAGCCCTGCGGGAAGCAGGCGACGGGACCTTGCAAGGGAAACAGAGAGCCTGGACATCGGAACCTCATGACACCGCGCGGCCACGGCCGGCCTGACACACCTCGACCCTGCCGAACCTGCCCCTTGCCCCGTCGAGACACAGGCCGGACCTGGCCGGAACAACGAAGACCAGCCCCGCACGGACCGGACGGCCTGCCCGGACAACCGGACCTTGCCATGCGGGACGGCGCGCCGCTCCTGCCTGCATTCTCGCCAGACAGGGTAACCGCATGGTTAACGCAGTGCAAATGACACGGCCGGCATCGCCCACCGTTTCGCGCCCGCGTTGCCGCGCCGCCACGGCGGGGCGAGCATGGGACCGCCGCGCCCGGCGGCTTTCGTGCTTTCCCGTGCAAGATGCCTTGACGGCGCGGCGCGCGCCCCGTATAGCACAGGCCGACTTTTCAACCATTGCCGGTCAATGGGCGCCGGGCCGTGCGGTCCGCGAACGCCCCGGCAATCTCCGAAAGGGGCATCCGCCCCGTCTTGAAACGATCGGGGCTCGCCCCGAGACCCTTGAAACGATCGGGCCTGTCCCGAAAACAAAGAAAAAGGTGTCCCATGGCACGCCGTTGCGAACTCACCGGCAAGGACGTGATGACCGGCAACAACGTCAGCCACGCCAACAACAAGACGCGCCGCCGGTTCCTGCCGAACCTGTGCAACGTGTCGCTGATCTCCGACGCGCTCGGCGAGACCTACAAGCTGCGCATCTCCGCCCATGCCCTGCGCTCGGTCGAGCATCGCGGCGGCCTCGACGCCTTCCTGCTGAAGGCCGCCGAGAGCGACCTGTCGCCGAAGGCCCGCATCCTGCGCACCGAGATCAAGCGCCGCCTCGCCGCTTCGGCCGCTGCCGCGGCCTGATCCGCACGCCGGATCCGCACGTCTGGCAGGCTCGCCTGCCGGGCCTGGTGCGATCACCGACGACCAAGCTTGCAAGAGGCGCCATCGCGCCTCTTTTCGCGTTCCGGCATCGGCGCGGCCGGTTCCGAACGCCACCAGACCGGGACCTTTTCGCCATGACGCAAGCCCCCTCCCGCTTCACGCCGGCCTCCTTCACCGCCGGCCAGGCCGTGCAGGCGGTCATCGCCATGGCGGCGGTCATCGTCGCCTCCAACATTCTCGTGCAATATCCGGTCGCCGCGACCCTCGGCGGGCTCGACCTTGCCGACCTGCTGACCTGGGGCGCCTTCACCTATCCGGCCGCCTTCCTGGTCACCGACCTCACCAACCGCCGCTTCGGCCCGGTAGCTGCGCGCAAGGTCGTGCTGGTCGGCTTCGCGCTGGCCGTGCTGCTGTCGGTGTGGCTGGCGACCCCGCGCATCGCGGTCGCCTCCGGTTCCGCCTTCCTGCTGGCGCATCTGCTCGACATTGCCGTCTTCGACCGGCTGCGCCGCTTCGCCTGGTGGCTGGCCCCGGCCGTCTCTTCGGCGCTGGCCTCGGTGCTCGACACGGTGCTGTTCTTCGGCCTCGCCTTCTCGCTCGCGGCCACCCCGCTGCTCGGTCATGGCGACGAGTTCGCCACCGCCGCCGCCCCGTTCCTCGGCGTCTTTTCCCTGGAGCTGCCGCGCTGGCTGTCCTGGGCCGCCGGCGACCTGACGGTGAAGCTGCTGGTCGCCGCCGCCCTGCTGGTGCCCTACCGGCTGCTGCTCGCCGTGCTGGTGCCGGCCGCCGTCAGCGAGCGCGCCAACCGCGCCTGATCCGCAGCGAAACCCTCGAGACACAAAAGCGCGCCCTCCGGCGCGCTTTTTCGTCTCCGGAGAGGAGCGGCAAGCGCTCTGGAAATGAATGGTCCCCGGCTCTCCGGCTTCGCCTGCGGCCGGGGTGACGGCCGAGAAGGGGGCAAGGCCGCGCCTCTCTCTCAGGATGTCATCCCGGTCAAGCGCAGCGCAGAACCGGGAACCATTGGCACCCTCGGCAGCCGCGCGATGGTGCGTGCGCTGCCCGCCGCGCCGCCCCCTCGCTCCTGCCTCTCCCCGCGTCATTCCGGCCAAGCGAAGCGCGAGCCGGAACCGGCGAGCCACAAGCGGTCGTGGGGACGTCGGGGCGCGCATCCGATGGGCTTCTGCCCCCCGGAGCGCTCCCCCGCCTGCGCAGCCCCCTCTCCTGCGCCTCCTACAGCGCCGGCGCCGGCAGGCCGCGGCGGGCGCAGGCCGCCTGCACCGTGTTGGCGAGCAGGCAGGTGATGGTCATCGGCCCGACGCCGCCCGGCACCGGCGTGATCGCGCCGGCGACCTTCACCGCCTCGTCGAAGGCGACGTCGCCGACCAGCCGCGTCTTGCCCTCGCCGCGTTCGGGCGCCGGCACCCGGTTGATGCCGACATCGATCACCGTCGCCCCCGGCTTCACCCAGTCGCCGCGCACCATCTGCGGCCGGCCGACCGCTGCCACCAGGATGTCGGCGCGCCGGCACAGCCCGGCGATGTCGCGGCTGCGCGAATGCGCCATGGTCACCGTGCAATTGGCGTTCTGCAGCAGCAGCGCGACCGGCTTGCCGACCAGGATCGAGCGGCCGAGCACCACCGCGTCGAGGCCGGAGAGATCCCCGCCATGCGCCTCGCTCGCCAGCATCACGCAGCCCTTCGGCGTGCAGGGCACCAGGCCCGGCCGGCCGAGCACGATCCGCCCGGCATTGGTCGGATGCAGCCCGTCGACATCCTTGGCCGGGTCGATCGCCAGCACCACCTTGTCCGTGTCGATCTGCGCCGGCAGCGGCATCTGCACCAATATGCCGTCGATCTCCGGGTCGGCATTGAGCCGCGCCACCAGGGCGAGCAGCTCCGCCTCTGGCGTCTCCGCCGGCAACCGGTGCTCGATCGAGCGCATGCCGCACTCCTCGGTCTGGCGCACCTTGTTGGCGACATAGACCTGGCTCGCCGGGTCCTCGCCGACCAGCACCACCGCAAGGCCGGGCCTCACGCCGGGGCCGGCCTTCAGCGCGGACACCGCCTCGCGCACGTCGGCGCGCAGGCGCGCCGCCCGCGCCTTGCCGTCGATCAGCTTTGCAGTCATGAAACCTCCGGGACACCGTCAAAGTCGGGCAAATTTAGGCAAAGTCGGGTTACTTTAGCTGCCCGCCGCCGGCGATGTCGGCAAGGCGAGCGGCAATCGCTTGCGCATCCGCGTCATCGCGGGCGGCAAGCACGAATGTCTTGAGCCGGGCCGTCGACCCGGCAACGAGCCGCACATCGCCCTTGGCAAGGCCGAGTTCGGCGGCGAGCACGCTGGCGACGGCCGCATTGGCCGCGCCCTTGTCGGCGACGGCGCGCACCCGCACGCAGAGCACGGCGCGTCCGTCGGACAGCCGCGTCAGCCCGTCGATGCCGTCGCGCGCGGCGCGCGGCGTTGCCCGCACCGCAAGGCGCACCCCGTCCTTCGTCACGCTCCAGGCCGTCCCGGCGTCGCCGGTCATCGCGGCTGGCCCGGCCGGCCTCAGAACACGTTGGGATAGACGTAATAGGCCAGCAGCCGCTGCAGCAGGAAGATGCCGAGCAGCAGCACGATCGGCGACAGGTCGAGCCCGCCCATCGACGGCACATAGCGGCGGATCGGCCGCAGCAGGGGTTCGGTCAGGTTGTAGAGCACCTGTCCGATCATCGCGACGAACTGGTTGCGCGAGTTGATGACGTTGAAGGCATAGAGCCAGGAGAAGATCGCGCTGGCGATGATCACCCATGTGTAGAGATTGAGGATGAGGAAGATGACATCGAGGATGGCGCGCATCGGGAACGGGTCTCCGGCTGGAGCGAAAGGGCTGTTTCCCCTCATGTAGCCGCCACGCGCGCCGGCCGCAAGGCTCCAGGCCCACGCGTCCGGGCGCCGCGCAGGGGAGATCGCCAGGCTTTCGTCCTCCGCTTTGCCAGCCTCCCGCCAGCCGCCCCCCACTCGCGCCAACCTCCCGCCAACCTCGGGCCAGCCGCCTCGCCGGCGCGTCGAGAGCGCTCCCCGAGACGCTTCCCGAGACGCTTCCCGAGATGCTCCCCGAGATGCTCCCCGAGACAGTCCCCAAGGCTCTCTCGGAAACGCTCCCGCGCGCCTCGGGGGGCTGTCGGGGCAGGCCTCCAGCCCTCCTGGCAGTCTGTTGGCGGCCGTCCCGGCAGTCTGTTGGCGGCCGTCCCGGCAGTCTGTTGGCGGCCGTCCCGGTTGTCTGTTGGCGGCCGTCCCGGCCGGTGGGGGAAACGCTTGACAGGACCGCCCGCCCTCCCCTAAATGCCGCTCACGCTCGACGAGCGGGGCCGTAGCTCAGATGGGAGAGCGCTGCAATCGCACTGCAGAGGTCAGGGGTTCGATTCCCCTCGGCTCCACCAATTTTCCCTTCCGTTGAAATCACGCACCGGAAGCGCCGGCCAGGGCCCTTCGCGCTGACCTGCAAGGTCGCCGCGCGGGCATGATGACCTGTGCAGCAAACGGCAGGCAGGCAAGGCCGGGCGATCTGGTCACGCGCCTCGGCGGCAACGAATTCGTCCTGCTGCTCCCCGAGACCACCCTTTCCGAGGCCCTCGCCCAGGCGATTCGCTGCAAGGTGGCCGTGTCGCCGCTAACCGTGGGCGATCACTCCGGTTCGCGTCGGGCGACGCGCAGATCGCCCCTTTTCAGCATCAGATAGCGATACATGACCGAGGAGAAATTCTGATTGTCCGCACCCGACGTCATGACGCCGGCCAGCAGGTCGAGATAGTCCTGTGCCCAGCGCGCGGCCCAGGTTGCGGTGTCCTCGTTCGGCACTGCGTCCGCCATGCGCCGTACATCGACCCGGATATCCGTGCCCGACCGCAGGGCCTGCAGCCAGTAGATCGGCACCCCCAGCGCCTGGGCGACCCTCGGCACCGTGTCGAGCAGCGTGCAGCGCGCGCCGAACAGGCTGCCGACCGCATCGCTGCGAAAGCCGGCCCTGGCGTTGGTCTCCGCGGGAAAATCCGGGGTGGAGAAGACGCTCATCCCACCTTTCAGGCATTTGACGATCCGCGCCGCCGCCAGCCGGTCTGTCGTTTGAATGATCTCGTAGCGGCTGTTCAGCTCCTCGTGGCGGGTCGCCGAGCTCACCAGGAACGCGGTGTTCCGGAAATAGCTCTCGCGAAAAATCAGGTTGCCTATTCCCAGATGCGTTCCAACGATCAGCGTGGGAACGCGCGACCGCATCCGCTCTTCCAGCTCGGCAGAGGCCTCGCTCCACTCGAACCGCAGATCGATGTCGGGGCGCACATTGCGCGGGCCGATGACCCGGTGGAGGTAGGTCGCGTGCTGCGCGCGTGCCAGCCACGCTTGCCCGACGGCACCGGTCTCACCCTGAAGCTGCCATGCAATCAGCCCGGCGGCCGAGGGCGGGCCCGGTTCGGCCTGCCCCTGTTCCGCTGCTGCAAACAGGTCGTGCAGATCCTCGCCGCTGAGCGGACGATATCGCGGATAGGGCGAAGGGGCTCGCGCGGTCGGGTCATCCTCATATTGCAGGAAAAACTGCGCCAGCCGCGTGGCGTTGGACAGGTTCGGATCGCGACCTGCCGCGTGGGCTGCGATCAACCGGGCAAGCCCGGGCGAAGAATCCAGGATCCGAAGGTAGCGCACCATCCAGATCCACTGATCGAAGGGCAGCGCGCCGGAGCAGACCTGCTCGACGAGAAACGCCGCTCCGCCCTCGGCATCGCCGACCACGAAGAACAGTTCGTGACGCAGTTTGAGTGCCTCGCCATGGACAGGGTGATGCGCCAAGACAGTCTCGAGCGTCGCAAGCGCGCTGTCGAACAGGCCCGTCTCGAACTCCGCCCGCGCCTTCAACACCGACAGCAGCACATCGCGGGGCGACTGGACGCAGGCGCGCCTGGTGCGCTCCGCCAGCTCCGCCCATGCGCTCGTGCCCCTGGCGACCTGCGCCCGCAGCACGTTGAGCGTGAACTCGGGAAACCGGCTCCCGGCCCCGGCCAGCAGGTGCTCGAGCCTTGCCATGATTGCCCGCGAGGGCGCCGTCCCGAAGCCCCACCGCCCCGCGGCCGACACCAGCCGCGTCACATGGTCGAGGATCGAGGGGGCGTGCCTTGCATCCTCGATCAGGAGGTCCGTGAACCTCTCGATATCCCCCAGCATCAGCAGCAGATGGGCCAGCGCCCGCCTGACCGCGGTGTGGTCTCTCAAGGCGTCCGAAAGCCCGGCGGCAAAGGCTTCCGCTTCCTCGATACGCTCGGCGGTGACAAGCCCGTTCAGGACCAGCGCCGCGGCTTCCGGGGAGCCGGTGTCCTGGTGCCAATAGGCGAGCATCCGCGCATGGGCCTCGTCAGCCCGGCCCTCGTTTCGCAGCAGGCGGATCTCAAGCCGCTGCAGCGCCGGAGTGAGTGCCTCCCCTTGCGCGATCTGCGCGTCGAACCGGCCCCGCGCGCGGTCGAAGCGGCGCAGGTCGAGGTCCAGCCCGATCCACAGGTCGGCGTGTCGGTGGCGCGAAGCGGACAGCAGCGCCTCCGCACCGCTCATGTCGCCCGCCTGCGTCAGCGTCACCGCCTTTTGCCGCACGAATCCCTCGTCGTCCGGCCAGCGGGCCAGAGCTTCGTCGCACAGCAGCAAGGCCGCCGTATGGTCGAGGGCGAACCGCTCCAGCCCGATCGCCTGCATCACGGCCTCGCGGCTGTCGGGCGCCTCCCGCAAGGCCGCCCGCACGGCGTCGAGCGCGGCCCGTATCTCGCCGGCATCAGCGAGACAGCGCGACGCCTCCACCTGCAAGCTCGCCCGCGCCTGCGGCTGAAGAGCCTCCCACTGTCCCAGCACCCGCTCGATGATGTCCCGCGCCCCCGATGGGTCGCCGGCACGGCGCAGCGCCACCGCATGGCGCAACTGCGCCTGCCACTCGTTCGGATGCCGCCGCGAAAGCACGGCCCCGGCGGCGGCGGCCGCGGCGAAGTCCTTCATCCGCGTCAGGAGTTCGACCCTCAAATAGAGCGCCGGCTTGTGCATCGGCTCGGCCGCCAGGACCTCCTCGGTCAGCGCCAGGCTGTCGGCGTGCTCGCCGTTCCAGTGCAGCGACACCGCCAGTTCGTGCTTGATCAAAAGGCTGGCGGGATGCCGCCGCATCCCCTCGCGCAAGAGGCGGATGCTCTCGTCGACGCGCCGGCCCTGCCGCAGCACATTCCCCTGCCTTGCAACCGCCGCCGGGTCGTCGGGCTCGCACCTTGCGGCATCTGGCGTGTCTGACATTGAGCGACTTCTTGCCTTGGCTGCAGCGGCTCAGGCCGCTGCCGACTTCTCAATCAAGGTGGTCTCGATCACCACCGCGTCGATCCCGGAGGTCATGAACACCGCCAGCGCATCCTCGGGCGAATGGACGATCGGCTTGCCCATGATGTTGAAGCTGGTGTTGAGGACGACCGGAACGCCGGTCCGCTCGCCGAAGCGGCGCACCACCCCATGCATCCACGGCGCATTGTCCGGCGAGACGGTCTGCAGCCGCCCGGTGCCGTCGGCATGAACGACCGCCGGGACCAGGGTCCGCCTGTCCTCGCGCCAGCGCAGCGTGACCGACATGTAGGGCGCGAGCTGCGGGTTGTCGAACCAGTCCGCGACATCCTCCTCGCAGACCACCGGCGCGAAGGGCCGGTAGGGCTCGCGCCCCTTTACCAGCCGGTTGATCCGGTCCTTCATGTCGGTCGGGCGCGGATCGGCCAGGATCGAGCGGTTGCCGAGCGCACGCGGACCGAACTCCGCCCGCCCGCGCATGACGCCGACGATCTTTCCCTCGGCCAGCAGCTCGGCGACCCGGTCCTCGCCCGTCGCCGAGATATCGCTCACCCGCGCGATGCCGCCGAGAGCGTCCAGCCGCGACAGCGCGGCCGTGGCGGCGACCGACCCCAGATAGGGCGTTGCCGGCAGCACCGGCACGCAGGGTGTCTTCGTCGTTTCCATCCAGCTCAGCAGCGCCGCGCCGACCGCATTGCCGTCGTCGGCGGGCGCGGGCGGCACGAACAGCCGGTCATAGCCCATGCGCCCGGCGATCGTGCCATTATAGGAGGAGTTGAGCGCGCAGCCGCCGCCAAGGATCAGGTTTCCGTCCGACCCGTCCGCACTTTGCGACAGGATCCGGTCGGCGAGGATCGCATAGGCGGCCTGCCCGCTCGCCGCAAGGTCCGCCGCGCTCATCAAGGGCTCGCCCGCCGCGCGGGCGAAGGTCCTGATCCTGGCCGCAAGGGGCAGCAGCGCCTCCCGCTCGACGAAGCGCAGGCGGCCCCGGTCCACCTCCAGCAGCGACGTCAGCGCATCGCGGATCTCCGGCCGGACCGTCCCATAGGCGGCAAGCCCCATCACCTTCCACTCTTCGCCGAGCCGCCAGTCGAAGCCGCAGAGCTGCGTCAGCCAGGCATAGAGCGTTCCAAGGCTGCCGGGCCCCCACGAGCGCCAGCGGCGCTTGAGCACCCGCTCGCGCAGGTCGAACATCGACACGGCCCCGGCCTCGCCCTCCCCGTCGATGACGAGGCAGGAGGCGGTGTCGACGGGGGCGAAGGCGCAGGCCGTCACCGCATGGCACAGGTGATGGTCGTAGCGGCGGACCTCCGGCATCTGCTGCGCGAGGCCCAGCCGCAGCAGCGAGGCGCCCGCGTGCGTGTTGATCCCGGCCTGCAGCTCCCGCAGCCACAGGGCATCGGTCACGGGCAGCAGGTCGCCCATCAGCTCGACCGGCAGCTCCGCCTTGGCCTTCTTCCACGAGGTCGCCACCGCCAGCGTGTCGGCGCCGAAGTCGAACCCGATCTGGCTCAAGGCGGAGGCAAGATGCGGCACATGGTCAGGCGCAATGCCCCAGGCCCGCTTGTCCTGCAGGAAGCGCTCGCTCGCCTCGGCGAAGACGAGCTCCCCGCCGGCAGTAACGATCGCCAGCGCCGGGTCGTGCCCGGAGGTGGAAAGCCCGAGGTGAAACAGCGCCATCAGGCTGCCATGCGGTCCGCTATCGACCGCGCGAAGTCGCCGAGCGTGTCGTGCTGGAAGATCTCGGCGGGATCGACCTCCACGTCGAAACGATCCTCGACCTCGCCGCACACCAGAACGGCATCGATCGATTGCAGGCCGAGATCCGACAGGGACATGTCCATCCGGATCTGGTCGGCCGAGGTCTTGGTCCGCTGGGCAACCTGTTCGCGAAGGAAGGAAAACAGGCGCGATTCGCTGGTGTCAGTCATGATTGGGCTCTGTTCTGCTGAAGATGCATGGAAGCGTGCTGAGGGCGACGGTTTCCGACATGGGGTGATAGCGGTGCGCCTGGACGTCGAGCGCAAGGTTCGGGAAGCGGCGGAAAATTGCGGGAATCGCCTGCTTGAGGACCATCATGGAGAGCGTTGCGCCGACACAGCGGTGCAGACCCTTGCCGAAGGAAACATGTCCCTTGCCGGCGGGAGCCTGCCGGTTCAACACATGCACGTTCAGCCGCGCCGTGTCGCCCGCCTTCATCGCCAGATCCCCAACGGACAGGTCGGTGCGGGCGACGCGGTAGATGAACTTCGGGCCGCTGCAACGCGCGACCAGCTCGTCGATATGCGCCTCGACCCATGCCTCCCCGCTTGCCGCACTGCGTTCCTCGGCGGGCTGCGACAGGATCGACAGCAGGGCATTCGACAGCGTGTGCGACAGGTTGAAGCTGGCCCCATACAGCACCAGCACCACCGCCTTGAGATCCGCCTCGTCGAAGCCCGCCGGCGCGTCGGCAACCAGATGCTCCAGCAGCGACGGCGGCCCGTCGGATGCGGCAGGCACCTGCATCAGGGACAGCGCCTCGGTGAAGACCGCCTGCACGCGCCGCAGCTTGCGCATCGAAAGCCAGGGCTCCAGCACGTCCTGCAGATGCGGCGCGATGGCATCGAACCTTGTCTGATCGCGGCAGGAGATCCCGAGAATGCGCGTCATGATGCTCCTGCGGAGCGGATCGGAATAGCCCGACACCAGGTCCGGCCGCGTCGTCGCCGAAAGCGCCTGCAGCGCCGTGTCCAGGGCCGCATCGACGACGCCGCGCCACGGCGCAAGCTGCGCCGCGCCCAGGAAGCGCATCAGGACCTGCTTGAGCGCCTCGTGCCGCGCACCGTCCATGAAGAACAGGGCGTTTCGCGCGATCCGTGTCGCCTCGCCCAGGTCCTCGCCGCTCGCCTGCGACAGCAGCGTCAGATGGCTTTCCATCGGCGGCGGCGCGAAGGCGTCGTTGTCTTTCAGGATCCGGTGGGCGCTGCCCATGTCGCGGATGTCGCAAAGGCGCGCGCTCACCCGCTGCGAGGTCTTGCCGATGGAGCACGGCAGCGCCGTGGGGGCCTGCATCATCGGCGTCACCACGAAGCGGCCTTCGTCGGTCTTGAGGGTGATGTCGGGAAAGGTCCGCGCCAGGATCGGGATCGCCGTCTCGATCAGCATCTCGCTGAGGAACACCCCGGGGCATCTGTGCGCGCCGCTGCCGAAGCTCATATGGCCCTGGCGCGTCCCCCTGTCCGCGCGCAGGCTGTCCGCGCGCAGGCAGGCATTTGCCGCCACGATGTCGACGACGGCGGACTGCCCCTGGTGATACGGGCAACCGGCGACGTCCCTCGCCTCGGTCGCCACCCGGACCAGGGTGCGAGTGGACTGGTAAAGGCCGAGCAGCCTCTGGGTCTCCTGCGCTCCCCAGCCGGGCCCTCCCGCATCGGCCCAAAGCTGCGCCGGGCCGCTGAGCAATCCGTAAAGCGCGAAAGCCAGCGATTGCGTTGCCGAGTTGGAGCCGACCAGCAGGCCGATGACGAAATAGTCCGGCTCCAGCCCGTCCGGCAGGTCGCCCTTGCGGCGGCGCAGATAGGCCAGCAGGCTTTCGGGACCCGCGCCCTCGCTGTCCCCGGTCTGCGGGCAGGTCGAGACCAGCAGGCGCGCCGCAAGGTTCAGGGCCTTGAGCGTCGGCAGCGACAGATAGGGTTCCGTCAGCCGCTGCGCGGTTTCGGCGGCTTGAAAATGCTCCCGCGTCGGCGGCATCTCGAGGCCGAGGATCCGCGGCATGACCTTGAGAAACAGGGGGATCGTCGCATCCCGGACAAGGTCCGGGTCGCGCGCGGTCTTGAGCTCCTCGCAGACGCTGTGGCACGCCTCTTTCATCAAGGGCCGCCACGGCGCCAGGCCCGACTGGCTGAAGAACGGGGCGATGACCCGGCGCACCTTGAGATGGGCCTCGCCGCTCATCGCCACCAGCGTGTTGGCCGACAGCCGGCGCAAGGCATCGAGGTCGACGCCGCCGCGCTCGGCGATCTGGTCGAGATAGCGGTCGATGCGCGGCAGTTCCAGGTCGCGCAGCACCGCGACGGCCATCGCCGGCGTCTTCACGAAACTGTCGGGATCGGACCAGACATGCCGGGTCATGATACGGCCTCCGCAACGCCCGCCGTGTCGAGGCAGATGGCCGCGCCATGCAGGGAGGCCAGATCGCGCGCCACCTGCTGGCGCCGGATCTTGCCGCTGCTGGTGCGCGGCAGCGTGCCGCGGGGAAGCAGGGCGATGCGATCCAGCCGGACGCCGCAGCTCGCCGCAACCGACTTGCGGATGCGCGCGGCGAGCGATGCAGGCTCGTCCATCGGCGCGGCGCCGGCCCGCAATTCGATCAGCAGTTCGGCATGGCCGGGCTTGGAGCCGGCCCCGGCGAAGGCCGCCGCCCCGGACGGGCTGAGGTCGCCGTGTTCGCGCGCGGCAAGCCATTCGACTTCCGCCGAGGCGACATTGCGGCCGTTGACGATGATGACGTCCTTGGCGCGCCCGGTGATGTGGAGATAGGCGCCGGAAATGCCGCCAAGGTCACCCGTCCTCAGCCACCTTGTGCCGTCGGGGTCCGTGGCGAAATCCTCGGTCTCCCCGGCGTCGCGGCCAAGATACCGCTCGCAGACCGAGGGTCCTGTCAGCCAGATCTCGCCGGTCGCCCCGTCGGGCAGCGCCCGGCCCGTCTGCGGATCGGCGATCCGGATATGCCCGCGCGTCTCGCCGGACAGCAGGCAGCCCTCGAAGCCCGCCCAAGGCTCGGGAACCGTGTCCCGGCCGCGCACGGGGCCCGCCTCGCCGGCCGCGAACAGGGTGCATTCCGCCATCCCGTAGCAGGCGAACACCGCCTCCCGGGCAAGGCCGTTCCCCGCAAAGCGCCGGTGGAACCTTGCCAGCAAGCCGCTCGGCACCGGCTCGGCCCCGCAGAACGCCCGCTCCCATGAGCTGAGGTCGAGCCCGTGTGCCTCCTCCTCGGAGATCCGGTTGAGGCATTCGAGAAAGGCGAAGGTCGGGCCGCCACTGATCGTGCCGCGCCAGTGGGAGATCGCCTCCAGCCAGGCGGCCGGGCGGCGGATCATGTCGAACGGGCTCATCTGCACCGAATGTGCGCCCGACAGCAGCGGATAGAGGATGCAGCCCATCAGCCCCATGTCGTGATAGTGCGGCAGCCAGTTGACCATGACGCTGTCGGCATTCATCCCCCAGAGCGAGCGGATCAGCCCGCAATTGTGGCGGATCTGGTCGGCCGTCACCGGCACCGCCTTGGGAAAGCGGGTCGAGCCGGAGGTGTGCTGGATCACCGGGAAGGCGCAAGGCTCCCCGGCAGCAAAAGCCTCCCGGACCGGGACGGGATCGTCGACGGCCAGCACCGGACAGGCCGGCTCCCCGCTCCGTTCTGCTGATCCGCCGGCCAGTTGCTGTTCCACCATGGCGCGGTTGTTGGTGGTGCACAGCACCGCCCTCGCGCCGCAGGTCCGCGCCATGCGCGCCAGCCTGCCCGGCGGGTCGGCGGCGCGCGGCGGGGCGACCGGCACCAGGGTGCCGCCGCCGAGCAGCGTCGCCACCAGCGCGACCAGAAACTCCTCGCCGGCCGGCAGTGCCACCATCAGCACATGCGGCCCCGCGCCGAGGCAGCGATCCCAGAGCGCCTGCATCTCCACGGCGCGCGCCGCCAGCGCCGCCCCGCTCAGCGTGCAGTGCCGGCCGCGCCGTCCCAGCACCGTGACCAGCGGCGCGTCGTGGCGCTGCTCGAGCACCGCCGCGATCTCGCGTTGAAGGCCTGTTTCGCTCACGCGCCTGTCCATCGGATTGCTTGATCTGGTCGTGGGGGTCAGGCCGGCTGCGCGAGCGGCGCTTCGCGGTCCAGCCGGATCCGCCGGCTGTCCTGCTGCGACAGCCGGTGCAGCGAGGTGAAGGAATTGAGGAAGATGGCAAGCGCGGACGACAGGTCGCGCGCAATCTCGGGGCGCTGGTGCGACAGGTCGTTGACGGCATCGATGACGCGGCGCGCCCGCGGGTCCCTGGCCGCCTGCCGCAACAGCCGCAGCACGCCGGAGGCGCCCTTGCCGGGCGTCACGATGTGATCGCTCGCGCGCAGATGCTCCGGCGGCGGGGCAAGGATCGCGGAAAGGTGCTCGAAGCGCTTGATCGCGTTGTCCGGCTCGTGCAGCGCCTCGACCAGCCAGATGGCGCCCTCGGCCAGTTGGCGGCGGGTCATCTGCCGCGGCTCGATATTGGTCCACAGGTCGCCGCCTGGAAAATTGGTGTTGTCGCGGAAGAGCCGGCCTTCGGCCGCCATCTTCTCGTAGAGCGGCGTGGCGATCGGGGCGACCAGCACCGACACCCGCAGGTTGACGACCGGCAGGGCCATGCCGAATTCGAACTGCCGCTCGAAGCACCCCAGGTCGTCGTGGTCGAAGCCGACCATCATGCCGCCGGTCACCGTCAGCCCGCCGGCGACGATGCGGCTGATCTCGGCGACGAGGTCCCGGCGCAGGTTCTGGCGCTTCTTGACCTCCTTCAGCGCCTCCTCGTTGCTGGTCTCGATGCCGACGAAGATGTCGCGCAGCCCGGCCATGTTGCACAGCTCGATCAGTTCCGCATCGCGCGACAGGTCGATCGAGGCCTGGGTGGCGAACTGGACCGGCTGGCGGCCGTCGCGCCCGTTCCAGCCGGCAAGCCCTTCCAGCAGGACGCGGGATTTCTTGCGGTTGACCGTGAAATTGTCGTCCGACAGGTTGATGCTGCGATAGCCGAGATCGTAGAGCACCTGCGCTTCGGCAAGCACGTTCGCGATCGGCTTGTGCCGCTGCACCCGGCCGAGATACTGGATCACGTCGCAGAAGCTGCATTCGAACGGGCAGCCGCGGCTGGTCTGGATCACGCCGCTGATCGCCCGGTCGTTGCGGTAGAGATCCCAGCGCGGCACCGGCGAGCGTCCGAGATCGGCCTGGCCGCACAGGTAACGCGGCTTCAGGGCGCCGGCGAGAAGGTCGCGGCTCACCTCGCTCGCGACGGTCTCGAACTCGCCGATGATCAGGCTGTCCGCCTCGCCGTCGAACTCGCCGGGCGCCAGCGACACATGCGGGCCGCCCATGATCACGCGCCGCCCCATGGCGCGGAACCGGCGGGCGATCTCGATGCCGCGGGCGGCCTGGGAGACGTTCATGCTGATGGCGACGACGTCGGACGGGTCGTCGAAATCGACCTCCTCGATCATCTCGTCGCACAGCCGGATGTTGAAATCGCCGTCCAGCAGCGCCGCGACGGTGGTGATCCCCGCCGAGGCCAGCAGGGCATAGCGCTCGTCGATGTTCAGCACCTTGTCGGCCACGAGCGCCTCACTGCCGAAATCCGGCAATGGAGCGATGAGATATACGTCCATCGGCGTCCTGATTCTCGCCGCCCCCCAGGTGGCACCGCACATCATATATGACACGCTCGGGATTCGTCAGGGGGCGGGGCATGTTTTTCGCAGCCCGCCCCTTCCGTGCGCCGCCCTATCCCTTTGGTCTTTCGGCAGTTCCCGCCCCTCACGCGGCCGGCGGCAGGATGGCGCCGGCGATCGCTACCGTGTCACGAGGGCCGATGTACCCCGACCGGGAAAATTCCGGCTGGTTGCACCGACACCCCCTCGTATATGAAGACGGGAAATCTAGCGGACAACGGTAAGGGGAGAGACCCATTGGGCGCGGACGGCGGACACCCACATGAGCCCTGCATCTGGTTGGTGCAAGGCCACGGCATATTGAACTCGCGTGGTTGGGTACCGCGCGAAGAATTCGAGAATGGCGGAAGAACGCCGGAGCCGATCCTGGAAGCGATGGGACAGACCAAGATCGGCTGGTTCCTGCCGCAGGACCGGTTTCCCACGGACAATTATCCGCTCCCGAACAGCCATCCGTCGGCGCACAAACAACGCGTGCCGCAGATCTTTTCCAACGGCTTTATCTTCCTGGCGGGCGAAAGCGCCGAGGTGGTGCGGAGCTTCGACATGGGCAAGGGCGCGCTCTATCCCGTGCGCCTGTGGCATCCGGACGGCAAGACGCCCATGCCGGGTGAGTTCTTTTATCTCAGCCAGGGCAACAAGAAGGACGCCCTCCTGCTGGAGAAGAGCGCGAACCTGGATCAAGTTGCGTTGGGTCGCTGGCGAGTGCCAAGGGCACGTCGCGACAAACCCCTGGCTGTTTTCTCAAGAGCCGCGCTCGGAGGCCCCGATCTGTGGTGGGACAAACTCATTGTAGATGACTTCTTCATCAGCGACCGGCTGAAGCGCGCCCTCGATCAGCGACGCCTGTCGAGGGACTGGCTCCTCGTCCGTTGTCCGGTCGTCTTGGATTGAGACTGCGCCGCTCGGGCGGCGGTGCCCCCCAAAAAACGCGCGCGAACCCCAGTGTGGTGAATTTGACATACGCCTCAGTCGGGCGCCTCAGTCAGGCAGCACCCACAGAGCGTATGTCAAATTCGAAAACCACACTGGAAACACATGCTTGCCAGTCATCTTATCGAATCTGAAGTTCGTACGGCGCATGCCGCGAAAGGTGACGAACTTCAGATTCGGATGACTGCCAGCCTGCGCGCGCCAGTCGCCATCCCCGCCGGAAGGGCCGGCGGACGCTGCTTACATCTTGCAGTCCTGGGCCAGGCTGTCCTTGTAGTCCTCCACCACCTTGCGCACGAAGGACGTGGCGTATTTGCCGTCGTCCCGCTTCACCACCGTCAGCATGTGGAAGTCCTGGATCGGATAGTGGTTGGTGTTGAAGGAGAACTTGCCGCGCACCGAGGAAAACTCCGCCGCCTCCAGCGCCGCGCGCATCGCCGCCTTGTCGTCCGTCTTGCCGCCGGTCTTCTCCAGCGCGCTGGCGATCAGCAGCGCCGCGTCATAGGACTGGGCAGCGTAAGAGCCCGGCACATAGCCGTATTTCTCCTCGAAGGCGGCGACGAACGCCGTGTTGGTCTCGTTGTCGAGATCCGGCGCCCAGGATCCGGCCGACAGGAAGCCGACCGCGGCGTCCTGCTGGCCCGGCAGCGTGGACTCGTCCGTGGTGAAGACCGACAGGAACTTCATCTTGTCCGAAAGACCGGCTGCGTCGAACTGCTTGACCAGCCGCACGCCCATGCCGCCCGGCATGAAGGCGAACAGCGCGTCGGCGCCCGATGTGGAAATGCGGGCGATCTCGGCCGAAAAGTCCTGATGGCCGAGCGGGGTATAGACCTCGTCCGCCAGCGTGCCGGAAAAGCCCTGCTTGAAGCCTTCGACATTGTCCTTGCCGGCCTGGTAGTTCGGCACCATGGCGAAGACGTTCTGGAACCCCTCCTCGACGGCGATCATGCCGCTGACTTCGGCCGGCTGGTTGTTCTGGTAGGAGGTGACGAAGAAATACGGGTTGCAGTTGCGCCCGGCAAAGGTCGAGGGACCGGCATTCGGGCTGATCAGGAAGGTCTGCGCCTCCACCACCGGCTTGAAGATCGCCTGCAGCATGTTGGAGAACACGGTGCCGACGACGAAGTCGACCTTCTCGCGCTCCAGCAGCGAGCGTGCCTTGAGCAGCGCCACGTCCGGCTTCAGCTCGTCGTCCTCGACGATCAGGTTGACCGGCTGGCCGCCGAGCTGGCCGCCGTTCTGCTCCAGCGCCAGCCGGAAACCGTCGACGATCTGCTGGCCGAGCGCGGCCGGCGGGCCCGACAGCGTCACCACCATGCCGATCTTGATGTCCTGCGCCCAGGCCGCCGAGGACATCAAGGCGCCCAGCGCGACGCCGGCGGCAAGTCCGGTCAGTTTGCGTGTCCACGTGCAAGTCATGATCATTCCCCTCTTCTCGCCCCGTGTCGGGGTCGATGTGCCTCTGGCGGCCTCAGGGCGCGCAGCGCCCTTGCCCGCCGACAGTCCTGCCGGTCTCCCGTCCACCGGTCTTGTTGTTCTGCGCCGCGGCCCTCAGCCGGCCTTGCGCGCGGCAAAGCCCGCCATCCTGGCGTAGCCCTCGACGATCGCCTTGCGGTCCTCGTAGGACAGCACATCGTCGATATGGTCGAAGCGGCGCGGGCTCAGCCGCTCCACCTCGTCGATCACCCGCTCCGGCCCGCCGCGCCGGTTGGTGCGCACCACCTCCGCCGTTTTCGGCAGCCGCTCCTCTTCGTAGCGGTACAGCGCCTCGCGCGGATGCTCGGCCGCCGCCATGTGGTCGGCCAGGCACCTGGCATCGAGGATCGCCTGCGCCGCCCCGTTGGAGCCGACCGGATACATCGGGTGCGCCGCATCGCCGAGCAGCGTCACCCGGCCATGGGTCCAGCGCGGCAGCGGGTCGCGGTCCGCCATCGGATATTCGAAGACCGTGCCGCTGGCCCGCACCAGGGCCTCCACGTCGAAACCGGGGACCGTGAAGCGCCGCGCATAGGGCAGCACCCGCGACAGCGGCGCCTGGCGCGACCAGCTCTCGGGCGGCGGCGGCGACACCGAGCCGTCGGCAACGCGCACATTGACCACCCAGTTCATCAACTGCCGGCCATCGCTCGCCGGGGCGATCGGGTAGAGCACCAGCTTGGCCCCGAGCCCGCCGGCGATCGCCATGGTCTCGCCGTCTTCCCAGACGGGCCATTCGGCCGCCCCGCGCCACATCACGACGCCGGCCCAGCTCGGCGGCCCCTCGTTGGGGTAGAACCGCTTGCGCCCGACGCTGTGGATGCCGTCGGCGCAGATCAGCACCTCGCCGCGCAGGGTGCGCGAGGCGAGGCCCTCCGCCGCATCGGTGAAATGCGCCGTGACGCCGGCCTCGTCCTGCACGAAGCCGGAGAGCCGCAGCCCGGTCAGCACCGCGCCCTCGCCCATCCGCTCGCGCGCCGCGTCGTAGAGCACCTTCTGCAGCCGGCCGCGATGGATCGAGAATTGCGGGAACTTGTGGCCGGCATGCAGGCCGCGCAATTCGCGCCACACTTCCTGCCCCTGCCGGGTCAGGTAGCGCAGCTCGCGGGTCCTGAGGCCCACCTCGTCCAGCCGGTCCAGCAGGTCCAGCCCGGCCAGCTCCTCGATCGAATGCGGCAGCGTGTTGATACCGACGCCGACCTCGCGCACCTGCGGCGCCTGTTCCACCACCTGCACCTTGATGCCGCGCTGATGCAGCATCAACGCGGTGGTCAGCCCGCCGATGCCGGCGCCCGCGATGAGGACGGTCATTGTCCCGCTCCGCTGTCTTCCGGCGGCAGGAAGTCGATGGCATGGGCGGCGGAGACCGCGACGATCTCGGCCGGATCCGCGCCCTCGCCCATCGTGTGCAGCGCCCAGAACAGGTCGTAGAGCTGCAGGGTCGGCGTCACCCAGAACAGCGTCTTGATGGTGCTGTCCGACTTGTTGAAGATCCCGTGCGGGATACCGCGCGGCAGCTTGACCAGGTCGCCCGGCTCGCCGATCACCTCCTTGCCGTCCAGCAGGAAGGTGAAGCGCCCTTCCAGGATATAGAGGAACTCGTCCTGGTCCGGGTGGATATGCGGCGGCACGAAAGTGCCGGGCGGCAGCGTCGCGTGCCAGGAGAAGCACTCCTCGGTCATCTGCTTGGGCACATAGGTCTGGCCCAGGATGTTCCAGCGGATCTGGTCCAGGCTCTCGCGGGACTTGACGATACCGGGCTCCATCGCACTCGTTCTCCGTTCTGTCTGGCGCGCGCTTGCTGCTCCCGCCGGGGAGCCGACAAAGGCGTCGGTGATCGGCGAGGCCGGGTCCTTGAGCCCCTCCAGCACCGTGAAATGATTGTGGTCGCCATCGACATGGGCGCGCGTCGGCACGTCGAGCCCGCCCCAGATATCGGCGAGCAGCTTCGCCTGGCGGATGAATTCGGGCCGCTCGCCGCCGCCGACCCAGCAGGTCAGGGGAGCGGCAAGGCCCGGCTCGGCGAGCACGGCGCTTTCGGCCCGCGCCTCGGCAAGGTCGAGATGCAGCGTGTCGTTCATCCCCGTGTGCAGCAGCGGCCGCAGGTCGTGCAGGCCGCTGATCGACAGCGTGTGTTCGATGCGGTTGCGCACCCCCGCCTCCAGCGGGCTGTCGGCGCAGATCATGCGGGTCACCAGATGGCCGCCGGCCGAATGGCCCGACAGGCGGATCGGCCCCTCCACCCGCGCCGCCGCATGGGCGATGGCGAGGGCGATCTGGCCGGTGATCTGCGAGATGCGCGCCTCGGGGGTCAAGGTATAGCTCGGCAGGCACACCGCCCAGCCGCGCGCCCGCGCCCCTTCGGCAAAGTCGGTCCAGTAGGACTTGTCGAGCCGCATCCAGTAGCCGCCATGCACGAAGACGGCGAGGCCGCGCGGCGTCCCTTGCGGCCAGACGATGTCATAGACCTCGCGCGGATGCGCGCCATGGGCCTCGCGCGAATGCGCGCCATAGGCAATATCGAGGTCGAGCCGGTGGCCGGCCGCCTGCAGGGCGGCGCGGTACTCGGCCGCACGCCCCGACCAGAAGCCGGGCAGTTCGTGCGAGTTTGCCACATGGGCCATGTTGGCGAAGGCGTCGTCCCAGTCTCGGGCGGGGGGCAGCAGGGGCATCGGTCTCGGGTCTTGGATCTCGGGGGAACACTGCGGCGGGCGCGGCGGCTCCGCCTGCGACGGGCCGATCAGGCGTCCCGCCGACGGGCGGATAAGCCGGGCTTTCAGGCGGGCGATCAGGTGGCGCAGCACGCCGCCCGCTCTCTCGCCCGGCGCGCCAGCGGTTGGGCCTGTGGTCAGGCGGCCTCCGGCGGCGGCAGGAAGTCGACCTCGTGCAGAGCCGACAGGCGCACCAGCTCGGCCGGATCGGTGACCCCATCCAGCACGATGAACAACTCGTAGAGCTTGCGCGTCGGCGACACGCCGAAGACGCAGCGCGCCGTCTTGCCCGAGCGGTTGAAGATGCCGTGGGCGACGCCCATCGGCATGCGCACCGTGTCGCCCGGCCCGGCCCGCACCACCTCCGCGCCGAACTCGACCTCCAGATTGCCCTCGATCAGGTAGATCCATTCGTCCTGGGTCGGGTGGATATGCGGCGGCACGAAGGTCCCGTCCGGGATCGTCGCATGCCAGATGAAGGCGTCTTCGCTCTTCAGCTTGGGCACATAAGTGTGCCCGACCACGGTCCAGGAATGTCCGTTGAGGCCGGTATCGGCCTTTGTCACGCCAGGTTGCATTGTCGAGGCTCCGTCTGGACAGGGGTTTTTTGCGTTTTGTTCAGCCGAGCCTGCACCGGAACCGCAAAAACCCTTATCCAGAAAACGAACCTCTCTTGCGGCAACTCTTTTAGACTTGAAATATCGCCGGGAACTTGCGTTCATCACCCGGTCGGGACCCTGATCCCCCGGGGGACACCATGACTGCCGAACGCATTTTTCCGGCGCGGGAGTATTTCGCGCGCCATCCGCTGCTGCGCACCAGCGACCTCGACGAGGCGCGCCACCGCGTCAGCCAGAAGCTTTGCGACCATCGGCTGGAGCTCGGCGACCGCCGCGCCAGCCTCAGCGTGCGCCACAACGCGGTGCAGGGGCGCAACCTGTCGCTCAACTATCTGTCCTATGGCACCGAGGTCACCGTCGAGCCGGGCCTGCTGGAGTCCTTCTACCTCCTGCACATCCCGCTGTCGGGCCGCACCCGCATCCAGCATCGCGGCGAGGACATGACGGCGACGCCGGCGGTGGCGGCGGCGGTTCTCAATCCCGACCGCCCCGCCCGGCTGCACTGGGGCGAGGACACCAGCAAGATCCTGGTGCAGATCGACCGGGCGCATCTGGAGGAGGTGGCGCGCGACCTTGTCGGGGCGCCGCTGCCCGGCCCGGTGCGGTTCGACATGACGGTCGACCTCGCCTCGCCGCAAGGTCGCCAGTTGCACCGCGTCGTCGCCGCCTGCCTCGAGGCGGCGGAGGGAGGCCATCTGTTCCAGCGCCCGCTCGGCGGCCGCGACCTGCGCGCCGAGCACGACCTCGCCCATGCGCTCTTGACGCTCCAGCGCAGCAACATCAGCCATATCATCGAGCGCGCCGACGGCCAGGCGCGCCCCCGCGCGATCCGCCTGGCGCTCGACTACATCCATGCCAATCTCGCCGAGCCGATCACGCTCGCCGACATCGCCCGCGCCGCCGGCATCAATGTCCGCACCCTGCAGAAGGGCTTCCAGCGGGTCTTCGGCCTGTCCCCCATGCAGGTGCTGCGCAATGCCCGCCTCGACACCGCCCATTACCAGCTCATCGCCCATCGCGACGCGCCCAGCGTCACCGAGGCGGCCTTCTCCTGCGGATTCTCCCATCTCGGGCGCTTCTCGCGCGACTACAAGCAGCGCTTCGGTCACTCGCCGAGCGCGCGGCGGAGCTTGTCCCCGGTCGGCGCCTGAGCGCCGGAACGCGCGTATCCCCATGCAGCGGGCGCGCGGCGAGCGCCGGAATTGAGACGGAAAAATCAAAATTTTGCGAGATTGAGACGGAATTTCGCAAAATTCCGCGCAAATTCGCGCAAAATCCCGCAACCGCTTGTCCCCGCCGGGTCCCCCTGCGGCTTCCCGGCGTTCCGCGGCCGCGCGCTCCTGTGCCCTCGTCCTGTCCCCGGCGCGCAATCAAATTGATTTTTGACGTCAGTTTGCTATCAAGCGCGGCGGGAAACGTGGTTTTCCCCGCCGCACCGGCAAGCATGGTCCCGTAGCTCAGCAGGATAGAGCATCAGATTCCTAATCTGAGGGTCACAGGTTCGAATCCTGTCGGGATCACCAGCTTCTGATCTTCTCCCCTCCCGATCGACCGGCCCCGGACGCGTGGCCGGCCCCTGGCTGTCCCCGCAACAACCCGTACGGAATATTAAGCCTCACCGGGTAGGGTTTCCCGGTCGACCGCAGAGGAGTTCCCGGCGTTGCGCCTGTCGCCAGTGACATGGGCCGAAAGGATCTTGCCCGCCGCCCTGTTTTCGCGCGCGCAGCCGCTGCTCGCCCGTTGCGAGGAGATCCTGAAGGGCGAACCGGACGCCTCCCGCGCCCAGCGCATGGCGCTCACCGTGTTCGCGATCCGCGTTCTCGGCGCCGTTCTCGCCTATGCCATGCAGGTGATCCTGGCCCGGCTGATGGGGGGATACGAATACGGCATCTATGTCGTGGTCTGGACGCTGGTGGTGGTGCTCGGCGTCTTCGCCCCGCTCGGCTTCTCGTCCTCCGTGCTGCGGCTTATCCCCGAATACCGGGCACAGGGCCGGCACGGCCGGCTCAGCGCCCTGCTGGTCGGCAGCCGGCTCGCCGGCGGGCTCGCCGCCACCGGCATCGCCCTTGCCGGCATCCTTGCGGTGTGGCTGGCCGGCGACCTGATCGCCTCGCATTACGTGCTGCCGCTGGCGCTCGGCGCCGTCTGCCTGCCGCTGTTCACCATCGGCAGCATCCAGGACGGCATCGCCCGCGCCCATGACTGGCCGCTGCTGGCAATGCTGCCGACCTTCATCTGGCGGCCGCTGGCTATCCTCGTCGGCCTCGCCGCCGCCGCCTTCGCCGGCATCCCGGCGACCGCGACCAATGCCTGCATCGTCACCATCCTCGCCACCTGGGGAGTAACGCTCGCCCAGATGCTGGTGCTGTCCCGCGCCCTGCCGCGCGAGCCCGGCGCCCGCCCGGCGCGCGGCGACTGGACCTATCGCGACTGGCTGCGCCTCTCGCTGCCGATCCTGCTGGTCGAGGGTTTCTTCCAACTGATCACCAGCGCCGATGTGGTCATGGTCAGCCTGTGGGAGAGCCCGCAGCAGGTGGCGATCTATTTCGCCGCCTCCAAGACGCCGGCGCTCGCCCATTTCGTCTATTTCGCCGTGCGCTCGGCCAGCGCCCACCGCTATTCCCGTCTCTATCACGGCGGCTCGCGCGACGAGCTCGGCAGCTTTGTCCACGACACCGCCCGCTGGACCTTCTGGCCGACCCTGGCCCTGTGCGCCCTCTTGGTGCCGGCCGGGCCCCTGCTGCTGTCGCTGTTCGGCCCCGGCTTCCTCGCCGGTTATCCCGCGATGCTCATCCTGCTCGCCGGCGTCCTCGCCCGCGCCTCCGTCGGCCCCGCCGACGCCCTCCTGACCATGGCCGACCAGCAGGGCCGCTGCGCGCGGACCTATGTCCTTGCTTTTTCTATCAATATCGCGCTCAACGTCACGCTGATCCCGCTGCTCGGGATCGAAGGCGCGGCCATCGCCACCGCCGCCGCCATGGTCTTCGAGGCCGGCGCCCTGCGTCATCAGGCCCGCCGGCATCTGGGCGTCGATCCGTTTATCCTCGGCGCCAGACCGGGCCGGACCGCACCGTGAGCCGCACCGCATGGCCTGGCCGCCGTGCCAGAGCCTTCGCCCAAATCCCCGCAAGGTTAACCAGTTATCAACGAAACGGGTTCAATTGCCTGCGTCCTGTGGCATCTTCCGGGCGTGCTGCCGGCGACTGCCCCCGCGATGGGTCGGGCGCGCCAGGCCGGCGGCCGAAGGAACCGGCATGGCGATCGCCGAGAACAGCAGGGCAAGCAGCGCGCGCTCGGGCGGGCCGGCCCTGCGCGCCCTGGAAATCCCCGCGCGCCGCCGCAAGGATCCCCGCACTCCCGCCCCTGGTGCGCCTGCCGAGATCCGGCCGGAGCGGGCGATGAGCGCCCTCCTCTTTTCCCCCGCCGAGGCCGCCGCCCATCTGGCGCAATGGCGGGCGCTCGCCGAGACCGCGCTGGAGCCCAACCCGTTTTTCGGCCCCGATTTCCTGCTGCCCTATCTCGCCCATATGAAAATCGGCGAGGCGGCCCTCCTCGCCGTGCGCGACGAGGCGGACGGTGCCTTTCTCGCCCTCGTCCCGTTCCACCGCCGCCGTGCCGGCCTCGCCGTTCCGGTGACCTCGGCCTGCGCCGGCGACTACGGACCGCTCGGCACGCCGCTTCTGGCCCCTGCCGCCGGCCCCGCCGCCCTGGCGCTGCTGCTGGATGCGGCGGCGCGCGCCTTCGGCGCCTCGACCCTGCTGTTTCCCTGGCTGCGCACCGACGGGCCGGTCGCCGGACTGTTCCACGCCCTAGCGCGGGAAAGCGGCTGGCATGTCGCCCGGACGGCGCCCGGGATGCGCGCCGGACATGGCGCCGGCCCGGCCGGCGAGGAGCAGTTCCGCCTGATCGGCACGCGCCGCCGCAAGACGCTCGAGCGGCAATTGCGCCGGCTGCAGGAAGCGCATCCGCCCGGCCGCTTCGAAAGCCTGTCGACGGCGCAAGAGGTCGAGGCCGCCTTCGAGCGGTTCCTTGCCCTGGAGGCTTCCGGCTGGAAGGGGCGGCGCGGCACGGCGCTGGCCTGCCGGCCCGAACGCGCCGCCTTCGCTCGCGCCTTCGTCTCGGCCATGGCCGCGCGCGGGCAGATCCGCATCGACACGCTGGAGGCGGACGGGGTGCCCGCCGCCATGCTGGTGACGGTTCGCGACCGCGACCGGGTGTTTGCCTGGAAGATCGCTCATGACGAGCGTCTGGCGCGCTTTTCGCCGGGGGCGCAGCTCGCCCGCCGGACCATGCGCCGCACGCTCGACGAGGCCGGGGTCTCCGACACCGATTCCCTTGCCATTCCCGATCATCCGATGATCGCGCCGCTGTGGCGCGGCACGGTTCCCTATGCCACGCTGGTGGTCTCGAAGGGGCCGGCCGGCGCCCTGCGCGGCGCCCTTGTCCGTCTCGACATCGCCGCCGACAGCCACCTGCGGCGGCTGGCGCGCGCCGCGCTCGCCCGCCTGCGCAGGATTCGCCCCCGAGACGGCAAGATCGGCAGGGACTGAGACGGCGACGTTACAGCGCGGGCATCATGAAAGCCGGCGCCGCCTATTCGTCCGCCTCCAGCGCGGTCGGAATATCCTCCCGCAGCAGCCGGCGTATCACCTTGCCGGTGGTGGTCAGCGGCAAGGCGTCGACAAAGGCGATCTCGCGGGGATATTCGTGCGCCGACAGGCGCGTGCGCACATGGTCGCGGATCTCCGTCTCCAGCGCCGCGTCGGGCGTGACCCCGGCGGCCGGCACGATGAAGGCCTTGACGATCTCGGTGCGCAGCGGATCCGGCTTGCCGACGGCGGCGGCGAGCGCCACGGCCGGATGCGCCAGCAGGCAGTCCTCGATCTCGCCCGGGCCGATGCGGTAGCCGGCCGAGGTGATGATGTCGTCGTCGCGGCCGACGAAATGGACATAGCCGTCCTCGTCGGCGACGCCCTGGTCGCCGGTGGTCATCCAGTCGCCGATGAATTTCGAAATGGTCGCCTCGTCCTGTCCCCAGTAGCGCAGGAACATCACCGGGTCGGGCCGGCGCACGGCGATCTGCCCCTGCTCGCCCGGCGCCAGCGCGCGGCCGTCCTCGCCGATCACCGCGACCTCGTGGCCGGGCACCGGCTTGCCGATCGCCCCCGCGCGGCTGACACCGAGCCCCGCGCAGGAGGCCAGCACCGCGTTGCACTCGGTCTGGCCATAGAATTCATTGACGGTGAGGCCGAGGTCCTCGCGCGCCCAGTCATAGGTCTCGCGGCCCAGCGCCTCGCCGGCCGAGCCGATTGTCCTCAAGGACAAGTCGAAGCGGGCGCGGGGATCGGCCACCGCCCGCATCATCTTCAGCGCCGTCGGCGGGATGAAGGCATTGCGGACGGAAAACCGCGCCAGCAGTGCGAAAGCCCGCTCGGGATCGAACTTCTCGAAGCGGTAGGAAACGACCGGAACGCCGAGCGTCAGCGCCGGCAGCAGCGCATTGAGCAGCCCGCCCGCCCAGGCCCAGTCGGCCGGCGTCCAGAACAGATCTCCCCGCTGCGGCAGGAATTCATGCGCCATCTGGATCCCCGGCAGATGCCCGGCCAGCACCCGGTGGCCATGCAGCG
Organism: Stappia sp. P2PMeth1; assembly: GCF_900185735.1. Classification (NCBI taxonomy): domain Bacteria; kingdom Pseudomonadati; phylum Pseudomonadota; class Alphaproteobacteria; order Hyphomicrobiales; family Stappiaceae; genus Stappia; species Stappia sp. P2PMeth1. The sequence continues at coordinate 503,083 of NZ_FYAW01000022.1, read as the reverse complement.
CACCCTTCGGCTGTCCCGTCGTACCGGAGGTGTAGATCATCATCGCCGGATCGTCCGGCCCGGTCGCCGCGCCGTCGAAGGAGGCCGAGCCCTTCTCGATCAGCGTGTCGAAGCACAGGGCCCCAGGCGCCGCGCCATCGGTGCAGACGAGAAGCCTCAGCGCGCCTAGCTCGTCCCGGATCTCCGCGATCTTGGCGAGGCCGGCGCTGTCGGTAACGATCGCCGCCGCGCCGCTGTCGGCGAGCCGGTAGCGCAGCGCGTCGACGCCGAAGAGGTTTGCCAGCGGCACCGCGATGGCGCCGAGCTTGTAGACCGCAAGATGGCTGAGCAACGTCTGTGGCGACTGCGGCAGCAGCAGCGCCACACGGTCGCCGCGCGCGAGTCCATGTGCCCGCAAGCCATTGGCAAGCCTGGAGGAAATCTCCTCCAGCCAGCCATAGGTCCAGCGTTCGAGGCTGCCGTCCTCGCGAAGATGCAACAGTGCCTCGCGCCCCGGCTCACGGGCGGCGAAGGCACTGCAGGCGGCGTCGGCGATGTTGTAGCGCGCCGGGATCCGCCAGCGGAATCCGGAAACGAGAGCCTCGTAGCTGTCGGCGCGCTCAAGCATCGGTTGACGGACTTAGGGCTGGCCGGCCGGCCCGGCAAGCACCAGCGACCAGTACACCTTGTGTCGGGACCCGGCGGCATAGGCCGTGGCGATGCCCATGCGGGTGGCCTTGCCGTCGAGCATCACCGCATTGTGCTTGGGCGAATCGCGCCAGCCGGAAAACGCCTCGGCGATCGTCCGGTAGCCGGCGCTGACATTTTCGACCGCGTAGGTCTTGCCCTCGCCGGCGACGGCAAGCCGCGTCGCCAGGCTGTTGCCCGGCTCCAGCGACGCCCTCACGTCCTCGGCACGCGCCATGGCGATCGCCTGCTTCTGCGCCGCCTGCATCAGGACCGGATCGACCATCAGCAGGCCGGCGCCGTTCGACTGGCGGTAGCTGGAGATCATCTGCTGCGCCGAAGCCGCGTCGACGGAGGCGTCGACCCGGGCAAGATCCCGGTAATAGGGCGGAACGACGCCTTCGCGCTCCGGCATGCAGGCGGCGGCGAGCAGCCCGACAAGGGCGACACACCCGAAACGGAACCAAGAGATCATGCAGTCCTCATAACGTCCCGCGCGGCGCGGGGCGAGGAAAAACGAAAGGCGGCGGCCGCGCGGCGCCGCTTTGCTCACGTCGTCCGACCATGACGCACATGGTCCGTCGCGCAAGGATAGGCCCGGTCCCTTGAGAAAGCGTTGATGCCCCGCCGCGAGAGACATTCCGCGGCGGGGCAGGAAGCGACCGCCGGTTCAGGCCTTGCTGGCCGCCAGCACATCCTCGAAGCTGCGAAGACCGGTGGTCGGCGCGCAGACCAGCACCGCCATGTTGCCGGGAGCATGCTGGTTCTTCCACATCTTGGTATGGGCGCGCGGGATGTCCTCCCAGGGGAAGACCTCGCTCATGCAGGGATCGATGCGCCGGTCCATCACCGCCTTGTTGGCTTCCGAGGCCTGCTTGAGATGGGCGAAATGCGACCCCTGGATGCGCTTCTGCCGCATCCAGACATAGCGGGCGTCGAAGGTCAGGTTGAAGCCGGTCGTGCCGGCGCAGAACACCACCATGCCGCCGCGCTTGACCACCAGACAGGAGACCGGGAAGGTCGCCTCGCCCGGATGCTCGAACACCATGTCGACATCGTTGCCCTTGCCGGTGATGTCCCAGATCGCCTTGCCGAAGCGTCGCGCCTCCTTCAGCCACTCGTTGTACTCGGGCGAGTTGACCTTGGGCATCTGGCCCCAACAGTTGAAGTCCTTGCGGTTGATCACCCCCTTGGCGCCGAGCGACAGCACATAGTCGCGCTTGTCCTCGTCGGAGATGATGCCGATGGCATTGGCGCCGGCGGCCGCCGCAAGCTGGATGCCGAACACGCCGAGACCGCCAGAGGCGCCCCAGACCAGCACGTTCTGGCCCGGCCGCAACTGGTGCGGCGCATGGCCGAACAGCATGCGATAGGCCGTCGCCAGCGTCAGCGTATAGCAGGCCGACTCCTCCCAGGTCAGGTGCTGGGGCCGCGGCATCAACTGCTGCGACTGCACCCGGCAGAACTGCGAGAACGATCCGTCCGGGGTCTCGTAGCCCCAGATCCGCTGGGTTGGCGAGAACATCGGGTCGCCGCCATTGCACTCCTCGTCGTCGCCGTCGTCCTGGTTGCAATGGACGACGACCTCGTCGCCGACCTTCCAGCGCTTCACCTTGGATCCGACCGCCCAGACGATGCCCGAGGCATCCGACCCGGCGATGTGATAGGGCATGTCGTGCACCTTGAAGACCGAGATCGGCTCGCCGAGCCCGGCCCAAATGCCGTTGTAGTTGACGCCGGCGGCCATCACCAGCACCAGCACCTCGTTGCTGTCGAGTTCCCAGGTGGGAACCACTTCCAGCTTCATCGCCTCTTCCGGCGGCCCGTGCCGATCCGGCCGGATCGCCCAGGCATACATCGACTTCGGCACATGGCCGAGCGGCGGGATCTCACCGATCTCGTAAAGGTCCTTCACCGGGCGATCCTCCGCCTCGCGATTGTCGTTTGCCTGCTGAGCACTGCCCATATTGCCGTTATCCTCCCGTTTGTCAGCCTTCGCGGATACAGCGCCCCCCGCCTCCGCTATGGCGCCGTCCTCCACACGATAATGCTGCAGCGCATTATCGCAAGCCGGCTCAGATGCCCGCTTCGCGAAACTATCGTGCGAAAAACGGGCGCCCTGCTATTGGACTATTGCTTAATTGGCGCATTTGCCCAAGAGTGTTTTTGCATTGCACCTAGAAATAGTGCGTGTGCGAGGCCGCAGGGCCGCGCGATTTCGGGAGGAGGGTGACCGGTCGCAAGGTCGGGAGCCTGAGGAAAATCAGGAAGATGCCCGGCATGCGGGGCCCTTGGGCGCTGCCGCGGGCGCGAAGCTTGCGAGGAGTGTTTCCATGGGCGACAGAGCGACCCCCGCCAACCCGCAGACGGGCGCCGCCGGCATCCGGCGCGACAAGCCCTGGATCTTCCGCACCTATGCCGGCCATTCGACGGCCGCCGCCTCCAATGCGCTCTATCGCCGCAACCTCGCCAAGGGCCAGACGGGCCTGTCCGTCGCCTTCGACCTGCCGACCCAGACCGGCTACGATCCCGATCACCCGCTGGCGCGCGGCGAGGTCGGCAAGGTCGGCGTTCCGATCGCCCATCTCGGCGACATGCGGGCGCTGTTCGACGGCATCCCGCTTGAGCAGATGAACACGTCGATGACGATCAACGCCACCGCCCCCTGGCTGCTGGCGCTCTATGTCGCGGCGGCCGACGAACAGGGCGCCGACCGGGCGCAGCTTTCCGGCACGACGCAGAACGACATCATCAAGGAATACCTGTCGCGCGGCACCTATGTGTTCCCGCCCGCGCCCTCGCTGCGGCTGACCCGCGACGTCATCGCCTGGACCTACCGGGCGATGCCCAAGTGGAACCCGATGAACGTGTGCTCCTACCACCTGCAGGAGGCCGGCGCGACGCCGGTGCAGGAACTGTCCTTCGCGCTGGCGACGGCGATCGCCATCCTCGACGAGGTCAGGGCGTCGGGCGCCATCGACCCGGCCGACTTTCCCGAGGCGGTCGGTCGCATCTCCTTCTTCGTCAATGCCGGCATGCGCTTCATCACCGAGATCTGCAAGATGCGCGCCTTCGCCGAACTGTGGGACGAGATCTGCCAGACCCGCTACGGCGTTGCGGATGAGCGCTACCGCCGCTTCCGCTACGGCGTGCAGGTCAACTCGCTCGGGCTGACCGAGCAGCAGCCGGAGAACAACGTCTACCGCATCCTGATCGAGGCGCTGGCCGTGGTGCTGTCGAAGAACGCCCGCGCCCGCGCCGTGCAACTGCCGGCGTGGAACGAGGCCCTCGGCCTGCCGCGCCCCTTCGATCAGCAATGGTCGCTGCGCGTGCAGCAGATCCTCGCCTACGAGACCGACCTGCTGGAGTTCGAGGACATTTTCGACGGTTCCTCGGTGATCGGCGGCAAGGTCGAGGCGCTGAAGGACGAGGCACGCGCGGAGCTCGCCCGCATCGAGGAGATGGGCGGCGCCGTCGCGGCGGTGGAAACGAGCTACATGAAGCAGGCGCTGGTCGCCTCCAACGCCGCCCGCCTTGCCGCCATCGAGGCGGGCGAGCAGGTGGTGGTCGGCGTCAACCGCTTCACCGAGAGCGAGCCCTCGCCGCTCGCCACCGGCGAGGACGGCGGCATCCTGACCGTGCCCGAGCATGTCGAGGCGGAAGCCATCGCCACGCTGACGGCCTGGCGCGAGGCGCGCGACGAAGGCGCCGTGGCGGGCGCCATCGCCGCGCTGAAGAGGGCGGCGAGCGAGGGCACCAACATCATGGAGCCGTCGATCGCGGCCGCCAGGGCCGGCGTCACCACCGGCGAATGGGGCGCGGCGCTGCGCGAGGTGTTCGGCGAATACCGGGCGCCGACGGGCGTCGGCAAGGCGGCGCGCGCCGATGCGCAGGACCTTGCTCCGGTGCGCGCGGCAGTGGAGAGCGTGTCGGCGAAGCTCGGCCGGCGGCTGAAGTTCCTGGTCGGCAAGCCCGGCCTCGACGGCCATTCCAACGGCGCCGAGCAGATCGCCGTGCGCGCCCGCGACTGCGGCATGGAAGTCGTCTACGAGGGCATCCGCCTGACGCCGGCGCAGATCGTCAACGCCGCGCTGGAGGAGGACGTCCATGTCATCGGCCTGTCGATCCTGTCCGGCTCGCACCTTGCCCTGGTGCGCGACGTGATGGAGCGGCTGCGCGCCGCCGGCATCGACGATATCCCGGTCGTCGTCGGCGGCATCATTCCCGAGGAAGACGCGAGCCAATTGCGGGCGATGGGCGTTGCCGCCGTCTACACGCCGAAGAACTTCCAGCTCACCGACATCATGAAGGAAGTGGTGGAGATCGTCGGCTCACGCGCGGAAGCGGCGGCGTGAGGGGGCAGGCACCGGGACGAACCTGCGGTTAAGCCTGTCTGCACTATCTGCAATCGCACGCAAGAGGTGTGGCACCACACGCCTTGCGCGCATCGCTCCGGCGCGGCATGAAGGCAGGAGTTCACTCCACCGTCAGGCCGCCACGCCCTTGCGAGACAACCAGAAGACCCGACGCCCGCGCCTCGCTCTGCCGCCCCGCGCGGTAGCGGCCCTGAGCCTTGCCGCCCTGCTCCTGGCGGCAGCATGTTCGCAGAATGACCCGAGGTATCCGGTCTATTTCCGGTATGCGGTGGATGTGAAAGTCGACGGCGTGCCGGTCACCATCGAGCGTGTCGTGAAATGCACTGGCACCCGTTCGTGGAACACGTCTGCGGATCCAGGCGGCTGGAGCGGCCAAGTTTACGCCAACCCTCCGGTGATAGGCGCCAAGATTCCCGGCAGCGACGCGGCGGTCTATGTGCAGACGCCTGACGCGTGCCGCTGGGCTGCCGAATACGAAGGCGACGCATGGAAGAACCCGCCGCTCCAGCCCGGCGATCTCGTACCCGTGCTGTGGACCGACAACTGGCAGCGGCTGGAGCAGGTCGAGTACTATCTGACCCGCTCAAGTCTTGCCGGTGAAGACAGCCATGTAGAGTTTGTCCGCATTCAGCCGATGACCCGCACAGACAAGAAAGCGTTCAAGGCTTCCGAAAAGCGGGCAGCGACAGAAAGTCCGGATCTGCGTCCTTTTGCGAGTGTCAAAGCGAAAGGTGTTGAGAGCCGAGTGACGGACACTGAACGAACACGTTCGAACCGACCAGAGGAGCCCGCGCGCAAAACCATGTGCCAATCTGCATTGGTGCTTGGTCGCGGCGATTGGGGCCGTTGGCCCGAACTCGCCCCTTGGGTAGAAGGCTTGCCGGATGATGATAGATTCCATCCAATCAAGACGGTATTTGGGAATGTGGCCTGGGACGTCTATCGGAATGGCGGGTTTAGTGAAGCGGAAAGTTTGATCACCTCGGGAGCGCTTCTCAAGCGAGAACAGACGCGATCGATGACCAATGTCGCCCGGAATCTAGCAATACAAATGCGCCCGCTGTCTTTTGATCCCTCTGGTGTTTTTATAGATAATAAGCGCAAAGGGCTCATGTCCTGTGTCTTCGAGGCGTGGCACCCTGAAAGAACTTATTTCAGTGCGCGGGATAAGAAGCGCAATACATTGCCAAAAAACACTGATGAAAAGATATATATTGCTGATGATTATGATCATCGTGGAATGAGTGCAATTAAGAAGGAAGGTGCAATATTTTATATATTGTCATTTACCCCGTTCCTTGGTCAGCCTAATTCAAATGAGCCTGTCGCCATGGACACCATCAACTGACAACGCGGGCGGAGCAGCCTCTGCCGCCGCGCCCCGCACCAGCGCAGCCCCCCACACCTAGCGCGTGCGGTGACCCTGGAGCCAGCGCTGCCATTGCCGACGCGAGCCGTGGAAGGCGTTGCGGTCGACATCGCCCTTGATGCCGTCGACGCGGCCCTTCGCCGTGTACTGCCAGAACACCCAGTCGCGGCGGTCCTCGTAGCGGCGGTTGGGATGGGCCGCGACAGAGCGCAGCCAGAAGTCGTAGCCGCGCTTCGCCCCGACCAGCCGGTCGCGGTGGAAATCGACGGAGGAATAGATCACCGGCCGCTTGCCGTAATGGCTCTCCATCGCCCGCAGGAACAGGTCCATGTCATGCAGGACCTTCTCGCGGCCCGGGCGCTCCCGGCACCAGGAGTGACCGTTCCATTCCATGTCGAGCACCGGCGGCAACGCATCCGGGTCGACCGGAACGTTCTCGATGAACCAGGCGATCTGGTCCTCCACCGGACGGCAGAAGAAATAGAAGTGATAGGCGCCGCGCCGCACGCCGGCCGCCTTGGCGTTCGTCCAGTTCTCCATGAACTTCGGATCGAGATAGTCGCCGCCCTCGGTCGCCTTGATCCAGGCGAACTCGGTGCCGGCCTTCTTCACCCGGTGCCAATCGATGTCGCCCTGGTAGCGCGCCACATCGATGCCGTGGATGGGATAGTCCTGCGGCTTCGGATCTTCGAAATCGAATGCCGCGCAGGACGCCACGAAAAGGGTGCAAAACAGGATCAGCACGCGCGCAGTCATCGCTCTCTCTTTGGTCCAAAGCCCCCTTTCAACCGGGTCTGGACACTATGACCAAAGCGTTAAGGAAGCACTTAGCAATCGAGCGAAGCGGAAATGAGATGAGGCCAAACCTTTCGGTTCGGCCTCACATGATCGTGATCGCAGCGCCGGCCTCAGCCGAGCGGCGGAATGCGCAGCACCTGGCCCGGATAGATCTTGTCCGGCTCGGCCAGCATCGGCTTGTTGGCCTCGAAGATCACCATGTATTTGGAGCCGTCGCCATAGGCCTTCTTGGCCACCGCCCACAGCGTGTCGCCCTTCGCCACCGTGTGGAAGCTGGCTTCCGGCGCGCTGGCGGCGACCGCGATCTCCTCTTCCACCCTGGCAACGCCGAGCACGTTGCCGGCGGCCAGGATCAGCTTCTCGCGGGCTTCCTGGCTCGGGGCGGCACCGGCGATCTTCACCGTGTCGCCGGACACTTCCACCTTGACGTCGCCGTCGAGGCCGAGCGCCGCCACTTCCTTCTCGATCGCCGCGGCCGCATCGGCCTCCGGCTCCTTGCTGCCCCACAGCGATTTGCCTGCATCCTTCACGAAATCAAAAAAACCCATGTCGCGGCTCCCCTTCGGTCCTGCCCCAACGCGGCTGACGCCGCGCGGTCCCATCTGACGCGGCAGGTGCCGCGTCTCCCACTGCAACAGCGCGGCTTGCCCGCGCCGTTCGACACCAGTGTCAGCCGCAGTCAATACAGCCGCCAGGGCCGGATTCCTGTGACAGGCAACACAGAAATCCGCCGGGCCGGAGAAAGGCCGGCCTTGCAAGGCACGCCGGCAACTGGCAATCAGTCAGGAAGCCGCTCAGGCTCCGCCCCGCCCTGCCAGACCCGGATCGCCATGACCGACCGCCTGACCATCGCCACCTGGAACATCAACTCGGTGCGGCTGCGCCTGCCGATCGTCGAGAAGCTGATCCTCGACCATGCGCCGGACGTGATCTGCCTGCAGGAAACCAAGTGCGCGGACGGCAATTTTCCGCTCTCCGCCTTCCGCAAGCTCGGCTACGAGCATATCGCGATCAAGGGCCAGAAGGGCTATCACGGCGTCGCGACGATCTCCCGCCGCCCCTTCCTCGACGAGGAGCGGATCGACTACTGCACCAAGGGCGACAGCCGGCATCTTTCGACCGGCATCCCCTTCGGCGGCGACCGCTTCACCCTGCAGAACTTCTATGTGCCGGCCGGCGGCGACCTGCCCGATCCGGAGCTCAACGACAAGTTCGCGCACAAGCTCGCCTTTCTCGACGAGATGGGCGAGCGCTTCGCCGCGATGTCCGGCAATGCCATCGTCGTCGGCGACCTCAATGTGGCGCCCTACGAGCATGACGTGTGGTCGCACAAGCAGCTCTTGAAGATCGTCAGCCACACGCCGATCGAATGCGAGAAGCTGGAGGCGGTGCGCACCGCCGCCGGCCTTACCGACGTGATGCGCGCCTTCGTGCCGATGGAGGAGAAGCTCTACACCTGGTGGAGCTACCGGGCCGCGGACTGGTCGGCGGCCGACAAGGGCCGCCGCCTCGATCATGTCTGGGCCAACCCGGCGCTGGCCGGCCAGGCGGTCTCCATGCAGGTGCTGCGCGACGCCCGCGGCTGGGACCAGCCCTCCGACCACGCCCCGGTGCTGGTGCGGCTGGAGGCTTAAAGCCGCCTGCAGCCTGCTCCAACGCCCTTATGGGCGGATGATCACCTTGCCCTGGGCCTTGCGGTCCGCGAGTTCGCGCAGGGCGCGCGCCGTCTCCTCGATCGGATAGGCCGCGTGCAGATGCGGCACGATACGCCCCTCGCGCACCCAGGCGAGCAACTGCTCCATATTGTCGCGATGCGCCTCCGGCTCGCGCACGATGGCATCGCTCCAGAACACGCCGAGCACGTCGCAGCCCTTCAGCATGACCAGATTGAGCGGCAGCTTCGGGATCTCGCCGGCGGCAAAGCCGACGACCAGATAGCGGCCGCGCCAGGCGGTGGCGCGCAGCGCCGCTTCGGCGTAGTCGCCGCCGACCGGATCGTAGACCACATCGACACCGCTGCCATTGGTGAGCTGCTTCAGCCGGAGCTTGAGGTCGTCCTCGGCATAGTTGACCAGTTCGTCGGCGCCATGGGCGCGGGCGAGCTCCAGCTTGTCCGCGCTGGAGGCACAGGCGATCACCCGCGCGCCCATCGCCTTGGCGATCTCGACAGCGGCAAGTCCGACGCCGCCCGAGGCGCCGAGCACGGCCACGGTCTCGCCCGGCTCCAGCCGCGCCCGGTCGCGAAAGGCATGCAGCGTTGTGCCATAGGTGACCGAAAGGCCGGCCGCCGCCTCGTCCGAAACCTCGTCCGGCAGGGCGATGAGATCGTCCTCGCTGGCGATCACCGCGCCGCGCACCGCGCCCCAGCGCACATAGCCCATCACCCGGTCGCCCGGCTCGAACGCCTCGATCCCTTCGCCCGTCTCCAGCACCCGGCCGGCGAACTCCGCGCCGGGCGAGAACGGCATCTCGGGACGGAACTGATACTTGCCCTGAATGATCAGCGTATCGAAGAAGTTGAGCGCCGCGGCGTGGACCTCCACCAGCACGTCCCCCGGCCCGGGCGTCGGCATCTCGATGTCGCGCAGGACGAGATCCTCGGGCGCGCCGAAGCGTTCGCACAAGATGGCTTTCACGGATGATTCCCCCAACTGTTCCCCAAGTTTTCCCCAAGCCTCGCCTAGCACGGCCTGCGAAGTCCTGGAAGCAGCGAAGGCCCGCAAACTTGCCAGGGCCGCGGCCAGCCGCTATCTCCGGGCACCTGCGGTTGCCCGGCACCGGCCGGGCACAACGACAAGGAGGTCGCAAGGCGACATGCGCGGTTATTTCGCCGTCGGAGCGGAAGGCATTTCCAAGCAGATGAACCTCGGCAACCTGATGCGCTCGGCGCATGCCTTCGGGGCGAGCTTCTTCTTCACCGTCGATGCCGACAAGCGGATCCGCAAGGCGCCGGCCTCCGACACGTCGAAGAGCACCGGCCATCTGCCGCTGTTCCACTGGCCCTCGATCGCCGAGATGGACCTGCCGCAGGGCTGCCAGCTTGTCGGCGTCGAACTGACCGACGAAGCGATCGACCTGCCGAGCTTCATGCATCCGCTGCAGGCAGCCTATATCCTCGGCCCCGAGCGCGGCTCGCTTTCGCCGGAAATGCAGGCGGCCTGCCAGCACATCATCAAGATCCCGACCAAGTTCTGCCTGAACATCGCGATCGCCGGGGCCGTGGTGCTCTATGACCGCCACCGGGTGCATGGACAATATGCCGCACGCCCGCTGACCGCCGGCGGCCCGAAGACGCCGCGCCCGGAGCACAGGCATGGCGGCCCGATCATGCGCACCGGACGCAAGATCCCCGGCCAGCCGGACTAACGGGAGACGCGCGCTCCAAGGGTGGATCGGCGGCGCGAGGTCAGCGCCGGCCGCGCGAGCGGGCCACCCGGCCAAGCGTCAGCAGCACATCGCCGACCAGCGCCTCGGCCAGGGCCGGCGACTTGCGCGCCGCCGCCACCGCATCCGCCAGCCGCTCGCCCGCCTTGGCAAGGTCGTCTCCCGACCACAGCGACAGCTCCCGCGCGACAAGGTCGCGGCGCTTGTAGAAGATCGGCGGACGCGCCTGCTCGACGACGCGGGCCGGCGGCACGCCGCGATCGACCTCCGCCCTGGCGCGGGCGAGGAACTGGAAATGCCGCAGCGCCGCCGAGGCGATCATGTCGGCGCGCTGGCCGCTGGCCGACAACCGCTCCAGCCCGTGGTCAAGCGTGCCGAGATCGCCAAGCGCGGCCGCATCGATCAACTCGTCGACGGCAAAGGCCGAGGCATCGCCGATCACCGCCTCGACATCGGCGACATCGATGCGCTCGCGCCCATAGGCATAGAGGCAGAGCTTGCGCACCTCGCCGCGGCTGGCCAGCCGGTCGGCGCCGAGCAACCCCATCAGCACCTGTCGCGCCTCGCGGCTGATCGCAAGGCCGGCCTCGCGCAATTCGCCGTCGATCACCCGCTCCAGATCGCGCGCCTCGTCGCCATAGCAGGGGATCGCCACCGCCTTGCGGTCGCGCTCGAACTTGCCGCGCAGGCCCGTGCCCTTCTTCAGGTCGCCCGCCTCGATCACCACCAGCGCGCTTTCTGCGCGCAGTTCGCCGAACAGCGGATCGACCGCCGGCGACAGGTTCTTGCCCGCCCCGTCGCGCAGCCAGACCACCCGCCGGCCGCCGAACAGCGGCACGGTCGACGCCTCGTCGATCAGCCGCGCCGGGTCGGAGACCACCTCGGCGGCATCCAGGCGCACGAGCGAGAAGGGATCGTCGACGCCGCCGGAAGCGCGCGTCACCAGCGCCTGGGCGCGCTCGGAGACGAGCCCGGTATCAGGCCCGAAAACGAGGACGAGGGAGACGTCGGCCGGCGGTTCGGCGATGAAACGGTCGATCTCGCCGGCCTTGAGCGCGACCATCGCGGATCAGCCGCGGGACGCGAAGAAGCCGGCGAGCCGCGTCTGGATGTCGCCGGCCACCATCTTCGCCGCCCGGTCCTCGGCATCGCGCTGGGCGCGCAGGTTGGCGAAGCGCTGGCTGGAGAAGTCGAAGGAGGCGGAGCCGAAGGCGCGGCCCGTGGTCACCGTGCGGCCCGTGCCGAGCTCGCTCAGCACATAGGTGGCGTTGACGGTGACCGTATAGGCCGACGGCACGTCGGCGAGCCGCTCGACGCCGACCTCGTTGAGCGGCCGGTCGATCAGGATCCGCAGCCGGTAGCGCTGCTCGCCCGCCTCGCGGCCGCGGCGGAAGCCGAAGATCAGCTCGTTGCGCAGCACCTGGCCGACCCGGTCGAGATCCTCCCTGGAGGAGGTCTCCACCAGATCGATGTCGATGGCCGCCAGTTCGCTGGCGACGGCGGGGGAGGCTCCCGACACTCCGCCGATGGTGCCGTAGAGCGGCCGCACCTGGCAGGCGCCGGCAAGCAGCGCCGCACCGATGACGAGAACGGCGAGCGTCCGCCGGCGGGCGGGCTGCTGCGGTTGCGGATGGTCACACGACGACATTCACGATCCTCTGCGGAACCACGATGATCTTGCGGGCGGGCTTGCCGTCCAGCGCGCGCTGCACGGCCTCGAGCAGCAAGGTAGCCGCTTCGACCTCCTCATTGGAAGCCTCGCGTGAGACGACGAGGTCCGCGCGCTTCTTGCCGTTCACCTGCACCGGCAGGGTGATGGTCGCCTCGACCAGGAGAGCCGCCTCGATCTCCGGCCAGCCCTGCGTTGCCAGTAGGCTCTCGTGGCCGAGCGCCCGCCAGCATTCCTCGGCCAGGTGCGGCGCCATCGGCGCCATCATCTGCACCAGGAAGGCCGCCGCCTCGCGCTGGGCGAAGCGCATGTCGTCGCCCTCCGCGCCGCCCTGCAAGGCCTTGGACAGCGTGTTGACCAGTTCGTAGATCCGGGCGACGGCGCGGTTGAAGGACAGCGCCTCGATATCGGCCGAGATCGCCTGGCAGGCCTTGTGGGTCGCCCGGCGCAGGGCGGTCGCCGCCTCGCCGAACGCGTCGGGACGCGCCGTCTGCGGCACGCTCTCGCCGATCTCGGAAATCAGTCGCCAGACACGCTGCATGAAGCGCCAGGCGCCCTGCACCCCGTCCTCGGTCCACTGCACGTCGCGCTCGGGCGGGCTGTCGGACAGCATGAACCAGCGGGCCGTGTCGGCGCCGTAGGTCTCGATGATGTCGGTCGGGTCGACGGTGTTCTTCTTCGACTTCGACATCTTCTCGATGGAGCCGATGGCGACTTCCTCGCCGCTCTCCAGCAGGAAGGCCTTGCGCGTCTCGCCGTCGCCCTCGATGCGCACCTCGGCCGGCGAGACCCAGCCGCCGCCCGGCGCCTTGTAGGTCTCGTGCGTCACCATGCCTTGCGTGAACAGGCCGCGGAACGGCTCCTTGACGTCGAGATGCCCGGTGACGCTCATCGCCCTGGCGAAGAAGCGCGAATAGAGCAGGTGCAGGATCGCGTGCTCGATGCCGCCGATATACTGGTCGACCGGCAGCCAGGCATCCGCCACCGCCTTGTCGGTCGGCGTCTTGGCGCGCGGATCGGTGAAGCGGGCGAAATACCACGAGGAATCGACGAACGTGTCCATCGTGTCGGTCTCGCGCCGCGCCGGCTTGCCGCAATTCGGACAGGCGACGTTGCGCCAGGTCGGATGGCGGTCGAGCGGATTGCCCGGCTTGTCGAAGTCGATGTCGTCGGGCAGTTGCACCGGCAGGTCGGCGACCGGCACCGGCACCACGCCGCAATCGTCGCAATGAATGACCGGGATCGGGCAGCCCCAGTAGCGCTGGCGCGAGATGCCCCAGTCGCGCAGGCGGTAGTTGACCTGGCGCTGCGCCTGCGGCGCCCCGTCCAGCATCGCCGCCTCCAGCCGCGCGGCCACCGCGTCCTTGGCGTCGGCAATCGACAGACCGTCCATGAAGGCGGAATTGTAGATCGTGCCCTCGTCCGTATAGGCCTCGTCGCGGATCTCGAAGGTCTCCGGATCCGCCCCGTTCGGCAGCACCACCGGACGCACCGGCAGGTGATACTTGCGGGCGAAGTCGAGGTCGCGCTGGTCATGCGCCGGGCAGGCGAAGATCGCGCCGGTGCCGTAGTCCATCAGGATGAAGTTGGCGATATAGACCGGCAGCGTGATCGAGGGGTCGAGCGGATGGACGACCGTCAGCCCGGTGTCGATGCCGATCTTCTCCGCCGTCTCGATCGCCTCGGCCGAGGTGCCGATGCGCCGGCACTCCTCGACGAAGGCGGCGATCTTCGGGTCGTTCTCGGCGAGCCTGCGCGAGATCGGATGGTCCGGCGACAGACCCATGAAGGACGCACCGAACAGCGTATCCGGCCGGGTGGTGAAGATCTCCAGCGACGTGTCGCCGGTCGGCGCGGGCGTCGAGAAGGCGAAGCGCACGCGCAGGCCCTCGGACCGGCCGATCCAGTTCTTCTGCATCAGGCGGACCTTGTCAGGCCAGCGGTCGAGCGTGTCGAGCGCCGACAACAGCTCTTCCGACCAGTCGGAGATCTTGAAGAACCACTGGGTCAGCTCGCGCTGCTCGACCAAGGCGCCGGAGCGCCAGCCGCGCCCGTCGATCACCTGCTCGTTGGCGAGCACGGTCATGTCGACCGGGTCCCAGTTGACCTTGGAGTTCTTGCGATAGGCAAGGCCGGCCTTCAGGAAATCCAGGAACAGGTGCTGCTGCTGGGTGTAATACTCGACGTCGCAGGTGGCAAACTCGCGCTCCCAGTCGAGCGACAGGCCCATGATCTTCAACTGGCCGCGCATCGTCGCGATGTTCTGATAGGTCCAGTCGCGCGGATGCACCTTGTTCTGCATCGCCGCGTTTTCCGCCGGCATGCCGAAGGCGTCCCAGCCCATCGGGTGCAGCACGTTGAAGCCGCGCGCCCGCTTGTAGCGTGCCACGACATCGCCCATGGCGTAGTTGCGCACATGCCCCATGTGGATGCGCCCCGACGGATAGGGGAACATCTCGAGCACGTAATACTTCGGCCGGGGATCCTCGTTGCGGGTGGCGAAAACCTTCGCCTCGTCCCAGACCTTCTGCCAGCGGCTTTCCGCTTCGCGGGCGTTGTAGCGCTCCGTCGCCATGATGTCGTGTGCTTCGCTCGTTGCCGTGAAAAGAAATGATGTGGCGCGACTGTCACCAGAAATCGCCGGCCCGGTCAACCGGCAAGGCCGGCGGCGCGCGCCTCTCCCCTCCAGGACTTGCATTCGCGCCGCACCCGTCGCATGTCCATGGCAGCGACCGCAACGCCCAAGCACGAAGAGCCAGCAAGATGTCCGCGCACGCCGCCGAACCGACCAAGACCGACGCCGCCGGCCGGATCGCCGGCATCCGCGACAGGATCGCCGCCGCCGAGCAGGACGGCGCGCGCGCGACCGGCTCGGTCACGCTGATCGCCGTCAGCAAGACCTTCGACGCCGAGGCCATCCGCCCGGTGATCGCCGCCGGCCAGCGCGTCTTCGGCGAGAACCGCGTGCAGGAGGCGCAGGGCAAGTGGCCGGCGCTGCGCGGGGAGTTTCCCGATATCGAGCTGCACCTGATCGGTCCGCTGCAGTCGAACAAGGCGAAGGACGCCGTCGCCCTGTTCGACGTGATCCACACGCTCGACCGGGAGAAGATCGCCCGCGCGCTCGCCACCGAATGCGCGGAACAGGGCCGGACCTTGCGCTTCTTCATTCAGGTGAACACCGGCGAGGAGCCGCAAAAGGCCGGCATCGCCCCGCGCGAGGCGGACGAGTTCGTCGCCTTCTGCCGGGACGAGCTGCGCCTGCCGCTGCTCGGCCTGATGTGCATCCCCCCGGTCGACGACACGCCGGGCCCGCATTTCGCGCTGCTGCGCAAGATCGCCGAGCGCAACGGCCTTGCCGGCCTGTCGATGGGCATGTCCTCGGATTTCGAAAGCGCGGTGCGCGTCGGCGCCACCCATGTGCGCGTCGGCTCGGCGATTTTCGGCACGCGCGACTACCCCTGAGCCGGCAGGCCGTGGCTTCGGCGTTTTGCAAAGGGGGGGCGTTTCGCAAAGGGGGGCGTTTTGCAAAGGGGGGCGTTTTGCAGGGGAATGCGCCGGCTCCCTTGACTTTCGCTGGCGTTTGCGGGTATCAGCCCGTCAACTCCGAAAGAGTGACGACACTACGATCCGCCGCCCGGGACCCGCAGAGGTATAAAGAGATCCCGGAGGTTCACACCCGACAGCGCGATGCGCCCTCGGGTGTCACACCGCTTTGCGGATCGCGCTTCGTCCCGCCCGGGGGACACGGAAGCAGCGACAGCCGCTGCCTCGAGAGAGTTTAAGGAGACGGCATGTTCGAAAGTCTGTCAGATCGCCTCAGCGGCATTCTCGACAAGCTGACGCGGCGCGGTGCGCTGTCGGAGACCGATGTCTCCGAGGCGCTGCGCGAGGTCCGCCGCGCCCTGATCGAGGCCGATGTCGCGCTGCCCGTGGTCAAGTCCTTCACCGACAAGGTGCGGACCCGGGCCGTCGGCCAGGAAGTCCTCAAATCGGTGACGCCGGGCCAGCAGGTCGTCAAGATCGTCCACGACCAGCTCGTCGAGATGCTCGGCGGCGCCGGCGAGCCGATCGACCTCAACGCGGCCGCGCCCTTCGCCATCATGATGGTCGGCCTGCAGGGCTCGGGCAAGACCACCTCGACCGCCAAGATCGCCCTGCGGCTGACCAGGAACGAGCGCCGCAAGGTGCTGATGGCCTCGCTCGACACCCGCCGCCCGGCGGCGCAGGAGCAGCTCAAGGTGCTCGGCGAGCAGACCGGCATCGACACGCTGCCGATCGTCGCCGGCCAGACGCCGGTGCAGATCGCCTCGCGCGCCATGACCGCGGCGCGGCTCGGCGGCTACGACATCGTCATGCTCGACACCGCCGGCCGCACCCATATCGACGAGCCGCTGATGGTCGAGATGGCCGAGATCAAGGCGGCGACCAATCCGCACGAGATCCTGCTCGTCGCCGACAGCCTGACCGGCCAGGACGCGGTCAACCTCGCCACCTCCTTCGACGAGCGCGTTGGCATCACCGGCATCGTGCTCACCCGCATGGACGGCGACGGCCGCGGCGGTGCGGCGCTCTCGATGCGCGCCGTCACCGGCAAACCGGTCAAGCTCGTCGGCACCGGCGAGAAGGCGGATGCGCTGGAGGAATTCCACCCGGCGCGGATCGCCGACCGCATTCTCGGCATGGGCGACATCGTCTCGCTGGTGGAGAAGGCGGCGCGCGAGCTCGACCAGGAAAAGGCGGCCAAGATGGCCGCCCGCATGCAGAAGGGCAATTTCGACCTGGAGGACCTTGCCGAGCAGCTTCGCCAGATGGAGAAGCTCGGCGGCATGTCCGGGATCATGGGCATGATGCCCGGCGTCGGCAAGATCAAGAAGCAGCTCGACGCGGCCAATATCGACGACCGCGTGATCAAGCGCCAGGTCGCGATCATCCAGTCGATGACCCCGCAGGAGCGCCGCAAGCCCGACATTCTCAAGGCCAGCCGCAAGAAGCGCATCGCCACCGGCTCCGGCGTCGACGTCGCCGACGTCAACAAGCTGCTGAAGATGCACCGGCAGATGGCCGACATGATGAAGCAGATGGGCAAGGGCAAGGGCCTGCTCGGCAAGATGATGGGCGGCATGGGCCTGCCCGGCGGCGGCATGCCGAACATCGATCCGAAGGAACTGGAGCGCATGGCCCAATCCGGTCAACTGCCCGGTCAACTTCCCGGCGGGCTTCCAGGTCAGATGCCGGGTCTGCCCGGCGGGCTTGGTGGTTTGGGCGGCCTCGGTGGCCTCGGTGGACTGGGCGGGCCGAAGCTGCCCGGCGGTCTCGGCGGCCTTCCGGGCCTGGGACGGGGGAAGAAGAAATGACCGACAGCGCCGAGGAGATCCTCGAGCCGGCGTCCACCGCGATGGACGAGCTGCTGCGCCTGCGCGGCTCCATCGACAACATCGACGCCGCGCTGGTTCACATGCTTGCGGAGCGCTTCAAGTGCACGCAGAAGGTCGGCCTGCTGAAGGCGACGCACAATCTTCCGCCCGCCGATCCGGCGCGCGAGGAACGGCAGATCGCGCGGCTGCGCGCGCTTGCCCGGGACGCCAACCTCGATCCCGATTTCGCGGAGAAATTCCTGAACTTCATCGTCAGGGAAGTGATCCGACACCATGAAGCCATTCGCCGCTGAACCCGGCGTCGCACTGAAGTACCAAAGGAGACTACCATGGCCCTGAAAATTCGTCTTGCCCGCGGCGGCGCCAAGAAGCGTCCGTTCTACCGCATCGTTGTTGCCGACGTCCGCTCGCCGCGCGACGGCCGCTTCATCGAGAAGGTCGGCCTCTACAACCCGATGCTGCCGAAGGACAATGCCGACCGCATCGTCCTCGACGTCGAGCGCATCCAGCACTGGATGAGCCACGGCGCCCTGCCGACCGACCGCGTCCTGCGCTTCCTCGATGCCGCCGGCGTGCTGAGCCGCGAGGCCCGCAGCAACCCGAAGAAGGCCGAGCCGGGCACCAAGGCCAAGGAGCGTCTCGCTGCCAAGCGCCAGGCTGCCGAAGAGGCCGCTGCGGCGGCTGCCGAGGCTGCCGGCGGCGGCGAGGAAGCTGCTGCCGAGTAATCGGCACGGCCCTTCGAGCACCTTCAGGATCCGCGCCCTCCCGGCGCGGATCCGCCGGGGCCCTCAGGTCCCGACCCTGAACCGGATACCACCCGGGGACTGCACACCCGCCCTCCCCGTCAGGAGCACGGCCGCGTGAGCAAGGATCGCATTCTGATTGCCCGGATCGGCGCCGCCCATGGCGTGCGCGGCGAGGTTCGCGTCAAGCCGTTCGGCGACGATCCCCTGTCCTTCTGCGACTATGGACCGCTGGAGACCGCCGACGGCAAGCGCCGGCTGGTGGTGACATCCGCGCGCCTGCAAAAGGCGATGGTGGTGACCCGCTTCGAAGGGATCGACGACCGCACCGCCGCCGAGGCGCTGAACGGCCTCGATCTCTACGTCCCGCGCGACGCCCTGCCGGAACTCCAGGACGACGACGAGTTCTACCACACCGACCTGCTCGGCCTCGAAGCGGTCTCGCCGGAGGGGGAGACCATCGGCAGGATTGTCGCGCTGCCCGATTTCGGCGCCGGCACGCTGGTCGAGATCCGCCCGCAAGGGACGGCGTCCTTCTACGTGCCCTTCACCCGCGAGGCGGTGCCGGAGATCGACCTGGCCGCCGGCAAGGTGACCGTCGTCGTGCCCGAAAGCACGGATGACGACGAGGCTCGGGACGACGGTGCGCGCGACGCGGACGACGACGGGGACGGGGACGGGGACACGGTGGACTGAGCCTGCGGGGCCTCAGCCGTCTCGTCCGGCTCCGGGGCAGGCGCCCTGCCGCCGGCAAGGGCGGCTCTCCTCTGCGAGCGCAGCAGCGCGATGGCGGCGACGACAAGAGCGACGCCGATCAGGTTCGCGGCGATGTCGCCCAGCGAGAATTCCCGGTGGGGAAACAGCGACTGCACCAGTTCCCCGGCCAATCCCAGCCCGGTGGCGACGGCGGCCGAAATCCGCAGCCGGCAACAGAAGACCGCATGCACCGCCAGGGTCAGAAGCCCGAAGAAAACCAGGTGCTGCAGCTTGTCGAAAGGGTGGTCGATGCCCGGATTGGAGATGAAACCGGCGAAGATCCCGTAGGCGACGAGCAGGGCCAGCGGCCACACCCGGGCCGGCGACAGGTCGAGATAGTGCCGCCGCGCCAGGGAGCGAACGAGATCGACAAGGCGGGCAACCGGCTGCGGCATGAAGATCTCCGGGGATTGCGCCTTCCTTGCTGCGCGGGAAAGCCTTAAGCGGGGGTTGCCCCGCTCATCAAGCGACGGCAACGCATCCAGTGACGGCAACACTCCGTGCATCGGCGCAAATCCGGCCAACAATATGGCCGCGCAACCAGGTCCACCACATCTAAGGAGCAAACGATGGCGTTCCGGGCGTCGATCCTCAGCCTCTATCCGGAGATGTTTCCAGGTCCGCTCGGCACCTCGCTGGCCGGGCGGGCGCTGGAGCGCGGCGACTGGGATCTGGAGCTGCACCAGATCCGCGATCACGCCACCGATCGTCACCGCTCCGTCGACGACACCCCCGCCGGCGGCGGTGCCGGCATGGTGCTGCGCGCCGACATCCTCGCCCTTGCCATCGATGCGGCGAGCCCCGCCGGCGATCCGCGGCCGCGCCTGTTGATGAGCCCGCGCGGCCGTCCGCTCGACCAGGGCCGGGTCCGCGAGCTGGCGCAGGGCCCCGGTGCGGTGATCGTCTGCGGCCGCTTCGAGGGGGTGGACCAGCGGGTGATCGAGGCGCGAGGTCTGGAGGAAGTGTCGATCGGCGACTACATCCTCTCCGGCGGCGAACTCGCCGCCATGGTCCTGCTCGACGCGGTGGTCCGCCTGCTGCCCGGCGTCATGGGCAATGCCGAGAGCGGCGCTTTCGAGAGCTTCGAGACCGGCCTGCTGGAGCATCCGCACTACACCCGCCCGCGCGAGTTCGAGGGCGCCGGCATTCCCGAGGTGCTGACCTCGGGCGATCACGCCCGCATCGATCGCTGGCGCCGGGAGGAGGCCGAGCGGCTGACCCGCGAGCGCCGGCCCGACCTGTGGCAGCGCCATACGGGCGAGTGAGGCGCGGGTTTCTGCGCCGAACGGGCGCAAAAGGGCATGACAAACGCTGTGAGTTGCGCTAGACAGCGGCCACTCGGGCGCCTGCCGGCGCAAGCCGTGACGATTGTCGTTTGCCTTTGCCCCGGATCGCGGGCGCGGGGGCACCGCATCTCGCGAGCGCGGCGGCCCCGGTCGAATTCCGTGGCCGGACCTGTCCGGCCTGGCCAAAACCCGGTGAATTCGCCCCTGCGGCTCGACCGTCAGCGGACGCTCTGACCGAGACGAACCAAAAGGCAGTGCCATGAACATCATCGAACAGCTCAATGCCGAGGAAATGGCGAAGGTCGAAGCCCAGCGCAAGCTGCCGAGCTTCTCTCCCGGCGACACGATCCGCGTCAACGTCCGCGTGACGGAAGGCAACCGCACCCGTACCCAGGCCTATGAGGGCGTGTGCATCGCCCGTTCCGGCGGCGGCATCAACGAGAACTTCACCGTCCGCAAGATCTCCTATGGCGAAGGTGTGGAGCGCGTGTTCCCGATCTTCTCGCCGATGCTCGAGGGCGTCGAGGTCGTGCGCCGCGGCAAGGTGCGTCGCGCCAAGCTCTATTACCTGCGCGGCCGTCGCGGCAAGTCGGCCCGTATCGTCGAGGCGACCAACGTGCGCGCCCGTCGTCTGAACGACGAGGTCAAGGCCGACGTCGCCGCCGCCAAGGCCGCGAAGGAGGCCGAGCAGGCCGCCGCTGCCAGCGAGAGCGCCGAATAAGACGCTCAAGGTCCGGCGCCCGCGCCCGGATCTGTCATCTGCCGAATGCGAAAACCCCGGAGCCTCAGGTTCCGGGGTTTTTGTTTGAGGTTTTATTTGGGAGCTTTTCGTTTGCGGAGCGGCGCCGCTCCGCTACTCGATCCGTCGCAGATGCGCGCGCACCGCAAGGCGCGAGGTCGCCGCCGTCAGCACGGTGACGAGGAAGATGATCGCCAGCACGCCGAGATAGCCGCCGACGCCGACCGACACGCCGCCGAACATGTCCATCGAGCGGGCAAGGCCCTGCAGGCCGCTGCGCTCGTCCGCCAGGAAGCCGAGGACGAGAAAGACCAGACAGGCGGCGACGCCGCCGGCCAGCCCGCCCTGCAGGCCGAGCAGCAGGAAGTGGCGCTGGAACTCGCGGGCGACGAAACTGTCCTCCGCGCCGACGAAATGCAGCACCTCGACCACGTCGCGATTGCCGGCCATCGCCGCCCGCGTCGCGAAGACGACCGACAGCACCATCGAGCCAAGCACCAGCAGCAGCACGGCGATGCCGCCCAGCACCACCGCATTGGCCATGGCCGCAAGCCGGCTGGTCCACAGGCTGTGATCGTCGACGCTCGCCCCGCGCACCTCGGCGCTGACCGCCAGGCGCAGCGCGCCGAGGTCGAACGCCGCCGGCGCCGCCACCTGCACCTGGATCAGCCGCGGCACCGGCAGGCTCTCCAGGTCGAGCCCGGCGCCGAGCCAGGGCTGCAGCAGGTTTCGCGTCTCCTGGTCGGACAGCGCCCGCACCGTGCCGACGCCGGCCTGGGCCCGTGCCGCCGCCGTCGCCTTCTCGATCTCGCGCAGCATGTCGACGCCTTCCGCCGGGCGGATCTGGATCGTCACCTCGCGCAGGAGGTCGTTGGACCAGGCGCTGGCCGCCTCGTGAATGACGGTCACCGCGCCGATGGTCAGGCAGGCGAGGAAGCTCATGATCGCCACCACCAGCGTCAGCGCGCGCCCCGCGACCGCCTGCGGCGGCACGATCGGGGCGGAGGGGCGCAGCTCGCCGGCGGCGCCGCGCTTGCGTGCCTTGGGTGCGGCCTTTGCCCGGCGCGGGGCGGCTGGCCGGCCAGCGGCCGGACGGGGGCCGCGCCCGGCCCTCTGGGTCCTGTCGTCGTCAGTCATGGATCTGCAACCGTCCTTCGCCCAGCTCCATGCGCCGCGCGTCGACCTGGTCCATCAGGGCGAGGTCGTGCGTGGCGATCACCACCGAGGTGCCGAGCCGGTTCAGCTCGATGAACAGCCGCAGCAGCCGCCGCGCCAGCGGCGGATCCACATTGCCCGTCGGCTCGTCCGCCAGCAACATCTCCGGCCGGGTGATCAGCGCCCTGGCGATCGCCGCGCGCTGCTTCTCGCCGCCCGAGAGCACCGGCGGCAGCACATGCATGCGCTCGCCGAGCCCCACCCATTTCAGCAGTTCCACCACGTCGGAGCGGTATTGGCTTTCCTCCTGGCCGATGACGCGCAGCGGCAGGGCGACATTCTCGTAGGTCGTCAGGTGATCGAGCAGGCGGAAATCCTGGAAGACGATGCCGATGCGCCGGCGCAGCGCCGGGATCTGGCTCTTGTTCAGCGCCGAGGTGTCCTTGCCGAAGGCGCGGATCAGCCCGCGCGTCGGCTTCAGCGACAGGAACAGCAGGCGCATCAGGCTGGTCTTGCCCGCACCGGACGGACCGGTAAGGAACTGGAATGACTGCGGCCTGATCTCGAAGGTCAGGTCGCGCAGGACTTCCGGCCCCATGCCGTAGCGCAGACCGACATTTTCGAATCGGATCACGGCAACCTCTCGTTAAGACATTGGCCGGACAGTATCGCCTCGGCATTAACGCTTCATTAACGATATCCAGGCGTGATGGAGCCAGAACACCCGGAAAGCGGCCGGCGCGACGATCAATCGTTTCGCCGTTTGCGGCATGTTTACGGTCTTCGCCGGAAACTACCCGCTTTGCGAACCGGCTCTCCGGGTGTCGATACGCCTTTCCGGCCGGTATTTGCGGGCAAGACGAGGCCGCGTCCACAATGAAGATCACCTGTCCGGACTGCGCAACCGCCTATCGGGTCAGCCCCGCCGCCCTCGGGCCGGAGGGCCGCGACGTCAAATGCGCCCGCTGCGGCACGCGCTGGCACGCGCTTCCCGATCCGGACACCGCCTCCATCGAGACCGAACTGCCCGAAGACGCCGATACCGAGGCACGGGCCGCGCGCAAACCGGCAGCGGCGATGGCCGGCCGTGACGACGCCTCCCCGGCCGAGGACGACGAGGACGACAGCGACGGCGCGCAGTGGGGCGACGACCGGGAGGAGGACCCTGCGGATCGGGACGAGGACGTCTTCTCCGCCGCGTCGGAGCCGCGCGACGACGGTCTGGAGGATGAGGACGACCAGGCCGAGGACGGCTGGGAAGCGGCCAAACGGGTCGAGCCCGCGGCTCTTCCGGTAGCCGCGGCGGCGGCCGAGGCGGATGGGGCAGCGGCAAGCGCCAAGCCGGTCGACATCGAAAGCCTCGCCCGCAAGCCGAAGATCTATGTCAAGCCGCGCAGCAGCGAGCCGGTGCTGGGCCGCCTGCTCGCCAGGATCGGCCAGCGCGCCCGCCGGCTGCGTCCCCGCCGGGTGGTCGGCACGATGATGTTCTTCGGCGCCATCGCCCTGTGCGCGCTGGCGGTCACCTTCCGCACGCCGATCGTCGCCCGCATGCCGGATCTGGCCGGCCTGTTCGCCCTCGCCGGGCTGGAGGTCAACCTGCGCGGGCTGGAATTCCGCGACCTGCGCACCTTCCGGGAGATCGAGGACGGCGCCATCGTGCTGGTGATCGAAGGCACGATCGTCAATGTCGAGCGGGAAGCGGTGCCGATCCCGGCCATTCGCCTCGCCCTGCGCAGCGAGGATGCCCAGGAAATCTACGCCTGGACCATGGAACCGCGCTTGCGCCGGCTCGATGTCGGTGGCACGACGCGGTTTCGCACCCGCCTGTCGGCCCCGCCCGATCTGGCGGCGGACATCCAGGTGCGCTTCGTGGAGCGCAAAGAACGCCAGGTCAGGCTGCAATGAACGACACTGTCGACATCCGAACCCTTTTCGACGAAGCCGCGATCGCCGCCCGGGTCGAGGAGGTCGCTTGCGAGATCGCGGCCTCGCGGCCGCAGGGGCTGCTCGTCGTTGCCGTGCTCAAGGGCAGCTTCATGTTCGCCGCCGATCTGGTGCGGGCCATGCATCGGGCCGGCCTGACGCCGGAGATGGAGTTCATCCACCTGTCGAGCTATGGCGCGGGCACCGAGTCAAGGGAAATCCGCGTGTTGCGCGATGTGGAGAGCGATGTTGCCGGCCGGGATGTGATTCTCGTGGATGACATCCTGGAAAGCGGCCGCACGCTGGCTTTTGCGCGAGACCGACTCAGCGAGCGCGGCGCAGGCTCTGTGCGCATCGCCGCCTTGCTCGACAAGCCGATGCGCCGCAAAACCGCCATTTCCGCGGATTATGTCGGGTTCGAGTGTCCGGACAAGTTCGTTGTCGGCTACGGGATGGACATGGGCCACAAGTGGCGCCAGCTCCCGTTCATCGGCTACGTCGTCCAGGATGCACCGGCCTAGCGCGCGGATGGTTCAACAACGGAGGGGGACATGGCCCGCATTCTGATCGCCGAAGACGACGAAGCCGTTCGCAGCTTCGTCAAGCGCGCCCTCGAGCTGGACGGTCACGCCGTGGTCGCCCTGGAAGACGGTGCGGCGGCGGCCGAGACGCTGGCGAAGGAAAAGGGCGCCTTCGACCTCATCCTTTCGGACATCAAGATGCCGGTGATGGACGGCATCGCCTTCGCCCTGATCGCCGCCCGCGACTATCCCGCCGTGCCGATCCTGCTGATGACGGGCTTCGCCGACCAGCGCGAGCGGGCGAACGGGCTCGACGCGCTGATCCACGACGTCGTCACCAAGCCGTTCTCGCTGGCGGAAATCCGCCGCGCCGTCAGCGATGCCCTGCTCGGCATCTGCCGCGAAGAGACCCGCCGCTACGCCTGACCGCGTGGCGGCCTGCGCCTCGGCCGCAGCCCCTTCCTTCACGGAGGCGAGCCGTCGTCTCCCGCTCCGGCGCTGTCGCCGGCTTCCTTCTTCCCCCCAATCGTCCGTTGAAACGCAACGGGCCCGCGCTTGTCCCGCGCGAGCCCGAAATCGCAGCGCACGCCCGCAAGGCGCCGCTCAGTTGCGCCGCAGCAGCCGCTCCAGATAATCGAGTTCGATCATCGGCCGGGTCGGGTCCGAGAAGCGCCGGCGCAACTCCTCCAGGATCCGGCGCGCCCGCTGCACGTCGATCTCGTCCGGCACCCGCACCCGGTCGCCGAAATCCGGCCCTTCCGTGCGGCGCGGCCGCCCGAGCGGGTCCTCGTCCATCGGGCTGCCCTGGCGTCCGGCCATGCCGGGCCCGTCGCCCGGCCCCGGCTGTCCGAACATCTGCTCCGCCATGCCCTGCGCCCCGCGCCGCAGCGCATCCAGCGCATTGCCCTGCTGTCCGACGGCATCGCCCGGCTGACCCTGGCCGAGGCTGTCGCGGGCATTGCCCATCTCCTCGCCGGCCCGGCCGAGGTCGTCGTTCGACGGCATGCCGTTGCGGGCCATCTGGTCGAGAAGCTGCTGCAGCCGCTCGCCCAGTTGCCCTTGCCCTTCCTGAAGCTGCCTCAGGGCCTCGGCAAGCTCTTCCGGCGTCATTTGTCCCGGCTGGCCTTGCTGACCCTGCTGGCCCTGCTGACGACCCTGCTCCTGCTGCTGGTTGAAGCGGTTGGTCTGGTCCATCAGCTCCTGCTGCCGCTGGATCATCCGGCCGAGCTCGTTGAGCGCCTGCATCATCTCCTGCGTCATGCTGTCCGGCATCTGCTGCGGCCGGCCGGCCTGCAGGTTCTCCAGCATCCGCTGCATCTGGGCGAGCAGTTCGCGCGCGGCATCGCGCGAGCCGCTGCGCGCCAGTTCCTCGATCCGCGACAGCATCTCGTTGAGGTCCTGCGGCCGCAGGTTCTGCGCATTCGGATCGAGCGGCTGCATCGCTTGCGGGTTCTGCCGCAACTGCTCGGCCAGCGCCTGCATGTATTCGTTCAGCGCCTGGCGCAGCTCTTCCGTCAGCCGGGCGATCTCCTCGTCGGACGCTCCGTCCTCCAGCGCCCGGCGCAGCGCTTCCTGCGCGTCGCGCAAGGCCCGCTCGGCGGTCGACAGGTCGCCGTCCTCGATGTTCAGCGCCAGTTCCCACAGCAGGTCGACGACATCGCGCAGCTCGTCGTCCGACTGCGCGGCAACGAGCTGGCCACGGGCGAAGCGCATGCCGAGATGGGTCCGCAGCTTCTCGCCGAAGACTTCCGGCGCCAGCATCAGGCCGTCGAACGCGTCGAGCACGCGCACCTGCGCATTGGCGTCGAGCGCCAGGCTGCGGCGCTGCTCGACCACCGCACGCGCCAGCGGCTTGGCGAAGCGCCGCTGCGGCAGGGTGAAGCGGTGCGGCTCGGAATAGCCGGTCTGTCCTGCATGGTCGCTGGCGCTCAGCACCACGTCCACCTCGGAGCCGGCCCAGGGATGGCTGGTCAGGTCGCGAATCGTTTCGCCGGTCCCGGTGCGCCGCTCGCCGGCGGCCAGCGACAGCGGAAAGCTCGGCGCCTCGACCAGGGGGCGGATCGCCGCGCCGCTGTCCTGGTTGCGGCGCTGCGCCGGGCGGATGTCGGCGCGCGCGCCGACGATGCCGTAGTCGTCCTGCGCCAGATAGGTGAATTTGACCGCGCCGCTGAGCTGCTCTTCCGGATCGTTGAGCAGGCGGATGGTCGGCGGCTCGTCCGGCTCCACCGCCACCTGCCAGGCATGCACGAGCGCTTCGCCATCGCGGATTTCGATGGCCGCGGATGTCTCGAGCCGGCTGCGCAAACCGCCTGCGACAGCCGCCGGCGCCGCGCCCTCGTCGCCGCTCCCCCCGCCGGCCTCGGCCAGGTTCACCGTCTCCTGCGGCGTGACCAGCAGCACGGCAAGCGCACCGACCCCTTGCGCGCGGACGATCACCTCGCTGCCCTGCGGCACGCTGATCGCCTTGCCGGGGTCGCGCAATTCGGCCGCCGCCCCGGTCAGGAACACCGGCGCCCGGCCAGTATAGACCGGTGGTGCGATCCAGGCATCGATCCGGGCGGCAACGGGGGCCGCCTGCGGCGCGCCGCCGCCGAACGGCGACAGCCGCGACAGATGGCTGCCCTCGGCCGCGAAATAGCCCACCAGCAGCAGCATCGCCGCCAGCACGCGCAGGGCAAAGGGATCGCGGCGGAAGGCCTGCGGGCTCGGCAGATCGGTGCGCACGCTGGCCAGCGCGGCGCTGGCGCGGCGGCGGTGCACCTCCCACAACGCCCGCGTCTCGGCGCTCTCGCCGCCGTCGAACAGCCGGTCGTCCAGCGCCGCCAGCGGCCGGTGGCTGAGGCCCGAGACACGCTCGATCCGAGCCAGCGCTTCGGCGCGGGAGGGAGAACCGGCACGGGCGAGCGGCAGGGCGGCGTACACGGCACCGGCGAGGACGCCGAGCGCGGCGATCGCCGACAGCCAGGACGGCAGCATCGACCACAGGCCGAGCCAGGACAGGCCGACATAGAGGGCGACAACGATCAGGACCGAGTGCAGCGGCGGCCAGACCCGCTCCCAAAGCAGCGACAGGCGCGTGCGCAGAACCGCCCGTTCGAGGCGCGCGCGCGCGCGCCGGGCCTCGTCGCCCGGCGGCGGGACGGCTGGGCCGGGTTCCGCTCCGGAACCGGCCGGTGTCGTCGCGTCTGTCACTGTCTGTCTCCGCGGCCCGACCCTTGGGTCACCCGCCCCCGTTCCGTTAGGGTGGGGCGTTTCGTCCGCTTTGGCAAGGCCGCGCCGGGCAAAGGCGCCCCGCGGCTCAGTTCTCGTCGAGCCAGGACGGCAGCCTGTCGAGGCCGATCAGCTCCTCGTAGGTCGGCCGGGGACGCACCACCGCGTGGGCGTCGCCCTTCACCAGAACCTCCGGAACGAGCAGCCGGCTGTTGTAGCTGCAGGCCTGCACCGCGCCATAGGCGCCGGCCGAATGCAAGACCAGCAGGTCGCCCGGCACAACCGCCGGCATGTCGCGATCATGGCCGAGATAGTCGCCGGTCTCGCAGACCGGACCGACCACGTCGGCCGTCACCCGCGGATGGTCGGGGGCCGGCAGGACCACCGTGCGGATCTCGTGATAGGCGTCGTAGAGCGTCGGGCGGATCAGGTCGTTCATCGCCGCGTCGACGACCACGAAGGTCTTCGCCGCGCCCTGCTTCACATAGAGGACGCGGGTGACGAGGATGCCGGCATTGCCGGCGATCATCCGCCCCGGCTCGAAGATCACCTTGCAGTCGAGATGCTCGACATGCCGGCGCACCACCTCCGCATAGGCCTCCGGGTGCGGCGGCGGCTCGTTGTTGTCCCGGTAGGGAATGCCGAGCCCGCCGCCGAGATCGACATGGTCGATGGCATGGCCGTCGCCGCGCAGGTCCGCGATCAGCCCGCCGAGCCGCGAGAACGCCGTGTCGAAGGGCTCCAGCTCGGTGATCTGCGAGCCGATATGCATGTCGATGCCCGACACCTGCAGCCCCGGCAGGGCGGCCGCATGGGCATAGACCTCGCGCGCCCGGCCCCAGGGAATGCCGAACTTGTTCTCCGCCTTGCCGGTGGCGATCTTGGCATGGGTGCGCGCGTCGACATCCGGGTTGATGCGGATCGAGACCCGCGCCGTGCGGCCCTTCTGGCTCGCCACCTGCGAAAGCTGCACCAGTTCCGGCTCGCTCTCGACATTGAAGCACAGGATGTCCTCGTCGAGCGCGTGCGCCTGTTCCTGCGCCGTCTTGCCGACGCCGGAGAACATGATCCGGTCGGCCGGCACCCCGGCCGCCCGCGCCCGGCGCAATTCGCCTTCCGAAACCACGTCCATGCCGGCGCCGAGCCGCGCCAGCGTCGACAGCACCGCCTGGTTGGAATTCGCCTTCATCGCGTAGCAGACGAGCGTCGGGATGCCGGAGAAAGCCTCGCTGAACACCCGGTAGTGCCGCTCCAGCGTGGCGGTGGAATAGCAGTAGAACGGAGTTCCGACCTCGGCGGCGATGGTCTCGACCGGCACGTCCTCGGCAAACAGCCGGCCATCGACATAGTGGAAGTGATGCAAGGCCTTGTCCTGACCAGAGGGCACCGGTGGCGGTGGCGCCGCCGGCTGCCGGCATGAAAACGCGACGTCTCAGATGATGGCGTCGAGGATGAAGGGTCGGTCCGGGCGCGCCGACGCCGGCGCCTGCGCCGGAGCCGCCTGACCGGGCGCGGAGACGGCGGGATCCACCTGACCTGGACGATCGAGGGCGCCGCGACGGCCGCAGCCGGCCAGCGTCAGCGCCAGCACGGCCGCGATCAGCACGCCGCCGCTCAGGACCCGAGACATGCCAGCTTTCGCCATGGTGAGCGTCGCTCCTGTTGACGTCCGTTCGAAGCGGGCCGGCCCGGCCGGCCCCTGCCGTTTCCTCGCATGCGGCGGCGTTTGCCGCAAGTCCCCAGGGTCGGGACCTTGGGCCCGCCTTGCTGCCGCAGGTCTCTAACGCCGCGCCGCCTCGCGCTCCAGCGCCTTCAGCCAGCGCTTGGCCTGCTTGCGGACATTGGCCGGCGCCGTGCCGCCATAGCTGGTGCGCGAGCGCACCGACTTGTCGACCGACAGAACGGTGAAGATGTCCTCGGTGATGCGCGGCTCGATCGCCTGCAGGTCTTCCAGCGGCAGCCGGTGCAGCGGCACCCCGCGCTCCACGGCAAGGCCGACGGCGCGCCCGGTGACGTGATGCGCCTCGCGGAACGGCATGCCGATCACCCGCACCAGCCAGTCGGCCAGATCCGTCGCGGTCGAGTAGCCCGAGCCGGCGGCGGCCTTCATCGTCCTGGTGTTGGCGGTCAGGTCGCGGACCATGCCGGTCATCGCGGCCAGCGCCAGCGACAGGCTCGGCAGCCCGTCGAAGGCCTGTTCCTTGTCTTCCTGCATATCCTTGGAATAGGCCAGCGGCAGGCCCTTCATCATCACCAGCAGCGCCGTCAGCGAGCCGTAGATGCGGCCCGTCTTGGCACGCACCAGCTCGGCCGCGTCCGGGTTCTTCTTCTGCGGCATGATCGAGGAGCCGGTCGAGAAGCGGTCGGACAGGGTGACGAAGCCGAACTGCGCCGAGCACCAGATGACGATTTCCTCGGCGAGACGCGACAGGTGCATGGCGCAGATCGAGGCCGCGCCCAGCGCCTCGATGATGAAGTCGCGGTCGGACACCGCGTCCAGCGAATTGGCCGTCGGCCGGTCGAAGCCGAGCGCCGCCGCCGTCATCTCCCGGTCGATCGGGAAGGACGTGCCGGCCAGCGCGGCGGAGCCGAGCGGGCATTCGTTCATCCGCTTGCGGGCATCGCGCATGCGCGAGCGGTCGCGGGCGAACATCTCAACATAGGCCATCAGGTGGTGGCCGAAAGTCACCGGCTGGGCCGACTGCAGATGGGTGAAGCCCGGCATGACGTCGCCGGCATGGGCGAGCGCCCGCTCGCTGAGCGCCTGCAGCAGCTCGGTGAGCTGCTCGTCGAGCGTGTCCAGCGTGTCGCGCACCCAGATGCGGAAATCGGTGGCGACCTGGTCGTTGCGCGAGCGCGCCGTGTGCAGGCGGCCGGCGGCCGGGCCGATCAGTTCGGCCAGGCGCGCCTCGATGTTCATGTG
Source organism: Stappia sp. P2PMeth1 (assembly GCF_900185735.1). NCBI lineage: Bacteria > Pseudomonadati > Pseudomonadota > Alphaproteobacteria > Hyphomicrobiales > Stappiaceae > Stappia > Stappia sp. P2PMeth1. The sequence goes on along the minus strand of NZ_FYAW01000022.1, from coordinate 472,190 downwards.
GATGTCCTCGAGCGCCCGCGAGAAGGTGAAATCGCCCGCCTCGATCTCTGACCGGATCGTGTCTAGACCGTGAGCGATCTTCTCGGCATCCTCGGCGGCGACAATTTCGCGCGCTGCAAGCATGCGGACATGAGCCTTCGAACCCTCTATATCCTGCCGGTAGAGCTTGCGATCGTAGTCGATGGAGGCGTTGATCTCCTCCATGATGGCGTCCGGCCCATCCGAGAACCGGCCTCCCCACATGCGATTGCTCATGAACGTGCCTTTCTGGCGCCCCTAAGGAACGGGTAATGGATCGATGACCAACGGAACCAGGCCTCCCCGGTGCACGCTCCTTCTCGGAGGTGCCGCCGTGGCCCTGATGGCGGGACTGGCGGGGATATACGTGATCGGCGGGGCCGATGGCAACCGGCAGCAGGCCGGCGCCTGCAGCGCCGCGGCTAGCCTTGCCGCTGAGATCGCGCCGCTCGCCCGCGGCGAAGTGGCGGCCTTCCTGCCGGCGAAGAACCCGAACGCGCTCTCCGACCTTGCCTTCCGCAACGATGCGGGCGAGCCGATCACCCTCGCCGACTTCCGCGACAGGGTGGTCCTGGTCAATCTCTGGGCCACCTGGTGCGCGCCCTGCCGCAAGGAGATGCCGGCGCTCGACGAATTGCAGGCGGAGCTCGGCAGCGACGATTTCGAGGTGGTCGCCGTCAGCGTCGATCAGACCGGCGAGGAAAAGCCGCGCGCCTTCCTGCAGGAGATCGGCGTCGGCAACCTCGCCTTCTATGCCGATCCCAGCATGAAGATCTTCCAGGATGTTCGGGCGCGCGGCCGCGCGCCGGGCCTGCCGACGACGCTGCTGGTCGATGGCGAGGGCTGCGAGATCGGCGCGCTGATGGGACCGGCCGAATGGGCCTCGGACGATGCCAAGGCCCTGGTGCGCGCGGCCATCGACGCCCAGCGCAAGGCAGATCCCGAAGGGACCGGCAGCTAAGACGCCCGGCTCGACGGAACCGAACGACACAAGCGCCGGGCGGATGCGTCCGGCGCTTGATGGTTTCCGGCAGGTCGTGGAAAAGATCAGGCGGAGATGTCGAGCCTGCCGCCGACGCCCGCCGGCGTCGGAGCCTTGGCCACGGCGGCGGCGTAGTCGGCATTCTGCTCCAGCATGGCCGCGAGCGCGGCCGTGGCATCGGCATTCTGCTTCATGAAGGTCGCGGCAAGCTGCGTCTGGGTCTGCGCCTGCGACATGCCGACCATGGCGGCGGCAACACTGGACATGAAAGCCTCCCGGTTCGAGCCTTCCCACCCCTCGCATGACCAGCGTTAACGACGGGTTAATCCGGGCAACCTGCGCGGGTACCCGCCCGCCTCAGCGGGTGGGAACCGGCACGTCGCCGCGATAGTCGTAGAAGCCGCGCTGGGTCTTGCGGCCGAGCCAGCCGGCCTCGACATATTTCACCAGCAGCGGGCACGGGCGGTACTTGGTGTCGGCGAGGCCCTCGTAGAGCACCTGCATGATCGACAGGCAGGTGTCGAGGCCGATGAAGTCGGCGAGCTGCAGCGGGCCCATCGGATGGTTGGCGCCGAGCTTCATCGCCGTGTCGATCGCCTCGACCGAGCCGACGCCCTCATAGAGCGTGTAGATCGCCTCGTTGATCATCGGCAGCAGGATGCGGTTGACCATGAAGGCGGGGAAATCCTCGGCAACCGCGATGGTCTTGCCGAGCTTGCGGGTGAACACCCGCGCCGCCTCGAAGGTCTCGTCCTCCGTGGCGATGCCGCGCACCAGTTCCACCAGCTCCATCAGCGGCACCGGATTCATGAAATGAATGCCGATGAAGCGCTCCGGCCGGTCGGTGGTCGCCGCCAGCCGGGTGATCGAGATCGACGAGGTGTTGGTGGCGAGGATCGCCTCCGGCTTCAGCAGCGGACAAAGCTGGCTGAAGATCTTGCGCTTGATCTGTTCGTTCTCGACGGCCGATTCGATGACGAGGTCGACATCGCCGAGTTCGTCCATGCTCTCGGCCGGCACGATCCGCGACAGGGCCGCCGTGCGCTCGTCCTCGGTCAGTTGCCCCTTGGACACCTGGCGGGCCATGTTGCCGTTGATCGAGGCCAGTCCCGACTGGATCCGATCCCGGGAAATGTCGTTGAGCTGCACCTCGAAGCCGGCGACGGCGCAGACATGCGCAATGCCGCTGCCCATCTGGCCCGAGCCGATCACGCCGACTTTCTTGATCTCGACCACCATCGTCCGTCCCGATTTCGTTTCGGTGCCACCGCGCGGCGCACCCTTGGGGAAAGTGAGGGCTATTCATGGCAACTTCGCGAGCCCGCCGCAAGGACCCGGCAGCGCTTTTTCGCAAGGCGGCAGCGCCATGGCGCCAACCGTCCCCGGCAACGCGGAAGGGCCCGCCGAGGGCGGGCCCTTCGCAATCGTCTCGCCCGCGCCGCGGCGCGGTGCCGTCAGCCCTTGGCGGCCTCGACGGCAGCCTTGAACTGCGGCAGCACCTCGAACAGGTCCGCGACGAGGCCGTAATCGGCGACCTGGAAGATCGGCGCTTCCTCGTCCTTGTTGATCGCCACGATCACCTTGCTGTCCTTCATGCCGGCAAGGTGCTGGATGGCGCCCGAGATGCCGCAGGCGATATAGAGGTCCGGCGCGACGACCTTGCCGGTCTGGCCGACCTGCCAGTCGTTCGGCGCGTAGCCCGCATCGACCGCCGCGCGCGAGGCGCCGACAGCCGCGCCCAGCGCGTCGGCGACCGGCAGCATCACCTCCTCGAACTTCTCCTTGGAGCCGAGCGCGCGGCCGCCGGAGATGATCACCTTGGCCGAGGTCAGCTCCGGACGGTCGGACTTCGACAGTTCCTGGCCGACGAAGGTCGACAGATCCGACTGGGTCGCCGAAATCTCCTCGATCGCGGCGGATCCGGTCTCCTCGGCGGCGGCGAAGCTCGCCGTGCGCACGGTCACCACCTTCTTGGGATCGTTCGATTTGACGGTCTGGATGGCGTTGCCGGCATAGATCGGCCGCTCGAAGGTCGACCCGTCGATGACGGCGGTGACGTCGGAAAGCTGCATCACGTCGAGCAGCGCGGCGACGCGCGGCAGGATGTTCTTGCCGTTGGCGGTGGCCGGCGCGACGATCGCGTCATAGCCGCCGGCCAGCGACACGATCAGCTCCGACATCGGCTCGGCGAGCTGCTGGGCAAGCCCGTCGCCGTCGGCGAGCAGCACCTTGGCGGCACCCGCGATCTTGGCGGCCTGCTCGGCGGCCGCGCGCGCGCCCTTGCCGGCGACCAGCACATGCACGTCGCCGCCCATCGCGGCGGCGGCGGTCATCGCCTTGTGGGTGGAATCGTTCAGTGCGGTGTTGCTGTGTTCGGCAACAAGAAGGATGGTCATCGTCAGTGTCTCCCTGTCCGTCCGATCACAGCACGCCGGCTTCGGTCTTGAGCTTGGCGACAAGCTCGGCGACATCGGCCACCTTCACGCCGGCCTGGCGTGCCGGCGGCTCGACGGTCTTCAGCACTTCCAGGCGCGGCGTGACGTCGACGCCGCAGTCCTCCGGAGACTTCTCGTCGATCGGCTTCTTCTTCGCCTTCATGATGTTCGGCAGCGAGGCGTAGCGCGGCTCGTTGAGGCGCAGGTCCGTCGTGACGATGGCCGGCAGCTTCAGCTTGACGGTCTGCAGGCCGCCGTCGACCTCGCGGGTCACGTCGACCGTGCCCTCGCCGAGGTCCACCTTCGAGGCGAAGGTGCCCTGGCTCCAGCCGAGCAGCGCGGCGAGCATCTGTCCGGTCTGGTTGCAGTCGTCGTCGATCGCCTGCTTGCCGAGGATGACGAGGCCGGGCTGCTCGTCCTCGACCACCTTCTTCAGGATCTTGGCGACGGCGAGCGGTTCGGTGGTGGCGTCGGTCTTGACCAGGATGCCGCGGTCGGCACCCATGGCGAGGCCCGTGCGCAGCGTCTCCTGCGCCTGCTGCGGGCCGACCGAGACCACGATGATCTCCGTGGCCTTGCCGGCCTCGCGCAGACGGATCGCCTCTTCGACGGCGATCTCGTCGAACGGGTTCATCGACATCTTGACGTTGGCCAGATCGACCCCCGAGCCGTCGGCCTTCACGCGCACCTTGACGTTGTAGTCGATCACCCGCTTCACGGGCACAAGGATTTTCATTGGTTTTTCAACCTCCCGCTGACGCGACCGCAAGTTACCGCCGCCGGTCGCCTTTCGTATCCGCAACGCCTCAGGACAGCCGGAAACCGCGGCTTTTTCGCAGGTTCCGTGTCGTCGGGCCGGGACCGTACTGACGCGCTTGGTGGCTGTCAACGCCACGTAAGGGAACCCTGCCGTCGCAGGAGCGACGCCCGCTTCCCCACGCCGCCCGAAGCCCCCTACACCCCCCTGTCGAACAGCGGCACGCCGCGCCGGCGCATCGGCACCACCAGCAGCGCCCCGGCGGCGGCACCGGCCACATGCGCCCACCAGGCGACAGTGTCGCCATCCTCGGCCGGACCCAGCACCATCACCACCTGGAAGGCGATCCACGCCCCCAGCACCCAGGCGGCCGGCAGACGCAGCGGCAGCCGGCCGAAGGCCAGCACCCAGACCCGCACCTTGGGATGCAGCACCAGATAGGCGCCGATGATGCCGGCCACCGCGCCGGAGGCGCCGATCAGCGGCACGATCGACCCCGGCTCGATCAGGGCGTGGCCGAGCCCGGCCGCGGCCGCGCACAGCAGATAGAACACCAGGAAGCGAACGTGCCCCATCGCGTCCTCGACATTGTCGCCGAAGACCCACAGGAACAGCATGTTGCCGCCCAGATGCATCCAGCTCCCATGCAGGAAGGCATAGGTCACCAGCGCCGCCGGTTCGGGAAACACCACGAGATCGGGGGCAAGGTCGCGCAGGTCGAACAGCACCGCCGGGATCAGCCCGTAAGAGAGGCTCGAGGCCTGCATCGCCGGCTCCGACAGCCCGCCCTGCTGCACCAGCACGAAGATCGCCACATTGGCGAGGATCAGCCCCCATGTGACAAATTGTCGCCGCACATGCACGAGCGGCTTGTGATCGTAGAGCGGAATGAACATCGGCCGGCCGTCCTGTTGCGTCGTCGCAGCTTTCCGGCCTGCGCGCCCCGGCGTCAAGTGCGTCGTCAAGGCGGCGGTCTTGGCCCTAGCGGTTCTGGCCCGGCACCCACAGCACGTCGGCGGCGCCCTTGTCGTTGACCCAGCGTGCGGCGACGAAGAAGAAATCGGAGAGCCGGTTCATGTAGACCAGCGCCGGCCGGCCGACGGTCTCGCGCGCCGCCAGTTCGGTCATCAGCCGTTCGGCCCGGCGCGACACCGTGCGGGCGAGATGGAGCTGCGCCGCCGCCGCCGTACCGCCCGGCAGCACGAAGGAGCGCAGCGGCGACAGGTCGGCGTTGAACCGGTCGATCGCCGCCTCGATGGCCGAGACCTGCGCCTCGGTGACGCGCAGCGGCGGATAGGCCGGCGGCGTGTCGCTTTCCGGTGTGGCAAGATCGGCGCCGAGGTCGAACAGGTCGTTCTGGATCCGCGCCAGCACCGCGTCGAGCTCGGGATGGCCGCGCGCCGTCTCCAGCCGCGCCAGGCCGACCACCGCATTGGTCTCGTCGACCGTGCCATAGGCTTCGACCCTCAGGTCGTGCTTCGGCCGCCGCTCGCCGGAGGCAAGCGCCGTGGTGCCGGCATCTCCCGTCTTGGTGTAGATCTTGTTCAGCACCACCATGGCATGTCCTTCCGCGAAATTCGTTTCCCGGCCGCGCCTTACGGCCGCACGCCGGTGAGATAGAGCACCACCATCACCAGGACCACGGCAAGGAACTGCAGCCCGACGCGCCAGCGCATCAGCAGTTGCGAGCGCGAGGACGAGCCGCCGCGCATCATGTTCCACAAGCCCAGCAGCAGCACGACCGCCACCGCCCCGACGGCGAAGGGTATGGTCATGCGCAGGAAGTCGGCCATCGGAAGTCCTTTCTCAACAGGGGCGCGGCAGGCGCCGGCGTCCTATTCCTCGGATCGCGCCGCCCGCGACAGCACCCAGTCGAAGCCCCGGGTCGGCAGCAGGCGTTTCAGGCCGGCCATCACGGTGGTCGGCACGGTCACCCGGTAGCGCGGGCGCGGCCGCGGCGCCTCCACCGCATGGACCAGGCGCTTGACCACCGCCCGCGCCGGCAGCTTGAACAGCGACGGCTCCCCGGCCCGCATACGGGCAAGGCGCCGCTCGTAGATCTCCCGGTGGGGCGAGCCGGCCGCCCCCTCTTCGCCGATCACCCTTTCGAAATTCGCCATCGCGTTCTGGGTGAAGCGGGTGGCGATCGGTCCCGGCTCGATCAGCGAGACATGGATGCCGGCGCCGGCGAGCTCCAGCCGCAGCGTGTCGCTATAGCCTTCCAGCGCGAATTTCGAGGCGTTGTAGGCCCCGCGATAGGGCATGCCCATGAAGCCGAGGATCGAAGAGCATTGCACGATGCGCCCGTGCCCCTGCCGGCGCATATGCGGCAGCACCGCCCGCGTCAGCGTGTGCCAGCCGAGGAAATTCGCCTCGAACAGCCCGCGCAGCGCCTCCGAGGGGATGTCCTCCAGCGCGCCGGGAATGGCATAGGCGCCGTTGTTGAACAGCGCGTCGAGCCGGCCGGAGGTGCGCTCGAACAGCTCCGCCGCACCCTCGATGAGGCTCGCCTCGTCCTGATAGTCGAGGCGGAAGCTCTCGAAGCCTTCCGCCCGCAGCCGGTCCACGTCCTCCGCCCGCCGCGCGGTGGCGAAGACGCGCCAGTCGCGGCCGCGCAGCGTATGGGCAGCGGCGGCGCCGATCCCGGAGGAGCAGCCGGTGATGAGAATGATGCGCTGCGGCCGGACATATGCGGCTGTCAGTGACCCGGCCATGTCTCAGGTCTTCTCCCGTCCCGTCCCAGCCCGTTCCGATGCGGTCAGATCGCTTCGCCGACCAGCAGCCTCGGCGCCGGCCCCTCCAGCCCCGCCGCCTGTCGGATGAAGAAGCGCTTCAGCCCCGGCATGCGGTCGACAAGGCCGAGGCCGACATCGCGGGCCGCGCGCACCACATCCATATCGTTGGAAAACAGTCGGTTCAAGACGTCGGTCACCACCCCCATGCGGAACGTGTCGAAGCGCCGCCAGCGCTGGTAGCGCTCCAGCACGTCAAGCGCGCCGATATCCTCGCCGAGCCGCCGCGCCTCGACCAGCACCTCGGCGAGCGCCGCCACGTCCTTGAAGCCGAGATTGAGCCCCTGGCCGGCGATCGGATGGATGCCGTGGGCGGCATCGCCCGCCAGCGCCAGCCTGGGCCGCACGAAGTCGCGCGCCAGGGTCAGCCCGAGCGGGAAGGCGTGGCGCGGCCCGGCCAGTTCCAGCTTGCCGAGGTGATGGCCGAAGCGGCGCTCCAGCTCCAGCTCGAAGGTGAAGTCGTCGCCCGTCACCAGCCGCTCGGCCTCGACGCGCCGCTCCGTCCACACCAGCGACGAGCGGTTGCCGGTCAGCGGCAGGATGGCGAAGGGGCCGGAGGGCAGGAAATGCTCCTCGGCGCGGCCGCCATGCGGCCGCTCATGGGCAACGGTGGTGACGATGCCCGACTGGTCGTACTCCCAGCGCACCGTGCCGATGCCGGCAAGCTCGCGCAGCTTCGAGCGCACGCCGTCGGCGGCGACCAGCAGTTTCGCCGTGCGGACCGCGCCCGAGGCAAGGCGAATCTCCACCTCCGACGGTCCGGTCGCGAAGCCGGCGACCGTGTCCGGTGCGATCAGTTCGACGCCGAGCGCCTCGGCCCGCTCGGCGAGCACGGCGACCATGCGCCCGTTCGGCACCATATGGGCGAAGGGCTCGCCCGGCTCCACCTCGCCGTCGAAGGTCAGGAACACCGGCCGCACCGCATCGCGCAGCCGCGAATCGGTGACGATCATCTCCATCATCGGCTGGGCATGCGGCACGATCTGCTCCCACACGCCGAGCCGGTCCAGCATGCGGCTCGCCGCCGCCGCGACGGCCGAGGCGCGCGGATCCTGCTCCAGCGCGTCGCGCGGGCGCATGTCGACCACGGCGACGCGAAGGCCCGGATCGGCCTGCTTCAGCGCCACCGCCAGCGACAGGCCGACATAACCGCCGCCGCCGACCAGCACGTCGAGCCCGTCCGCCTGGATGCCCATCCTGTCGCTCCCGTGTTTGCACGCTCGTTACTACGCCCCGGGACGGCTGCCCCTGGGTCAGTCTTGACAATGCCGTCCGGCGCCCCGAAGGCTCACGCACCCTTTCCGTCCCTGCGAACAGGTGCCGCATGCGCTCAGCCGTCGACGACCTCCTCTCGATACTCGATCTCGAGCCGCTGGAACACAACCTCTTCCGCGGCATGAGCCCGCAGGTCGGCTGGCAGCGGGTTTTCGGCGGCCAGGTGATCGGTCAGGCGCTGGTCGCCGCCTCCCGCACCGTGCCGCAGGACCGCGCCGTCCATTCGCTGCACGGCTATTTCCTGCGCCCCGGCGATCCGGCCGTGCCGATCGTCTACGAGGTCGACCGCATCCGCGACGGCGGCAGCTTCACCACCCGCCGCGTCGTCGCCATCCAGCACGGCGAGCCGATCTTCTCCATGGCCGCCTCCTTCCAGACCTTCGAAGAAGGCCTCGACCACCAGGTCGCCATGCCCGACGTGCCGATGCCGGAGGACCTGCCCGGCGAGGCGGAGCTGAAGGAACAGTTCCTCGCCCATGCGCCGGAGCCGGTGCGCCGCTACTGGGAGCGCGACCGGCCGATCGAACTGCGCCCCGTCGACATGACCCACTATTTCAGCCGCCGCAAGCTGACCCCGTCGCAGAATGTCTGGGTCCGGGCCAGCGCCGCCCTGCCCGACGATCCGCGCGTCCATTCCTGCGTGCTTGCCTATGCCTCGGACATGACGCTGCTCGACACCTCGCTCTTCGCCCATGGCACCAGCGTGTTCGACCCGCGGCTCCAGGTAGCAAGTCTCGACCACGCCATGTGGTTCCATCGCCCGTTCCGCGCCGACGAGTGGCTGCTCTATGCCGAGGACAGCCCGTCGGCCTCCGGCGGGCGCGGCTTCACCCGCGGCTCGCTCTATTCGCGCGACGGCCGGCTGGTCGCCTCCGTCGCGCAGGAAGGGCTCATCCGCGTGCGCGCCGACCGGTCGCCGGCCTGATCAGCGGAAGCTGCCGCTGAAGCCGCGGATCGCCAGCGGATTGTCGGACAGCGCCGCCGCGTCCGGCGTGTCGGTCGAAGGCGTTCCGGTGAAGGCGTCGAACAGCTTGCGCACGAAGGTCTCCGGCAGGTCGCGGGTGATGAACACCAGCCGGCTGCGATGGTCGGCGTCCGGCCAGGCCGGCAGCGTCGCCGGCGGATGGAACACGTGCTGCACCCCGTGCAGCACCACCGGCCGGTCCGGATCCTCGGCGAGCTGCACCACCCCCTTCATCCGCAGCAGCTTCGGCCCATGCGCCGAGCGCAACAGGTCGAGGAACATCTCCAGCGCCGCCGCCGGGATCGGCCGGTCGGTCGACAGGGAGAAGGCGCGGATCGAATCGCCGTGGCGGTTCACGTCGTGCCCGTGATCGTGATGCCCGTGATCGTGGTGATCATGATGGTGGTGATCATGATGGTGATGGCCGTGGGAATGACCATGACCGTGCCCATGGGAATGGCCGTCGCGATAGGCTTCCTCGTTCAGCCAGCGCGCCACATCCGCCGTCTTGGTCGCCGGATCGTAGAGCCCGGTGCCGATCAGCCGGGCCGCCGTCGCCTCGCCGCTGGCCGCCAGGATCACCGGGGCGGCCGGGTTGAACCGGGCAATGCGCCGGCGCAGCGGGCTCGCCGGATCGAGCGCCGCCGCGCCCTCCGCAAGATCGGTCTTGGTCAGCACGATGCGGTCGGCCACCGCCACCTGCTTCACCGCCTCCTCCTGCGCGTCGAGCGTCGCCAGCCCGTTGACCGCGTCGACCAGGGTCACCACCCCGTCGAGCTGGTAGCGCATCACCAGATAGGGATGCTGCATCACCGTGTGCAGCACGGGAGCCGGATCGGCGAGCCCCGTCGTCTCGATCACCACCCGCGACAGCCGCTCGCTGCGGCCGTTGTCGAGCCGGCGCAGCAGATCCTCCAGCGTCGTCACCAGATCGCCGCGAATGGTGCAGCAAAGGCACCCGGAGGACAGCTCGACGATGCCCTCCTCGCCTCCTTCCACGAACAGGTGGTCGAGGCCGACCTCGCCGAACTCGTTGATGATCACCGCCGCGTCGGCCAGCGCCGGATCCTTCAGCAGGGTGTTGAGCAGCGTCGTCTTTCCCGCGCCGAGAAAGCCGGTGATGACGGTCAGCGGAATGGGCGGCTTCGGCCCACGCGGGCGCTTGCCGGTCTGGTCGGTCTCGGTCACGTCACGGTCCTTTCGCGGACGCCGGCCGCTCGGCCGACGCACCGGTCTATGGGCGAGGATTTGGGGACGGGCGCGGCAGGATCAAGAGCGGCTCGCCGCGGAAGATCGCGCCCGGCTTGGCTTCGCCCTGCGGCGCCGGCGCAGCGGCGGCGGCCGTCGGCAGCAGGGCGGGCGTCGCCGCGACCGCGCCCGTCGCCGGCTTTTCCCGCGGCATCGGCACGGTTGTCAGCGCGGCGACCTTCGCCTCGGCCGGCGCCGCGCCGCCCTTGGGCACGCCGAGGCCGACCTGCAGCGCCTGGTCGGCGCGGGCGCGCGGGCCGATGATCTGGTCCATCACCTTGCCCCAGTCGGTCTTGCCGTCGTCCCCGGCCGGCGCGTCGTCATCCGCCGAGACCACCTGTTGCGGCGCCTGGGCGACGATCGACTGGCGCACGCCGTCGGACGCCGGGCCGGCCTGCGCATAGGACAGCGTCCTGGAGCCGCGCAGACCGCCGGTGCCGTAGGCGGCGAGCAGTTCCTCGGCGGTCGGCCTGGGGTTGCGCTTGCAATAGCCGTCCGCCGGCGGCCCGCCGGCAATGCCGGTCATGCTGTCGAGGGAGCGCCCCGGCCGCTGGCTGAACGCGGCATCGACCAGCACGCGGGCCTTGGCGGCCCGTTCCACGCCGGACGAGGCGCCCAGGATCACCACCAGCACGGTGCGTCCGCCACGGCTCGCCGTCGCCACCACGTTCAGTCCGGAATTGCAGATATAGCCGGTCTTCATGCCGTTGGCGCCGCGCACGCGGGCGAGATATTCCCGGTTCGCCGAGCGCAGCGTCTGCTTGCCGACCCGGATCGCCGGCAGGCTGAAATAGCCCTGATATTGCGGGAATTCCCGCCACACCGCCCGTCCCAGCACGGCCAGGTCGCGGGCCGAGGACACCTGCCGGTTGTCCGGCAGCCCGTGCGGATTGGTGAAGGTCGTCGCGCTCATGCCGAGGCGCCGCGCCTCCGCGTTCATCATGTCGATGAAGGCGGGCTCGGAGCCGGCGATCGATTCGCCGATCGCCACGGCGATGTCGTTCGCCGACTTGACGATCAGCATCTTCAGCGCGCTGTCGAGCGTCAGTTGCGTGCCGGGCTTGAAGCCCATCTTGCTGGGCGGCTGGGCATGGGCATTGGTGCTGATCGCCACGGCGCTTTCCAGCGTCGCGCGCCCCTCGCGCACCGCCTTGAAGGCGAGATAGGCGGTCATCAGCTTGGTCACCGAAGCCGGATACCACTGGCGCAGCGCGTCCTTGTGGTCGAGCACCGCCCCCGTCTCCGCATCGATGACGATCCAGGCGCCGATGTCGGCGCGGGCGGTCCCGCCGGTCTGCAGCAGGGCGCCGACCGCGAGCGCTGCCGCGATCGCGAGGCCGCGCAAATGCCTGCCCAGGTGCTTGCGCAAGGGGCGTCCGGTAAAGTCCAGCACGTCAGCCAGCACGTCAGAATGCCTCCGCAGGTCCGGCCGCCACAGCTCCAGCCGCCGCATCGAATTGTCCGCGCCGGGACGGGCCACCCGTGGGAGGCCCCGTCCATGCCCGAATGTCCATGCCGGATATATGTAACCGATCCTGCGGGCGGAATGCAAAACCTGCAAGTTTTCCGCCCCTGTCCGCCACCCGCCCTTATGCGCGGCAACCGCCCCTGCCCGCACAAGCGGCATTTGCCGAAGATTGAGGCAGTCGCTCCCGTCCGCCGCGCCGGGAAGCCGCCGCCGGCCCGCCCGGCCGCGGCTGGTCGCGACTGGCCCCGCTCTTGCTTGGCACCGTCCGACGCCCCTGCGACAGGGGCGCGACGACCGGCCGCGACCCTCTCGCGGCTCTCGAACGTCCGGCGTAAGCTCCGGATTCTCATGACTATTCGAGCGAGGCCAATCAGCCGAATGACCGTCGAACCCGCAGCCCCGGCGATCCCGTCCCCCGCGATGCAGCGCGCGCACGGGCACGCCCATGTCACCTTCGCGCGGCAGGGCGACGCGACGCGGCTGAAGGAGCTCGGCCAGAGCGGCTCCGCCAAGATCCGCCTGCCGAAGACCCACGGCTCCCCGCCGGTCGCCGTCTTCCTCAACACCGCCGGCGGCCTGACCGGCGGCGACCGCATCGAGTTCGACGCCACCGCCGGCCCCGGCGCCCATGCGGTGCTGACCACCCAGGCGGCCGAGCGGGTCTATCGCAGCATCGACGGCCCGGCCGAGGTGGCGAGCGCCCTGCGCGCGGAGGAGGACGCGGTGCTGGAATGGCTGCCGCAGGAGACCATCCTGTTCGACCGCGCCTCCTTGCAGCGCTCGCTCACCGTCGATCTTGCCCCCGGCGCCCGGCTGCTGGCGGTGGAGAGCCTGGTGCTCGGGCGCGAGGCGATGGGCGAGGACGTGCACGCCCTCGGCTTCCGCGACCGCTGGCGCATCCGCCGCGACGGCCGGCTGATCTTCGCCGACGAGGCCCGCATCCAGGGCGATGCCACCGACATCCTCTCCGGCTCGGCGACGGCGGCCGGCAGCCGCGCCTTCGCCACGCTGGTCGATTGCCGCGAGGGCGTCTCCGGCCTGCTGGAGCGGGCGCGCGAGGCGATGGGCCCGCTGCTCGGCGAGCGGCTGCGCGGCGGCGTCAGCGCCCTTCCCGACCTTCTCGTCTTCCGCTTTCTCGCCGACAGCGGCCAGGACCTGCGCGCCGGCCTCGTCTCCTTCCTGGAGACCTGGCGCGGCACGCGCCTGCCGCGCACATGGTATTGCTGAGGACAGGCACGCACCGCAGATGCAGATGAGGACCAGGCCATGAAACTCACCCCGCGGGAAAAGGACAAGCTGCTGATCGCCATGGCAGCCGAGGTCGCCCGCAAGCGGCTCGCCCGCGGCGTCCTGCTGAATTATCCCGAGGCCGTGGCCTTGATCAGCGACTTCGTCGTCGAGGGCGCCCGCGACGGGCGCAGCGTCGCCGAGCTGATGAGCGCCGGCGGCGAGGTTCTGACCCGCGACCAGGTGATGCCCGGCATCGCCGAGATGATCCACGACGTGCAGGTGGAGGCGACCTTTCCCGACGGCACCAAGCTCGTCACCGTCCACCAGCCGATTCGCTGACAGAAGGAGCGCCGGATGATCCCGGGTGAACTGATGCCCGCCGAGGGCGACATCGAGCTCAATGCCGGCCGCCGCGTGCTGGAGATCGAGGTCGCCAACACCGGCGACCGTCCGGTGCAGGTCGGCTCCCACTATCATTTCGCCGAGACCAACCCGGCGCTCGCCTTCGACCGGGCGGCGGCGCGCGGCCACCGGCTGGACATTCCCGCCGGCACGGCGATCCGCTTCGAGCCGGGCCAGACGCGCAAGATCAGCCTCGTTCCCTATGTCGGGGATCGCGCGGTCTACGGTTTCAATGGCAAGGTGATGGGCACGCTCTGACCAACCGAAGGACACCCGACGTGACCCGCCCAGCATTCCTGACCGCCTCCGCCGTCCTGCTCGCCCTGTGGCTGCCGGCCGCTCCCGCCAGTGCCCAGCAGGATCCCGACATCGATTGCGAGAACGCCACTGTTCAGATGGAGCTCACTTACTGCGCCGAGAAGGACTGGGAAGCCGCCGACAAAGAGCTCAACACCGCCTACGCGGCGGCGATGAAGGCGATGCGCGCGATGGACGCCGATCTCTCCGCCGACCTCAAGGGCGCCGCCGAGGCGCTGAAGGAGGCCCAGCGCGCCTGGGTCCCCTATCGCGACAAGGCCTGCGCCGCCGCCGGCTTCCTCGCCCGCGGCGGCTCGATGGAGCCGATGCTCGTCTATTCCTGCCTTGCCGAACTGACCGAGCAGCGCACCCAGGAACTGGAACAACTGACCGAGGGTCTGGGGAACTGAGCGATGGGCGTCACCGTGATCAACAAGTTCGTGGTTCCCGAGGAGGCGGTCGAGGCGTTTCTCGACGAGTTCTCGGAGCACCGGGCGTTCCTGGCGGCCCAGCCGGGATTCCTGTCCGGCGCCCTCTACCGCAAGGCCGGCGGCCCCGGCCGGTTCAATCTCGTCAACCTCGCCCGCTGGGAGAGCGCCGGCCATCTCGCCGCCGCACGCGAGGCGCTTGGAAAGCTCTACGAAGCCCGCGGTTCCGACCCCGGCGCGCTCTATCGCCGCCTCGGCGTCGAGGCCGACATCGCCAGCTACTCGGAAATCGTCACCTATTGAGGTAAGGCCATGCCCTTCAAGATCAGCCGCGCCGCCTATGCGGACATGTTCGGACCGACCACCGGCGACCGGCTCCGCCTTGCCGACACCGACCTTGTCATCGAGATCGAGAAGGACTTCACCATCTATGGCGAGGAGGTGAAGTTCGGCGGCGGCAAGGTGATCCGCGACGGCATGGGCCAGTCCCAGCGCACCAGGGCGCAAGGCGCGGTCGACACGGTCATTACCAATGCGGTGATCATCGACCATACCGGCATCTACAAGGCCGATATCGGCCTGACCGGCGGGCGCATCTCCGGCATCGGCAAGGCCGGCAACCCGGACATCCAGCCCGGCGTCGACATCGTCATCGGCCCGGGCACCGAGGCCATCGCCGGCGAGGGCAAGATCGTCACCGCCGGCGCCCTCGACATGCATATCCACTTCATCTGCCCGCAGCAGATCGACGAGGCGCTGATGTCCGGCGTCACCACCATGCTGGGCGGCGGCACCGGCCCGGCAACCGGCACCAACGCCACCACCTGCACTCCCGGTCCCTGGCACATGGAGCGCATGCTGCAGGCGGCCGAGGCCTTCCCGATGAACCTCGCCTTCGCCGGCAAGGGCAATGCCGCGCTGCCGGCGGCGCTGGAGGAGCAGATCCTCGCCGGCGCCTGCGCGCTGAAGCTGCACGAGGACTGGGGCACCACGCCCGCGGCCATCGACTGCTGCCTGGCGGTCGCCGATGCCTATGACATCCAGGTGATGATCCACACCGACACGCTCAACGAGAGCGGCTTCGTGGAAAACACCACCGCCGCCTTCAAGGGCCGCACCATCCACGCCTTCCACACGGAAGGCGCCGGCGGCGGCCATGCGCCGGACATCATCAAGCTGTGCGGCGAGGCGAATGTCATCCCCTCCTCGACCAATCCGACGCGGCCCTACACGGTCAACACCATCGACGAGCATCTCGACATGCTGATGGTGTGTCACCACCTCGACAGCTCGATCCCCGAGGACGTCGCCTTCGCCGAAAGCCGCATCCGCAAGGAGACCATCGCGGCGGAGGACATCCTGCACGACATGGGAGCCTTCTCGATCATCGCCTCCGACAGCCAGGCGATGGGCCGGGTCGGCGAGGTGATCATCCGCACCTTCCAGACCGCCCACAAGATGAAGATCCAGCGCGGCCGCCTTGCCGGCGAGAGCGGCGACAACGACAACCTGCGCGTCCGCCGCTACATCGCCAAGGTGACGATCAACCCGGCCATCGCCCATGGCATTTCGCAGCATGTCGGCTCGGTCGAGGTCGGCAAGCTCGCCGACCTGGTGCTGTGGGATCCCGCCTTCTTCGGCGTCAAGCCGGAGCTGGTGCTCAAGCTCGGCACCATCGCCGCCGCGCCGATGGGCGATCCCAACGCCTCGATCCCGACGCCGCAGCCCGTCCACTACCGGCCGATGTTCGGCGCCTATGGCCGCTCGATGACCGCCTCCAGCGTCACCTTCGTGTCGCAGGCCGCCTTCGACGACGGCATTGGCGAGCGGCTCGGCCTCAACCGGCTGGTGCTGCCGGTCTCCAACACCCGTTCGGGCATTTCCAAGGCCTCGATGGTGCTGAACGATGCCACCCCGGTGATCGAGGTCGACCCGGAGACCTACGAGGTGCGCGCCGACGGCGAGCTGCTGACCTGCGAGCCCGCGAAGGTCCTGCCGATGGCCCAGCGCTATTTCCTGTTCTAGGTTCGAGGACGGAGGAACCGTCACCGACCGGAGGAGTCTTGCATGTACACGCTGATCGGCTATCCGCGCACCCGCGCCATGCGGGTCCTGTGGATGCTGGAGGAACTGGGCGAACCCTACGACTACATCCCGGCAGCCCCGCACGCCGCTGAGGTCACCGCGCTCAACCCGACCGGCAAGGTGCCGGTGCTGAAGGACGGCGACACCGTGCTCACCGATTCGGTCGCCATCTGCCAGTATCTCGCCGACAAGCACGGCAGGCTGACCTGTCCCGCCGGCACGTTGGAGCGGGCGCGCCAGGACGGGATCACCCAGTTCACCGTCGACGTGCTGGAGGGCGCCCTGTGGACGGCCGCCAAGAACAGCTTCATCCATCCGGAGGAGCTGCGGGTGCCGGAGGTCAAGCGCGTCTGCGCCGCCGAGTTCGCCGACGGCCTGCGCCATCTCGAGCACCTTCTGGGCTCCGGTCCCTTCGTCATGGGGGAGCGCTTCACCGTGCCCGACATCCTGATCGTCCATTGCGCCAACTGGGCGAGGCTGGCGAAGTTCGACCTGCCGGCGGCCGGTCCCCTCGCCGATTATCTCGACCGGGCCGGTTCGCGGCCGGCCCTGGCCGCCGCCATGAAACGAGGAGCCGAGGCCATCGCATGATCCGGGTACAGGAGATCCTCGCCGCCGGCCGCTGGGAAGGCGCGCCGGCCGACAGCATCGTGCTCGACCGGGAGGACCGGCACCGCCGCCGCGCGGTGCTGGACTGTGCCGGCGGCACCCGCGTGCTGCTCGACCTGCCGCGCCCGGTGCAACTGCATCACGGCGACGGACTGCGGCTGGAGGACGGCCGCATCGTCGCCGTTCTCGCGGCCGGCGAGGAGCTTGTCGAGATCGAGGCGGCGACCGCCGACGACCTGCTGCGCATCGCCTGGCACCTCGGCAACCGCCATCTGCCGACCCAGCTCCTGCCCGGCGCCCTGCGCATCCGCCGCGACCACGTGATCGAGGACATGGTGGCCCGGCTCGGCGGCACGATCACGCCGCTCGTCGCGCCCTTCGATCCGGAAGGCGGCGCCTATGGCCATGGCACCGTCGAGGGGCACGACCACGCGCAGTCCCACGACCATTCGCACTCCCATGGCCACGCGCACTCCCATAGCCACGTGCATTCCCGTAGCCATTCCCACTCCCACACGCACGCGCACTCCCATGACGGCCCCGCTGCGGATGGCTCCTGAGACGAGCCCCGGGTCCGGCGCCGGCCTCTCCGGCGCGGGGCTGCACACCCTGCTCGCCTGGACCTCGCCGTCCTTCCCGGTCGGCGCCTATACCTATAGCCACGGTCTGGAATGGGCGGTCGAGGATAGCACCTTGCGCGATGCCGCGACGCTGCGCGCCTGGGTGACCGGCGTGCTGCGCCATGGCGCCGGCTGGAGCGACACGCTGCTGCTCGTCCACGGACTGCGCGCGGCCGCCCTCGGCGAGGAGGCGGCGTTCCGCGAGCTGCTCGACCTGTCGCTCGCCCTGCAGCCGAGTTCGGAGCGCCGGCTGGAGGCGAGCGCGCAGGGAGATGCCTTCATCGCCGCCATCATCGGCGCCTGGCCGCCGCCCGGAGACACGGCGGCAACGCGCCTCTTCGCCCGCCTCACACAAGGCAAGGCCGCGCTTGCGCGCGGGGAGTGGACCTATGCGCTGGCATTTTCCGCCGCCGCCGCGGCCTGGGGTCTGCCGGCCGGGCCTGTCGCCACCGCCTTCCTGCATGCCTTTGCCGCCAACCTCGTCTCGGCAGCGGTGCGCGCGGTGCCGCTCGGCCAGACCGATGGCCAGCGGGTCGTCAACGGCCTGGGGGAAGAGGTCGTCGCCCTTGCCGCCGCCGCGCTTCAAGCCCCGCTCGAGGAGATCGGCGGCTGCGCCTTTGCCGCCGACATCGCCTCCATGAAGCACGAGACCCAGTACACCCGGCTGTTCCGCTCTTGAGCGGCTTTTCGAAGGAGATCCCCATGCCCTCCCCCAACGGCCCCCTGCGCATCGGCATCGGCGGCCCCGTCGGCTCCGGCAAGACGGCGCTGATGGACGCCCTGTGCAAGCGGCTGCGCGACACCTATGACATCGCCGCCATCACCAACGACATCTACACCCGCGAGGATGCCGAGTTCCTGACCCGCTCCGGCGCGCTGGCGGCCGAGCGCATTCGCGGCGTGGAGACCGGCGGCTGCCCGCACACCGCGATCCGCGAGGATGCCTCGATCAACCTTGCCGCCGTCGCAGAGCTGGAGGCCGCCTTTCCCGCCCTCGACCTGATCCTGATCGAGTCTGGCGGCGACAATCTCGCCGCCACCTTCTCGCCGGAGCTTGCCGACCTGACGATCTATGTCATCGACGTCTCCGCCGGCGACAAGATCCCGCGCAAGGGCGGGCCCGGCATCACCCGTTCCGACCTTCTCGTCATCAACAAGACGGACCTCGCCCCGCTGGTCGGTGCTTCGCTGGAGGTGATGGACCGGGACTCCCGCCTGATGCGCAAGGAGCGGCCTTTCGTCTTCACCAATGTCAAGGACGGCAAGGGCGTCGAGGCGGTGCTCGACTTCATCGTCACGCGCGGCGGGCTGGCGCCTTCGGCGGTCGCGTAAGGCAGCCGCTCAGCCGGCGGAGAGCTGTGGGGCCATCGACTGGCGCAGATGCTTGCCGAGCGCCTCCAGCCCGTGGTCGCGGATGCCAATCTGCGACAGGTGGTCGACGGTGTTGAGCACATAGTCGGGATTGGCGCCGGACTGGCCGACGGCGCCGCTGACCAGTTCGAGCTGCCGCTCCAGCGACAGCACGCCGGCATATTGCGGGTGGGTCCGGTCGACCACATAGGTCAGCGCGCTGACCTGCCGGTCGGCGCGGCCCTCCAGCCGCACCCGCCGATGCGCCTCCCGGTAGACCATGGTCGCCTGTTCGCGCTCGCGCAGGTAGGCAACCACCTCGTCCCGCCGGCGGGCGGCAACACGAAAGGCCATGCCGCGGCAGGCGCCGCCCCGGTCGAGGCCGAGCACCAGGCCGGGCCGCGTCTCGGTGCCGCGATGGACCCAGGAATAGATGCAGAGCGAGCGATGGGCGCCATGCAGCACGCCCTGCACCGCCTCCTCGAACTCGAAGCCCGGCCGCCACATCAGCGAGCCGTATCCGAACACCCACAGATCCTGCCTGTCTTGCATGCGACCCTTCCCGTCCCGTCCGGGTCCCACGACCTAGCAACAGCGCTCGCCGCTGGCAACCGTGGCGAACGGCCTTGAATCCGCCGCGCCGGCATGCTTACAGGCATCACCACGCCCGCCCGGGCGCCACATCACGGGACAGATCACATGACCGACAGCACGGACCGCCCCCCGTCCGAAACCGGCACGCCCGCTCGCAAGCCGACCTCGCGGCGCGGCTACATCCTGCTGGCGACGCTCGTCGCCCTGGTCATCGCCCTGTGGAGCGGCTACTGGTCGATCGCCCGCGGCGTGGTCGCCGATCTCTTCACCAATGTCCGCATGGCGGCGCGCGCGGAAGGCGGCGAGATCGCCTGCACCGGGCAGAACCTCGGCGGCTATCCCTTCCACCTCGAACTGTCCTGCCAGCCGCTGTCGGTCGCCGGGGCGCACGGCGAGCGGGCGCAGGTCGAGGGCTTCCGCGCCGTCGCCCTTGCCTACAATCCCTGGCATGTGATCCTGGAGGCCGACAGTCCCGTCGCGGTCGAGGGCAACGGCCTTGCCACCGGCCTCAAGGCCGGCTGGACCACCGCCCGCGCCAGCCTGCGCCTCGGCACCTCCGCGCTCGACCGCAGCGACGTGGAGATCGTCGCGCCCGTGCTCAGCCTCGCCGACGACCGTGTGGCGGGGTCGGCCGCACTGGCGAACCTGCACCTGCGCCGCTCGCCGGACACGGCCGAGGATGCGGAGGCCGCCCTGCGGCTCGACGCGCTTGCCCTGCCGGGAACGGCGGCGCCGGTCGATGTCCTGGCCAATGTGCGGCTCGCCGGCGGCGCGGCGCTGCTGGCGCCCCGCGGCGCCGACCCGCTCGCGCTGCTGAAAAGCGAGGGCGCGCTGACGGTTCGCGACCTGCGCCTTGCCTCGGGCGGGGTCACCCTGTCGGCGACCGGCAGCCTGTGGCTGGACGCGGCGGGACGGCTCAACGGCACCCTGCCGCTCACCGTTGCCGGCGCCGCCGGCCTGCCGCCGCTGCTCGCCCCGTTCTTTCCCGAAGGATCGAAGGTGCCGGCCTCGCTTGCCGGGGCGCTGGCCGCCCTCGGCCAGCCGGCAACCCTCGACGGCGGCCCGGCGGTCACCGTGCCGCTCGCCTTTGCCGGCGGCACCGCCCGCGTCGGCTTCATCCCGCTCGGCACCCTGCCGCCGCTGCGCTGAGGCGCGGCGGCCGGCGCTCAGTCGTTGCCGCCGCGATCGATCGCCAGGATATAGCCCTTCCAGTCCGCCGGCTCGGCGATCTGATCGTAGAGCGTGACGGCCGGCACGTTCTTGCCCGGCACGATCCAGCGCAGCTCGTACCAGCCGCGCCGCGCGCCCTCACTGACCAGCCATTCGATCATCCGCCGCGCCAGCCCCTTGTTGCGGGTGTCCGGATGCACGTAGATCTCGTCCAACTGGCCGGTGCGCAGGCCGGAAATGATCTCCGGCAGGTCGAAATAGATGGCAAAGCCCACCAGCCGCCCCTCGTATTCGACGCCGATCACTTCCGCCGTCCGGTCGCCAAGGATGCGCTCGGCGTAGAACTGGTCGGGCCGGCGCGGCGCACCGCGCTTCAGCGCCTGGGCGTATTCGGCGATCAGCGGGGCCAGCGCCGGTGCGTCATCCGGGCCGAGCTGCTTGATGGCGATGGTGCTCATGAACACTCCGAAACAGGGATTGGTTTGCCGGGCCATGCCGGACCGGGCCGTCACCTTGCCCCGAATGACGCCGCGATTTCAACTGCCAGATGGTCTGCATGGTAACAGCGCGTAGGCGCGCGATTGACGCCGGCGCGGCTGGCTGCGAATAGTCGTCGACCTGCCATCTTCCATCCGGAACCCGCCCGATGTCCGAGCCCAGCCTTGCCGCCTCCGGCCGCCTGCGCGCCACCCTGATCGGTCTCACCGCCGTCTTGATGTGGTCGACCCTCGGCCTGTTCGGCGCCGCCTCGGGTAAGGTGCCGCCCTTCCTGCTCAACGCGCTGTGCTTCGGCCTGTCCGGTCTTGCCGCGACGCTCTGGCTCGGCCTGACCGGCCGCCTTGCCCGGATGCGCCAGTCGCTCGGGGTGATGGCCTTCGGCACGCTCGGCCTGTTCGGCTTCCATTTCTTCTACTTCACCGCCATCCGCAACGCCCCGCCGGTCGATGCCAACCTCATCAACTACACCTGGCCGCTGCTGATCGTCGTGTTCTCGGCGCTGCTGCCGGGCGAAAGGCTCAAGGCCCATCACATCCTCGGCACGCTGCTGGGCCTTGCCGGCGCCGCGCTGCTGGTCACCGGCGGCAAGGGGCTGGCGCTCGATCCCGCCCATGTGCCGGGCTATCTCGCGGCCTGCGCCTCGGCGCTGTTCTGGTCGAGCTATTCGGTGCTCTCGCGCCGGCTCGGCAAGGTGCCGACGGAGGCCGTCGCCGGCTTCTGCCTCGGCACCTCGGCCCTGTCGCTCGCCGCCCATCTCGCCTTCGAGACGACCGTCTGGCCGGCCGGTCCCGGCGAATGGGGCGCCGTGCTGGCGCTCGCCGCCTTCCCGGTCGGCCTTGCCTTCTTCGTCTGGGACATCGGCGTCAAGCGCGGCGACATCCAGGTGCTCGGCGCCGGCGCCTATGCCGCGCCGGTTCTGTCGACGCTGTTGCTGATCGCCTTCGGCTTCGGCGCCTTCACCACCGTGGTGGCGCTCGCCTGCGCCCTCGTCACCCTCGGCGCGGTGGTTGCCGCAAAGGACATGATCTTCCGCTCTCCGACGAAAAGACGGCTGGCGGAGGAGGAAACCAGCGCCTAGAGGAAGACGCTCACCCGCGCCACCTTGAGGAGACGAGGCCCGATGACCGCACCCGCCACGATCCGCCCCCGCCGCAGCGTCCTCTACATGCCCGGCTCCAACGCCCGCGCGCTGGACAAGGCCCGCAGCCTCGACGTCGACGCGCTGATCCTCGACCTGGAGGACGCGGTCGCGCCTGACGCCAAGGAGACCGGCCGCGAACAGATCCGCGAAGCGTTGGCGCAGGGCGGCTACGGCCACCGCGAAGTGGTGATCCGCATCAACGGCCTGTCGACGCCCTGGGGGCCGGCCGATCTCGACATGGCGATGGCCGCCCGGCCGGATGCGATCCTGCTGCCCAAGGTCTCCTCGCCGGCCGATCTGGAGCGCGTCGCGCACAAGCTCAACGCCGCACGCGTGCCAGCAAACGTCCGGCTCTGGGCGATGATGGAAACCCCGCTCGCCATGCTGAACGCCGCCGCCATCGCCGCTTCCGCCGCAAATCCGGAAACGCGGCTTGCCTGCTTCGTCATGGGCACCAACGATTTGGCCAAGGAAACCCGCGCCGCCCTGGTGCCGGGGCGCGCGCCGATGCGGCCCTGGCTGATGACCTGTCTCGCCGCCGCCAGAGCCTATGGCATCGACATTGTCGACGGCGTCTACAACACGCTCGACGACGAGGCCGGCTTTGCCGCCGAATGCCGCGAGGGCGCCGAAATGGGCATGGACGGCAAGACGCTGATCCACCCGAAGCAGGCCGCCCCCTGCAACGCCGCCTTCAGCCCGGCGGAGGCCGACATCGCCTGGGCCCGCCGCATCATCGCCGAGTTCGAGCGGCCGGAAAACGCCGCCAAGGGCGCGATCCAGGTCGAGGGCCGCATGGTCGAGCGGCTTCACGCCGAAATGGGCGCCCGCCTCGTCGCCATCGCCGACGCCATCGCCGCGCGCAACGCCTGATCCAGCAGCAAGGAACACCCCCATGAGACTCTATCGCTTCATCACCGGCCCCGACGACAGCGCCTTCTGCCACCGGGTCACCGCCGCGCTCAACAAGGGCTGGCACCTGCACGGCTCGCCGCAGCTCTCCTTCGACGCGGTGCGCGGGCTGACGATCTGCGGCCAGGCGGTGATCAAGGAAGTCGACGGCGTCGACTACGAGCCGGAGATGAAGCTCGGCGACTACTGAGCGCGTCGCGGCCGGCAACGATATCTTCGCATATCCGGTGTACCGATGAGGCGCCCGCTTGGGGCCTTATCGGGAGACCGGATCTCATGCAGCTTGCCCGCCTGTTGCCCCGCCGCGCAATCGCCGTCCTGGCGCTCCTCTTCGGCGGAGCCGTCGCCTCGCCCGGCGTCAGCGCCGATCAACCCGCCGCGGCGCCTCTTGAGCCCCCCGTCGAGGTCAGTTCCACCGTCAGCTATCAACTGGTCGGCCGGCTCGATGTCGACGCGCTCAACACGATCCTGAGCGTCGACACGCCGAAATTCTTCGGCATCAAAGTCGCCTACACGCCGGCGACAAACGCCGTGCGCCTCTACCGGGTCACCTATGGCTCGGTGATCCCCGAACAGGGCAACCGGCCGACTGTGGCCAGCGGCCTGCTGGCGGTGCCGGAGGTCGAGGCGACGCGCCTGCCGCTGGTCTCCTACCAGCATGGCACGGTCTACGGAAAGGAGCAGGTGCCCTCCTTCGCCGACCAGTCGCCGGAAACCCAGTTGATGATCGCCCAGTTCGCCGGCCAGGGCTACCTGCTGATCGGTGCGGATTATTTCGGCCTCGGCACCTCGGCGGAGCCGGAGGGCTACATGGTCAAGGCCAGCCACCAGCAGGCGACGCAGGACATGCTCAGCGCCGGCCGCGCGGGGATCGCCCATCTCGGCCTTGCCGATGACGGGCTCTATCTCGGCGGCTGGTCGCAGGGCGGCTTCGTCACCCTCGCCATGCTGGAGCGGCTGGAGCAGTCCGGCACCTCGGTGAAGGCCACCGCCACCGCCAGCGCGCCGATCGACGTCTTCGCCGCGCTCAACGGCTTTCTCAGCTATCCGCGCGCCAACGATGCCGACTGGGTCAACAGCCTGTTCATCCTCTCCGCCTTCTCTTTCGAGAATTACTATGGCGTGCCCGGCCTTGCCCGGTCGCTGATCAAGGACGAGCATTACGAACTGGCGCGCAAGGCCTATGCCCGCGAGCCGGTCGATCCGACGAAGATCCCGACCGACCTGCACGAGCTGCTCAATGCGGAGTATTTCGACGCCCGCTTCTTCGCCGCCTCGGCCTATGGCCGCCTGGTCGCGGGGACGGAGGTCTATCGCTGGCTCTACGCGACGCCGGTGCGCACCTATTACGGCGAGGCGGACGAGGCGATCGCCACCGGTCTCGGCCGGCTGGCGATGACCTATCAGCAGGCGATGGGCGCCGGCAATCCGAATGTCGAGGCGGTCACCACCGGCCCCACCTCGCATCGCGGCACCTTCGCCAGCGCCGTGCCGCAATGGAAGATCTGGTTCGACAGCCTGAACTGACGGCGGGACGAGGCCGCCGCCGGCACTTTCAGCCGGCGCGGTCCGTCTCGTCCTCCAGCGCGTGGCGCTGGATCAGCGGCAGTTGGAACAGGGTGAAGGCGATGGTGATCGGCATGACGCCGAACACCTTGAACGACACCCAGAAGTCGGTGGAGAAGGCCCGCCAGACCACCTCGTTGAGGACGGCGAGGAAGAAGAAGAAAAGCCCCCAGCGGAAGGTCAGCTTGCGCCAGCCGTCGTCGTCGAGGCGGAAGACGCTGTCGAAGACATAGCCGAGCAGCGCCTTGCCGAACAGCAGCCCGCCGAGCAGCACCGAGCCGAACAGCGCGTTGACGATGGTCGGCTTGAGCTTGATGAACAGCTCGTCATGCAGCCACAGGGTCAGCGCGCCGAACACCAGCACGACGATGCCGGACACCACCGGCATCACCGGCAGGCGCCGCGTCAGCGCATAGGAAACGGCCAGCGACACGGTGATCGCCACCATGAACACGGCGGTGGCGAGAAAGATCGGCGCGCCCAGCACGGACAAGGCCGGATACCGCTCGTAGAGCAGGTCTCCGCGCGCATTGGCGAGGAAGAACAGGACCAGCGGCCCCAGTTCCAGCGCCAGCTTCAGGAGCGGCGACAGCTCCTTGCGGCCCGGCGCGTTGGGTCCCTGTTCGAATTCCATCAGCTCTCCGTTTCCTTGCCGGCGATGGCGGAGGCAAACTCCTCCGCGGTAAAGGGTTCGAGATCGTCGATGCCCTCGCCGACGCCGATGAAATGCACCGGCAGGGCATGTTTCGCGGCGATGGCGACGAGGATGCCGCCGCGTGCGGTGCCGTCGAGCTTGGTCATCACGAGGCCGGTGACGCCGGCCGTGCGGCCGAAGATCTCGACCTGGTTCATGGCGTTCTGGCCGGTCGTCGCGTCCAGCGTCAGCAGCACGCTGTGCGGGGCGGACGGGTCGTGCTTGCGGATCACCCGCACCACCTTCTCCAGCTCCGCCATCAGCTCGGCGCGGTTCTGCAGCCGCCCGGCCGTGTCGATCAGGAGCACGTCGCAGCCCGCCGCGCGCGCCGCCTGCATGGCGTCGAAGACGAGGCCGGCCGCATCGGCGCCGGTGTCGCGGGCAATCACCGGCGCACCGGTGCGCGCGCCCCAGATCTTCAACTGCTCGACGGCGGCGGCGCGGAACGTGTCGCCCGCCGCCAGCATCACCTTGCGGCCCTCGGCGGTCAGTTTCGCCGCCAGCTTGCCGATGGTCGTGGTCTTGCCGGTGCCGTTGACGCCGACCACCAGCACCACATGCGGCTTGTCCCCGGTCTCGACGACCAGCGGCCGGGCCACCGGCGCCAGCACCTTGGTCACTTCCTCGGCCAGGATCCGGCGCACCTCGTCCGGCGAGATCTGCTTGTTGAAGCGACCCTCGGCAATGCGCTCGGTGATCGCCATCGCCGTCTCGACGCCGAGATCGGCCTGGATCAGCAGGTCCTCCAGCTCCTCCAGCGTCGCCGCGTCGAGCTTGCGCTTGGTGAAGAGCGAGGAGATGCCCCCGGTCAGCGAGGCCGAGGAGCGCGACAGGCCCGCCGTCAGCCGCGACAGCCAGGAGCGGCGCGGCTCGGGCTCGGGCCCGGCTTCGGGCTCCGGCTGTGTCTCGGGGTCTTCGGCGGGCTCTTCGGCCGGTTCTTCGGCGAGCGCCTCGACGGGTGCCTCAACGGGCTCTTCAACAGCCGCGTCGGCCGCCGGCTCGTCGGCCGCAGCATCGGGCAGGTCGTCCGGCCGGGCCTCGGGAGCGGCTTCGGGTAGCGCTTCGGGCACTGCTTCAGGCAGTGCTTCGGGCGCCGCCTCGGCGCCAGCCCCGGTCTCCGGCAGGGGTGCGCCCGTCTCGGGCGTCTCGGGCGTTTCCGGCGCTTCGGGGCGCGGTGGCGCCTCCCGTCCGCCGAACAGGCGTCCGAGGAACCCGCGTTTCTGCTCGCTCATGCCGTCATGCCGCCTGTCGACCGGTGGTTACGCCGAGTAAGTGCCGCCCGGTATGCCCGGCAATGCGCAGCCTGACAAGGTCGCCCGCCGCCTTGCCGTCCGCGGCCTCGGGCGAGAACTCCACCTGGGTGAACTGTTCGCTGCGCCCCAGCCCCTCGCGCTCGATCAGGACCTGCCGCTCGCGCCCCTGCTCGGCTTCCAGATGCGCGAGCAGCGCCGCCTCGCCCTTTTCGCGCAGCCGCGCGGCACGCTCCTTCACCACCTGGCGGGGCAGTAGCGGCATGCGCGCCGCCGGCGTGCCCTTGCGCGGCGAGAAGGGGAAGACATGCAGATGCGTCAGCCCGCAATCGTCGACGATGGCGAGCGAATTGGCGAACATCGCCTCGGTCTCGGTCGGGAAGCCGGCGATGATGTCGGCGCCGAACACCACGTCCGGGCGCAGCCGGCGCACTTCCTCGCAAAAGCCGATCGTGTCGGCGCGCAGGTGCCGCCGCTTCATCCGCTTGAGGATCATGTCGTCGCCGGCCTGCAGCGACAGGTGCAGATGCGGCATCAGCCGTTCTTCCTCGGCGATCGCCCGCATCAGGGCCGGGTCCGCCTCGATGGAATCGATCGAGGACAGCCGCAGCCGGTCGAGCCCCGGCACCAGCTTGAGGATCTTGGCGACGAGATCGCCGAGCTTCGGCGCCCCCGGCAGGTCGGCGCCGTAGCTGGTGATGTCGACGCCGGTCAGCACCACTTCGCGGTAACCGTTGTCCGCCAGCCGTGCGATCTGGTCGACGACGACGCCCATCGGCACCGAGCGGGAATTGCCGCGCCCGAACGGGATGATGCAGAAGGTGCAGCGATGGTCGCAGCCGTTCTGCACCTGCACGAAGGCGCGGGCCCGGCCCTCCAGCCCGTCGATCAGGTGCTCGGCCGTCTCGCGCACGCTCATGATGTCGTTGACGCGGATCTTCTCGCTGTCGTCGAGGCCGAACTGCGCGACGCGGCCGTAGGAGGCGCGCTCCAGCTTCTCCGAATTGCCGAGGACGAGGTCGACCTCCGCCATGCCGGCGAAGGTTTCCGCCTCGGTCTGGGCGGCGCAGCCGGTGACGATGATGCGCGCGCCCGGATTGTCGCGCCGGGCCTTGCGGATCGACTGGCGCGCCTGGCGCACCGCCTCCGCCGTCACCGCGCAGGTGTTGATCAGGATCGCATCCTTGAGGCCGGCGGCCTCCGCCTCCCGCTTCATCACCTCGGATTCGTAGGCGTTGAGGCGGCAGCCGAACGTGACGACGTCGATGCTCACCGGACCACCTCGAGGATCGGCCGGTCGCCGGGGGCGGTCTTCTCGAAGGTCAGCGTCTCCGGGTCGAGCAGCCCCTCGAACTCCACCTCGGTGTCGCCGGTCATCAGCATGTGGTCGTCGCTCTCGCGCCACTCGATGTCGAGCGGCCCGCCCGGCAGCAGCACCCGCACCTTGCGCCCGGTGCGCAGGTCGCGCGCGGCGGCAACGCCGACGGCGCAGGCCGCCGTGCCGCAGGCCCTTGTCAGCCCGACGCCGCGCTCCCACACCCGGATCTCGACCTCCTTGTCCGACAGGACATGGGCGAGCGAGATATTCGCCCGCTCCGGGAACATCGGATGGTTTTCCAGCATCGGCCCGATGCGCGAAAGATCGTAGGCATCCAGATCGCGCACCCAGAAGATCGCATGCGGGTTGCCGACATTGACCACCGAGGGCGTGTGCAGGATCGGCGCGTCGATCGGCCCGATCTGCAGCTCGATCGCCCGCGTGTCGTGGAATTCCTCGGCCAGCGGGATCTCGTTCCAGGCAAAGCGCGGCCGGCCCATGTCCACCGTGACCCGGCGCGGACTGTCCGTCGCCAGGGCCTTCAGCAGCCCGGCATTGGTCTCGATGGTGGCGGCCGTGCCGCCGCTCTCCTCCATCAGGAGCCGGCCGATGCAGCGCGTGGCATTGCCGCAGGCGTCGACCTCGCCGCCGTCGCGGTTGTGGATGCGCATGAAGGCATCCGCCCCGGCGGGGCTGCGCTCCACCGTGATCATCTGGTCGAAGCCGATGCCGCCATCCCGCGCGCCGATCTGGCGGATCGCTTGCGGATCGAGGCGCACGGGGGCCTCACGGGCGTCCCAGACAACGAAATCGTTGCCGAGCCCGTTCATCTTCAGAAAGGGAATCCTGCGCTCGCTCATCGCGAAAATCGTCCATCTCGCCGCCCGCCGCCTGTCGCTCGGGGCAGGCCATCTGCGGCGCGCCACCCGATATCGGGCAAGGCGCGACCGGCCGTTCCCGTCTATATGGCGGAAAAGGCCGCGCGGTTCCAGTCTTCGCGTGTTTCGCCGCACTGGCGGGCCGCAGAAAGCCGGGACGGGACGGCAGCGTCCGGGCGGACCTGCCGCCCGGACGTGTTCCCCGGCGCGTCGGTCAGCGCCGGGCACCCTCGCGGATGAAGGTGCCGTTCTGCAGCTCGCTCACCGCCTGGATCAGCTCCTGGCGGGTGTTCATGACGATCGGCCCGTGCCAGGCCACCGGCTCGCGGATCGGCGCGCCGGAGACCAGCAGGAAGCGGATGCCGTTCGGCCCGGCGGTCACGGTCACCTCGTCGCCGGTGCCGAAGCGCACCAGGGTGCGGTCGCCGCTCTCGTCGCGCACATGCACCTCCTCGCCGTCGACCTCCTTCTCCAGCAGCACGCCGAAGGGCTGCGAGGCATCGCGGAACGTGCCCGAGCCCTCGAAGATATAGGCGAAGGCCTTGCGATAGGTGTCGACCTTGAAGCGCTTGGTGCGCCCGGCCGGCACGAAGATGTCGGCATAGTTCGGGTCGGCGGCGATGCCGTCGACCGGGCCGCGCCGGCCCCAGAACTCGCCGCAGATGACGCGCACATGGGTGCCGTCGTCGTCGGTGATTTCCGGGATCTCGGTCGAGGGCACGTCCTGGTAGCGCGGGCTGGTCATCTTCAGCGCGGAGGGCAGGTTGGCCCAGAGCTGGAAGCCGTGCATCCGCCCCTTCGCATCGCCCTGCGGCATCTCCTGGTGCATGATGCCGCTGCCGGCGGTCATCCACTGGATGTCGCCCGCCCCCAGCGTGCCCTGGTTGCCGAGGCTGTCGCCATGATCGACGGTGCCGGCCAGAACATAAGTAATGGTCTCGATGCCGCGATGCGGATGCCAGGGAAAGCCGGCCTTGTAGTCCTGCGGCCGCTCGTTGCGGAAATCGTCGAACAGCAGGAACGGGTCGAGCGCAGTCGGATCGCCGAAGCCGAAGGCGCGGTGCAGCTTGACGCCGGCGCCTTCCAGCGTCGGCTTCGCCGTCTCCAGATGGGTCACGGGTCTGACGGACATGGGACTTCGCCTTTCTCCCGCCCTCTGCAAGGCGGGCGTTGCGGATCGTTTCGCCAAAGATAGGCGCCCTGCCCCATCGTAACAGTGCCCGGCCGCTGGACGCAGTGTTCAACGCGCGGACGACAATCGCGCCCCGCCGTTCAGCCGATCTCGATGGCCGCCCCCGGACCGCAGGCGGAAAGCAGCCGTTCCATATCCGCCCGCGCCACCGCGACGCAGCCTTCCGTCGACGTGTAGCCGGGCCGCGCCAGGTGAAAGAAGATGGCGCTGCCCAGTCCCGGCACCGCCGGATGGAGGTTGCAGTCGAGCACCACGACGATGTCATAGAGCGGATCGTCCCGCCACAGATCCTCGTGCGAGGCGGCACAGGGCAGCGGCACCAGCGCGTTGTAGCGCGGATGGCCCGGCGCGTCGCACCAGCCGGCGCGCGGCAGCGGCGCAACCGGCAGGGCCGAGCGCGGACGCCCGCCCCGGTCGCGGCGATAATAGACCTGCAGCAGCTCGAAGCGTCCGGCCGGCGTTGCCCCGTCGCCCTCGCGCTTGAAGCGGGAAATCCCGCCGCGCCCGAGCGCACACGGCACGACGATCCCGCCGAACTGCAGCACCCCGCGCGTCGCACCCGCCGAAAGCGTGCGGACCCGCAAGGTTTCGCCCCGTTGTCCCTCCCGCGGCAGGGCGGGGCGGCGGCGCGGCGCGACAAGGTCCAGCGTCATGGCGGATGCGTCCTCACACGGGTCTCAAGGTTGCGTGAGCAGGATGTGTTGGCGCAAGCCGGGCTTTGCGTCAATCCGCCCTCGCGCAATCGTGTCCGCTTGCTTATGTCAGGAAAACCGGTGCAGATTCCGCGCCATGCCCTTCGCTCAGGAAAGGACACGTCCATGCCCGCACGCAAAATCCTCATCGTCGACGACGACGACGATCTGCGCGAGGCGCTGGTCGAGCAGCTCTCGCTCTACGAGGAGTTCGAGACGCGCGAGGCGTCCAATGCCGCCACCGGCATCAAGCTGGCCGAGGACGGTCATACCGACCTGCTGCTGATGGATGTCGGCCTGCCCGATATCGACGGCCGCGAGGCGGTGAAGCTGCTGCGCAAGAAGGGCTTCAAGGCGCCGATCATCATGCTGACCGGCCACGACACCGACAGCGACACGATCCTCGGGCTGGAGGCCGGCGCCAACGACTATGTCGCCAAGCCGTTCAAGTTCGCCGTTTTGCTCGCCCGCCTCAGGGCGCATCTGCGCAGCCACGAACAGAGCGAGGACGCGGTCTTCACCATCGGCCGCTATGCCTTCCGCCCGGCGCAGAAACTGATGACCGACGAGGCCGGCGGCAAGATCCGCCTGACCGAGAAGGAAACCTCGATCCTGAAGTTCCTCTACCGGGCCGGCGAACAGCCGGTGACCCGCGACGTGCTGCTGACCAAGGTCTGGGGCTACAATTCCGGCGTCACCACCCACACGCTGGAAACCCATATCTACCGGCTGCGGCAGAAGATCGAGCGCGATCCCTCCAATGCCGAATTGCTGGTGACCGAGGCCGGCGGCTATAAGCTGGTTCCCTGATCCCCGCGGAAGGTCTTGCCGCCCGGCGGCACCTTGCCCAGCCGGGCCGACTGTCCACCGGCAGTCCGCCCGCCGGCCGGGCGAAGCGGTTTCCGGGCTTGTGCAGCCTGCCGGCTTCGGCGTAATGCTCAAGACATGAGTCTCGCCCGGGATATGGAATTGCTGCGCCAGGTGCCGTTGCTCGCCGAATTCCCGGACGAGCAGATGCGCCTGCTCGCCTTCTCGGCCGAGAATGTCTCCTATCGCGACGGCGAGGTGCTGTTCATCGCCGGCGAGCGCGCCGATGCCGGCCTTGTCGTCGCCAGCGGCGCGGTGCTGCTGGAGGGCGAGGGCGAGGACCGCCAGGAGCTCGGCAGTTTCGGCCCCGGCAGCCTGATCGGCGAGACGGCGCTCTTGGTCGAGACGCGCCGCCCGGCCCGCGCCGTCGCCGTCGGCCCCACCGAGGTGATCCGCATCCGCCGGGCGTTGTTCAAGCGCATGCTGCAGGAATTTCCCGAGATCGCCCGCCGCCTGTTCGAGGCGCGGGCGGGCCGCTTCCGCGCGACCGCCGGGGCGCTGGCCCGTGTCGGCACCGTGCTGGAGCAGTTGGAGCGCGAGCACAGCGCCTTTCGCGAGTCCCGCCGCGCCGCGCAGAACGGCGAGGGCAACGGCGGGACCTGAGGTCGCGCTCAGGCGACGTTGAGCGTCACCGGAATGTTGCCCCGCGTTGCGTGCGAATAGGGGCACACCACATGCGCCTTTTCCACCAGGGTCTGCGCTTCGGCCTTGTCGAGGCCGGGGATGGTGACGGTCAGCGTCACGGCGATGCCGAAACCGGTGCCGTCGTCGCGCGGGCCGATGCCCACATCCGCGGCGACCTGCGTCTCTTCGGGCAGTTTCAGCTTCTGCTGGCCGGCGACGAATTTCATCGCGCCGAGGAAACAGGCCGAATAGCCGGCCGCGAACATCTGCTCCGGATTGGTGCCGGCGCCGCCGTCGCCGCCGAGTTCCTTCGGCGTCGACAGGGTCACCTCCAGGCGGCCGTCGTCGGACTTGGCATTGCCGGTGCGCCCGCCCGTGGCGGAAGCGTGGGCGGTGTAGAGAATGGCCATATCGGTCTCCTTGCGTGTGCGTTGCTGCATCGCCGAGTGTGGCTCGGTGCCGCCCCTATATAGGGGCAAATTAGATCGTGCACAATATAATTGTGTACGATTTATTTTTCTCGCCCGATCCTCTCGCAGCCTTTCCCGGAAAAATGACGAAAATCCGCCGCGCGAAGGATCAGCCGCGCCCCGCCGCGCCTGGCGCGGCCGCCTGCCGTGCCCAGGACCCGAGCCTCAGCACCAAGGGCAGGGCGGCAACAGTGAGCATCACACCGAACACCCACCAGGCCGGGCGGATCGAGTAGCGGAAGTCGAGATTGGCGGCGAGCACCCGCTCCGCCGGAATTCCCGTTGCCAGCGCGTACCACAGGTATTCGATGCCGGCGGTGGCGAGCCCCGCAAAGACCGCGATCCCCGCCAGCACCAAGGGCGACGTCAGTTTCAGGCCCAGCTTGTGGGCGATGCGGCAGGCGAACAGCGCCGACAGGAAGCCGGCCATCAGCACCGCCTCGGTCACATCCGCCTTCGATTGCAGGAAGAAGTGGATCACTGCCAGCACGGCGATCCCATAGGTCAGCCGGTGCAACCGGTGCCAGTTCTGGCCCATCCGGCGGATCGCCCCGTCGGTCGAGGTCGCGGCCAGCAGCAGCAGTCCGACCAGCGCGACGAAGCCGATGGTCAGATAGATGCGCAGCACGATCTCGCTTGCGACCTTGGCAAGATCGAAGGACTGGTCGGCCGCATAAAGGGTCAGATGCGCCAGCGCGTATCCTGCCGCCGCAAGGCCCAGCATCCGGCGGATGCCGATCAGTTTGCCCCAGCCGGTCACCCGCCGCAGCGGGCTCACCAGCAGCGACAGCAGCAGGAAGCGGATCGCCCAGTCGCCGGCCCCGTGCAGCGCCGCGGTCACCGGCTTGGCGCCGAGCGTGCCGGCGAGCAGCCCATAGGCGAGATGCGCGCCCGGCAGCAGGATCGCCAGCAGCACGACGAGCCCCAGCGGCGAGAAGCGCCCGTTGCGCTCCCGCCACGGGAGAGAGATCTGGTATCGCGGCCGCCCCGGCCGTGGGACCTGCTGCCCTCGGTCGCCAGAGTGTGGAGCCTGCATCTGCCTGTCCATTCGCGCC
This sequence comes from Stappia sp. P2PMeth1, assembly GCF_900185735.1. Taxonomy (NCBI): domain Bacteria; kingdom Pseudomonadati; phylum Pseudomonadota; class Alphaproteobacteria; order Hyphomicrobiales; family Stappiaceae; genus Stappia; species Stappia sp. P2PMeth1. Next base: position 438,309 of record NZ_FYAW01000022.1, on the reverse strand, counting down.
GCGTCCACCCGCTTGCCTCTAGCCCCACCCCGGGCCGTGTCCGGGGCCTGTCACGGGAGACATATCCCCTTGCAGGGTGCCGGTCGCGGCACGCCTGTTCAAGCTTTGGTGAAGCCGCCCTGCACCGCCGTGAGGAAAAGCCCCGCTCGTACAACCTCTCCCCTCGTCATCCCGCACGCAGCGCAGCGGAGATGCGGGACCGGAGAGGCACGGCGGTTGTGGGGACATCCGGGCGCGCGCCCCGTCTACCCTTGGCTCGCCGATCCCGGCTCGGCGCTGGCGTGCCGTCCGGGAGGACGCCGGGAGGGGTTGGAGCGCAGGAACGGCGGAAGCGATCCTCCGACGTCCGCCCCACCCGCAGGATGTCATCCCGGTTCAGGCTTGCCGGAGACCGGGAACCAGTAACCCCAGGTCGCGCGGCTCGAGCCGTGACGGTGCCACAGGGTCGCCGACGGCCGCCGGAACGCCGGTGGCGGCTGCCTTCGCGCCACCATTCGCCCCAGCGGATACTGGACGCCTGCCTGCGCAGGCGTGACAGCCGTGGAGGTGGCGATGCGCTCCCGTCTCATGCCCGCCAAGGGTGCCAATGGGTCCCGGTTCTGCGCTGCGCTGGACCGGGATGACCTCCGAGAGGGTGGCAGCACCTTGCATCCTCTCGGCCGTCACCCCGACCAAGGCGAAGCCGCGCGCCGGGGCCCATTCGTTCCCAGAGCGGCGGCGAGGACACGTCCGCGCGAGCCCCACCCGCAGGATGTCATCCCGGTTCAGGCTTGCCAGAGACCGGGAACCAGTAACCCCAGGTCGCGCGGTTCGAGCCGTGACGGTGCCACAGGGTCGCCGACGGCCGCCGGAACGCCGGTGGCGGCTAGCTTCGCGCCACCATCCGCCCCAGCGGATACTGGACGCCTGCCTGCGCAGGCGTGACAGCGGAGGGTGGAACGAGCGCCGCCCGTCTCATGCTTGCCAAGGGTGCCAATGGGTCCCGGTTCTGCGCTGCGCTGGACCGGGATGACCTCCGAGAGGGTGGCAGCACCTTGCATCCTCTCGGCCGTCACCCCGGCCAAGGCGAAGCCGCGCGCCGGGGCCCATTCGTTCCCAGAGCGGCGGCGAGGACACGCACCCTCCCGTCTTCCTCCCAGACGCACACCTCTCCCGGCGTCCTCCCGGGCAAGCGAAGCGCGACCCGGGACCGGCGAGCCGAGGGCCTCTCGACAGCGCTCCCCCAATGCACCCCCCAAAAACAAAAAGAGCCGACGATCACGCCAACTCTTCACAACCAAAAAGGCCGACGCAAGCGCCAGCCCTTCACAGCCAAAAAAGGACCGGCGCATGCGCCGGCGCTTCACAACCAATAAGGGCCGACGCAAGCGCCGGCCCTGGCAACGAAAAACGCTCCGCCCTCAGATCCAGGGGCGCTCGCCGTCGACCTTGCTCTCGAAGGCGCCGATCGACGGGGCCTTCTCCATGGTCAGGCCGATGTCGTCGAGACCGTTGAGCAGGCAGTGCTTGCGGAACGGGTCGATGTCGAAGCCGATCGAGCCGCCGTCCGGACCGCGGATCTCCTGGGCTTCCAGGTCGACCGTCAGCGTCGCGTTGGCGCCGCGTTTGGCGTCGTCCATCAGCTTCTCCAGGTCTTCCGGGCTGACGACGATCGGCAGGATGCCGTTCTTGAAGCAGTTATTGTAGAAAATGTCGGCGAAGCTCGTCGCGATCACGCAGCGGATGCCGAAGTCGAGCAGCGCCCAGGGCGCGTGCTCGCGGCTCGAGCCGCAGCCGAAATTGTCGCCGGCGACCAGGATCTGCGCCTTGCGATAGGCCGGCTGGTTCAGCACGAAATCCGGGTTCTCGGCGCCGTCGTCCAGCGTCCGCATCTCGTGGAACAGCGCGGAGCCAAGGCCCGTGCGCTTGATCGTCTTGAGGAACTGCTTCGGGATGATCATGTCCGTGTCGATGTTGATGATCGGCAGCGGCGCGGCGACCCCGGTCAGCGTGGTGAATTTCTCCATGGGCGTTTCTCCTGCGAAAACGGACGCGATCAGGCGGCAAGGCTGGTGGCGGCGTCGACACCGAGCATCAGGTTGAGGTTCTGCACGGCCGCCCCCGAGGCACCCTTGCCGAGATTGTCGTAGACGGCCATAAGCACCACCTGCGCCCTTGCGTCATTGGCAAAGACATGCAGGCGCATCCGGTTGGTGCCGTTGAAGATCTCCGGATCGAGGTCCGGCGCCTTGTCGGAACCGCTGAGCGGCGCGACATCGACGAAGGAGCCTTCCAGCGCGCCGTAATGCGCCTCCAGCGCGGCGTGGATCTCGGCCCCCGTCGGCGCCTTGGCAAGGCTCTCGAGCCGCAGCGGCACCGCCGTCACCATGCCTTGCGCGAAATTGCCGACCGCCGGCACGAAGATCGGCGTTGCGGCGAGGCCGGCAAAGCGCGTCATCTCCGGCAGGTGCTTGTGGTTGAGCGTCAGCGCGTAGGGCAGGAAGGCCGGCTTGGCCGCCCCTTCCGCCTCATAGGCCTCGATCATCTGCCGCCCGCCGCCGGAATAGCCGGAGATGGCGTTGACCGTCACCGGATGGTCGGCCGGCAGCAGCCCGGCATCGATCAGCGGCCGCAGGCAGGCGATCACCCCTTGCGGATAGCAGCCCGGATTGGCGACGCGCTTCGAGGCGGCGATCGCCGCGCCCTGCCCGGCCGTCATCTCGGCAAAGCCATAGTCCCAGCCCTCGGTGACCCGGTGCGCCGTCGAGGCGTCGATCACCCGCGTGGTGTCGTTCTCGATCAGGGCGACGCTCTCGCGCGCCGCATCGTCCGGCAGGCACAGGATCGTCACGTCGCAGGCGTTGAGCAGCTCGGCGCGGGCGCCGAGGTCCTTGCGCCGCTCCGGCGCGATGGACAGGAGTTCGAGGTCGCGGCGACGGGCCAGGCGCTCGCGGATCTGCAGACCCGTCGTGCCGGCTTCGCCGTCGATGAACACTTTCGCGACCATGGTTCGTCTCCGTGAAAGGGGCCCCTCCGGAGCGACAGCGTTCCGGGCAGCCAATGCTCTGCCGGCGGCCGAAGGGGCTCCGGTCGCGGGCATCGGCTTGCGTTCTACACCAGGGCGCGGCCCCTGTCATGTGCGCCGGTCGAGCCGGTGCGGCGGATCGCGGTCTCAGGCGGTCGCCGGCTGGCGCGCCATCGCGTGATACTCGGGATTGGGGCGCATGTCGGTCGCCGCGGCCACCCGGTTCGACATGTTGAAGAAGGCCGCCACCGCCGAAATGTCCCAGATGTCCCGGTCGGAAAAGCCGGCATCGCGCAGGGACTGCCGGTCGCCCTCCTGCATTTCCGCCGGCCGCTCGGTCAGCTTCACCGCGAAATCGAGCATCGCCCGGTGGCGCGGCGACAGTTCGGCGACGCGGTAATTCATCACCATCAGCTCGCCGAGTTCCGGCTCGCCCGAGAGCTGGCGCACCGCCGCGCCATGCGCGGTCAGGCAGTAGAAGCAGCGGTTCACCGCCGACACCGCCACGGCGATCATCTCGCGCTCCAGCTTGCTGAGGCCGCTGTCGGCCAGCATCAGGTCGTTGTACATCTGGGTGAAGGCGGCAAGCTTCGCCTCGTTGAACGCATAGGCGGCGAGCACGTTCGGCACCATGCCGAGCTTCTCGCGGCACTTGTCGAAATAGGCGCGCGTCGCCTCGCTGAGCTCGCCCTCGTCCGCGATCGCCAGCGCGATCGGCCGGTCCGTTGCGTCCATGTCATGCTCCTCCCTTAGATCTTGCGGCGATATCGGTAAGCCCTTCCGAATTCGGACACCTTTGACCGATAGCGGTGAATCCGGTTCGGGAAAGGATTCCCTCGCGCCCCTACTCGCTCTAGCATGCCGTGCTACCGGCGGCGACCGCGGGATGCACCCCGCGCCAGCCAAGCCCGGTGCAAACACGAGAACCGGGCGCGATGGGATGACACCCGTTCAGACATGACCCGGATGGTGGGGGACCAATGCCCGAAGCACGTGAGCAAGCAAAAGCCCAACTGATCGACACGGTGGCGGGCGCGCTCGAACCCGATGTGGGAGGGTTTGCGCGCGACCTGTTCGCGCGCGGCGCGGCGGAGGATCTCATCAGCTATCCGGCCGGCGACCTGATGGCCATCGCCCGCACCGCCTGGGCCGAGATGGCGAGCCACCCGCTCGGCTCCCACCGCGTCCACATCTACAATCCCGCGCCGACCGGCGAGGACAGCCGCTTCGACGAGGTCACCCTCGTCGAGATCTTCAACGACAACATGCCGTTCCTCGTCGATTCGGTGATGGGCGAGCTGCAGGCGAGCGGCTTCGAGGCCCGCCTGGTGCTGCATCCGATCCTGACGGTCGAGCGCGACGCCGACGGCCGGCTCCTCGCCTTCCACGGCACGGCCAAGGCGAAGGCCGAGGGCACCCGCCGCGAGAGCGTCATCCACATCCATGTCGGGCGGATCGACGCCAGCATCGAGCGCGAGCAGCTCGCCGAACGGCTCGACCAGGTGATGAAGGACGTTCGCGCCGCCGTCACCGACTGGGTGCCGATGCGCGAGCGCCTTGCCGCCGCCATCGCCACCTACAAGAACACTCCACCGCCGGTGCCGGTCGACGAGCTCGCCGAGGCGATCCAGTTCCTCGAATGGCTCGCCGCCGACAATTTCACCCTGCTCGGCATGCGCGAATATTATTTCGAGGGCGGCGTCGCCGAGGGCGAGCTGTCGCACCGGCGCGGCTCGGGCCTCGGCCTGCTCGCCGATCCGGACGTGCGCGTGCTGCGCCGCGGCTCGGAATTCGTCGTCATCACGCCGGAGATCCGCGAATTCCTGATGAAGCCGGAGCCGCTGATCGTCTCCAAGGCCAACGTCAAGAGCCGGGTGCATCGCCGCGTCCACATGGACTATGTCGGCGTCAAGGTGTTCGACGAGACCGGCGAGCTCGCCGGCGAATTGCGCATCGTCGGCCTGCTCACCGCCACCGCCTACACGCTCTCCACCCGCAGCATTCCCTTCCTGCGGCGCAAGGTCGACAGCGTGCTGGCGCGCGCCGGCTACGATCCCGACAGCCATTCGGGCCGGGCGCTGACCAACGTGCTGGAGAGCTATCCGCGCGACGAGCTGTTCCAGATCGACCCGGACCTGCTCTATCATTTCGCCCTCGCCATCCTGCAGCTCGACGAGCGCCCGCGCATCCGCGTGCTGGCCCGGCGCGACCGCTTCGACCGGTTCGTCTCGATCCTGTGCTACGTGCCGCGCGACCGCTACACCACCGAGGTGCGGCTGAAGATCGGCGCCTATCTCGCCAGGGTCTATGACGGCCGCCTGTCGGCCTGGTACGTCACCTATCCGGAAGGCCCGCTCGCCCGCGTCCACTTCATCGTCGGCCGCGACCGGGGCGAGACGCCCGACCCCGCCCAGGAGGATCTGGAGCAGGACGTCGCCGGCATCGTCCGCACCTGGGCCGACGGCTTCCGCGAGGCGCTGCGCGCCGCCTATGGCGGCAACAAGGCGCTCGAACAGGCGACGCGCTATGCCGACGCCTTCCAGGCCGGCTACCGCGAGCTCTATGGCGGCGAGACGGCGCTCGCGGACATCCGCATCGTCGAGAAGCTGGGCGAAGCCTCCGACACCGCGCTTGCCTTCTCCCGCCGGCCGGAGGATGCGCCCAGCCGGGTCGTGCTCAAGGTCTATCACCACCTGCGGCCGATCCCGCTGTCGGCGCGCGTGCCGATCCTGGAGAATATCGGCTTCAAGGTGATCAACGAGCGCACCTACCGCATCACCCCGTCCGACCGGCCGCTCGCCTATCTGCACGAGCTGACGCTGGAGCCGGCCGGCGGCGGCGACATCGACCTCACCGACGACCTGCGCGGCCGGCTGGAGGCGATCTTCCTGGCGGTGTGGCGCGGCCAGGCGGAATCCGACGGCTACAACGCTCTTGTCCTCAATGCCGGGCTCGCCTGGCGCGACATCGCCATGCTGCGCGCCCTGTCGCGCTATCTGCGCCAGGCCGGCATCCGCTTTTCCGAGGACTACATGTGGCGGACGCTGAACCGCTACAGCGACGTCGCCGCCCGGCTGGTCGAGCTGTTCCACCTGCGCTTCGATCCCGGCCTCGACGGCGCCGACCGCGCCCTTGGCGCGGCCCGCGTCGAGCAGGAGATCACCGACGCGCTCGACAAGGTCGACAGTCTCGACGACGACCGCATCCTGCGCCGCTTCGGCAACATCATCGCGGCGATGCTGCGCACCAATTTCTTCCAGCTCGACGCCCATGGCCAGCCGAAGCCGACCTTCGCCTTCAAGCTGGATCCGCAGCGCATCGAGGACCTGCCGCTGCCGCGACCCTTCCGCGAGATCTTCGTCTACAGCCCGCGGGTCGAGGGCGTGCACCTGCGCTTCGGCAAGGTGGCGCGCGGCGGCCTGCGCTGGTCCGACCGGGCGCAGGACTTCCGCACCGAGGTGCTCGGCCTCGTCAAGGCGCAGCAGGTGAAGAACGCGGTGATCGTGCCGGTAGGCGCCAAGGGCGGCTTCGTGCCGAAGCTGCTCCCCGAGGGCGGCAGCCGCGACGAGGTCTTCGCCGAGGGCACCAAGGCCTACAAGATCTTCATCTCTTCGCTGCTCGACGTCACCGACAACCTGTCCGGCGACAAGGTCTGGCCGCCCGAGCGCGTCGTCCGCCACGACGAGGACGACCCCTATCTGGTGGTCGCCGCCGACAAGGGCACCGCGACCTTCTCCGACACCGCCAACGGCATTTCGGAGAGCCGCAACTTCTGGCTCGGCGATGCCTTCGCCTCCGGCGGCTCGGCCGGCTACGACCACAAGAAGATGGCGATCACCGCGCGCGGCGCCTGGGAGGCGGTCAAGCGGCATTTCCGCGAGATGAACCGCGACATCCAGCGCGAGCCCTTCACCGTCGCCGGCGTCGGCGACATGTCGGGCGACGTCTTCGGCAACGGCATGCTGCTGTCGAAGGCGATCCGCCTGGTCGCCGCCTTCGACCACCGCGACATCTTCCTCGATCCCGATCCGGATCCGGCCACGAGCTGGGAGGAGCGCAAGCGCGTCTTCGACCTCGGCCGCTCCTCGTGGAACGACTACGACACCGCGCTGATCTCGGAGGGCGGCGGCGTCTTCTCGCGCCAGTCGAAGTCGATCCCGCTGTCGCCGCGGGCGCAGGAGATGCTCGGCCTTGCCAAGGCCAAGGCGACGCCGCAGGAGGTGATGAACGCCATCCTGAAGATGCAGGTCGACCTGCTGTGGTTCGGCGGCATCGGCACCTATGTCCGCGCGGCGGAGGAGAGCGATGCCGATGTCGGCGACCGCGCCAATGACGCGATCCGCGTCACCGCCGGCGAGGTCGGGGCCAGGGTCATCGGCGAGGGCGCCAATCTCGGCATGACCCAGCTTGCCCGCATCGCCTTCAACCGGCGCGGGGGGCGCAGCAATTCCGACGCCATCGACAATTCGGCCGGCGTCAATTCCTCCGACATGGAGGTCAACATCAAGATCGCGCTCGGCGCCGCCGTGCGCGCCAACCGGCTGACCGTCGCCGACCGCAACGTGCTGCTGGCGGCGATGACCGACGAGGTCGCCGACCTGGTGCTGCGCAACAACTACCTGCAGACGCTGGCGATCAGCCTGACGGAAGCGCGCGGCATGGAGGATTTCGGCTACCAGCGGCGGATGATGCGCCAGTTGGAGCAGGCTGGCCTGCTCGACCGCGCGGTCGAGCAACTGCCCGACGAGGCGGCGCTCGACGAGCTTGCAGCTAGCGAGACCGGCCTCACCCGCGCCGAGATCGGCGTGCTGCTCGCCTATGCCAAGATCACCCTGTTCGACCGGCTGCTCGACAGTTCGGTGCCGGACGACAGCTATCTGGCGCGCGAGCTGTTCCGCTACTTCCCGCCGGAAATGCAGGAGGCCTATGCGGCGGAGATCGAGGGGCACCGGCTGCGGCGCGAGATCATCTCGACCATGCTCGCCAATTCGATGATCAACCGCGGCGGCCCGACCTTCCTCACCCGCATCGCCGACCAGACCGGCGCCGAGCCGGCGCAGATCGCCCAGGCCTTCGCCGCCGTGCGCGACGCCTATGGCCTGACCATCCTCAACGGCGAGATCGACGCGCTCGACACCCTGATCGACGGCCAGGTCCAGCTCGGCCTCTACCGCGCGGTGCAGGATCTGGTGCTGGAGCAGTCGGTGTGGTTCCTGCGCAACGTCTCCTTCGCCGGCGGCCTTGAATCCGTCGTCTCGCGCTTCGGCACCGGCATCGCCGCCCTCGCCCCGACGCTGGCCGGGCTGGTGCAGCCGGCGCTCAAGGCCGAAATTGAGGCGCAGACCCAGCGTCTTTGCGATGCCGGCGTCCCCGATCCGCTGGCCGCCCGCATCGCCCGCCTGCCGGTCGAGGCGGCGCTGCCCGACATCGTGCTGATCGCCGAGCAGACCGGGCGCGAGCTGACCGACGTCGCCGAGGTGTTCTTCCGCGTCGCCGGCCATTTCCGCCTCGGCGCGATGGAGGCCAAGGCGCGGGCCTTGAAGATCTCCGACTATTATGACGGGCTGGCGCTCGACCGGGCGCGGGCGACGCTGGCCGGCGCCCATCGCGACGTCACCGCCGAGGCGCTGGCCGCCGGCGGCTTCGACGCCTGGCTCGCCGCCAACGAGGCGCGCGTCGCGCGCACCGCGCGGGCGGCCGGCGAGATCATCGAGGGCGACCTGTCGGTGTCGAAATTCTCGGTCGCCGCCGGCCTGCTCGCCGAGCTTGCCGGATGAGCGCATCGCAAGCCGCCGCCGACCTCGCCGGGGAGGCGCATGTCGCGCACTCCGGCGAGGGGGGCCTGCTGCCGCCGCGCCGGGGCGCGGTGGTCAGTTGGCTGTTCTTCGACTGGGCGGCCCAGCCCTTCTTCACGCTGGTCACCACCTTCGTCTTCGCGCCCTATTTCGCCTCCGCGCTGGCCGCAACGCCGGCGCAAGGCCAGGCGCTGTGGGGCTATGCCACCGCCGCCGCCGGCCTTTCCATCGCCCTGCTCGCGCCGGTCCTCGGCGCCATCGCCGACCGCACCGGCGCCCGCAAGCCGTGGATCGCCGGCTTCTCGGTGCCGCTGCTCGTCGGCTCCGCCGCCCTGTGGTTCGCCGTGCCGGGCGAGCCATGGGCCATCGCCATCGCGCTTGTCGGCTTTGCCGTCGCGACGCTCGGCGTCGAATTCGCCACCGTCTTCAACAACGCCATGATGCCGGACCTCGTGCCCCGCGCCCGGCTCGGCCGGCTGTCGGGCAACGGCTGGGCGCTCGGCTATGCCGGCGGCCTCGTCTCGCTGGTCATCGCCCTCGGCCTGATGGCAGCCAGCCCGCAGACCGGGCTGACGATGCTGGGGCTGGAGCCGATCTTCGGGCTCGATCCGGCGACGCGCGCCGGCGACCGCGCCTCCGGTCCGTTCTCGGCGATCTGGTATGTCGTCTTCGTGCTGCCGCTGTTCCTCCTGGTGCCGGACGTGCCGCGCCGGCCGGTGACGCTGGGCGCCGCCGTGCGCCAGGGCCTCGGCGACCTCGCCGCCACCTTGCGCGAGGCCCGCGCCGACCGCCGCATGGTGCTCTTCCTCGCCGCCAACATGGTCTACAAGGACGGGCTGGTCGCGCTCTTCGCCTTCGGCGGCATCTATGCCGCCGGCGTGCTCGGCTGGTCCTCCATCGAGATCGGCACCTTCGGCATCCTGCTGACCATCACCGGCACGTTCGGCGCGGTGATCGGCGGCCGGCTCGACGACCGGCTCGGGCCGAAGCGGGTGATCTCCGGCGCCCTTCTCGTGCTGATCCTGTGCGGCCTCGGCCTCGTCTCGGTCGACCGCGACACGGTGTTCTTCGTCATCGAGACAGCTCCCGCGCAGCCGGGAGCCGGCCTTTTCTCCAGCCTGCCGGAACAGATCTTCCTGGTGCTCGGCGGCCTCCTCGGCGCCGCCGCCGGTCCCCTGCAGGCCGCCTCGCGCACGCTCCTGGTGCATGTCTCGCCGCCCGGCGCAATGACCCGCTATTTCGGCCTCTTCGCCCTGTCGGGCAAGGTGACGAGCTTCCTCGCCCCGCTCCTCGTCGGCCTCGTCACCGCCGCCACCGCCAGCCAGGCGGCCGGCATGGCGGTGATCCTGCTGTTCTTCGCCGCCGGCCTTGCCCTGCTGTCGCGGGTCGCCGACCGGCCGCACTGATCACTCCGGAAACGAAAGCGGGCCCGAAACGCGAACGGGCGGGGTTTCCCCCCGCCCGCTTCAAATCCCCGCTCCAAATCCGGCGATGGCGCTTTGCGAGGCGCCTCAGGCGCTCTGCTTGGTCGCCGCCCGCTCCGCCCGCTTGCGGTCATGCGGGTCGAGCAGCGCCTTGCGCAGGCGGATGGTCTTCGGCGTCACCTCGACCAGCTCGTCGTCGTTGATGTAGGACAGCGCCGCCTCCAGCGACAGGCGGATCGGCGTCGTCAGCCGCACCGCCTCGTCCTTGCCGGACGCGCGCACGTTGGTGAGCTGCTTGCCCTTCAGCACGTTGACTTCCAGGTCGTTGCCGCGCGTGTGCTCGCCGATCAGCATGCCGCGATAGACCTTGACGCCCGGATCGATCAGCATCGGTCCGCGCTCTTCCAGGTTGAACAGCGCATAGGCCACCGCCTCGCCGTCGCCGTTGGAGATCAAGACGCCGGTGTGACGGCCGGCGATCTCGCCCTTGTACGGCGCGTAGTCGTGGAACAGGCGGTTGAAGATCGCCGTGCCGCGCGTGTCGGACAAGAGCTCCGACTGGTAGCCGATCAGGCCGCGCGTCGGCGCGTGGAACACCAGCCGGGTACGGCCGGCGCCCGACGGGCGCATTTCCAGGAGGTCGGCCTTGCGCTCCGACAGCTTCTGCACGACGACGCCGGAATGCTCCTCGTCGACGTCGATGATCACTTCCTCGATCGGCTCCAGCCGCTCGCCGTTCTCGCCGGTGCGGAACACCACGCGCGGACGGCCGACGCACAGTTCGAAGCCCTCGCGGCGCATGTTCTCGATCAGGATCGCGAGCTGCAACTCGCCGCGGCCGGCGACGATGAAGGCGTCGGCCTCGGTGCTGTCCTCGATCTTCAGCGCGACATTGCCCTCGGCCTCGTCCATCAGCCGCTTGCGGATGACGCGCGACTGCACCTTGTCGCCCTCGGTACCGGCCAGCGGCCCGTCATTGACGCGGAAGGTCATCGACAGGGTCGGCGGATCGATCGGCTGGGCCGGCAGCGGCTCGCTGAACTCGGGCGCGCAGATCGTGTCGGACACGGTCGCCTCGCTGAGGCCGGCGATCGAGACGATGTCGCCCGCCTCGCCCTTGTCGATCGGCTGGCGCTCCAGCCCGCGGAAGGCCAGCACCTTGGAGATGCGGCCGGTCTCGACCAGCTTGCCGTCGCGCGACAGCGCCTTGACCGCCATGTTCGGCACCGCCTCGCCCGAGACGATGCGCCCGGTCAGGATGCGGCCGAGGAACGGGTTGGCCTGCACCGTCGTCGCCAGCATGCGGAAGGCGCCCGGCTCCGCCTTCGGCGGCTTGACATGGGCGCGCACCAGATCGAACAGCGGGTCCATGGAGTCCTTCGGACCCTCCGGATCGCTCGCCATCCAGCCCTGCTTGGCCGAGCCGTAGAGCACCGGGAAGTCGAGCTGCTCCTCGTTGGCGTCGAGCGCGGCAAAGAGGTCGAACACCTCGTCCAGCACCTCCTCGGCGCGCTGGTCCGGCTTGTCGATCTTGTTGATCGCGACGATCGGGCGAAGGCCGAGCTTCAAGGCCTTGCCGAGCACGAACTTGGTCTGCGGCATCGGCCCCTCGGCCGCGTCGACCAGGAGCACCACGCCGTCGACCATGTGCAGGATGCGCTCGACCTCGCCGCCGAAATCGGCGTGGCCGGGCGTATCGACGATGTTGATGCGCGTGTCGCCATGGGTCAGCGAGGTGACCTTGGCGAGAATGGTGATGCCCCGCTCCCGCTCCAGGTCGTTGGAATCCATCATCCGCTCTTCCGTGCGCTGGTTGTCGCGGAAGGCGCCCGACTGCTTCAGCAGCACGTCGATCAGGGTGGTTTTGCCATGATCGACGTGCGCGATGATGGCGATATTGCGCAAGTCCATGTGCTGGCTGCTCCGGAAATGACAACGCGGGCCCACCGGGACCCGCGGATTTTCGCGCCCTCTATACAGTCAGAGCCGGATTCTTGCAACGCAGCATTACGCGGCGCCGGCTTGACAGGCGCGCGGGACGGGCGCATTTGATAAGGCAGCCATATTATCTGGGAAGCTTATGGAACCCGATCTCCCGACCCGGCCGCTCGGGTTTCTCGTCGGCGACATCGCCCGGCTGCTGCGCCGCCGCTTCGAGAAGGCGCTGGCTGAGGCCGACACCGGCCTCACCGTCGGCGAGGCCCGCACCCTCGCCTTCGTCGAGCACTATCCCGACCAGCGCCAGGGCGCGCTGGCCGAGCGCTTCGGCGTCGAGCCGATGACCATGTGCGGCTTCCTCGACCGGCTGGAGGCGGCCGGCCTCGTCGCCCGCCGCCCCGACCCGTCCGACCGGCGGGCCAAGCTCGTCGCCTTGACGGCGGCGGCCGAACCGGTGCTGGACCGCATTCATGCCGAGGGCCTTGCCATCCGCCGCGCCGCCCTGGCCGGCATGAGCCGGCCGGAGATGGACGCGGTCTATGCCCTGCTCGAGCGCATGCACGCCAACCTGCACGCCTCCCCCGACCCGGCATCAGACCCCGCATCAGACCAGACACCCGACCAATCGGACCGCGCATGAGCAGCACCGCCCCCGTTTCCCAGGCGATCGACAGCCTTCCCCCGCTCGACCCCGCCCTTGCCCCCGGCGCCCCGCGCGCGCAGACCGGGCGGCCGGCCCCGCCGGACGGCGGCCCGATCATGAGCGAGATGCACACCTCGCTGCTCGGCGCCGCGCTGGTCGCCATCGGGCCGATCACCATGGCCCTCTACACCCCGGCGATGCCGGTGCTGGCCGAGGCCTTCGGCACCACGCAGGGCGCGGTCAAGCTGACGCTGACCGCCTATTTCGCCGGTTTCGCGCTGACCCAGCTCGTCTGCGGCCCGCTGTCGGACGCCTTCGGCCGCCGGCCGGTCACAATCGTCTTCCTGGCGCTCTATCTCGCCTCGACGGTGCTTGCGACCTTCGCCCCCACCATCGAATGGATGATCGTCGCCCGCACCCTGCAGGGCGTCGGCGCCTCGGTCGGCGTCGCCGTCGCCCGCGCCATCGTCCGCGACCAGTTCACCGGCCAGACCTCGGCCCGGATCATGAACACCATCGCCATGATGCTGGCGGTCGGCCCGGCGCTGGCGCCGACCATCGGCGGCGTCACGCTGGAACTGTTCGGCTGGCGCGAGATCTTCTGGGCGATGCTGATCTACGGCCTTGTCCTCGGCCTTGCGGTGCTCGCCTGCCTGCGCGAGACCAATCCCTATATCGACCGCGCCAACCTGCGGCCGCGGGTGCTGCTGCGCAATTACTGGGCGCTGCTGAGCGACCCGCGCTACATGCAGCCCAGCCTGCTGGTCGGCTTCGGCATCGGCACCATCTACACCCTCGCCTCGGTGCTGCCCTTCGTGATGATCGACCATGTCGGCCTGACGCCGAGCCAGTTCGGCTTCGGCATGATGGTGCAGTCCGGCTCGTTCATCTCCGGCACCATCGTCGCCGGCATCGCCATGCGCCGGGTCGACGCGGCGCGGCTGCTGCCCTTCGGCATGACCGGCATGGTCGTCGCCGCCACGGCGCTGCTCGCCTCGCTGCTGCTGCTGCCGCCGACCTTTCTCGGGGTGATGCTGCCGGTCGGGGCCTTCGCCTTCTCCCTCGCCCTGTCGCTTCCCTCCACCACCAGCGCGGCGCTGCAGGGCTTTCCGCGCATGGCCGGCGCCGCCTCGGCGCTGATGGGCTTCCTGCAATTCGGCGCCGGTCTCCTCGGCAGCCTGGTGATCGCCGCGCTCGGCAATCCGCTGCTCGGCATCACCCTGGTGCCGCCGGCAATGCTGTTCGTCGCGGTCGCCTCCTATCTGCTGCTCGGCCGGATCAACGCCCGCCGCGACGCGGCGCCGGGCAAGGCCTGACGCTGCGGCATGCCGCGTCATGCGATTGGGCCTTGACGCGGCGGGGCGAACGTCGCAAACCCGCGAGCGAAACGCCCCGGCCGTGGTGCCGGGCCGGGACCTCGCGCCGCAGCGGGTCCGCGCCAGACCGGGGCATCGCACAAGCCGGGGCATCGCGCATGACATCATCTCACCGGGAGCACGGGTCCCCTTCGCCGGCCCCGCAGGCACGGGCGCCGCGCCTCCTGCGCCATAGCCGCGGCGTGCTGCCGTTCGACCGGCCGCGGGTGATGGGCATCCTCAACATCACGCCGGACTCCTTCTCCGACGGCGGCCGCTTCCTTGCCCGCGACGATGCGCTCGCCAGCGCGCGGCGGATGATCGCGCATGGCGTCGACGTCATCGATGTCGGCGCCGAGAGCACCCGGCCGAACGCCCTGCCGGTGCCGGCCGAGGAGGAATGGCGCCGCCTCGCCCCGGTGCTGGCGGCGATCATCGCCCTCGGCGCGCCCGTCTCCATCGACACCTACAAGGCCGACGTCGCCGCGAAGGCCTGCGCCCTCGGCGCGGTCATCGTCAACGACATCTGGGGCCTGCAGAAGGATCCGGCGATGGCCGCCACCATCGCCGAGACCGGCGCCGCCGTGATCATGATGCACAACCGCGACACCACCGATCCCGGCCTCGACATCATCGCCGATATCGACCGCTCCTTCGAGCGCTCGATGGAGCTCGCCGCCCGTGCCGGCATTCCGCCGGAGCGGCAGATGCTCGACCCCGGCATCGGCTTCGGCAAGACGCCGGACCAGAGCTACAAGACGATCAACCGGCTGGAGCATTTCGCCCGCCACGGGTTGCCGCTGCTGGTCGGCGCCTCGCGCAAGCGGCTGATCGGCGCCGTGCTCGACGTCGACACCGAAGACCGGCTCTACGGCTCCCTCGCCCTGCACACCATCGCCTTCATCAAGGGCGCGGCGATGGTCCGCGTCCACAATGTCCAGCCGCATGTCGATGCCGCCCGCATCGCCCATGCCACCATGAGCGAGCACGCCGGATGAGCGCAGCCCAACACGAGGATCTGGTGCGCGCCGCGCTCGGCCTCGGATCGAACATCGGCGACACGCTCGGCCATCTGGAGGCGGCGCTCGCCGCGCTGGCCGCAACGCCCGGCATCGTCGTCGTCGCCCGCTCCTCCGACTACCGCACCCCGCCCTGGGGGCCGGTGCCGCAGGACGACTATCGCAATGCCTGCGTGGTGATCGAGACCCGGCTGTCGCCGCGCGCCCTGCTCGACCGCTGCCTGGAGATCGAGCGCGGCCTCGGCCGCGTCCGCGATGTCCGCTGGGGCCCGCGCGTCATCGATATCGACGTGCTGATCTATGGCGACACGCGGATCGAGGAGGACGGCCTGACCATCCCGCATCCGCGCATGGGCGAGCGCGCCTTCGTGCTGGTGCCGCTGGCCGAGATCTGGCCCGATGCGCCGCTCGGCGACGGCCGCACGGCGCGCCAGGCGCTCGCCACCTGCCCCGGCCGCGACGAGGTCCACCCCATCAGAGACTGATCCTGGCCGCGAGCGATCCCGCCCCGACCGATCCGCCGAAATCCGCCTACCGCTTGGCGTCGCGGCCGAAATTCGGCGCGTCGGTCTCCTGGCCCGCCTCGACGATCGAGCGGCGGATGCCGCGGGTGCGGGTGAACAGCTCGAACAGCGCCTCGCCGTCGCCCCAGCGCACCGCCCGCTGCAAGGCCGACAGGTCCTCGGAAAAGCGCGCCAGCATTTCCAGGATCGCGTCCTTGTTGTGCAGGCAGACGTCGCGCCACATGGTCGGATCGGAGGCGGCAAGCCGCGTGAAATCGCGGAAGCCCGAGGCGGAATACTTGATCACTTCCGACTTGGTCACCGTCTCCAGGTCGTCGGCGGTGCCGACGATGTTATAGGCGATGATATGCGGCACATGCGAGACGATGGCGAGCACCAGGTCGTGATGCTCGGCATCCATCGTGTCGACCATCGAGCCGCAGGCCCGCCAGAAGGCCGAGAGCCGCTCCAGCGCCGCAGGGTCGGTGCCCGGCACCGGCGTCAGGATGCACCAGCGGTTGCGGAACAGCTCGGCGAAGCCCGCATCCGGGCCCGAATGTTCGGTGCCGGCGATCGGATGGCCGGGGATGAAATGCACCCCGTCCGGCAGATGCGGCGCCATCTGCCGCACCACCGAGGCCTTGGTCGAGCCGACATCGGTGACGATGGCGCCCGGCGCCAGCGCCGGGGCGATCCACTTCGCCACCGCCTCGCTGGCGCCCACCGGCACGCAGAGGATGACGAGATCGGCACCGCTCACCGCCTCGGCGGCATCGAGATGATAGCTGTCGCCGAGCCCCAGTTCCTCGGCCCGGCGCAGCGTCTGCTCCGAGCGGGTGGAAATGGCGATCTCTCCGGCCAGCCCCTCGCGCCGCGCCGCATGCGCGATCGAAGAGCCGATGAGGCCGATGCCGATCAGGGCAAGGCGGCGGAATTTCGGATCTGACATGAAAAGGCCTGACACTTGCGGCCGCCGGCGCCGGGCGCGGCGGCCATCGCCGGGACGCCTCAGCGCCCGGCGAGGAACTCCTTCAGCACCGAGACGACCTCGCGATTGGCCTCCTCGCTGCCGATCGACATGCGCAGCGCATTCGGCAGCCCATAGGCGCCGACGGCCCGCAGCACGCATCCGCGCGCGCTCAGATAGGCATCGGCCTCCGCCGCCGTGCGGCCGGGCTCCTCGGGGAAGTGGATCAGCACGAAATTGCCGACGCTCGGCGTGACCGCAAGGCCCAGCGCCGCCACTTCCCGGCTCACCCAGGCGAGCCAGGTGTCGTTATGGGCGACGGCGGTTTCCAGGAAGGCGCGGTCGCGCACCGCAGCAATGCCGGCGGCCTGTGCCGCGGCGGAGACGTTGAACGGCCCGCGCACCCGGTTCAGCGCGTCGATCACATGCGCCGGGCCATAGCCCCAGCCGATGCGCAGCGCCGCAAGGCCATAGATCTTGGAGAAGGTGCGGGTCATCAGCACGTTCTCCGCCGTCGCCGCCAGTTCGACGCCGGCCTCGTAGTCATTGCGACGGACATACTCCGCATAGGCCGCGTCCAGCACCAGCAGCACATGCGGCGGCAGGCCGGCATGCAGGCGGCGGATCTCGTCGAAGGGCAGGTAGGTGCCGGTCGGATTGTTCGGATTGGCGAGGAACACCACCTTGGTGCGCGGCGTCACCCGCGCCAGCAGCGCATCCACATCCGCCGTCAGGTCCCGCTCCGGCGCGACCACCGGCGTGCCGCCGGCCGCCAGCACGGCGATCTTGTAGACCAGGAAACCGTATTCGCTGTAGAGCCCCTCGTCGCCCGGGCCGATATAGGCGCGCGCCACCAGCTCCAGGATCTCGTCCGAGCCGTTGCCGCAGATCATCCGCTCCGGGTTGAGGCCATAGACATCGGCGATCGCCTCGCGCAGGCCCGTCGAGCCGCCGTCCGGATAGAGCTCCAGATGGCCGGCGCAGGCGCTGAACGCCTCCACGGCGCGCGGGCTCGGGCCCAGCGGCGTCTCGTTGGAGGACAGCTTGTGGAGCTTGGCGCCCCCCGTCGACTTGGTCCGGCCGGGCACATAGGCGGCGATGTCGAGAATGCCGGGACGCGGCTCGGGACGGGACGGGGAACGGGGATCGGCGGTCGTCAGCATGGCCGAAATTCCTGACTGCGGGCTGTCTCGGCCGGCGGGCAGGCCGGCCGCTTGCAAGAACACCGGCCGGCGCCCGCTTTCGAGCAGGCGCCGGCCAGCGCATACTCATAGGCAGTGCGCCTTGCGAAAGCAAAAGAAAACATTGACCTTGTCGGGACGTGCTCCTACGTCTCGTGGTCCCGCAGGCCGGGAGCCCGGACGGGAGCCAGGACGGGGCCCGGCCAGGAACCGGCAAGGAGCCGGAACGGGCCTGCGGGCGCGTTGCAGCCGGCGCGCCGAAGGGTTTCGGGCCGCTGCCACGCCGCCAACGGAACGCCGCTATAGGAACGCCATCAGGAGGATGTCCGGCGCAGATGAGCAAGGACACGACCGCCGAACAGAGCCCACTGGACCAGGGCCCGCCGGAGCTGCGGGCCGCGCCCGCCAGCGAGGCTGACACGCCGTCGAGCCGCGTCGAGAAGTTCGGCGGCGACAGGGCCTTGCAGCTCGATTGCGGCACCGTGCTCGATCCCTGGCAGATCGCCTACGAGACCTATGGCACGCTGAACGAGGACCGCAGCAACGCGATTCTCGTCTGCCACGCGCTGACCGGCGACCAGTATGTCGCCTCGCGCAACCCGCTGACCGGCAAGCCCGGCTGGTGGTCGCTGCTCGTCGGCCCCGGCAGGCCGGTCGACACCGACCGCTTCTTCGTCATCTGCGCCAATGTGCTCGGCGGCTGCCTCGGCACCACCGGGCCGGCCTCGACAAATCCGGCGACCGGCCGGCGCTGGGGCCTCGACCTGCCGCTGGTGACGATCCGCGACATGGTCCGCGCCCAGGCGGTGCTGCTCGACCATCTCGGCATCGAGACGCTGTTTTCCGTGGTCGGCGGCTCGATGGGCGGCATGCAGGTGCTGCAATGGGCGGTGAGCTATCCCGAGCGGGTGTTCTCCGCCGTGCCGATCGCCGCCGCCGCCCGCCATTCCTCGCAGAACATCGCCTTCCACGAGGTCGGCCGCCAGGCGGTGATGGCCGATCCCAACTGGTGCGGCGGGCGCTATTTCGAGCGCGGCGTGCGCCCCTCCAAGGGGCTGGCGGTGGCGCGCATGGCCGCCCATATCACCTATCTCTCCGACCCGGCGCTGCACCGCAAGTTCGGCCGCAACCTGCAGGACCGCGAGGCGATCACCTTCGGCTTCGACGCCGATTTCCAGATCGAGAGCTACCTGCGCCACCAGGGCATGACCTTCGTCGACCGGTTCGACCCCAATTCCTATCTCTATGTCACCCGGGCGATGGACTATTTCGACCTGGCGGCGGATTTCGGCGGCTCGCTGCCGCGCGCCTTCCTGCATTCGCCGACCCGCTTCTGCGTCATGTCCTTCACCTCCGACTGGCTGTTTCCCACGGCCGAGAGCAAGGCGGTGGTCAAGGCGCTGAACGCGGCCGCCGCCAACGTCTCCTTCGTCGAGGTGGAGAGCGACCGCGGCCATGACGCCTTCCTGCTCGACGAGCCGGAAATGTTCCGCACCGTGCTCGGCTTCCTGACCGGCGCGGCGCATGCGCGCGGGATCGCCCCGCCGGCGGGAGGGATCGCATGAGCGTGACGGCCATCAGCACACCCGAGGCGGCGGTGGACGCGCCGCCGGTTCCGACCACCGCGCCGCAGGCGGCGGGCGGCGGCGCGCGCGGCGACCATCGCCTCGTCGCCGATCTCGTCGCGCCCGGCTCGCGGGTGCTCGACATCGGCTGCGGCGAGGGCGAGCTGCTCGACCTTTTGATCCGCGAGAAACAGGTCGACGGGCGGGGGCTGGAACTGTCGCAGGCCGGCGTCAATGCTTGCGTCGCGCGCGGCCTCTCCGTCGTCCAGGGCGACGCCGACCGCGACCTTGCCGACTATCCGGACGATGCCTTCGACTTCGTCATCCTCAGCCAGACCCTGCAGGCGACCTACGCGCCGCGCCGGGTGCTGGAGGAGCTGCTGCGGATCGGCTCCAACGTCATCGTCTCCTTCCCGAATTTCGGCTTCTGGCGCAACCGGCTGCAATTGCTGCTCGGCGGCCGCATGCCGGTCACCGACTACCTGCCCTATTCCTGGTACGACACGCCGAACATCCATTTCTGCACGATCCGCGACTTCGTCGCCCTGTGCCAGGAGGCCGATGCGCGGATCGTCAAGTCGATGGCGCTGGATGCGCGCGGCCGGCCGGTCGGCTTCACCGCGCCCTGGTGGGTCTGGAACCTGATCGGCGAACAGGCGCTGTTCCTGCTGAAACGCTCGTAAGGCCGGACTTGCTGAACCCGGAGCCGGCGCGCCCGTTCATGCCGGGCGCGGCGCCCTCCGGCACGAAGACCGGGCGCAGCGCCTTCAGCAGCCGCGTCTCGCCGCCGGCCGGCGCGCCGCGGAACAACTGCTTCTCCGCCTCGATCACCAGCAGCCCGGCAAAGGCCGGCCACAGCCGGCGGCCGATCCGGTCCCAGGCCGGCGCGCTGCGCAGCACCAGCCGCGAGCGGGTCGGCGGCAGGCACAGCGCCTCGTCGCTTCCCGACGGGCGGAACTGGCAGGCGCGCAGCAGCCCCTCGATCTGCCCCCGCGAGAACGGCCGGCCGTAGCCGAACGGGGATATCTCCGAGCGCGCCCACAATCCCCGCCGGTTGGCGACGACGACGATCATCCGCCCGCCCGGCACCAGCACCCGCCAGATCTCGCGCAACAGCGCTTCCGCATCCCCGCAATGATCGAGGCAGTGGACGACCAGCGCATTGTCGAAGACGTGATCGGGGAACGGCAGTTCGGTCTCGTCGACCAGCACCGCCGAGTTGCGCCCGCCGCGCGGCCAGGCGACCACGCCCTGCGCCGCCGGCATCGCGGCGATGCACCGCTCCACCTCTTCCAGATACGGCCGCATGTAGGGCGCGGCGTAGCCGACCCCGAGCAGCGCCCGCCCTGTCAGGTCGGGCCAGCGGGCGCGGATCCGCGCGCCGACCAGCACCCGCATCATCCGCCCGAGCGGCAGGTCGTAGAAGGTACGCTGGTGCTGGACGTCGAGATACATGCTGACCCGCCTGCGGCAGACCCCGGCGGGGCGTGCGGGCCGATTGAACCCGTTGCGGCGTTTGGATGCAACAGCGCAACTTTTCGGGATTTTGAGACGGAATTTTGCAAAATCCGTCTCAATTTTTCTCAATATTGGTAACACACTGAAATTAAATAGCTATTCATCCGGGATCGCATCGACCTCGACGGGCGGAGCACCCGCTCCCGCCCGCTCGATCAGCCGCAGCAGGGCGCGGCGCAGCGTCTCGATTTCCCCCTTTCCGATCGCCTCGACCAGCCGCGCCTGATGCGCCCTTGCGGCGAGGATAAGCTCGTCGACATGCGCCTCGCCCGCCGGCGTCAGCCGCACCCGCACCCGGCGCCGGTCCTCGGCGTCCTCGTGGCGGTCGACCAGCCCCTTGCCGACCAGCTTGTCGACGGTCTTGGAGATCGCCGGCTGCTTGGCGAGGCAGCTTTTCGCCAGATCGCCGACGGTCAGCCCCTCGTCCGCCCCCTTCAGCGAGGCGAGGACCCGCCACACCACGACCGGCACGCCGCGCGCCCGCACTTCCTCGTGGAATTCGGCGCTGGCGACGCTCGACGCCCGTGCCAGCAGGTAGAGCAGATAGCCGTCGACGAAGCGCCCGGACGGGCCGTCTGCCGCGGTGTCGGTCATTGCACGCCTCTCATTCGGGCAGGACAGCCGAGGGATCGGCATAGCTCGCGGTCGCGTAGCGTCCGGAATGATAGATCAGCGGCGCGCGGTCGGCATGGTCGAAGGCCTCGACCCTCCCGAGGAAAACCAGGTGGTCGCCGCCCTCCACCCGGGTCTCGTTGCGGCACTCGAACACCGCGGTTACCCCCGCCAGCACCGGCACGCCGCAGGCCCCCGGTCGCCACGAAACCCCGGCGAAACGGTCCTCCACCGGCCGCGCGAATCGCTCGGACAGCGCCCGCTGATCGGCGGCGAGAATGTTCACCGCATAGTGCCGGGACCGCTGGAAAACGGCGAGATTCTGCGATTTTCGCGCCAGGCTCCACAGCACCATCGGCGGATCGAGCGAGACCGAATTGAACGAATTCGCCGTCAGCCCGACCGGCCGGCCGGCTTCGTCCAGCGTGGTGACGATGGTGACGCCGGTGACGAACCGCCCGAGGGCGCTGCGGAAGCTGCGGTGGTCGCTGATCATGGCCTGTCCTCGCGCCGTCGGGGTTTCGGGCTGCCGTTGCCGGCCGGCAACAACTTCATGCTCAAAATTATTCCTTTTCATACAATAATGAAATTGCTAGGATCCTCCAAGTTCTTTTCGCTTGCTGCGGAAAATGCCCCGTCGGCGCAACAAAGCGCCGATTGGCACGGGTCGGGCCGTGCCGGGCCCGACCGGCGCACAGCGATTGGCAGGACGGATCGGGAGGAGGATCTGATGCTCGCCGACAGGATCGAGGGAAAGTGGATCGACGCCTTCGCGGCCGTCTTCTCCTTGTGCAAGGTGGCGCCGGGGGAGAGTGTCGCGATCCTCTCCGAAACCCAATCGCGCGCCCTCAACGTCCACATCGCCGAACTCGCCTTGCAGCGCCTCGGCGCCCGCCCCTTCCATGTGGTCGTGCCGACGCCGCCGCAGGATGCGCCGGTGCCGGTGCGCTCGACCGGCGCCTCGGCAGCGCTCACCGGACAGGACGCGGCGATTGCCGCCCTTGCCGCCAGCGGCCTTGTCGTCGACCTGACGGTCGAGGGCCTGCTGCACGCGCCCGAGCTGCCGCGCATCATTGCTGGCGGCGCCCGCATGTTGATGATTTCAAACGAACATCCGGACGCGCTGGAGCGCCTGCTGCCGCAGCCGCGCGACAAGGACCGGGTGCGCGAGGCGGTCGCCCGCATCCGCGCGGCGCGCGAGATGACCGTCACGTCGGCCGCCGGCACCGATCTCAAGGTCGCCATGACCGGCGCCTCGACCGTCGGCGTCTGGGGCTGGTGCGACCGGCCGGGCTCCGTCGCCCACTGGCCCGCCGGCCTCGTCGTCAGCTTCCCCGCCGCCCACAGCGTCAACGGCACCTTGGTGCTGGATGCCGGCGACATCAACCTGACCTTCAAGCGCTATCTCGAGCGCCCCGTCCGCCTCACCATCGTCGACGATTATGTGACGCAGATCGAGGGCGAGGGCACCGATGCCGAGCTGACCCGCCGCTATCTTGCCGCCTGGGGCGAGCGCGAGGCCTATGCGGTCGCCCATGTCGGCTTCGGCATGAATGCCGGCGCCCGCTACGAGGCGCTGACCATGTACGACCAGCGCGAGACCAACGGCACGGAAGTGCGCGCCTATTCGGGCAATTTCCTGTTCTCGACAGGCGCCAACGAGTTCGCCGGCCGCTTCACCAAGGGCCATTTCGACATCCCGGTGCGCGGCTGCACCATCGCCCTCGACGGCGACCCGGTGGTGGTGGACGGCGAGTTGATCGAGGCGCTGCGATGAGCCGCCCCGACCACATCCGCAGGACCGGGGGCGAGCGCGCCGTCGTGCTGCTGCATGGCATCGGCGCCGACGCGGAGATGTTCGCGCCGCAGATCGAGGGGCTTGGCCGCGATCACGACGCCATCGGCTGGAACCTGCCCGGCTACGGCGGCACTGCGCTCTTGTCGCCGATGACCTTCCCGGCCCTGTCTGAGGCCCTGCTCGCCTTTCTCGACCGGCTGGGACTCGACCAAGTCGACCTGCTCGGCCATTCCATCGGCGGCATGCTGGCGCAGGACTTCGTCGCCCGCCATCCGAGCCGCGTGCGCACCCTGGTTCTGTCCGCCACCACCGCCGCCTTCGGCAGCCGCGACGGCGAGTTCCAGAAGCGCTTCGTCGCCGAGCGGCTGGCCCCGCTCGATGCCGGCCGCACGATCCCCGAGCTTGCCCGCGAATTCGTGCCGGACCTCGTCGGACCGGCCGCCGACCCCGCTGCCGTGCCCGCCGCGACCAACGCCATGAGCCGGGTGCCCGAGGCGACCTATCGCGAGGCGATCCGCTGCCTTGCCACCTTCGATGCGCGCGCCACGCTGGCCGACATCGCCGTGCCGGTGCTGCTCGTCGCCGGCGAGGTCGACCGCAACGCGCCCGCCCCGACCATGCGCCGGATGGGCGAGAAGCTGCGCGATGCCCGCTACATGGAGCTGCCCGGCACCGGTCATCTGGCGCCGCTGGAATGCCCGCAGGCCTTCGAGGCGGCGCTGCGCGATTTCCTGAAAACGACCACCGGCGCAACGACGCCGCAAGAGGGAACAGGCCGATGACCGTCGCCGATCTCGAGACGCTCGACATGGACAAGCCGATCTTCGATCCCAAGGCCTTCCGCCTGACCGAGCAGGAGGAGGAGCTGACCGCCCTTGCCCGCCGGGTGGCCAAGTCCCGCTTCGCCCCGCGTGCAGAAGCCGTCGACCGCGACGCGGTGTTCCCGACGCAGAACTACCGCGACATGCACGAGGCCGGCCTGCTCGGCATCTGCGTGCCGAAGGAGGACGGCGGCCACGGCGCCCCGTTCCGCGCCTATATGATGACGGCGGCCGAGATCGGCCGCTATTGCGGCGCGACGGCGCTGACCTGGAACATGCATGTCTGCTCCTGCCTGTGGACCGGCGCGCTGACCGACGACCTGGAAATCGAGGCCGGCGAGCGCGCATTGCATCGCCAGCGCCGTGCCGTTCACTATAGGCGCATCCTGGAAGGCGGGGCTATCTACTCGCAGCCCTTCTCGGAAGGCGGCGCGGCCGCGGCCGGCGCCGTGCCCTTTTCCACCTCCGCCCGCAAGGTCGACGGCGGCTGGATCATCAACGGCAAGAAGATCTTCGCCTCCCTGTCCGGCCATGCCGACTATTACGGTATCCTCTGCGGCGAGATGAAGGAGGGCGAGCGGCCCTCGCGCCGCGACACGATGTATATCGCCGTTCCGGCAACCGCCGAGGGCGTCGAGGTGGTCGGCCCTTGGGACCCGCTCGGCATGCGCGGCACCGTCTCGCGCACCCTGCTGTTCAAGGACGTCTTCGTCTCCGAGGACGAGGCATTGATGCCGCGCGGCGTCTACTACCAGGCCGCCAGCCGCTGGCCGCACATGTTCATGACCCTGTCGCCGACCTATATGGGCATCGCCCAGGCGGCCTTCGACTTCACCGTGAAATACCTGCGCGGCGAGTGGCCCGGCCTGCCGCCGGTCAAGCGGCGCATGTTCCCGACCAAGCAGATGGGCGTCGCCCAGATGCACCTGATGCTGGAGCAGACCAAGGCGCTGTGGTTCCAGGCGATCACCGAGGCCGGCCCCGATCCCTCGCGCGAGCAGATGCTGCGCGCCTGGGCCGCCCATTACACGGTGATGGAGAACGCCAACGAGATCTGCCAGCTCGCCATCCGCACCTGCGGCGGCCAGTCGATGCTGAAGGAACTGCCGCTGGAGCGGCTGTATCGCGACAGCCGCTGCGGCGCCCTGATGCTGCCCTGGACCGCCGAGATCTGCCTCGACCGGATCGGCCGCGAAAGCCTCTACCTGCCGGGAGAAACCGACGAGTGACGTCGATCGACCACTGGATCGAGGCGCATGCGCGCTTCACCCCGGACAAGACGGCCCTGGTCTTCGGCGACGAGCGGATCGACTACGCCGCACTCGCCGCCCGCATCGGCCGGCTGGCCGGCGCGCTAGCCGTCCGCCATAGCATCACGCGCGGCGAGCGGATCGCCTATCTCGGCACCAATTCGCCCGACCAGCTTCTGCTGACCTTCGCCGCCGCCCGGCTCGGCGCCATCGTCGTGCCGCTGAACTGGCGCCTGGCCCCGCCGGAACTCGCCCATGCGGTGGCCGACAGCGGCGCCAGGCTCTTGGTGCACCAGCCGGATTTCGCCGCAACCCTTGCCGCGATGGCTACCATCGCCCCGCTTCCCGAGGCACTCCTCGCCGACCCGGCCACGGGCGGGCTCGCCCGCCTGACAGCGGAGGTCGCGCCGCTCGCCCATGGCGAGGGCGACGGCAGCGCGCAGGATCCCCTTCTCATCGTCTACACCTCCGGCACGACCGGTCGGCCAAAGGGCGCCGTGCTGACCCAGGCCGCCGTCGAGGCCAATGCACTGAACGCCCTGCACATGCAGGAGATCGCCGCCACCGACACGGTGCTGACCGTCCTGCCGATGTTCCATGTCGGCGGGCTCAACATCCAGACGACGCCGGCTCTCTATGCCGGCGCAACGGTGATCCTGCACGACCGCTTCCATCCCGGCGCGACGCTCGCCGCGATCCGCGACCAGCGTCCCGACCTGACCGTCCTGGTGCCGGCGATGCTGGCCGCGCTGATCGCCCATCCCGGCTGGGAGACTGCGGACCTGTCCTCGCTGCGGCTGGTGGCGACCGGTTCCTCCGACGTGCCGCACGCCCTGATGCGCGCCTTCGTCGAGCGCGGCGTGCCGGTGTTGCAGGTCTATGGCGCGACCGAGACCGGGCCGGTGGCGATCTACCAGCGGCGTGGCGATCCGGCGGCCGAATTCGGCGCCATCGGCCGCCCCGGCCTGCACACCAGGGCCCGCATCCGCCTCGGCGAGCGCAATGCCGGTCCCGGCGAGATCGGCGAGATCGAGCTGAAGGGCGGCAACATCACGCAAGGCTACTGGAACAACGTAGCGGCGACCGCCGACACGTTCCGGGGTGGCTGGTTCCGCACCGGGGACCTTGCCCTTTGCGACGAGGCGGGCGTCTTCTGGTTCAAGGACCGGCTGAAGAACGTCATCATCTCCGGCGGCGAGAACATCTACCCGGCCGAACTGGAACGGGTGCTCAGTGAGATCGAGGGTCTGAAGGAAGCCGCCGTGGTCGGTGTCGCCGATCCGCGCTGGGGCGAAAGCCCGGTCGCCGTGGTGGTCGCCGAGCCGGACGAAGAGCTCACCGCGGAGGCGGTGCTGGCAGGCTTCGACGGGCGTCTGGCGCGCTACAAGCACCCGAAATCCGTCGTTTTCGCGCAGGAATTGCCGCGCAATGCGCTCGGCAAGATCCAACTGGAAAGGGTCAGGAAAATAGCCGAGGATGCGCTCAAAGCATCCGGCAAGAAGCAAAGCGCCTGACCGGATTGCAAGAACCAGACAGAGGGGACTGAAATGCGGAAATTCATCGGGATGCTGACCGCGGTCGCGGCGCTTGGCCTCGCCACTGCCGCCTCCGCCGAGACCACCTTGCGCGTGTCCAACTGGCTGCCGCCCTCCCACCCCATCGTCAAGGACATCCTGGCGCCCTGGGGCGACGAGGTCGCCAAGGCGACCGAGGGGCGCGTCAAGGTCGAGATCATGGCCGCGCCGATCGGCAAGCCGCCGGCACAGTTCGACCTGGTCCGCTCCGGCGCCGCCGACATCGGCTACGGCGTCCACGGCTACACGCCCGGCCGCTTCAAGCTGACGCCGCTGGTCGAGGGACCGTTCCTGTCCGACAGCGCCGAGGCGCTGTCCGTCGCCTACTGGAAGGTGCAGGAGGCGATGCTGTCGAAGGCCGACGAGCACGAGGGCGTCAAGCTGCTCACCGTCTTCACCCATGGTCCGGGCGGCATCTACACCACCGCCAAGCCGGTCGCTTCGGTCGACGACCTTGCGGGCCTGAAGATGCGCATCGGCGGCGGCATCGTCGCCGAGATCGCCTCGCGGCTCGGCATGGTCGGCGTGCAGGCGCCCTCGCCGCAGGTCTACGAGATCCTCGCCAACGGCGTTGCCGACGGCATCCTGTTCCCGCCGGAGTCCGTGCCCTTCTTCCGCATCGACGAGGTGATCCGCCATGGCGTCTCGGTGCCCGGCGGCCTCTACAACACCTCCTTCTTCGTGGTGATGAACCGCGGCGCCTGGGACAAGCTCTCGGACGAGGACAAGGCCGCCATCGACGGCATCTCGGGCGAGGCCATGGCCCGCATGGCCGGCCAGGCCTGGGACGCGGCCGACGCGGCCGGCGTCAAGGTGATGGAGGAAAAGGGCGTCGCCCAGACCACCGCCGACGAGACGATGACCGCCGCCATCGCCGACAAGCTCGCCGGTGTCGAGAAGGGCTTCCTCGATGCGGCCGCCGCCGTCGGCATCGATGGCCAGGCCGCCATCGACATGCTCAAGGCCGAGATCGCCGCGGCGAAATGACCGGCGAGCCCCGCGACGGCGCGACCGGCGGGGGCGCAAGCCCCTTCCGGCCGCTCGCCGTGGCGACGCGCCTCCTCCAGCTCGTCGCCGCGCTGCTGCTGCTGGTGATGATGGCGGTGACCTTCGTCGACGTCATCGGCCGCTATGTCTTCAACCGGCCGCTGCCCGGCGCCTTCGAGCTGACCGAGGTGCTGCTGGCGCTCGTCGTCTTCGTCGGCCTGCCGATCGTCACCGCGCGGCGCGAGCATGTCACCGTCGATCTTCTCACCGGCCGGCTGCCGGGCGCGGCGCGGCGCTCTCTGGCGCGGCTGTCGCTCGCCGTCACCGCGGCCGTGCTGGCGCTGCTGACCTGGCGGCTCGCCCTGCTCGGGCGCGACTACACCTCCTATGGCGATGCCACGGTCTATCTCGGCATTCCGCTAGGACCCGTCGCCCTCGTCATGGCGGTCCTGACCGGCGTCTCCGCGCTCGTCGCCGCCATGCTGATCCTGCGCCGGCAGCCCTGAACGGCCGCCTCGTCCACCTCCCGAGGGACCTCGCAAGACCATGGAAACCTGGCTTCCCGGCCTCGTCATTCTCGTTGTCGTGATGTTCGCAGGCGTGCCGATCGCCGTCGCGATGGCCGCCGTCGGCGGTCTCGGCCTGACGATGATCCTCGGCTTCGCCCCGGCCATGGCGATGGTCGGGCAGACCGCCTTCGACACCGGCCTGTCCTATCCGCTGTCGGTGGTGCCGCTCTTCGTGCTGATGGGCAATCTGGTCACCCGCGCCGGGCTCTCCGACGAGCTCTACGCCGCCTGCCACGCCTGGCTCGGCCATCGCCGCGGCGGCCTTGCCATGGCCACCGCCGTCGCCTGCGGCGGGGTCTCCGCCGTCTGCGGCTCCTCGCTCGCCACCGCCGCGACCATGGGCAAGGTCGCCCTGCCGCAGATGCGCCGCTACAAATACGACGACGGGCTGGCGAGCGGCGTCATCGCCGCCGGCGGCACGCTCGGCATCCTGATCCCGCCCTCCGTGATCCTGGTGCTCTACGGCGTCACCGCCCAGCAGGACATCGCCAAACTGTTCATCGCCGGCATCATTCCCGGCATTCTCGGCGTCCTCGGCTATATGGCCGCCGTCCGCGCGGTCTGCTGGTTCCGCCCGGAAGCCGGCCCGCCGGCCGAACGCCTGCCCTATCGCGAACGCTTCCGGGCGCTCTCCGGCGTCGCCGGCATCTCCGCCCTGTTCGCCTTCGTCATCGGCGGCATCTATGCCGGCGTCTTCACCGCCACCGAGGCCGCCGGCATCGGCGCCAGCGGCGCCTTCCTCATTGCCCTCGCCCGCCGACGGCTGACCGTCGCGACGCTTCTGGAAACGCTGGCCGACACCGCCGCCACCACGACGATGATGTTCATGGTGCTGATCGGCGCGCTGATCTTCTCCAATTTCGTCAATATCGCCGGCCTGCCGGCGGCCCTGTCGGGCCTTGCGACCGCGTCCGACCTGCCGCCCTGGGGCATCCTGCTCGCCGTCCTCGGCGTCTATCTCTGCCTCGGCATGGTGCTGGAGAGCCTCTCGATGGTGCTGCTCACCGTGCCGATCTTCGCGCCGATGATGGCCGCGCTCGGCTACGACCTGATCTGGTTCGGCATTGTCGTCGTCGTGGTCACCGAGATCAGCCTGATCACCCCGCCGGTCGGCCTCAACGTCTTCGTGCTGAAGACGGTGCTGCCGGACGTGCCGCTCGGGCGGATCTTCCGCGGCATCGTTCCCTTCATCCTCGTCGACATCGTCCGACTGGCGCTGATCGTCGCCGTGCCCTCGCTGGTGCTGCTGCTGCCGGGCTTGATGCGCTGATGTCCGTCGCACGCTCCTCCCGGGCGGGGCCGCGCAGGCAACTGCGGCCTTGACCCGGCAAGGCAATCGGCGCAAATGAAAGGGAACGGGCATCACATCGGCAGGCGCGGTCTCCAGGGGCCGGACGCCGCCGTCGGACGTGGCCCGTTGTCGATCGACATGCCGGCCGCCCGCCGAGGCGGCGAGGGACCGGCAGCGTCGGAAGCTGGAGCCGCTGGAGACCATGCCGGTCGCACCGTGTGACAGGACGCCCGCGCCGCCGCGCGGCAGGACATCGCAGCCCGCCGGCCTCGCCCGGGTCGCGCAGGCCTGCACGCGTCCGCGCCCGACCCGCACCCGCCGCTGGCAACGCATCGAGATCGGCGACCGCCGCCGCCTGCCGGCGCGGTTCCACGCGCTTTTCGCCTCGCCCGGCGATCCCGGCCTTACCGCCGGCCTTTCGCCTGACAGCGCCGCTGCCGGGTAAAGGCCGAAACGTTTCCCCAAGACCGCATTCCGCCGCCACGAGCGGCACCCGGCCGGAGACCTTAAAGGCCCGCGCCGGACCCGATATCCCAGGAGAGACAGATGAACGCTCCGCGCACGCTCTATGACAAGATCTGGGACGACCACGTCGTCGAGACCCAGGAAGACGGCACCGCCCTGCTCTATATCGACCGCCATCTGGTGCATGAGGTGACCAGCCCGCAGGCCTTCGAGGGTCTGCGCATGACCGGCCGCAAGGTGCGCCAGCCGCAGCGGACGCTGGCCGTGGTCGACCACAACGTGCCGACCACCGACCGCAGCCACGGCATCGACGATCCGGAATCCGCGCTGCAGGTCGACACGCTGGCGAAGAATGCCGCCGAATTCGGCGTCGAGTATTACAGCGAAACGGACCTGCGCCAGGGCATCGTCCACATCGTCGGTCCCGAGCAGGGCTTCACCCTGCCGGGCATGACCATCGTCTGCGGCGACAGCCATACCTCGACCCATGGCGCCTTCGGCGCGCTCGCCCATGGCATCGGCACGTCCGAGGTCGAGCATGTGCTCGCCACCCAGACGCTGATCCAGAAGAAGGCCAAGAACATGCGGGTGACCGTCGACGGCACCCTGCCGGACGGCGTCACCGCCAAGGACATCATCCTGGCGATCATCGGCGAGATCGGCACGGCCGGCGGCACCGGCCATGTCATCGAATATGCCGGCGAGGCTATCCGCGCGCTGTCGATGGAAGGCCGCATGACGGTCTGCAACATGTCGATCGAGGGCGGCGCCCGTGCCGGCCTGATCGCCGCCGACCAGAAGACCTTCGACTATATCAAGGGCCGTCCGAAGGCGCCGCAGGGCGCGGATTGGGAGAAGGCTGTCGCCTACTGGCAGAAGCTGTTCACCGACGAGGGCGCCCATTTCGACGCCGAGATCCGCCTCGACGCCGCCAACCTGCCGCCGATCGTCACCTGGGGCTCCAGCCCCGAGGACGTGGTCTCGGTGACCGGCCGGGTGCCGGATCCGGAGGCGATCGAGGACGAGAACCGCCGCGCCTCCAAGCGCCGTGCGCTGCAATATATGGGCCTGACCGCCGGCACCCCGATCACCGACATCGCCGTCGACCGGGTGTTCATCGGTTCCTGCACCAACGGCCGCATCGAGGACCTGCGCGCCGCGGCCTCCGTCATCCGCGGCCACAAGGTGCGCGAGAGCGTCAATGCCATGGTGGTGCCGGGCTCCGGCCTGGTGAAGGCCCAGGCGGAGGCGGAAGGCCTCGACAAGGTGTTCCGCGAGGCCGGCTTCGACTGGCGCGAGCCGGGCTGCTCCATGTGCCTGGCCATGAACGCCGACAAGCTGGCGCCGGGCGAGCGCTGCGCCTCCACCTCGAACCGCAATTTCGAGGGCCGCCAGGGCTTCAAGGGCCGCACCCATCTGGTGTCGCCGACCATGGCGGCGGCGGCCGCGATCGCCGGCCATTTCGTCGACATCCGCGAGTGGCCGCACGGCTGACGCCCGCCGCAAGACCACAGGAACAGCAAAGCGCGGGCCGCAAGGACCCGCGCTTTTTCCGCTGTGCCGCGCCCGATCGCTTCTCCTGCGACGCTGCGTCGCCAGGGTGAAGCCATGCGCGTTGCCGGGCTTCACAAGACTGTCACTGTCGCTCTACACTATCGCCGCGTTCGGTCGTCCGGCCCGAAAGCGAATCGCGGTTGCGATGCGCCTTCGCGAGGTCGGCGAAGCAGGCATGAGGAGCGAAGGTGTGACACTCGCCGTCTCTCCAGGTGCTCATCCGGCCCTGGTGCTCAATGCTGACTATCGCCCGCTTGCGTATTACCCGCTGTCGCTGTGGGCGTGGCAGGATGCGGTGAAGGCCGTCTTCCTGGACCGGGTCAATATCGTCTCCGAATATGACATCACGGTCCGAAGTCCGAGCAGCGAGTTCCGACTTCCCAGCGTCGTCTCGCTGAAAAGCTACGTCAAACCGAGCCGACATCCCGCCTTCACCCGCTTCAACGTCTTCCTGCGCGACCGGTTCCAGTGCCAGTATTGCGGCTCCCGCGAGGAACTGACCTTCGACCACCTCGTCCCACGCTCGAGAGGCGGGCAGACCACCTGGGACAACGTGATCACGGCCTGCTCGCCCTGCAATCTCCGCAAAGCCAACAAGTCCTGCGCCGACATCGGCATGTGGCCGATGCACATGCCCTTCCCCCCGACCGTCCAGGACCTGCACAACAACGGTCGCCTGTTCCCGCCGAACTACCTGCACGAAAGCTGGCTCGACTTCCTCTACTGGGACACCGAGCTCGAACCCTGACCGTCCGCCTGCCCTCCCGGTCCTGCCGCTGCGTCGCTGGTTTCATGCCTTAACGCTTCGTCAACCGATCCGCAGAAACCCCCGACTTTCGGCACCCGGTTTAACCAACCGGTCGTTCCTTCGTGCCAGTGTCCCGCCAGCAATGCCGTGTCGTCGTACCGGCGCGGGAGTGGGTAAAGATGGCAAGTTGCAACTCGGACGGAAAACTTCCGGCGCTCAGGCGCCAGGCGCGCCGCTTCGGCAGGGACCGCAACGGCGCGATCCTGCCGCTCTTCGCCATTCTGGCGATCTTCATCATCGTCGCCGGCGGCGCCGGGCTCGACTTTGCACGGGCCATCAACCAGCGCCAGGCCATCGCCCGCGGTCTCGATGCCGCGATGCTGGCGGTCGCCCGCGAACTGTCCGTGCGCAACATGACGGAAAGCGAGATCAAGGCCTATCTCGACGCCAACTACCAGGCCTATTTCGGCGCCAACATCAAGGGCTCCAGCGGCGGCGGCGAGATCATCATCGACGAGCCGAAGATCAACACCGAGACACGGGTGATCGAGGTCTCGGCCCGCTCCAGCGTGCCGACCTATTTCATCCATCTTGCCGGCTTCGGGCCGGATGCGCTGAATGTCAGCGTCAGCGCCGAGGCGGTCTATCCGAAGAGCGTCGAGGCGACGCTGGTGCTCGACGTCACCGGCTCCATGGCCGGCAGCCGCATCGTTGCTCTGCGCAACGCAGCGGCGAATTTCATCAACACGCTGGTCCCGCCGGACACGGTCGCGACCAACGAGAAGGTCCGCATCGCCGTGGTGCCCTATGCCAGCGGCGTCAATATCGGCTCCACGCGGGCGAACCTCGCCACCAAGGGGGCGAATGCCAGCCGCACCTCCTATCCCGGCTGCGTCTCCGAGCGCACGGGCGCCCAGGCCTATACGGACGCGAGCTACACCATCGCCGCCATTGGGCCGGGCGCTCAGCAGGCCAGCAGCGGAAGGGGCTACTACTACGACGGCCGCAGCATGAACAACCACGCCGGCTTCGTCTGTCCGAAGGCCGAACTGGTTCCCTTGACCCTCGATCCCGGCTCCTCCTCCAAGCCCGGCACGCCGCTGCACACGATCGCCAATCTTGCGGCCAGCGGCAACACAGCCGGACAGACCGGCGTCGCCTGGGGCTGGTACACCCTGTCGGAGAAATGGGCGGGTCTTTGGCCTTCGGCCAGCAAGCCGGCCCCCTATTCCGACGAGCGCGTGCTGAAATACATGCTGCTGATGACGGACGGCGACTTCAACACCTGGTTCGACGGGCCGATGACGGTGTCCAGGACCACCTATGACTGGGTCGCCCGGCTCGATCAGGCGACGACCTCCACCACCCGCGCCATCGCCCTGTGCGACGCCGTCAAGAAGTCCGGCATCAGGATCATCACCGTCGGCTTCCAGATCGGCAGCAATGCCCAGGCCAAGAAGGTGATGAACGACTGCGCCTCCTCGCCGAGCGACTACTATCTGGCCGAGAACGACGCCGAGCTGAACAGCCGGTTCCAGGCCATCGCCAATCAGATCAAGTCGACCTACCTGTCGCGCTGAGGCGCGCGAAACACCGATCCGCAGGCTCCGGCCCGAAGCGGGGACGGCGGGCGCAAAGCCTCTTGCGCGCCGCCCGCTTGTCCGCTATCACACGGCCACCTTGACGGACCGGTCGTCCGGCATCGCCTTTCCCGTGGCAGCGTCCTGTCGGAACAGACAGGGTTCCGGCCATCGGGGCCTTCACACAAGGCAGGCACGGCCAACCGGCTCGGCAAGCAACCGGATCGGCTCCGCGCCGCCGGGACCGCGGCCTGGTGCCGCGTCATATACGGGGCGCTCCCGCCCCGGTCTGATACGCCGCTGTAGCTCAGTTGGTAGAGCACGTCATTCGTAATGATGGGGTCGGGGGTTCGAGTCCCTTCAGCGGCACCACTTCCCGCGTCGCCAGCGTCCGGACAGGGACATGACGAGAAGGCCCTCGCAGCCATCGCGCTGTTGTCGGCCGTCGCTTCGCCGTGCCGGGCGCCAGCAAGCGGCCGCGCGGAGACTGACGCCGGCCGCAGCGATCCGGGCACGGGGTAAAGTTCCCGCAGACGACCTGCCAGCGGCGGCAGAAACGGCAAGGCCGCCTCCCGGCGGCCTCGCGTAACATATTGCAGTACAGGAAACCTGGAGCGGGTGACGGGATTCGATCACGCCGTTGCCCCGGATCGCCCAGCCGTGCTTCGACCACGTCTCCGGACAGATCGGACAATCCGCTTCGGCATCCATCCTCGACGGCACCGCCAGACCTGGCGACCCGAACCAGCCGCGCCCGAAACGACCGCGCCTGGCTCAACGTCGTGAGGGCAACGCGGGCACGGACGACGGCGGATTGGGCGCAGCGGGGCGACTATCGCGCCAGAATGGCTTTCAGAACCCGGCCCAGATCGGCTTTCGGATCTTCTGAAAGCGATGTGGCGCGCCAGCAGACGTGGTGGTCGGGACGGACCAGCAGGCAACCATTGTCGCTGATTTCGGCGAGCCGCGCCCATTCGCCACTGTGGTCGATGTAGTTCTGACGCGGACCGATCACGTGGGTCACGATCTCGATTCCCAGTCCCTCAGCCACCTTTTGAACAGCATCCACCCAAGGCTCTCCGCCCAGACCGGTCAGCAGGGTGAAGCGGCCATGGCCGCAGATGTCGAGCGTGGAAGTCTCGGCCCCGTCGCTATGTCGGTAGAGCCAGACATGCGGCAATCGCGCGCCCGGCCATGTGGTGGGCTGGTAGTGCAGATCCGCATCCAGTTGGAACGCCGGCTCGATCTGCCCGTCTGTCACCACCGCATTCGAACGGTAGCGCTGGTTCATTTCCACCCCGTGGGCGTCGAACTCGTATTTCTTGAAGGCGATCGCCTTGCGGATCGCCTCGCGCTGCGCTTCGGCCTCAGCGGTCCCGTCGGTGCGGGCCTCGAGGTTCTTCTGCATCTGCTCGGGGTCGACGCCTTCCGCCATGCCGAGCGCAGCGAAAATCGGGCCGGTCTCGGCGATCGACTGGTTGGCACGGGTGACGATCTGCTTGGCGATCGGCGCCCGTTCGGCGTCGTAGCTGTCAAGGAGCCGCTCGCCTGCCTGTCCCTTCAGGACCATCGACAGTTTCCAGGCGAGATTGAAGGCGTCCTGGATGGAGGTGTTCGAGCCCAGACCGTTCGACGGCGGATGGCGGTGGATCGCATCGCCCATGCAGAACACGCGGCCGTTGGAGGTCTTGGTGGCGTAGTAGTTGTTGACGGTCCAGGTGTTGGCCGACAACAGCTCGATTTCGAGCTCCGGGTCGCCGATCAGTTGACGCGCGACGCCGGTGGCGAATTCGGGCGTCACCTCAGGTTCGGGCGCGTTGATGTCGTAGCCCCAGACGATCAGCCATTCGTTCCACGGGCGGACCATGCGGACCAGCCCCATGCCGATGCCGCCGACATCGGCACCCGGCTGCATGACCCAGTACAGCACCGACGGGCGATGGGCGACGTATTTGGAGAGGTCTGCCCTGAACAGGATGTTCATCGAGCCACCGACGCCCATCTTGCCCTCGAAGGGCAGGTTCTCGTTCTCTGCCACCAGCGATTTCCCGCCGTCCGCTCCCACGAGATATTTCGAGCGGATGGTGAACTCACGGCCGGTCAGACGATCGAGGCAGGTGGTGGTGACGCCTTCGGCATCCTGTATGTGACGGAGGTATTCCGTCGACATCCGCGCCTGGGTACCGCGCGAGCAGGCCGTCTTGAACAGCAGCGGCTCCATGAAGGTCTGCGGCAGGTCGTTCATCTTGGTCGGCGACGACATCAGATGTTCGGCCTTGGAGAGGGGATGATTGCCCCACGCCTTCATCCGCCCGATCTCCTCACCGGCGAGGCTCTCGCAGAAGATATTCTCGCCCATCAGGTCCTGATGCGTGGCGAACATGTAGGCCTCGTCCTCGACCTCGCGCCCGAGATCGCGCAGCACTTCCATGGCACGCTGATTGGTGATGTGCGCGCGCGGCGTGTTGGCCAGCCAGCGATAGCGATTGACCGCCATGTTTGCGACGCCGTAGGTCGAAAGCAGCGCGGCCGTTGCCGAACCTGCGGGCCCTGTGCCGATAATCAGGACATCCGTTGTGATGTCGGGCATGTAGTCTCCTCCCAAGAGAACGAAAGGGCGGGCTGCGCGGGCCGCCGAAGAGTGTCAGACGGCGAGCTCCTCTCCCGCCCATGCGGCCTGCAATAGCTTGCGAATCGCATCGCGCTCGACCGGCCGCGGATTCCAGTAGGGATTGGCGACAGCAAGATCTGCCGCACGGTCGAGATCGGCCTCCGCCAGCCCCAGATCTCTCAGCGCCATCGGCGAGCCGACCTGCTTGGCGAAGCTGCGCAGACCCCGACCGGGATTGCTGTCGCCGAAAAGCTCGGCCAGCGGCGCGAGCTGTTCGAGGGCAGCTTGCGCGTTGTATGCGATGGCATGCGGCAGCACAATTGCATGCGTCTGCGCATGCGGCAGGTCGAAGCTACCACCCAGCGTGTGGCACAGCTTGTGATGAAGCGCCATGCCCACCTGCCCGAGAACGGTTCCGCAAAGCCACGCCCCGTAGAGGGTTTCGCCACGCGCCGACGTGTCCTCCGGATTGGCGAGCACCCGTGGCAGACCATCGCGGAAGGCGCGCAGCCCCTCGACTGCCATCAGTGTGGAGATCGGCGAGCGGTCACGGGCATAGAGCCCTTCGGCGGCATGAGCCATTGCGTTCAGGGCGGAAGTGACGGTCATTTCCACCGGCAGCGTGGTGACCAGTTCGGCATCATAGAGGATGACCTCCGGTTGGACCTTCGCAGTCGACTGCGTGGTCTTCACGCCGTTTTCCGTCTGGCCGATGATGGGCGTCGCCTCGGAACCGGCGTAAGTGGTGGGGACAACGATCTGGGGCAGGTCCGTCCTCAACGCGATCGCCTTGCCGAGGCCGATCGTCGAGCCTCCGCCGACCGAAAGCAGTACATCCGCACCGAGTGCACCCGCCAGCCTAGTGGCATCCTCCGACACCGACACGGGGGTGTGCATCGTTGCGCCGGTATAGCTGCCCACAGCGAGCCCGCCGCAATAGGCGGAGAACTCATCGGCGAGTTCGGCCTGCTGCGGCGTGGTCAGGATTAACGCGCGCCGGGCCCCGAGCGCTTCCATCTCCTCTGCGACGGACCGGCGCACGCCGGGACCGAAGCGAACGCGCACGGCTGCGCTACGCGCGATAAACTCCTCCCGGAAAAACGACACCAGGCTCCCCCTGCAGGCTTCCGCTGCTCTGTATTTCAGCTCGGATGCTAGCCCAGCCACACAGGAATATTGATCGGATGTGCGGAATATAATATCGCATTGAGTTATGAAGATTGACAGCGAACATCTAGAGATCCTGGCGGTCATCGTCGAAAAGGGAGGCCTGACCGAAGGCGCCGACGAACTCGGAAAGTCGCAGCCTTCGGTTTCACGGAGCATGGCCCTGCTGGAGAAGCGCATCGGAATGCCGCTTTTCGAGCCGGGCCGCCGTCCGCTGCGACCGACCGAACTGGGCGCAAGCCTCGCGCGCCTCGGCAACAGGATCCGCATCGCCAATAAGGACGCGAGCCTTCTGGTGCGCCGGTTTCGCCAGGGACTGGCCGGGAGGCTCCGCGTCGGCGGCTCGCCGATCTTCACCGATGGCGTCATCGCCACCATGATCGCCGAATTCCAGTCTCGCAATTCGGATGTCCATATCGACCAGTCCTACGGCTATCTCGATACGCTGGAAGCCGGCCTCAAGAACGGCGGCCTCGACATTGCCATCCTGCCGCTTCATCCGCGCCAGGTGCCGCCGGACATGGATTTCCTGCCGCTTCTCTCCGGTCGCAATGTCATTACCTGCCGCGTCGATCACCCCCTCACGCGGATCAAGGCGATCTCGCTGTCTCACATCGCCAATTACCCGTGGATTGCTCCGCCGGCCGACAGCCCGCTTTATCGGGACCTCGAACGGGCGCTGAAATCCATCGGCCAAGAAGACTTCATGGTGAATTTTTCCGGCGGCACGCTGGCATCCATCCAGTCGGTGCTGACCGGATCGGATTCGCTGACGGTGCTGCCCTACTCAGTGGTCTTCCAGACACGGCGTACCATCCCCCTCGCGGTGTTGCCGCTGAAGATCGACCACCCGGACCGGCAACTGGGAATCCTGACCAAGAGCGACAGACAGAGACCGCCTGCGGCACAGCAATTCATCACCTTCCTTCAGGCGGAGTCGGAACGGTTGCAGGCGCGGATGGACCACGCCGAACAAGTCACCCACCGACGGAGCTGACCGGCTTAGTTTTTCCTCTATTTCAACGCCACATAGGTCGCGGCGTCGAGCATGGCGACGCGCACCGCCACGCACTGACCGGTTGCTTTGGCGACACTCGCGCGCAACTGTCCTGCGAGTTCGGATACGACCTCGCGGGTGCGCTCGGGCCGCGGCATAAGCTGCATCTCGACATTGACCTGGGGCTGGTCCGCCATTCCCAGAACCGGGATAACGGCAATCTGGAACGCCGCATTGTCGACCCTGAGGCTGGAGCACAGCGCGGTCCGCAAATCCGGGAGCAAGGCAGCCAGCCCGCTCCTCACCGCGCTGTACTGTGTCTCGTCGACGAAGATCTTGATGTTGGGCATCCTGTCCTCACCGTGGAACGAGCACGAAATCGAAGGGGGACCGCCAGAGCGTCTCACCGTTGTCGACCTTCTCGTAAGGCGCGATCAGGGTGGTCTTCACGCCGAAAACGGCATCTGACTCCAGATACTCGTCACCGCCGACAAACGTATGGGTAACGAGCTTCTGATAGCCGGGCGCCGTGATAAGATAGTGCATGTGCGCCGGGCGGTAGGGATGCCGGCCGAGTTGACCCAGCATCTTGCCGACAGGTCCGTCATCGGGGATCGGGTAGCTCACGGGCTTGATGCCGACAAAACTGTAATGTCCATCCGCCGCCGTAATGAAGCGGCCGCGATTGTTCCACTTCGGCTGAATGTCGGGCTGCTGGACGTCATAGTAGCCGTCGGCGTTATCCGACCAGACGTCCACCGACGCACCTTCGATCGGATGGCCGTCGAGGTCCAGCACTCGGCCCTCGAACAGACAGCTTTCGCCCTTGCCATCGAGATTGATCGAATCGCCCATCTGCCGGATCGGCGCGTCGGCGACATGGAATGGCCCGAAGACCGTGTTCTCCGTCGCCCCTTCCGGCCGGCGGTTGTTGATCGCATCGACCAGCATCGAGAAACCGAGAACGTCGGAGAGCAGAATGAACTCCTGCCGTTCGCCTGAGCACATCTGGCCGGTTCTTGTCAGAAAGCCAATGGCGAAATCCCATTCTTCCTGGGTCAGACTCACGTCTTTCGCGAAGCCATGAAGGTGCTTCACCAGACTGGACATGATCTCGGCAAGACGCGGATCGGTCTGCGCCCCCATGCGGGCATTGACTGTCTCAACGGAATTGGTTTCGGTGAAATAACTCATGAGCTTATTCTCCATGAACGGATCGCGTGTTGCGCCGGATGCCGGTGTCCGGGCGTTTCGGGGGCGCATGTTCGAGCGGAAGCAGGTTGACGCCTGTCCATTGCGTGAAGCCGCCCCACAGACCGCGACGCGCGAAAAGCATGACCACGATGCCGATCATGCCGAGTACGATGAGGTAGACCGTGCCGTAGTCCGACAGCAGGCGCTGCAATCCGTAAAACACCAGCACGCCGATGATCGGTCCCGGCAGTGTGCCGATCCCGCCTATGACGACGATGAAGATGACGAAGGCCGTCCAATCGATGACAGAAAAGGCGGCATCGGGTGAAATGCGCCCCGTCTGGATGAAGATGAGCGCACCGCAAAGCCCTGTGGCGAACGCCGTGAGCAGGAAAACAAGCGCCTTCAGCCGGACCGGATCGACTCCGACCGAGCGCGCCGCCACGGGATTGTCTCGCACGGCCTGCAGCCCAAGCCCCATGCGCGAGCGCAGGAAGATCCAACTGGCGACCAGCATCGCGACGACCAGCCCGAGTGCCAGCCAGTAGGTGAGCATGTCGACCGCAGCAGCGGGCGAAACGCCGAGAACCTCACGCAGCAACTGGACACCCGGCATGTCACGGGCAGCTCCACGTGGCAGCGCCGTGCCCGTGCCACCGCCGAGAGCCTGCCACTGGCTGAAGGAAAGACGCGCGATATCCGCCACCGCCCAGGTGCCGATGGCGAAATAGGCGCCGTTCAGGCGAAAAACGAAGAAGGCGACAGGCACCGAAAGCACCATGGCGACGAGGCCGCCGATCAGACCGCCGGTGAGCGGGTCGAGCCCCCACAAAATGGCCGCGGCGAACATCACGTAGGCGCCGACACCGACGAAGAGTTGTTGGCCGACGGAAACAAGCCCGGCAAAGCCGGCCAGCATGTTCCAATTGAGCGCCAGAACCAGGAGGCACAGGACCATGAAGAGATCCTGGACAAGCGCGCGCAGGCCGAACAGTGGGACGACGGCCAGAGCGGCGACGATGACGAGGAGCGACAGGAGGCCTAGGGCGTTCTTCATCTGTGATCCTCAATCATGGGCGCGGGGAAAGAGCCCCCGCGGCCGCACGAGCAGAATCAGAACGAAGGCGACGTGGCCTGCCAGGATCTGCCATTCGAGCTTCAATGCCGCACCGAACGCCTGGGCGACGCCGATGATGAGCCCACCGATCAGCGTCCCCCATAGGCTGCCGAGGCCACCGATGATCACCGCTTCGAATGCATAGAGCAGGCGTGCCGGGCCGATCGATGGATCGAAATTCGCCCGTGCGCCGAGATAGAGCGCCGCGATCGTGGCGACGACCAGCGCGATGCCGGTGGCGAGCGCAAAGACCCGGCGTGGACGGATGCCCATGAGCTGCGCGGTGACGGAGTCGTCCGATGTCGCCCGGAAGGCGCGTCCGATCGCTGTGCGATAGAAGATCCAGTTAAGGCACAGGATCACGAGAATGGCCGAGGCGAAGGTGATCAGCGGCATCACCCCGACGCTGACCGAGCCGAAGGCAAGCGACTTGGCCTCGATGGGGCCGACAGGCAGTCTGCGACTGTCGGCGGTGAACTGTTCGAGCAATGCGTTCTGGATGACCACCGACAATCCAAAAGTGACGAGAAGCGGTGGCAGGATGTCGTCGCCCAGCACCCTGTTCAGAAGAACCGTCTGCAACAGCCAGCCCAGCAGGAACATCAGTGGCAAGGCGATCAGCGCCGCCACGAAGGGATTGAGGCCAAGAGCGGTACCGATCCCCAGTATAAGATAGGCGCCGAGCACGATCAGGTCGCCGTGGGCGAGATTGACCAGCCGCATAATGCCAAACACGAGGCTGAGGCCGGCGGCAAAAAGGGCATAGAGCCCGCCGAGCAGCAGTCCCTGGATGAGCGTGTCCAGCCAGATCATGAATGCGTTATCCCGAAATAGGCGTCGTGGATGGCCTCGCGCGACAGCTCGTCCGGCCGTCCCGACAGGGTGATACGTCCCTCCATCATGCAGTGGACCCTATCGGCGACTCG
Organism: Stappia sp. P2PMeth1; assembly: GCF_900185735.1. NCBI lineage: Bacteria > Pseudomonadati > Pseudomonadota > Alphaproteobacteria > Hyphomicrobiales > Stappiaceae > Stappia > Stappia sp. P2PMeth1. Next base: position 396,136 of record NZ_FYAW01000022.1, on the reverse strand, counting down.
CAACGCCTGGCCGATGTCCTGCTCGACGACGATGATCGCCGTCCCGCTTTCACGGATGGTCGGAAAGGCCGCATAGATTTCGCGGATGACGACCGGGGCCAGGCCGAGGCTGAGTTCGTCGCATAAAAGGACCGAGGGGTTCGACATCAGCGCCCGCCCGATCGCGACCATCTGTTGCTGTCCGCCGGAGAGCGAGGTGGAGGGCTGATGCCTGCGCTCCGAAAGGACCGGGAACAGTTCGCACACACGGCCCTTGTTCCAGAAACCACTGCCCTTGCGGGCATGTGCTCCGATCAGCAGGTTCTCCTCGACCGACAGACTGGGGAACAACCGCCGACCCTCGGGAACCATGCTGATTCCGGCCCTCAGAATGTCGGGCGCGCTCAACTGATCAATGCGGCCGCCATCGAGTGTCACGGTTCCGGCGGTGACACGCGCGATCCCCGTGATGGCACGCATCAGCGTTGTCTTGCCGGCACCGTTGGCGCCAATAATGGCGAGGGTTTCGCGCTGCTTGAGCGCAAGGTTGACGCCAAACAGCGCTTGGAAGTCGCCATAGTGAGCTGTCAGATCCTTGACCTCGAGAAGCACGCTCATGCCTCGATCCCCAGATAGATTTCGCGCACTGCCGGGGCAGCCATGACCTCGTCGGGTTTGCCAACCATCAGCATGCGCCCGAAGTTCAGAACCATGAGCCGGCTGACGACGGCATTGAGCGCGTGCAGGACATGCTCGATCCACAGGATCGCGGTGCCTTGGGCGTGAATGGCGCGTATGGTCGAGATCAGTTCGCCGCACTCGGCGTCGGTCAGGCCGCCCGCGATCTCGTCGAGCATGATGACGCGCGGGCGGGTGGCGAGCGCGCGCGCCAGTTCCAGACGCTTCCGATTGAGGAGCGGCAGAGCCCCGGCCTTGTGGGTCGCCAGATGTGCAAGCCCTGCCCGCTCGAGAATATCCATGCAGAAACCCGGTGCCTCTGCGGCGCTCACAGATCCGCCGAAGCGCGCCGCGACCAGCAGATTTTCATAAACCGAGAGATGATCGAAAGGTTGCGGGATCTGGAAAGACCGGCCGATGCCACTGCTGCAGCGCTGCATCGCGCTCTCGTAGGTGACGTCGCGCCCGTCGAGAACAACGCGGCCGCTGTCGGGACGCAGGTTGCCCGAGATCAGGTTGAAGAGCGTCGATTTCCCCGCTCCATTGGGACCGATGATGCCCATCGCCTCGCCCGGGGCGAGTTCGAAACTGACATCATCGGTGACCTTGAGCGCGCCGAAACTCTTCGACATCCCCTGTACTGCCAGGATAGCCATGGCCCTCCCCCTCGATCACCCGATCGCGCTGCTGCTGCAACCTCCTCGATATCATCACCGTACCCCCGACACGCTGACGGCAAGATCGGATGACTGCGCGAAAATATCACCCTTTGGCATAAGTCCCCGCGGTCGGCGCACGCCTCGGACGACACTCAGCGGAAGACGTCGCGGTATTCCTCCTCGAGCGAAACGATACTCGCCACGCCCTCGCTGTTTTCACGCAATCGATGCCAGCGTCTGTCCATGTAGACGAGCGATTCCCTCTCAGGCGCGTCGAGACCTGCGGCTGCGCCTTCAAGGAGTTCAGCCGCCACGAGTGTCGCCCCTTCGACCGGCAATGTGCCGGTGATGCGTGCGCGGAACCACGTGGACACGCTGGTATAGAGAGGCTCGCCGGTCGGCAGCCTTTCCCATGCGACGCCGCCTCCGAAACGGTCGACGCCGGGGGTCGCACCAAGCCGCGCCAATTCCAGATCCGGATAGCGCAACAGGTGGATGATCACCGTTTCCGACTGGAGGACCGTGGCGGTCGAGCCGGACCGCGCCGACAACGAGAACGCCACGGTCGGAGGCGTGGCGCTGACCGAGATCAGCGACGACACGGTCATGGCGACGGGCTTCCCGCCGGGATCGGCGGTAATCACCGCGACTCCGGCGGGATGGCACCTGAAAGCTTCGCGGAACGCTTCCGCGATGGTGTCTGTCTTCATCATGGGATGCCTTGGCTGCTTCCGTCGCAGAGCGGCGCGGACATGGCGCCGCCCTGCATATGCGTCACTTCTCGATCAGGTCGTAGAACTGCCAGACCCGGTCGGACCAGAGCCCGCCGATCTCGCGGCCGGCGGAGGTGACGATCGACGGCGCGATCGTAAAGTGGTTCGCCGCCACCATCATGTCTCGGAAGGTGCGCTGGAGGACCCCGGCGCGCAGGCCGGCGCCGCCGGAAGCGCGATAGGCGAAGTTGCATATGTCGACGCCGACTTCGTGAACCTGCGCCTTGGCGAGATGCACGAGACTGATCTGACGCGTCGTCATCTGCTTGCCCGCCTCGGCGCTCGCCTCGATATCGCCCCAGACTTCCATCACGAAGGCGCGAGCGGCGCGATAGCTGGCCTCGGCGCGACCGTAGTCATGCCAGAACTTCTCGCTTTCACCCAGCATGCCGGCGCGGCCGGACTTGGAGCGCGCGAATTTCGCGATCTCATCGAGCATGCGTCGGCCTGCACCCATTGCCCAGCCGGTATGGCCGATCGCGGCGAGGCCGACGATCCCGAGGCTGAAGAGCTCCTCGAGACGCTGCGGCGGCGCCGTCAGGATCGGGAAGACCAGATCCTCGGCAATGAACACATCTTCGGCGGAATAGTCGATCGAGCCGGTGCCCTTGAGCCCAAGCACGTCCCAGTTGCCAAGCTGCTTGTGCTCGCCGATGGGCGCATGCGCGCACATCACGATGACGTTGCCGTCCTCATCCTTGGCCGGCTTCCCCTCCCCGTCGTCGATGAAGCAGGCAGAGTGCGACCACGTGGCGTGGCTGAAACCCGAGCCGTAGCTCCATTTTCCGGTCAGGCGATAGCCGCCCTCGACCTTCTTGAGCATGCCAAGCGGTGCGCCCTGTCCTGAAAAACGGTTGTCGGTCCCCGGCGCAAACAGACGCTCTACGGCGCTGTCGGGGAGGAAAGCCGCCGACATGGCCCCGATGCAGCAATGCACCATCGACACCCAGCCAGCCGATCCGGACCACCAGCTCACGGCCTCGAGCAGTTGCAGAACCTCGGTCGGACGCATCTGCGCGCCCCCGAGTTTTTCCGTCGCCAGAAGGTGAGAGAACCGCAGCGGTTTCAGCGCCTCGAAAGTGTCTCTCGTCAGTTCCCCGGCCTCCTCGTCCGCTGGGGCGTTGGCTTCCAGGGTCGGGCCGATCTCCTCGATCTTCTTCAGGACCTCACGATAATCGATACTGTCGCCCCAGTATCTGTGCTTCATGGGCTTGTTCATGGCATCTCCTCTCGATTTATTCAGGCGGCGAGAAAATCGCCGATAGTCTTCAGGCTCTCGGGTTTCTCCTGGAGCACCAGGTGGCCGGCATCCGCGATCAGAAGGGTCTGCGCGTCCGGCAGCGCCGCCGCCCAGAGCGACGCCTGACTGGCGGGAAGGAGCGTGTCCTTCTCCCCCCAGACGATCAGGGTCGGATTGGTAATCCGCGCCATCATCCGGCGCAGGTTCGGGTGCCCCATGCCAAACGGCGCGCAAAGCCGGCCTACCGCCTCCCCTTCCCGCGCCCGATCGGCGCCGAATTGTTCCGCAAAGGCCGGATCGGAGCCGTCCGGGAAGTAGCGCAGCGCCACCGAAGCATCGTGGGCCAGGTATCCCGGAAGGTCCTGCGGCGCGATCGCGCCGAGATCGGTCGCCGGATGGGCCGGATCGTTCAGGCCGGCCGGTGCGACGAGGACGACGCGGTCGAACGTCTCGCGAGCGACGGCCGCGAGTTCCGTCGCCATCCAACCGCCCATCGAAAAGCCCATCAGATGCGGCTTTTCGGGCAGGTCCATCGCGTCGAGAAGGTCGAGATAGTGAATGATGGCGTCGGCCATTCCGGAAACGGCCGGCGCGTCGGCGGAATACCCCATCCCCGGATGGCTCGGGCAATAGACCCGGAACCGGTCAGCCAGTCCTTCCGCGAAGTCGAAGCCTTCGAGTGTCGCGGCACCATGCAGGAACAGAACCGGCTTCCCCTTGCCGACCGCCTTGACCACCGTGCGGATCCCGCCAATGTCGTATTCCAATGTCTCGAACTGAACAGTCATTTTTGCCTCCTCAGGCGATCTCGGGCTGGATCAGCACCTTGCATTGTGTGGTCCGCCGGCGCAGGCCCTCGAAGATCTGAGGCACCGGCGATAGACCGATCCGGTCGGTGATAATGGTCTGCGGCGCAAACCTCGCGCCCTCGCCCAGGACATCGAGTGCGATGCCGAATTCGTGGTGTTGATGGAAAAAGACGGAGAAGATCAGATCGATCTCCTTGGACAGCGCGACAAACGGATCCCAGGAATCCCCACCGACGCAAAGCCCAACTCCGATCACCTTGCCCTGCAACCGGACCGCCTCGGTCGCCGCCTGCAGCAGCCCCGGCTTGCCCACGCATTCAAAAACGATGTCGGGCGGCCCGCCACACAGATCGGCAAGATGGTCTGCCAGCTTATCGTTCGATAAGGCAAAGCCGGTCGCGCCGAGGACATAAGCGCGTTCTGCCTGATGGTCGTGGAGATCGGCCATAACAACGTGCGAAGCGCCCAGACGCCGCGCCCAGAAGGCAATGAGAAGACCGATCGGGCCCGCGCCGAGAACAGCGACCCTGTCTCCGACTTTCATCCCAGAGCGCACGACACAGTGAAGTGCCACGGCAAGCGGCTCCGCAAGGGCGGCATCGCTCACCCTCACGCCATCGGGAAGAATGTGGCACTGCCGCGCCGCGACCGCCACATACTCGGCATATCCGCCGCCGATCAGTCTCATCTCCACGCAGCGCGCCGGGTCGCCCGACCTGCAACGTTCGCAATGACCACAGCCACGCATCGGAACGACGGCCACCATGTCTCCGGCTTTCAGGGTCGTCACCGATTTGCCAACCGCCACGACCTCACCGGCAATCTCGTGACCGAGGACGAACCCTTCACCGATCCCGAACGGCGCCGGATCCTCCGTGATATGAAGATCGCTGCCGCAGATGCCGCAGGCCTCCACCCGTAGCACCACCTCGTCGCCTCCCGGCGTCGGGTCGGGCACCTCGCCGATCCGTAAGGGTCGGCCGACCCGGTCGAAGATCGCCGCCTTCATGCCCTGTCCTTCCTTTCGACAAGGAGGTGCCGTCTGATCGGAAACCAGGGTGCATCCCAGTATTTGGAAATCATCCCCCAGATGCCGGTGCGCGCGTAAAGCGCCACGAGAACAGTCATCACGCCGAGGACGACGAAATAGCTCGCGCCATACTCGCCGAAGAACCGGTCGGCGACGAAGTAGATGAGGGCTCCGATCAGCACGCCCTCGATCGTGCCGATCCCGCCGATCATGACGATGAAGATCGCCACGTTCGACCACATCGGATCGAAGGCGGACGGCGGGTTGATGCGCAACTGCGCCATGAAATAGACCGCACCCGCAAAACCGCAGCCGACCGCGGCCGCGACATAGATCATGAAGCGCAGACGGCCCACGTTGATGCCCTGACTGGAGGCGGCGACCGGATTGTCGCGCATGGCGATCAGAGCAAGACCGTAGCGCGAGCGCAGGAACAGGTAGCTGCCGCCGATGGAGACGAGGATCATCAGCGCGCAAAGCACCGACATGGCGACGTTCCGCTCGAAGCCGGAATACTCGCGCATCACGGCGAGCGACATGCCGGCCCCTGCATTGACCCATCCGAGATTGGACGCCACCAGGCGGAACACTTCGGCCACGACCCAGGTCCCGATGGCAAAATAGGGTCCGTCGAGCCTGTGGAGCAGCAGATAGCAAGGAACAGCGACCAGAGCCGGCACCACCAGCGCCAAGGGGATGGCGAGGAACGGGTTTATGCCGAACGTCTGCGCCAGAACGAAGACCGCATAGCCGGCCACGCCGATGAAGGCCTGCTGTCCCACCGAGACCAGCCCCGCGTAGCCGGCCAGCATGTTCCACATCTGTGCTGCGACGATGTAGCAGCACAGTTCGAGGACCATCCGGATCGTCCCGGTCTTCGCCCACCACGGCATGGTGGAAAGGGCGACGATCACGAGAACGAAGAGGCTGAGCGCGATAACACCGGAAACAGTCTGACGGCGCACCCTGATCGCCGGCGGTGCGGCAACGGCATCGGCGGAGGTCGAGATCGAGGTCATGTTCACGCTCTCCCAAAGAGGCCTTGCGGGCGCAGGGCAAGCACCAGCAGGAAGACGATGTGGCCGGACAGCACTCCGAAACCGGGATCGATGCGGAACCCGACGGCCTGTGCGACACCGAGCACCATCGAGCCGGCGAACGCGCCCCATACGGAGCCCATGCCGCCGATGATCACGGCCTCGAATGCATAGATGAGTTGTGCTCCGCCATCGGCCGGCGCGACAGTCGAACGGAGGGACTGGAAGACGGCCGCAAAGCCGAGAATGCCGACCGCGATGGCCGTGGCCATGGCGTAGACGGACTTCGGATTGACGCCGGTCATGGCGGCCGCCTCGACATCCGCGGAGGCGGCGCGCAACGCCCGGCCGAAACGCATGCGCTTGAGCATGAGGTCCAGCCCCAGAGTCAACCCGGCGGCGACAAGAAGCACGATCACCGGCAAGAGGCCGATGTAGATTCCGCCGATCTCGATCGAACGGCTCTCCAGTCCGCCGCCGGGTAGCGAACGGCTGTTGGCCGACCAGATCTGCAGCATCAGGTTCTGCAACGCCAGCGAAAGACCGAAGGTCGCAATCAGCGACGGCAGAGGATCCTCGCCGACAACGCGGTTGAGTACGGCGCGCTGCAGGATCCAGCCGAATGCCAGGGCCAGCGGCACCAGCGCGGCCATGACGGCAAAGGGTCCTAATCCGAACGATGATGCCAGCGATATGCCGATCAGGGACAGAAGGATGACCAGGTCCCCGTGGCTGACATTGACGATCCGCATCACGCCGAACATCAAGGCCATTCCGAGCGCATATTGCGCGTACATGCCGCCCAGGAGGATACCCTGGACCAATGCGTCAACCCACTGCATGGCCACCTCCGAAATAGGCTTCACCGATCTGTTCGCGGGTGATCTCCTCGGAGCGGCCGCTCAGCGTTACCCGGCCCTCGAGCATGCAATAGAGGCGATCCGACGCCGACTTCGCCAGACCCACATCCTGCTCGACCAGGATGATCGAGGTGCCTTGCGCGCGGACTTCCGGAAGCACAGCATAGATCTCTCGAACGACCCTTGGGGCGAGGCCGAGACTGATTTCATCGCACAGCAGAAGGCGCGGCTGACACAGCAGCGCGCGGCCGATCGAGACCATTTGCTGCTGCCCGCCGGACAGGCTCTCCACCGGGGTTCTGGCCTTTTCCTCGAGGATCGGGAAGAGCTGGTAGAGCCGCGACAACGTCCAGCAACCCTTGCGCTCGAAACGGCTTGATTGATCGATCGCGACGCGGAGGTTGTCGCTCACCGACATCCCGGTGAACAGGCGCCGCCCCTCGGGAACGATCGCCACGCCCTTCTGCACCATCCGATCGGTGGGCGTACCGCCGACGGGCGCACCATCGAAATGGACCATGTCCGGAGCGACGGGCAACAATCCCATGACCGCGCGAAGGAAGGTGGATTTCCCCGCTCCGTTTGCCCCGATGAGCGCCACGGCTTCGCCCTCGTGCACCTCCACATCGACATCGTAGAGCGCCTGGAAGTCGCCGTAACCGGCCACGAGACCGTGCGTTGAGAGAACTTCCGTCATGCCTCGATCCCCATGTAGACACGCATGACTTCGGGATCGGCGATGACCGTCTTCGGTTCGCCTTCTGCGATCTTCTCGCCAAAATTGAGGACCAGCAGCCGGTCGGCCACCGCCATCAGCGCATGCAGGACATGCTCGATCCAGACGATGGTGACGCCGCGGTCCCGGATGCGGGAAATCAGCGCCACGAGGTCTTTCGATTCCTCGTCGGTCAATCCGCCGGCGATCTCGTCGAGCAACAGAAGCTGCGGCGAGGAGGCAAGCGCGCGTGCCAGTTCGAGCCGCTTGCGGTCGAGGAGCGTCAACGACCCGGCCAGCGTGTTGGCCTTTTCGAACAACTCGCAGTCACGGAGCACCTGCGCACAGAAGTCGTAACTTTCCGCCTCCGAGCGGCCGCCGCCGAAGACGGAAGCGACGAGCAGGTTCTCGAAGGTCGTCATGCCTGAATAGGGTCGCGGTATCTGATAGGTCCGCCCGATCCCCATCCGGCAGCGGCGATGTGGCGGCTCGCCCCGGAGCCTGACCTCGCCGAGCCGGATCTCGCCGCCTGACGGCTTGAGATCGCCGCTGATCAGGTTGAAAAGCGTCGTCTTCCCCGCGCCGTTCGGGCCGAGAATGCCGAGTACCTCGCCGCGATAGACATCGAATCCGACGTCGTGCAGCACCCGGACAGCGCCGAAACTCTTCGACACGTTCCGGGCCTGGAGAAGACATTCCCGCGGATTGTTTTCCTGCTGCCCGTACATGTTACCAGGTCAGCGCCACGATCTTCTGCTCCGGCGGGAACAACTGGTTGACGGTGTTGTCGACGATCTTCAGGTCATAAGGCCATGTCTCGCCCTTGACCCACTGGCCGCCGAAGATCGGGGTCGTGCAGATGTTCTTGTGCGGCTGCCCGGAGAAGCGGATCTGCCCGACGACGGTCTGCAGATCCGTAGCGGCAAGCGCATCGCGGTTGGCTTCGCGATCGAGGGGATTGCTGGAGCGCCTGAGAACGTCGATGGCGATCTCGAGAACCGCGTGGGAGTAGCCGAGGGGCTGCGTCCATTGCCGCTTCTGTTCCGCTTCCCACTGATCGGCGATCTGCTGGCCGGACTGGGCGGTGATGGAGGACTTGAACGGAAAAGCCGGCGTCCACCAGACTTCGCTGGTCATACCGTTGCCGAGTGGTCCCATGGCCTCGACCCCGCTGGGGAACAACAGCGCCGCAGCAACGGTCACGGCCTTGGGCTTGTAGCCCTGCTGGTTGCACTGGGTGACGAAGGTCTTCAGGTCGTCGGGATAGGTAATGCCGCCGATGATCTCGCAACCGGCCGCCTTGAACGCGGAGATCTGCGCCGAAAAATCGTTTGTCCGGGGTTGGAAATAGCCCGGTATGGTGACGTCGTATCCGGCTTCCCGCGTCGGCCTGGGCAGACCATAGTCCTCGTTGCCCCAGGTCTCGCCGTCGATGTTCTGCGGAAACAGCATACCGACCTTGCGGTTGGTATCCAGTCCGTTCCAAAGACCCACGAAAGTGTTCAACGCTTCGTCGAGACCCCAGAAGAAGTGGTAGGTCCAGTCGAATTCGCCGCCGCCGCGAGGCATGATCACCGCCTGCCAGGGAGCGCCGGCCGAGATGCAGGGCGTCTCGTAAAGTTCAGCCTGCTCCATGGACGGCAGGATCGTGTCCGTGGTCGAGGCCGGAACGAGGATGTTCACCTCGTCGTTGAGGATCAGATTGCCGGCGATTTCCGCCGCCTTGTTCGGATTGGACTGGCTGTCGCGCTCGAGAATTTCGATGTCGTACAGATCTCCGTTGGCTGACCGGATCTGCCCTCCGAGCGCTTCGCGGATCTTCTGCACGGTGAAGCCATCGGTCTCGCCAAACAACCCGAGCGGACCGGTGGCCGGCGAAATGTAGCCCATCTTGATCCTGCCTGCGGTCTGTGCGCGCAGAACCGTCGGCATGGCGAGCGAGCTTGCCGCCACCGACGCTCCGAGCCCCTTGAGCACGGTTCGCCGGCTGGGGCGGATTAGTTTGTTGATAAAGGCCATTTTTGGTTTCTCCTCTCCAAATCGGCCGGCGCTTGCCCTGTTACGGGCACCTCCTCAAACGCGCCGTCCTTTCGCCTGTCAGGTCATGCGGATCAGTGAACCGCCATCGATCACCACCAGGGATCCGGTCATGTAGGATCCGGCTGGCGATGCCAGCAGCAGTGCCAGTCCCTTGATGTCCTCCACATCGCCGATGCGGCCGATCAGCGACTGCGCCTCGAATGCGGCGCGGTCTTCCTTGTTGCGCAGACGTCCCCCGGCAATGTTGGTGATGAAAGGCCCGGGCAGGATCGCATTGACGCGAATTCCGTAGGCACCCAGTTCCATCGCCATGTGGCGGACGAAATGGTTCACCGCCGCCTTGGCAGGCATGTAGGACGTGCCGACGATGCTCTCGTTGATCTCGCTCGCGATCGAGGACGTGACGATGATCTTTCCCGCGCCCCGCGGCTTCATGTGGCGCACCGCGTTCTTGACGGTCGTGTAGACCGAGGTCAGGTTGATTTCGATTCCGCGGTCCCATTGCGCATCGGGAATGTTCTCGATCGCGCCATCGGGATTGCGTTCGCCGAGCGGCGTCAAGAAGCCCGGCCCCGGGTCGATACCCGCATTGGCGTAGACCGTGTCGATCCCGCCATGTTTGTCCGCCACCTTGTCGAAGGCTTCGGCCATCGCGGAGCGGTCGGCCACGTCGACCTCGATCCCCCAAACATCCCCGCCGGTCGAGGAGATCTCGTCGATGGTCCGCGCAATTCCCTCGCCGTCGACATCGAAGATGCAGACCCGCGCGCCCCCGGCGGCCATGATCTCCGCATAGGCCCGGCCAATCCCGCTCGCCCCCCCGGTCACAATCACGGACTGGTCGCGCACATCGAACATCTGTTCCAGCCGGGACATGGCTTATCCTCCCCTCCCATATGCAGGCAGACAGGAAGGACGCCCGGCCGCGTCGCGGCCGGTGCTGCGGGCGCTGTGGGTTCGCCCGGATCCTCCACTTGTCAGTATGCCTTGCCCACCTCCCCCGATAGGCAAAGAGCGTCTCCTCGCCCCATAACGAGGCCTCTACCCCGCTCAAGTCAAATGCACAAAACGCCGATTAATATAGCTATGAGTTATGATAAGACCTCGAAAGTCTTGGAAAAATGATACAATGGCAAGGATCGCGCCAGGAATGCCGGCGCGATCTCGCGATCTTCAACAATCCTGCAAACAGGCCATACCGCCAGTTCAGGTGAGCGCTTCCATCTGTCCGCCAGTCGGGATTTCGGGCGCAGCCCCATTCTCAACGACGACGAGGTCGTAGCCGCCATCCTCCTTGATCCGCCATTGACCACCGGTCAGCGGCGTTTTGCAGACGTTCTTGGCCGCGAACTCGGGGACACCCTCGCCATTCCAGGCGACCTTGCCGACGACCGTTTCCAACTGCGTGGTCGCCAGCGCTTCGGCGACAAGGTCGCCGTCGGTCGGATCTTCCACGCGGCCCATCACGTCCGCCGCCACCTCGAACAACGAATGGACGAAGCCGATCGGCTGGGTCCAGGGGCGCCCGGATTGCTCTATGAAATCCGACGCGAGTTCCGCCGAACTCTGTCCGGTCAGCGACGACTTGAACGGATGGGACGGCGTCCACCAGACCTCGGACGAAAGGTTGTGCCCGGCATCGCCAAGCGCTTCCACCGATTGCGGGAACAACAGCGCCTTGGCGACGGTGACTGCCTTCGGCGTGATCCCCTGCTGGCGCAACTGGTTCCAGAAGGTCGTGAAATCCGGCGGGATGAGAACGCCGGTGATGATGTCGGTCCTGGCAGACTTGAAGGCGTTGATCTGCGCCGAGAAGTCATCGGACAGGTTCTGGAAGCTGCCCGGATTGGTCAGGTCGTAGCCGCGCTCCGCCAGCCCCGGCTTCAAACCGTTCACGGGGTCGCCCCAGGCATTGCCGTCCGCATCGTTGGGAAACAGTCCACCGACTTGCCTGTTGGTATCGAGCTGGTTCCACATGGCGGTGAAGACCCGGATCACATCTTCCATGCCCCAGAAATAATGATAGGCGTAGTCGAAGGGCTGCCAGGTCGACGGATCACGCGGATTGCCCTGCTGCCCGATGAACCAGGGCTGCCAGGGCGCCACGGTGGAGACGACCGGCACGCCTTCGGATTCGCACACGCCGGCGACCGGATTTGTCGTCTCGGGCGTCGATGCGACCAGCATCATGTTCACCTTGTCGCTGAGGATGAGCTCCTTGGCGACATCGGCGGCGCGGTTCGGATTGGACTGGCTGTCCTTGACGACGACCTCGAAGTTCCCGCCGTGCGGGGAAGTAAGGAATTTGGCGATATTGTATGCGTCGCTTTCGGCGAAACCGGCCAGCGGACCGGTCTGCGGCGAGACGTAACCGAGCTTGATCTTCCTGCCCTGCGCGATCGCCGGCGCGGAAAGACCCGAAGCAGCAAGCGTCAGCCCGGTGGCGACGGTGGTTCTCAGAAACGTCCGTCTGTCGAGCATCATGTCTCCCTCCCTTTGTATGTCGTCTTGGTGTTCATCCGCTCCCGCACCACCAGGATTCGGAGCTTTTTAGCGCGGCGCCGCCATGGTGACCCGGCCGCCCGCGGCGAGTTCTGTCAGGATCGATTGCAGCATCGCGATTTCCGCATCACAAACTTCATGAGCGCGCCCTGGGATCGTATCGGTCCTGAGTTGCGCGCCACCTTCTCCAAGCTCGCGTACCGCCTCGCAAAAGGCGCCGATGGGAATCCAGGGATCGGCATCCGATCCGGTCAGATAGACTGGCAATCCGGCGCGAAGCTTGTGCGGACGATCATCCGCCGCAACGCCGACCCGGCATCCTGTGAACGCCACGAGCGCATCCGGGGCGGCATAGCCGGCAAACGCGTATTCAAGCGCGAGACAGGCGCCCTGCGAAAACCCCGCCAAAACCAGTGGCAGGTCTTTACCGTGGATCGCCCGCGCGTCTGCGATATCCTCCGCGAGGTGGTCCAAGGACGCAGCGAGCGCCGCGCGGGCGCCCACCTCCAGCGGATCAACCGCCCGGGCCGCGTACCAGACCCCGCCCTCTGCGCGCGGCAGCACGAAGGTAACATCCGGCAGGTCGAGCCTTTCCACGATATGCGACTGCATTTCCTCGGGCGACTGGCCGCGGCCGTGAACCAGAACGCAAAGCCCCCTGGCTCGGCCGCGGGCCCGCAGGTGCAGAGCCTCTGCCCTCATCAGGTGAACTCGGCCGCTTCCAGGCCCTGACGCAATTCGTCCTCACGGTCCTTGAACCAGGGCGGGAAGACCAGCGTCTTGCCGATCTGCCCGGGAGGTTCGTCACGCGCCCAGCCCTCCGGAGTCGTCCAGGCAAGCTCGAAGAGTGCGCCGCCTGGCGAACGGACGTAGCAGGACTTGAAGTAATTTCGGTCCTTTTGCTCGGAGATATCGGTAAAGCCGAGCCCCTCGATATGGGCGCGCAGCTTGAGTTGGTTTTCCTCGTCGCCGGTGTTGAGTGCCAGATGGTGAATCGTACCGCCGGAAAGGGTCCATGTACCTTGAGGGCTCTCGCGGTCGGTGATGACCTCCACGCGCTGGATGACACCACTTGCGTCGGGCACACGATAGACGGTGCCTTCGTCCGAATCCGCCTCCTTTTCCAGCGGCAGCGCGACGGTCATGAAGTCGTCCATGGAGGTTCGGTCGAAACAGGCGACGACCGCGCCGTAGATGCCCTTGATACCGTGGTCCGCGCTGATGCCCCGTGCCTCGTTGGCAATGGGAGTTCGGTTGTCGCCGTCGCTCTCGACCAGTTCGTGTGGGATGCCGCACGGGTGGGCAAAGATGACGCGATCCGCCCCGAAACGGGTGATCTTGTCCGCCTTGACGCCCCGGCTGTTCAGCCGCTCGACCCAGAAGTCGGCCGCTCCCTTGGGGATGGCCTGCAGGATTGCGCGGGACTGGTTGGTCCCCCGACGCCCGTATACGCCCGGCTTGCGGAAGGGAAATGTGGTGATGATGGTCGAAGCGTCGCCATCGGGCGACCCGTAATAGAGGTGATAGACCGGGATCACGCCATCGAAGAGCACCGTGCGCTTAACGGAATAGAGACCCAACGTCTTCGTATAGAAATCGAAATCCTCTTGTACCCCGTCCGTGGAAAGCGTCAGGTGGTGATAGCCGCTGATCTGAGCCAAAATGAAATCCTCCCTGGATATGCGACTTGGTGGATGCGGGCTTGCGCAACGCCGAAAATCCGGCCGGACAATCCCTCATTGGCACCGTAACGACGTTACGCACGCCCGCCGTCAGCCCGCCCTCCTCCGGATGGAACGCGCTGTCGAAAGGCATATTTGTTGTGAAGGAACTTGGCGCGGCGACCGTCACCGCCCTGATCCGCAACGCCGGCACCGATCGCGAGAGTCGAAACGCGGGTTGTCCCCTGGCCACCGATGGCGCACGTGACTTCGCTTCAGCGTATGGATTTCCATCCATCCGTCCTTCCTCCCGTCTCATAACCGTAGCGCATGAGGACATGGACGTTTATGCGATGTTGGACGCCTTACATCGCGTTTTGTTATAAGAGGCTTAAGTAACAAATGACCTGCGGAAGAGGAATGAACCGCTAGTGCTCGTCTCTTCTCCATTTTAGGTGACGAGGGAAGAGCGTGCGCCACTCCGAAGAAGCGCCGGTCCATATCGAGGGTTTTGGCGGGTGTCCAGCCGCTACCCGCACCATAAGCATGAGGCGGGTCAACTACAGGGGGTATAATTAGAGTCGGGACAATCCAGCGCTTCAGATGCCGCCGGAAGCTCCGGGAGGCAGGAGACTGCGCTGCGCCATACCAATTCCAATGGCGCGCTACCGCATTCAGCAATGCGATTTCATCTGCTTACATGCCGAGCGCTGAGGAGCGTGCAAGCAAAAGGCGCCTCTCAAGGCGCCTTTTAAGCTCTTACTTTCTTTTGTAAAACTGGAGCGGGCGATGGGATTCGAACCCACGACCCCAACCTTGGCAAGGTTGTGCTCTACCCCTGAGCTACGCCCGCATCAGTTTGTGGCAGCCGGCCGCGACCGGCGCCTGAGGTGGGCTGTATATGAACCAAGGCGCTACGGATTGCAACAGTGTTTTTCGCGCGTCGCGGGCTGTGGATGATCAGTGGATTTCCGGGCCCTTGCAAGCTTTGCGCGAGCCCCGGCTTGTGCGGAACCCGCCGCCTCGGCTAGATCGTTGGGGCCTCGGTTCGCGAGGCGAAATCGAGCCTTCCCGCCGGAAATCCGGTTCCCAGGATCAGGACAGGAGCCCATGCCGGCCAGCCGCCAGGACCTTCTCGCCTTTCTCGACGGCCTCGCCATCGACGTCACGACGCGCGATCATCCGGCCGTCTTCACGGTCGCCGAATCCACCGAAATCCACGACGAAATTCCCGGCGGCCATACCAAGAACCTGTTCCTGAAGGACAAGAAGGACCGCATCTTCCTCGTTGTGGCGCTGCATGACGCGGAGATCGACCTGAAGTCGATCCACCAGCGCATCGGCGCGCAAGGACGGGTCTCCTTCGGCAAGCCCGACCTCTTGATGGAGGTGCTTGGCGTACCACCCGGATCGGTGACGCCGCTCGCCCTGATCAACGACCGCGACGCGCAGCGCGTCACGCCGATCTTCGATGCGGCAATGATGGAGGTCGAGCCGCTCAACTTCCACCCGCTGGAGAACACCGCGACCACGACGATCTCGCGCCAGGGGCTGCTGGCGTTTGCGCGCGCCTGCGGTCATGAGCCACTGATCATCGCCGTATCGGACAAGCAAGGCGCGGTTTGAATTTTGCCGCCGATGCGCCCATGTTAGGCGCAACAGGCGGGAGCCCTCCCGATCGCCCCGATCCCATCGCGGCGGGCCGAAGGGATCCAGACGAATCACGCCGCGGACAGGCTCGTGCAGGCCGTCCGCGCAACCGGGGACGACAGGGTATGAGCAACGACGGTTTTTCGGTCGGAGGCAGCTTCGGCGGCTCCTTCGGCGGGGGCGGCTACGGATCCCGTCCCGCCCCGACGGGCGGCGCCGGCCCCGTGGCACCCGCCCCGGCGGCCGACGTCATTCGCGACGTCACCACCCAGACCTTCATGGCCGACGTCATCGACGCCTCGCGCAAGCAGCCAGTGCTCGTCGATTTCTGGGCACCGTGGTGCGGTCCCTGCAAGCAGTTGACGCCGGTGCTGGAAAAGGCGGTGCGCGATGCGCGCGGCGCCGTCATCCTTGCCAAGATGAACATCGACGACCATCCGGAAGTGGCTGGCCAGCTCGGCATTCAGTCGATCCCGGCGGTGATCGCCTTCAAGAACGGCCAGCCGGTCGACGGCTTCATGGGCGCACAGCAGGAAAGCCAGGTGAAGGCGTTCATCGAGCGGGTCGCCGGCCCGATCGGGCCGAGCGAGCTGGAGCAGGTGCTGACCCAGGCCGAAGCCGCGCGCGCGGCCGGCGATCTGGCGCAGGCCGCACAGCTCTACGCCGCCGCCCTGTCGATGGAGCCGGAAAACACTGTGGCGATCGGCGGCCTGGCCCAATGCTATGTTGCCGCCGAGGCGCTCGACAAGGCGCGCGAGGTGCTGGCGATGGCGCCGGAGGCGGACGCATCCGATCCGGCGATTTCGGCCGCCCGTGCGGCGCTGGAGCTGGCCGAACAGGCCAGCAGCCTCGGCGATCTCGCCGGTCTCGAGGCACGCATCGCCGAAGACCCGTCCGACCACCAGGCCCGCTTCGATCTGGCCGTGGCGCTCGGCTCCAGCGCCGCGCGGCGCCAGGAGGCGGTGGACCAGTTGATCGAGATCGTGCGCCGTGACCGGGAATGGAACGAGGACGGGGCGCGAAAGCAATTGCTGCAGTTCTTCGAGGCCTGGGGCCCCAAGGATCCGGCCACCGCCTATGGACGGCGCCGCCTGTCCGCCGTGCTGTTTCGCTGATCCCCGCGCCCCGGACTTCCGGCCGATACGACCGTCCGGAACGTGGCGCCCGTTTCCGCCTCGCGACCCCCGTCACTGGCCGCGAGGCGCCTGCGCGCCCATATAGGAAGAGAGAAGGCGGGCCGCTGCCTGCCGCAACGCTTTCCAACGGGTGATCCGACATGCGCGCCGGAAACGCGATCTATTCCAATTTCTCCGACCTGCCGGCGACGGTGCCGCTGTTCCCGCTTGCCGGCGCGGTCCTGCTGCCGAAGGCGCAGATGCCGCTCAACATCTTCGAACCGCGCTATGTGGCGATGATCGACGCGGCACTGAGCGGCGAGCGGGTGATCGGCATGATCCAGCCGGATTTCGCCTCCGGGCGGAGCGAAGAGGCCGTGCCGCCGCTGGTCGGCATCGGCTGCCTGGGGCGCGTCATCGCCTTTCAGGAAACCGGCGATGGCCGCTACCTGGTGACACTCACCGGAATCGCCCGCTTCCGCTTGGCGGAGGAACTGGCAACGCTGACGCCCTATCGGATCGGGCGCATCGCTTCGGCCGGCTTCGCCGAGGATTTCGCCACCGGCCTCGGCGAGGACAAGGTCGACCGCGACGGGCTGGTGAAGACGCTGCGCGCCTATCTCGACGCGAACGATCTGGAAGCGGATTGGGACAGCATCGACCGCGCCTCCACCGAGGTGCTGGTCAACGCGCTCGCGATGATGAGCCCCTATGGCCCGGCGGAGAAGCAGGCGCTGCTGGAGGCGCCGGACCTGCGTACCCGTGCCGAGACCCTGGTGGCGCTGACCGAGGTCGACCTGGCGCGCCGCAGCCGCGACGACGGCGGGGTGACGCTGCAATAGCGCGGACCACCCTGGCTCGCTACGCTTGGCCTGATGGTTCCCCCAGCCTGTTGCATTGCCGCGGGTGTCGTGGCAGCAATCGGCGCAGCAGCCGGGCTGCAAGGCCCGCACCGGAGACAAGACGAGATGGCGAGCGAACCTGTCCACACACTCGACCGCAAGCTCTTGGAGCTGCTGGTCTGTCCGCTGACCAAGACAACGCTGGAATACGACGCGCAGAAACAGGAGCTGATCTCGCGTGTCGCAAAGCTCGCCTATCCGATCCGCGACGGCATCCCGATCATGCTGCCGGACGAGGCGCGCCCGCTTGACGATAGCGACACGACCTGACCGGGTCGCACGCGGCAGGCTGAAACGACAAAGGGCCGGTCTCCCGCAGGAGCCGGCCCTTCGCAGTCGTATTGCAGAATTCCGCCTTGGTCAGGCGCTCAGTGCATCCAGTTCGGCGACGACGGCATCGCCCATGGCCGCGGTGCCGATGGCGCTGTCGCCCTTGCCGGCGATGTCGCGGGTGCGCAGGCCCTTGTCGAGCGTCGCCGAGATGGCCTTCTCCAGCAGGTCCGCTTCCTCGACGAGGCCGAAGGAATAGCGCAGGCACATGGCAAAGCTGGCGATCATCGCGATCGGATTGGCCGCGCCCTTGCCGGCAATGTCCGGCGCCGAGCCGTGCACCGGCTCGTAGAGCGCCTTGCGCTTGCCGGTTTCCGGATCCGGCGCACCGAGCGAGGCCGAGGGCAGCATGCCGAGCGAGCCGGTCAGCATGGCCGCAACGTCGGACAGCATGTCGCCGAACAGGTTGTCGGTGACGATGACGTCGAACTGCTTCGGCCAGCGGACCAGTTGCATGCCGCCGGCATCGGCCAGCATGTGCTCCAGTTCAACGTCCTGGTAGCCGTCCGCGTGGGCCTGGGTCACCACCTCGTTCCACAACACGCCCGACTTCATGACGTTGCGCTTTTCCATCGAGGTGACCTTGCCGCGGCGGGTGCGGGCCAGCTCGAAAGCGGCGCGGGCGATGCGATCGATCTCGTAGGTCTCGTAGACCTGGGTGTCGACGGCGCGCTTCTGGCCGTTGCCGAGATCGGTGATCTCCTTCGGCTCGCCGAAATAGACGCCGCCGGTCAGCTCGCGCAGGATCAGGATGTCGAGGCCCTCGATCACCTCGCGCTTCAGCGACGAGGCATCGGCCAGCGCCGGATAGCAGATTGCCGGGCGCAGGTTGGCGAAGAGCTCCATGTCCTTGCGCAGCCGCAGCAGGCCGGCTTCCGGGCGCACGTCATAGGGAACGCCGTCCCACTTCGGGCCGCCGACCGCGCCGAACAGCACCGCGTCCGACGCCATGG
The DNA here is from genome assembly GCF_900185735.1 of Stappia sp. P2PMeth1. Taxonomy (NCBI): domain Bacteria; kingdom Pseudomonadati; phylum Pseudomonadota; class Alphaproteobacteria; order Hyphomicrobiales; family Stappiaceae; genus Stappia; species Stappia sp. P2PMeth1. Next base: position 377,203 of record NZ_FYAW01000022.1, on the reverse strand, counting down.
CACGGCCCATCGCCTCTTCCGAAATCGCCTTGCCATGCGCGTCATAGGCGCAGCCGCCGACGAGGTCTTCCTCGGTCTCGAAGCTGGCGGTGCCGCGCGCGTTGAACCAGCCGAGCACCTTCTTCACCTCGCCCATGGTCTCGGGGCCGATGCCATCGCCGGGCAGGAGCAGCAGTTTGTAGGTCGTCATGGAAAGCGTATCCTCGTGGATTTTCCGGGAAGGGCGGAAGAGATGATCTTTCAGGTTTTTGCTAGAACGTCGCGCGCCGCTTGGCAAGCATGCGCCTCACCAGGCAGCGATGCTGCCCAGTTCGACATTGCCGCCGCAGACGAGCACGCCGACCCGTTCTCCCGGCGCCGGCCGGTAGGCGCCCGAGGTCAGCGCCGCAAGCGCGGTCGCCCCGCCAGGCTCGGCCGCCACCTGCAACTCGGCCCATAGCCGCGTTTGCGCCTCGCGGATCGCCTCGTCGGTCACCAGCAGGCTCTCATCCACATGACCCGAGCAGATCTTGTGCACCAGATCGCCGCAGCGCCGGGCACCGAGACTGTCGGCGGCGAGGCTGTCGACCGGCACGTCGACCGGCCGGCCCGCCTCCAGCGCAGCGTTGAGCGCGCGCGAACCTTCCGGCTCGACCGCAACGACCCGCACCTTGCCGGCCAGCCACAGCGCGCAGCCGGAAATCAGCCCGCCGCCGCCGACCGCGATCAGCACCGTGTCGAGATCGGGCACCTGCTCCAGCCACTCCAGCGCCACCGTACCCTGGCCGGCAATCGTGCCGGGCGCATCATAGGCGTGAATGTCCATCGCGCCGGTCTCTTCCCGGTGGCGGGCGCAGGCTTCGGCCGCATCGGCATAGCGCATGCCGCCCACATGCAGCCTTGCGCCGGACGCGCGAATGCGGGCGATCTTGGCGGGCGCGGAGGTCTCGGGGACGAAGATGTCGGCGGGGTGGCCGAGGACGCCGGCCGCATAGGCGACGGCCGCGCCGTGATTGCCGCCGGACGCCGCGGCAACGCCCGCCTGCGGAACCTTGGACGACAGCAGCGTGTTGAAGGCGCCGCGTGCCTTGAAGGAGCCGGTGTGTTGGACAAGCTCCAGCTTCATCGACAGCGAGGCGTCGATACCGAAGCTGCCGGCGCCGCTCTCGACCACCGGCGTGCGGCGCACCCGGCCGGCGATCCGTAGGGCAGCGGCCTCAATGTCGGCGGCGGTGACGGAAAGACGCGTTGCGGCCGGATCGGTCATGACATGGCTCCGTGAGAACATGATTGGGCGGGCAAGTCGGGCAGGCCGGCGGCACAGCGCGGCCCCTGCCAGCAACCTTTCGGCGCGCCGTGCAACAGCCGCGCTTCACCCGGCGGAAGATGAACCCGGTCGAGACGATCTGCGGTGCGGCGCGCTCCTGCGCGGCGAAGGGCGGTCCGGAAGCGGATGCGGGAAGGCATCTTCCCGCATCCGCTCCTGCGTCAGGTCGACGGCATCGCCGTCTCGACCAGCTTGACCCAGTAGGAGCAGCCCACCGGGATCAGTTCGTCGTTGAAGTCATAGGCCGGGTGGTGGAGGTTGGCGCTGTCGCCGTTACCGACGAAGATGAAGGCGCCCGGACGCTCCAGCAGCATGAAGGAGAAGTCCTCGCCGCCCATGGTCGGGGCAACGTCCGTCACCACATTGTCGTCGCCGGAGATCTTGCGGGCAATGCCGGCGGCAAATTCGGTCTGCTTCGCGTGGTTGATGGTGATCGGGTAGTCGCGCTTGTAGTTGACCTCGGCCTTGGCGCCGAAGGCGGCGGCGATGGTCGGCACGATCTCCTTCAGCCGCCTCTCGGCAAGGTCGCGGATTTCCGGATCGAGCGTGCGCACGGTGCCGCGCAGGCGTGCCGTCTGCGGGATGACGTTGTCGGTGAAGCCGCCGTTGAAGGCGGTGATCGACACGACGACCGACTTCAGCGGATCGACATTGCGGCTGGCGATCGACTGCACCGCCTGGATGATGTGAGCGCCGACCAGCAGCGTGTCGACCACCTCGTGCGGCTTGGCGGCGTGGCCGCCGACGCCCTCGATATCGATCTGGATGCGGTCGGCGGCGGCCATCATCGCGCCCGGACGGATGTGGAAGCTGCCGAGCGGCTCGCCCGGCATGTTGTGCATGCCGTAGACTTCCTGGATGCCGAACCGGTCCATCAGCCCGTCGTCGACCATCGCCTTGGCACCAGCGCCTCCCTCTTCGGCCGGCTGGAAGATGACGACCACGGTGCCGTCGAAATTGCGGGTCTCGGAAAGATACTTGGCCGCGCCGAGCAGCATGGCGGTGTGGCCGTCATGGCCGCAGGCATGCATCTTGCCCGGAACGGTGGAGGCGTAGGGCTTGCCGGTGATCTCGTCGAGCGGCAGCGCGTCCATGTCGGCACGCAGGCCGATCACCTTGCCGGAGCCGTTCGACCTGCCCTTGATGACGCCGACCACGCCAGTGCGACCGATGCCGGTCGCCACCTCGTCGACGCCGAAAGCCTTCAGCTTGTCGGCGACCAGCTCGGAGGTGCGATGCGTGTCGTAGAGCAGCTCGGGATGGGCATGGATGTCACGGCGCCACTCGGTGATCTCCTCGGCGAGATCGGCAAAGCGGTTGATGATCGGCATGATGGTCCTCTGGTCTTGTCGGGAGGCATATGAGACTGCGGCGCGGCCGCGAAGAGGCGCGTATCTGACGCCGAAAACGGGGGCTTGCGCAAGTCCCGGGGCCATTATGCCGGCCGACTTTCCCCCATCCCGCCTCGCCGCTGCGTCAGGTTTCCGGCGGCAGCAACTCGTAGACGCTGGTGCGCTTGACCTCGTAGTCCTCCAGCGAGCGGTTCACCGGCACATCGAAGGTGGCAAGATGCTGCATCCGGTCCTTCGGCAGATAGGCGCGGCCCGGATCGCCGACGAGGACGCGGGAGCCACGGGCAAGCGCCCGGTCGGCCCAGGCCAGCACCCGGCTTGCCATCGGCTTTTCGTAGAAGACGTCGCCGGTCAGGATCACCTCGGCATCGGGCGGGGCAAGGTCGAGCGGATCCTCGCCTTCAAGGGCGAAGCAGACCCCGTTCAACTCCATGTTCAACTGCGCGGCGGCGAGCGCGAAACGATCGATGTCGCAGGCCGTCGCCCGCGCCGCGCCCGAGCGCATCGCCGCGATCGCCGCCAGTCCCGAGCCGGTGGCGAAGTCGTAGACGCTGCGGCCGGCGACCAGCGACGGTTCGTCGAGGATGTGGCGCGCAAGCGCCTGGCCACCGGCCCAGGCAAAGGCCCAGAACGGCGGCGGCAGGCCGATGGCGCCGAGATCGTCCTCGGTCTTCTGCCACAGCGCCACCGCCTCGTCGGCCAGGTGCAGGCGGATCTCCGGCGCGTGCGGGACCGGATGGATCCGCGTGTTCGCCAGCACGAAGGCGCGCGGATCGACGGTCGCGCTCATGCGTCCGTCAGGCCGCCCATCTCGCAGACGATCTTCCACTCCTCTTCCGTCACCGGCTGCACCGACAGGCGCATGGACGTGACCAGCGCCATGCCGGCCAGCCGCGGCTCCGCCTTGACGTCGGCCAGCGTCACCGGCTTCGGCATGTCGCGGACCGCGCGGATATCGACGCACTCCCAGCGCGGATCGTCGGTAGTGCTGTCGGGATGGGCAAGCGCGCAGACCTCGACAATGCCGACGACCTCCTTGCCGATGTTGGAATGGTAGAAGAAGCCGCGATCGCCGAGCTTCATCTCACGCATATTGTTGCGGGCCTGGTAATTGCGCACGCCGTCCCACTGCTGACCGGCGTCGCCCTTCGCCTTCTGCATCTCCCAGGACCACGCGTCCGGCTCGGACTTGAACAGCCAGTAGCGCATGCTTCACGCCTCCGGGTTCTTGATGACCCAGTTCCAGGGCCGGATCTCGACGCTCTCGAAGAGGCCCGCGCGGGCGTACGGGTCCTCGGAGGCGACAGCCAGCGCCTCGTCCCGGTTCGCGGCCTCGATCACCACCAGCGAGCCGGTCATGCCGCCGTCGTCGTTGAGGAACGGGCCAGCCGCCTTCAGCTTGTCGCCCATCGCCTTGAGGAAGGCGAGGTGGTCGGCGCGGTTGTCGAGGCGCGTCTGCAGCGCGTCCGGCTTGTCGGTGCAGATTAGGGCATAGAGCATCGGCGGGGCCTCCCGGTTCGGTTCGCGGTGAGCCGGCGCCGCACGGGCGCCGGAGGGTCATGCGGCATAGATACCCGGTTCGCACAGCTCCGCAAGCGTGGGCGGCGCTGCCGCCTCAGCTTTCCCGGCGCAGCGGCCGGGCCATCAACTGTTCGAGCGCGTCATCGACGCCGATGCGGCCAGCCAGCACCTGCGCGACCGCCGCCGCGATCGGCATCTCGACCCCATGGCGGGCGGCAAGCTCGACGGCAACGGCGGCGGAATGCACGCCCTCCGCCAGCTTGCCGGTCGCCGCGAGCTCGGCCACCGTGCGGCCCTCGCCGAGCGCCATGCCGAAGGCGAAGTTGCGCGACTGGGCGGAGGAGCAGGTCAGGACGAGATCGCCGAGGCCGGACAGGCCCGTCAGCGTCTCCGGCCTTGCGCCCAGCGTCAGGCCGAGCCGGCTGAGTTCGGCAAAGCCGCGGGCGGTCAGTGCCGCCAGCGCGCTGGCGCCCCAGCCCTTGCCCGCCACCGCGCCACAGGCAATCGCCAGCACGTTCTTCAAGGCGCCGCCGATCTGCGCGCCGAGCGGATCAGTCGAGGCATAGGGACGGAACTGGCGGCTGGCGAGCGCCAGTGCCAGCGCATCGGCCAACTCGCCGTCTTCGGCGGCCAGCGTCACCGCCGTCGGCAGGCCGCGGGCGACGTCGGCGGCAAAGCTCGGGCCCGACAGGATCGCCGCCCGGCAGCGGGGGGCGGCCTCGGCCAGCACCTGCGTCGGCAGCAGCCCGGTGTCGCGCTCGATGCCCTTGGCGCACAGCACCACCGGCAGGCCAGGTTGGGCGAGCGGAGCAAGCACCGCCCCCATGGCGCGCGTGGTCTGGGCCGGGGTTACCAGCAGCGCCGCATCGACGTCCGCGAGCGCGAAAGCAAGGTCGGTGGTCGCCGCCACCTTCGCGTCGAAAGCGATGCCCGGCAGATAGGTCGGGTTTCCCCGACCTTCGGCGATTGCCGCCACGATGTCGGCATCCCGCGCCCAGACAATAGCCTCGCGTCCGGCCCGCGCGGCGGTGAGCGCCAGTGCACTGCCCCAGGCTCCGCCGCCGAGCACCGCGATGCGGCGGATCTCCGGCGCCCTGTCCGCCGTCGCGCTCACCGGGCGATCCCCAGCCGGCGCGCCAGTTCGGCGAGCGGGGCATGAAAGCCGGTAAAGAAGCGGTCGGGGGTCAGCCGCAGCGCCTCGCCGACATCCATCCAGAACAGTTCGAAGCGGATCGGATCGCCGCCGGCCGACGGCGTCATCTCATAGTGCTCCCAGCGAGCCCGGCGCGCCTCGTTGCCCCGCAGCCGGCCATGGTAGAGCCGGCGCGCATGGATATCCCGGCCCTGGGCATTGTCGAACAGCACGGTCTGCTCGCACAGCGCATCCAGGGCGCGGGCGACCTCAAGCCCGGTTTCCTCGCGAAACTCGCGGCAGGCGGCGGCCAGATGGCTTTCGCCCGGATCGACCGTGCCACCGGGCACCTGCAGCCCGACCTCCGGCTGGTCGGGCTGGCGGAAGACCAGCACCTCGCGCCCGGCCGTCAGGTAGATATAGGCCTTGTGTTTCAGCCGATCGAAGCGCTCCGGCACGGCGTCGCACAGGACGCCCTCGAAAAAGCGGGGGTCAGCGGTCACGCCTTGGCTCCCTTGCGTCCCGATCCGATCACGGCGGCGGCCTCCGCGTCCAGCGGCCAGCGCGGCCGTGCGGGTGCATCACGTTCATCCAGAACCTCGCCGGCGGCATGCGCCTGCGCAAGCCTTTCGATGCCGGCCCAGGCGATCATTGCGGCATTGTCGGTGCACAGGCGGCCTGGCGGGGCGACGAGACGCGCGCCGGCCTTGGCCGCCTCACCTTCCAACCGTGTCCGGATCGCCGCATTGGCGGCAACACCACCGGCGATCACCAGCACCGGCTCCGCATTCGGATGACTCTCGGCGAAAAGGGCGAGCGCCCGCCGGCTCTTTTCGCCGACCACATCGGTCACCGCCTGCTGGAACGAGGCGCACAGGTCCGCGACATCGGTCGGCGACAACGGCGCATTCGCCTCGGCGGTGGTTCGAAGAGCTGTCTTCAGCCCCGCGAAGGAGAAATCGATGCCCGGCCGGTCGAGCATCGGCCGGGGCAAGGGGAAGCGCGACGGATCGCCACTCCTTGCGGCCCGCTCCACCGCCGGCCCGCCGGGAAAGCCGAGCTGCAGGAGCTTCGCCGTCTTGTCGAAGGCCTCGCCCAGCGCGTCGTCGATGGTCGAGCCGAGCCGCCGGTAGCGGCCAACACCCTCCACCAGCAGGAACTGGGTGTGGCCGCCGGAGACCAGCAGCAAGAGGTAGGGAAACGGCAGGCCGTCGGTCAGCCGTGCCGTTAGCGCATGGCCTTCCAGGTGATTGATGGCGATGAGCGGCTTGCCGGCGGCCAGGGCGATGGCCTTGGCCGTCGTCAGGCCGACGATGACGCCGCCGATCAGACCGGGACCGGCGGTCGCCGCCACCGCGTCGAGATCGTCGAATCCGACGCCGGCGTCCTTAAGCGCCGCCCTCACCAGCCCATCGAGAATGCGGATATGGGCGCGCGCGGCAATCTCGGGTACAACGCCGCCGAAGGCCTCGTGCTCGCCGGTCTGCGAGCGGATCACGTCGGACAGGATCTCGCGGCCGCCATCCGGTGCCAGGCGCACCACGGCGGCGGCGGTCTCGTCGCAACTGGTTTCGATGCCCAGCACCGTCAGCGGCCCCGCAGGAGCGCTAGCAAGGGGGAAACTTGAGCCGGCCGCATTGGCCGATGCGCTTTCAGGTCTTATCATCGCGGTTCTGCCTAACGGACGCACCCCGCCTAACACCAGGGACAAGTTTCTTGCAAACAAAACATTCCGGCCTCCCCTTGCGCATCGGCACGCGCGGCAGCGCCCTGGCGCTCGCCCAGGCGCACGAGACCCGCGACCGGCTGATGGCCGCCCACGGCCTGCCGCAGGTAGCCTTCGAGATCGTCGTCATCAAGACCTCCGGCGACCGCATTCTCGACCGGCCGCTGTCCGAGGTGGGTGGCAAAGGCCTTTTCACCAAGGAGCTGGAAACGGCGATGCTGGAGGGGGAGATCGACATCGCCGTGCATTCCTCCAAGGACATGCCGACGGTGCTGCCCGACGGGCTCGAAATCATCGCCTTCCTGCCGCGCGAGGATGTGCGCGACGCTTTCATTTCACCGAAGGCCGCGCGGCTGGCCGACCTGCCGCAGGGCGCAGTGGTCGGCTCCTCGAGCCTGCGCCGCCAGGCGATGATCAAGCGCCTGCGGCCGGACATCGAAGTGGTGACCTATCGCGGCAATGTCCAGAGCCGGTTGCAGAAGCTCGCCGACGGCGTCGTCGACGCGACGCTGCTCGCCAATGCCGGCCTGCGCCGGCTCGGCCTTGCCCATGTCGTCACGTCGCTGCTGGAGGTGGAGGAATTCCTGCCGGCGGTCGGCCAGGGTGCGATCTGCGTCGAGGCGCGCGCCGACGACGCAAAGACGCGCGAGATGATCGCCGCCATCCATGACGGAGAGACCGAGACCTGCCTTGTGGCCGAGCGCGCCTTCCTGCGCGAGCTCGACGGCTCCTGCCGCACGCCGATCGGCGGGCTGGCGCGCCTTTCCGGCGACCGACTGGTGCTGGAAGGGCTGATCCTGACGCCGGACGGGCGCACGGTGCACGAGACCCGGCGGGAGGGGACGGCGGCCGAGGCCGAAGCGATGGGCCGCGATGCCGGCGCCGAGCTGAAGCGCCGCGGCGGTCCGGACTTCTTCGCGTATTGAGCCATGGCCCATGTTCTGGTGACCCGCCCGGCGCCCGCCGCCGACCGCAGTGCCGCCCGCTACCGCGCGGCCGGTCACCAGGTCTATGTGGCCCCGCTCCTGGCCTTTGCCCGGCTCGATCCCGGGCCGGATGCCGTGCCGCCGGCAGAGGGGCTGGCAGCGATTGCGGCGACCAGCGCGAGAGGCGTCGAGGCGGCCCTGCCGCTTCTGTCGCCTGCCCACTATGCCCTGCCGCTTCACGCGGTGGGAGAGGCAACCGCTCGGGCGGCGCGGGTCGCCGGCTTTGCCGAGGCCCACGCCGCGGACGGCGACCTTACGGCGCTCGCCGCAGCGCTGAAGGCAGGTGTTCCGGCCGGCGGCGTGGTTCTGCATCTTGCCGGGCGTGACCGTTCGGGCGACCTTGCCGGGCTGCTCGCACCAGCCGGACTCGCCTGTCGGCTGGTCGAGCTCTATGCGATGGAACCGATAGGCAGCTTGCCGCAGGAGATCCGTACGGCCCTGTCAGCGCATACGGAGCCGGTGCTCGCGCCCGTCTATTCCCGCCGCTCCGCCCAGGCGCTGGCCACGGCCCTTGCCGCATGGGCCGATCGACCGCCGTTCCGCTTTCTCGCCATTTCAGCGGATGCGGGCGAACCGCTGTCGGATCTCGGACCGGTGGAGGTGGCGAAAACCCCGGACGAAGCGGGGCTGCTGGCGCTGCTGCCGGGGTGACGCCACCCGGCTGACGCCTCTTTCGAAGCTGCGGCGAAACTCCCTTCGGGGCAAATTTGTTTTGCACCGCAAGAGCGGCGAACATAGACAAAGGGGTGAGGGGCAAGGACGCCGCCGGACGCGCTATACTGGCCACGTGCCGAGAACCGGCCCCGGTGAAGGATCGAAGGGAGAGACCGTTCATGGCTGCCGACAGCAAGAAGCCGGACCCCAGCAGCACCGCTTCGAAGACCGCTGATCCAAAAGCGGGCAACCCGAAGCCGGCGACCGACACCAAGGCGGCCGCGGCCACTGGGGCGGGCCGCAAGCCGGTGACCATCGACCTGCAGGCAAAGGAGGTCGGCGCAGCGAAGGCCGGTTCGACATCGTCCGCGTCCTCCGCCAGCTCTTCCGCTTCATCTGCCGCCGCCGCGCCATCCGCATCTTCAGCGGGTGCCAGCTCCTCCGCAAAGCCGGCAAGCGGCGCAACCTCCTCCCCGTCCGCCGGCAGCGCGAAGCCCTCGAGCGCCCCCCCCTCGCCGGCAACCGCCTCGACCGCATCCGGCTCGGGCAGCACGCCCCCCGGCAGTTCGCAGGTCCCGTCCGGGTCTTCGGGTCCCTCTTCCGTCTCCTCCTCGACCACCGACGCGAAGCCGGCCTCGGCGGCGACAACTTCCGGATCCTCGCAGTCGGCGGCCGCCACATCTTCTGCATCGTCCCCGACCGCATCCTCGGCATCTGCCGGTGGGAGTGGCCCTGCCGCAAGCGCGGCGTCGAAGCCTCCACGCGACAAGCCGGCCGCAGCCGGCGACGCAAAGTCCTCGACCGGCTTCGGCGGCCTGCTCGCCGCCTCGTTGATCGGCGGGGCCGTGGCCCTTGGTGGCGTCTGGGGCGCCAATCAGGCCGGGCTTCTGTCCTCCGGCGCTATCTCGACCGAGTTTCAGTCGGCATTGACTGCAGCGCAGAGCCGCATTTCCGGCCTCGAGACGCAACTTGCCGGCCTGGCCGAGCGGCAGACGCCATCGGCTGCGGTCGAGGCGGGCCTGAAGGCCGCAGAAAGCCGCATCTCCGACCTGGAGGCCGCGTTGCGAGACACCGGTGCTGCCCCGGACGCGGCTACGGGCGCCTTGCCCGAGGAAGCCACGGCCCGCATTGCCGAGATCGAGACGGGCCTCGCCGAGTTGCGCCGTTTCGTCTCCTCCGGCGGGGCTGGCGAGAGCGCCGGTCTGGCCAGCCTGCAGGAAGCCCAAGGTACGCTGGATGCCGCTCTCAAGCAGGTCTCCGACGATCAGCAGGCGCTGACCGCCCGCCTCGGCGAACTTGCCGCCAAGCTTCCCGACACGTCGGACCTCTCGGGCGGCCTTGCCGAGCTGCGCGATCGCGCCACCACCCTCGGCCAGGACCTGGAGGACTTGAAAGGGTCGCTCACCGGTCTCAGGCAGGAGCTCGACACGCTCTCGAACGGCCAGACCTCGCTGGCCGCGCGGGTGGAGGAAGGCGTCGCCAGCCTGACCGCACGCCTGACGGCGCTGGACGACCGGCTGTCGCCGGTGGAGGCCCGCATGGGCGATGTCAGCGCGCGGGAGACCGCAGCCCGGGCCGTCGCCGTCTCGTCCTTGCGCGCGGCGATGGACCGGGGCGAACCCTATGCCACCGAGCTTGCCGCGGTCGCCTCGGCCTTGCCCGAGGGCACCGACCTGTCCGCACTGACGGCGCGGGCGGACCGCGGCGTTCCCACGCGCTCAGCGCTGAAAGCGAATTTCCCGGCCGTTGCCCGCACCATGGCCGCGGAGATCGACGCCCCCGCCGATGGCGACCTCGTCGGCGGGCTGCTCGCCAATGCCCGGGCGCTCGTCTCGATCCGGCAACCGGGCGAGAGCGATGCGGCAACGCCGCAGGCAGCACTCGGCCGCATGGAGGCGCGCGTCGACAGCGGTGATCTCGCCGGAGCGCTGACTGCCTACGAGGAACTGCCGCAGACGGTGCGCGCCGCCGGCGCGGACTGGGTCGCAGATGCGCGGGCACGGCTTGCCGTCGACGCGTTGATGGACCGGGTAACCGGCGACGTGCTGAAATCGATGGGCGGATCGGCCGCGCCCGCCGCATCGAACTGACAAGCGCCGCGCCAGGTACGCGCCAACCGCCGGGCAACGAGCCGCCGGGAGTAGAGACGACATGATCCGCTTGCTGATTTTCATCGCCCTGATCTTCGCAGCCGCACTTGGCATGGCCTGGATCGCCGACCGGCCAGGCCTCGTCACACTGGACTGGCAGGGCTATCGGATCGAGACCGGGCTGATGACCGCGGCCGTGGCGCTGCTGGCTTTGCTCGCCATCGGCATCTTCCTGTGGAACCTGGCGCTGTTGCTGATGCGCTCCCCCGGCCTTGTCGGCCGCTTCTTCCGCCGCCGCCGCCGTGATCGCGGATATGATGCCCTGTCGAAAGGCATGCTGGCACTCGGCGTCGGCGATGCTGCCAGCGCCTCACGCCATGGCGGCGAGGCGGCAAAACTGCTCGGCCACGAGCCGGCAGCCGCGTTGCTGCTCGCCCAGAGCGCCCAGCTCGCCGGCCGCCACGAAGAGGCGCGCGGCCGCTTCGAGGCAATGCTGGAGGACCCGAGTCTCAGACCGGTCGGTCTGCACGGGCTCTATGTCGAGGCGGAGCGCGTCGGCGAGCCGGTCGCCGCCCGTCACTATGCCGAAGAGGCGGCGAAGCTGGTGCCGGGCCTTGCCTGGGCCGGCCGCGCGGTGCTCGGCTACCAGGCCGTCGCCGGCGACTGGGCCGAGGCAATCCGCTCGCTGGAGCGCAACTACGCCGCCAAACTGGTCGACAAGAAGACCTTCCGGCGCCACAAGGCGGTGTTGCTCACCGCCCAGGCGCTGGAACTGGAGGACCGCGATCCCGACCAGGCCAAGGGGCTGGCCTCCGAGGCGCATGGGCTCGCGCCGGACCTGGTGCCAGCCTCCGTCGTCGCGGCAAGGCTTGCCACCCGGCGCGGCGACATTCGCAAGGCGATGAAGGTGGTCGAGGCCACCTGGAAGCTCTCTCCGCATCCGGACCTGGCCGATGCCTATGCCCATGCGCGCACGGGCGATTCTGCGCTCGACCGGCTGAAGCGCGTCAAGGCGCTGGCGGCGCTGCGCGCCCACAATGCGGAAGGCGCATTGGCGCTGGCGCGCGCCGCGCTGGAAGCCTCGGACTATGGCCTCGCCCGTGCCCAGCTCAAGGCGGCGATGACGCTGGAGCCGACCCGCCGCGTGTTCCTGCTGATGGCGGAACTGGAGGAAAGCCAGCACGGAGACCGTGGCCGCGTGCGCGAGTGGCTCGCCCGCGCGGTGCGCGCGCCCGCCGATCCGGCCTGGGTCGCGGATGGCGTGGTCAGCGAGACCTGGGCTCCGGTCTCCCCGGTAGATGGCCGGCTCGACGCCTTTGTCTGGACCTCGCCCCCCGCCATGCTCGACCATCACGACACCTCGCTTGAAGCGCTGGATGAGGCGATGTTCGAGGCGCTGCCAGCGCTCGCCGCCTCTATACCCGCGACACCGGAGGAGGTTGCCGCCCTCAACGCCGGCCCGGCAGTCGAGGTCCTGCCGGCCGATTCCGCGTCGGTCAGTGAACCGAAAGCACCCAAGTCCACGGCAGAGGAGGCGAAGCCTGCCGCAGCCGAACCGGCGGCGCTAGCGCCGGACGCGGGTTCCGCAGAGCCTGCACCGGCCGCACCCACTCCTGAACCGGATGCCCTCAAGCCGGACGCTTCCAAGCCGGAGGCTCCCGGCGGCAAGGCAGCGGCTGTTTCAACCAGCAGCACCGCGCCCCTGCCGGCGGCGACCGTCGCCCCGCCGAGCAACACAAGCGGCGCCGATGCGAAGGGCGCCGCGACCAGAGAGCCGGATCTGGCGCGACCGATCGAGTTTCCGTTGAAGCATATGCCCGACGATCCCGGCCCGGATGCCGGCGAGGATGTTGAGCCGGCAAAGAAGCCCGGCTACCGCTTCTTCAACTGACGGCGGTCCCCGGACCTGCCCGCCGCCGCGTGCGCAGGTCCATCCGGCCACGGGGTCGAGGACGAGAACGGAAAGGGGCGCGGATAACACCCGCGCCCCTTTCTGCTTTTGGCATTTTCCAAGTCGTTCGGGAGGTCCCGTACCCGGTGACCGTGCTTCAGGCGCCGCGGTTCTGGCGGTTCTCGATCAGGTCGTCGACCACCGCCGGATCGGCCAGGGTCGAGGTGTCGCCGAGATTCTCGAAACTGTCCTCGGCGATCTTGCGCAGGATGCGGCGCATGATCTTGCCAGATCGGGTCTTCGGCAGGCCGGGAGCGAACTGGATCAGGTCCGGCGAGGCGATCGGGCCGATCTCCTGACGCACCCAGGCGCGCAGTTCCTTGGCAAGCTCCTCGGTCGGCTCCTCGCCGGCCATCAGCGTCACATAGACATAGATGCCCTGACCCTTGAGATCGTGCGGGTAGCCGACGACGGCAGCCTCCGAGACCTTGGGATGAGCGACCAGCGCCGATTCGACCTCGGCGGTACCCATACGATGACCGGAGACATTGATGACGTCGTCGACGCGGCCGGTGATCCAGTAGTAGCCATCCGCGTCCCGCCGGCAGCCATCGCCGGTGAAGTACATTCCCTTGTAGGTCGAGAAATAGGTCTGCACGAAGCGCTCGTGGTCGCCATAGACCGTGCGCATCTGCCCCGGCCAGCTATCGATGATCACCAGGTTGCCTTCTGCCGCTCCTTCCAGGATCGAACCTTCCGCATCCACCAGCGCCGGCTGTACGCCGAAGAAGGGCCGCGTGGCGGAGCCCGGCTTCAACGCGGTAGCTCCCGGCAGCGGCGTAATCAGGATGCCACCCGTCTCCGTCTGCCACCAGGTGTCGACGATCGGGCAGCGGCCGTCGCCGACATTCTCGTGATACCAGATCCAGGCTTCCGGATTGATCGGCTCGCCGACCGAGCCAAGAATCCTGAGCGACGCGCGCGAGGTCTTCGTCACATGCTCGGTGCCGGCCCCCATGAGCGAGCGGATCGCCGTCGGCGCGGTGTAGAAGATCGTCACCTTGTGCTTGTCGACCACCTCCCAGAACCGCGCCGGCGAGGGATAGGTCGGAATGCCTTCGAACATCAGCGTGGTCGCGCCGTTGGCCAGCGGACCGTAGACGATGTAGCTGTGACCGGTCACCCAGCCGACATCCGCCGTGCACCAGTAGATGTCATCGTCCTTGCAGTCGAAGACATACTGGTGAGTCATCGAGGCATAGACGAGGTAGCCGCCGGAGGTGTGCAGCACGCCCTTGGGCTGACCGGTCGAGCCGGAGGTGTAGAGGATGAAGAGCGGGTCCTCGGCGTTCATCTCGACCGGCGGACAGACGTCGGATACGCCCTCGCGCGCCTCGTGATACCAGACATCCCGGCCGTCCTTCATGGCGACACTGCCGCCGGTGCGCCGCACCACCAGCACCTTGTCGACCGGAGCCTTCTCCACCGCCTTGTCGACATTGGCCTTGAGCGGCACCTTGCGTCCGCCGCGCAATCCCTCGTCGGCGGTGATCACGACCTTGCTCTCGCAGCCCGAGATGCGCTGCGACAGGCTGTCGGGCGAGAAGCCGCCGAAGACGATCGAATGGATCGCGCCGAGCCGGGCGCAGGCCAGCATCGCATAGGCGGCCTCGGGGATCATCGGCAGATAGATCGTGACCCGGTCGCCCCTGGAAACACCGAGATCCTTCAGCACGTTGGCGAAGCGGTTCACCTCGCCGGCGAGCTCCCGATAGGTGATCACCCGGTGCTCGGCCGGGTCGTCACCCTCCCAGATGATCGCCGGCTTGTCGGCACGGGTGGCAAGATGCCGGTCGACACAGTTGGCCGAGACGTTCAGCGTGCCGTCCTCAAACCACTTGATCGAGACATTGTGCGGGTCGTAGGAGGTGTTCTTGACCTTCGTATAGGGCTTGATCCAGTCGATCCGCTTGCCATGCTCACCCCAGAACGCTTCCGGATCGTCGACCGAAGCGGCGTACATCTCGTTGTACTTCGCCTCGTCGACCAAGGCCGACGCGGCGATCGCCGACGGAACCGGATAGAGATTTTCGGACATACGGAACCTCCCAGTATCTCAAGGTGCGCGCGCAACAGGCAGCGCCCCCTCGTTGTCGCCGCGCATTATGAGGATCGCGGCTCGGGCCGTCCACTTCGCAACAATCGTTCTTTCGTAGGCAGGGAAGGACGTTGCGTCAGCTCATCAACCCGAGGATCACCCCCTGCACCAGCAGTACCGCAAGCCAGTGGCCGCCGTCGATCAGGGTCAATCCCCATGAGGCCCCCTGGAAACGGTGATTGACGGTCAGGCTGGTGGCAAAGAAGCCTGTCCAGACCAGCACGGCGGAGAGCACTCCGTTGCCGACGCTCATCGGCCCGGCGTGGTAGATGATGCCGGCGAAGATCAGTGCCATCAGCAACTGGCACAGGAAGCTGGTGACCAGAAGCAAAGGCCGGAGGCGAAGTTCGGTCTCTGTCAGGCGCGCGGCGCGGGCCCAGAGTTTGCCGAAAAGGCCGTACCACACAGCCCCGGCGGCAAAAGAAGCAACCGCTGCCGCCAACACGGCAACGAGATCGATACCGTCGAACATCATCAGCCGAACCCGTCCTTCCGTTTCGGTCGCTTCAGGCGACCAGAGTTTCCAGCCCGGCCCGCTCAAGACCGGCAGCAAGATCCTCCAGGACCTTGCGCCGCTCAGCCGCGTCGCCCGCCAGCAGATGCACCAGCACAGCGTCCCGATCCCCCTCCGCTGCAAGGGCAAGGGCACGAGGCAGGGCCGGTCCGCGCCGGATGCCGTCGCGGTCGATCTCACCGATCCACACACGCCGCACGGAGCCGGCGGCCGATGCTGCGCCAAGACCGATCACCGCCACAGCGTTGCGGAAATCCTCCAGGGCGTCGAGGCTCACTCGGGAAAACAGGTAGCGCCGGCCGGAGGCTCCGGCAAGGTAGCGATAGCGGTCGCCGAGGCCGAGCTCTTCGGCCGCTCTTGGAGAACTGGCCTGAGCCCCTGCCGGTTGTTCGGCCCGCGGTTCCGCCTCCGCCCCGTCCGGCGCTGCGACCTGCCTCCCGATCCGCCTCGCGTCCGGAGGCGCGCAATGCGCAACCGGCCCCGCCGCCGGCGGAGCGGTGGAGGAATGTTCCTTCCCGGCAGTTCCGCTGTCATCGACATCTGCGGGGATGCCTGGGGGCAGGGTCGCGACAGGTTCGATCATGCAGGGATACTAGAACATACCATGAACCTTCGCCAGCACAAAAGCACCGCCGGCAGCGGGCCTGACTTAGGTCGTGGCCTCATGCTTTTGCCGGAAACGGAGTCTGCCCCGGCAATGATATGCCAGGAGGTTCGCGCAGACCGTTTCTCGCCGGAATTATGAGGTCACAGCCTAGTGTGGTGAATTTGAAATACGCCTCATTTTTGCAGCGTGCTGGTGAGCGTATTTCAAATTCGAAAACCACACTAGAAACATAGACTTGCTAGTCACCCTTTTGAATCTGAAGTTCGTTCAGAGCATGCCGAGACATGTGACGAACTTCAGATTCGGGTGACTAGAGCCCGCCGAAGTGGAACGCCTTCGTCTCCAGATATTCCTCGATCCCCTCCTGTGCACCCTCGCGTCCAAGGCCCGAGGCTTTCACGCCGCCAAAGGGCGAGACTTCATGGCTCAGCGCCCCGGTGTTCAGCCCGACGATGCCGAATTCCAGCGCCTCGCCGAACCGGAACGCCCGCGCCATGTCGCGGGTGTAGAAATAGGCGGCAAGGCCGAAGGGCGTGCCGTTGGCCAGCGCCAGCGCTTCGGCCTCGGTCTCGAAGCGGAAGATCGGCGCGACCGGCCCGAACGTCTCCTCGCCCGCCAACCGCATGTCGGGCCGTGCACCGGCCAGAACCACCGGATCTGCATAGTTCGAGGGCAGGTTGCGGGCCCGCGTGAGGCGCGTGGCGCCCTTATCCAGCGCATCAGCCACATGGGCGTTGATCTTGTCGATGGCTGCGACGTTGATCATCGGCCCGATGGCGACACCGGTCTCTGTTCCCGGCCCGACCTGCAGGGCATCGACGCGCGCGGCCAGTCTTTCGGCAAAAGCATCATGGATGCCCGCCTGCACCATGATCCGATTGGCGCAGACGCAGGTCTGCCCGCCGTTTCGGAACTTCGACACCATCGCGCCTTCGACCGCCGCCTCCAGATCGGCGTCGTCGAAGACGACGAAGGGCGCATTTCCACCCAGCTCCAGGCTCAGCCGCTTCAATGTCGGGGCGCATTGCCCGGCCAGAAGCGCGCCGACGCGGGTTGACCCCGTAAAGCTCAGCTTGCGGACGACCGGGCTCCCGGTCAGGGCCGCGCCAATCGCCTCGGGTCTGCCGGTCAGGATGTTCAGCACACCCGCTGGGACCCCCGCGCGTTCGGCCAGAACCGCCAGTGCCAACGCCGAATAGGGGGTAAGGTCGGACGGCTTGACCACCATCGTGCAACCTGCCGCAAGTCCGGGAGCCACCTTGCGGGTGATCATCGCGATCGGGAAGTTCCAGGGCGTGATGATGGCACAGACGCCGACCGGCTCCTTCAGCGCCAGGATCTTCTTGCCGGCCACTGGCGAAGGGATGAGCTTGCCGTTGATGCGCCGCGCCTCTTCCGCGAACCAGCGCACGAAGCTGGCGCCATAAGCGACCTCGGTGCGGGCTTCCGAAAGCGGCTTGCCCTGTTCGGCGGTCAGGATCTGCGCCAGATCCTCCGTGTTTTCCAGCATCAGGTGATACCAGCGCATCAGGATGTCGGCGCGCTGTTCATGGGTCCGGGCGCGCCAGTCAGCCATCGCCCGCTCAGCGGCGGCGATGGCGGCATGGGTTTCATCCGCCGTGCAGTCCGGCAATCGCCCCAGCACCGCTCCGGTGGCGGGATCGTTCACGTCCATCTCGGGACGGGTCAGCCACTGACCGTCGATCAGCGCGGCGTTGCGGAACAAGTCAGGGTCTTGCAGCTTCATCATGTCTCCTCCAGCGCGGCAGGGAGTGCCGCTGCAGTCGCAGTGCAGTTTCAGGGCCGTCACAGGGCGATCAGCACGGACTTCGAACGTCGGTTCGCGCGATAGGCCTCGCGGCCCAGATCCTTGCCAAGCCCGCTGGCCTTCCATCCGCCTGTGGGCAGGATGTGGTCGCGCGAGCGGTTGTAGCGATTGACCCAGACCGTTCCGGCCTGGAGTTGCCGCGTCAGCCGCAATCCGCGGGACAGGTCCCGGGTGAACAGGCCGGCACAGAGGCCATAGGTCGGATGCGCGGCCAACTGCATCGCCTCGTCCTCGGTCTCGAAGGTCTGGAAGGTCGCCACCGGACCGAAGATCTCCTCCGTCACCGCCGGGTTGGATGCCTCCACGCCGGCCAGAAGCGTGGGCCGGTAGTAGCTCCCCTCCCCCTCGAACCTGTCGCCGCCGCAAACGAGGTCCGCCCCGGCACGGCAGGCCGCCTGCACGATGCCGTCGATACGCTGGAGCTGGGTCTGCGAGATAATGGGCGAGAAGCCAGGCGTTTCGAGCCAGGTGGCGGCCGGGCGCTCGGCCGCGAACCTTGCGACCAGCCGGGCCGCCAGATCTTCGGCAATCGACCGGTGCACGATCATCCGCGATCCGGCGACGCAGAACTGCCCCGCATTGGGAAGGATGCCGCGCGCAAGACAGTCAGCCGCAAGATCGAGGTCCGCATCGTCGAAGACGACCATCGGGCTTTTGCCGCCCAGTTCCAGTGTCATCGGCCGGATACCCGCCTGCGCCACGTTCCGCATGATCAGGGCGCCGGCCCGCGTCGAGCCGGTAAAGGAGATCTTGGCAACCTCGGGATGAACGGTCAGCGCCTTGCCCGTGACCTCTCCGTCCCCCAGCACCACATTGACAAGCCCCGGCGGGATCCCGGCCCGGACCGAGAGCTCGGCCATGTAGAGGGCGGACCAGCTCGTCAATTCCGACGGCTTCAGGACGACCGCATTGCCCGCCGCCAGGGCCGGCGCCAGCTTCCACGCCGCCATCGATATCGGAAAGTTCCAAGGCGTGATCGCCGCGACTACGCCATAGGGCTCATCCGAGATCCAACCGACCTGCCGATCCGATGTCGGCACGAGGTCGCCCCCTTCCTTGTCGGCGAACTCCGCGAAGAAGCGGATCTGCTCGGCCGAAACGGGAATGTCGCCGGCGATGACGTCCGCATAGGGTCGCGACGAACAGATCGCCTCCAGCCGGGCGAGGGTCACCGCCTCGGCTTCGATCAGGTCGGCCCACCGGTGCAGCGCGCGCAGCCGGTCTCGCGGGGGACAGTTTCCCCACCCTGTGCGCCGCAGCGCGGCGCCGGCCGCAGTCACGGCATGGTGGACGACATCGGCATCGCCGCGCGGCACGCCCTGCAGAAGACGGCCGTCCGAGGGGGCCGTCACGCCGATCTCCGCTGCCCCCGCGACATACCGCCCATCGATGAAATGGGCGGACGTGAGGGACACGTCGGACGGGTCGAAGGCGAGACTCATTTCGGGACCTCTTCGGGCACGCAGCGTGACTGGAAGAAGGTGCCGCCCGCGAAGCAGCGAATGCTGTCGTATGGGTCCAAGTCGCAGCAGATTCCGCCGTTGTCGCTTCCTGTCCGACAGAAGATTGCGCGGGGCGCGGCCGGGTGTCCGGCGCAGGCCGGACCCCGCCGGCATGGACGGCGTCAGAACTCGGCGACCTTGCCCCATTGGCTGTGGCCGAACCGGGCCAGCCGATACTGTGCCGTCTCCGTGATCGGGGTCCGGCCCAGGATCAGGTCGGCGATCAGATGGCCCACTCCCGGCCCGATGCCGAAGCCGTGGCCCGACAATCCTGCCGCCAGGACAAGACCGGGAATTCCGATGTCGGCGTCGATCACCGGGACCCCGTCCGGGGTGCTGTCGATATAGCCGGCCCAGGCGGCCTGGACCGAAGCCGCGCGCAGGGCCGGCAACAGCGCCTGTGCCCGGCCCAGGGTTTCCGCAATCACCCGGGAGGATGGCCGGGGATCGAGAATGCGTGTCCGCTCCATCGGCGTCGGCCGGTCCAGAGCCCATCTCCGGCGCGTCTCGAACCCGGCGGCCCAGCCTTGCCAGCCGCCGGGGCGCAGCGACCGCCAGCGCCGGGCGAACATCGGCAGGAAATGCCGCACCCCGGCGAGCGCCCCGGGAGTCGGATCCAGGCTGGCATACCCGGAAATGGCCAGCGTACGGCCGCCGTCACCGCGCCGCGTCACCGAGACGGCAGCGGTGTGCAAGGCATCGGGCAGTCCGTCAACTCCGGGTGCCAGAGCAAGGATCGAGCTGCGCACCGAAGCCTGAGGAAAGACGATCCCCAACTGGTGCAGGAAACTTGCCGACCAGGCACCGCCTGCCACCACGACCGACGCCGTGCGGATCCTTCCAGCCTCGGTGATCACACCGCAGACGCGGCCGGCCTCCAGTTCGATCCCTCGCGCCGCACAGGCCTGAACCACATGTCCGCCGTGTTTCTCGATGCCGCGCGCGATCATCGGCGCAGCGCGCGCCGGATCCGCGATGCCATCGGTTGGCGACCAGACACCCCCGAGCCAGGGTCGCCCGGTCGCTGCGCCGCGGGCCGTCGCCTCCTCGGCGGTCAACATCCGCGTGTCCACGCCGACCCCGCGCGCGAACCGGCCCCACTTCGCCCAGCCCTCGAGCTCCACCGGATCGTTGGACAGATACAGAAGGCCGCAACGGGAAAAACCCAGACTGTCGCCGATGTCCGCGGCCATAGCCTCCCACAAGTCGAGACTGCGGGTGGACAGCGGCAGTTCGCGAGCATCGCGGTTCTGCTGGCGGCACCAGCCCCAGTTGCGGCTGGACTGCTCGGCTCCCACGGCCCCCTTTTCCAGGAGAACGACGGTCTGCCCGGCCCTCGCAAGCCAATACGCCGCCGACACCCCGACGATGCCGCCACCGATCACCACGCAATCTGCAACCGGCGGCAGAATGTTCGGCGTGTCGATGAGCAGCAGCGGCGCGGACATGTCGGGCTCCCTTGATCTCGCACACCCTAGCCGGGGCGACACAGTGCAATGTTCCGGAATATCGGGGCCGGACGGCATTTCCTGTTGAACGGACGTAGGAAATAGAATGCTCTAGATCAGGATAGCGCCTTACGCTCCGCAGGGAGTTGGGAGCGGCGCGCTTGCGGGGCATGGGTATGACGACACCGTATAAACTCGACAGGATCGACATCAGGATTCTGGCCGTGCTGCAACGCAACGGCAGAATCACCAATGTCGAACTGGCCGAGGAGGTGCACCTGTCACCGTCCCCTTGCCTGATGCGGGTGAAGAAGCTGCAGCAGGCGGGCTATATCACCGGCTACACGGCGCAGATCGATCTGGCCCGACTTGGCGAGACGCTGACCGTCTTCACCGAATTCACCCTCAAGAACCACCGCCAGATCGACTTCGCCCGCTTTCAGGAGGCGCTGGAGAAGATCGACAGTTGCGTCGAGTGCCATCTTGTCTCCGGCGGCTACGACTATCTGGTCAAGTTCGTCACCTCGGGCATCGCCGACTACCAGACAATCCTGGAAGGGCTGATCGACCGGGACATCGGGATCGACAAATATTTCAGCTTCGTCGTTCTGAAGACCCCTTTCGTAAAACAGCAGATCCCCCTCACCCGCCTGTTCGTCGACCGCGACTGATCCCCCGCTGCGGGAAGGAACGCCGGCCCGGGTCGTTTCAATACCCTTTCTGCTGATCGACAAGGCCCGGAACAGTGGTACCAAGACGCAGCGCCCGGATGACCGCCAAAGCATGCCGCGCCCCCTCGGTCGCATCGGTTTGCGCCGCGACATGCGGGGTGATGATGACCCGCGGATCGCGCCACAGCCAATGATCGGCCGGCAGGGGCTCGGGATCGGTCACGTCCAGCACCGCGCCCGACAGCCGGCCGGTGTCCAGAGCCTCGCGCAAGGCGGGCATGTCCAGATGCCCTCCCCGCCCGGCATGGATCAGGCCCGCTCCTGCCGGAAGCGCCGCGAAAGTGCCGGCACCGAGAACACCCCGCGTTTCGCTCGTCAGCGGCAGGAGGCAGACCAGCAGGTCGCTGCGGGCCAGAAACGCCTCGACGTCTCCCTCGGCGAAAACCGGCACGCTCCCCGGTTCCGCATCGCGTCCGCCCCCCGAGCGCGACAGGCCCGCGACGTCGAAGTCCAGAGCCTGAAGGCTGTGCGCAGCCAGCCTGCCGATACGTCCCATGCCCAGGATGCCGACCCGCCGCGCCGTAGCGGGCTGCACCGGATGGGGGCGCCACAGCCCCTGCCGCGCCTGGTCGATATACAGCGGCAGATCCCGGTGCAGCAAGAGCGTCGCCATCACCACCCAGTCGCGCACCATCGCCTCGATGCCCGGCGCCAGAGTGCGCGACAGCGCGACCCCCGGCGGCATCGGCGGCAGGTGATCGACCCCCGCGCCCACCGAGATGACGGCGCGCAGATTGGGGTAGCGGCCGAGGTCCTTGGGCGGCACCCAGCAGGCGATCTCGGTCACGAGCGCCGGGTCGGTGACGGCTTCTTCCCCTTCGAACATCGTTTCGCCTGCCTCCGACAGGATCGCCCGCCAGACCGGCGCCCGATTGGGCGTGGAGAGAAACAGCAGCGCCATCAGCTCAGCACGCTCCGGATCTCGGGATCGTCCAGCGTCAGGTCCAGCACCTTGCGGGTCCGCTCGACGATGGCGTCGATCTCACTTTCGGTGCAACACAGCGGCGGCGCATAGCCGAACACGCCCTGCGCGAAGGAACGAACGATCAGTCCCTGCTCCCAGGCCCGATCGAAAAGCCGGGTGGCAGCCTGAAGCGCTGCGGGCAGCGGGGTCTTCGCCGCCTTGTCGGTCACGAGCTCCACCGCCGCCAGCATTCCCCTGCCCCGCACATCGCCGACCAGCGGATGGTCGGACAGTCCGCGCAGCCCCGCCTGCAGCCGCGCGCCCATCCGGCGGCCGTTCTCCAGCAGCCCGCCCTCGTAAAGGGCAAGCACCTCAAGCCCCACTGCAGCCGAAACCGGATGCGCCGAATAGGTGAAGCCATGGCCCACGGCCTTGGCCCCCGCGCCGTCGGCGATGGTCTGATAGACGTGATCCGACATCAGCACCGCCCCCATGGGAACATAGCCGGAGGTCAGGCCCTTCGCGACCGTCATCAGGTCGGGCACGATGCCTTCGTCCTTGCAGGCGAACAGCGGACCGGTGCGGCCGAAGCCGGTGATGACCTCGTCCGCGACAAACAGAATGCCAAGCTCGGCGCAGGTCTCGCGCAGCGCCCGAACCCAGCCGTCCGGCGGCACCAGCACCCCGCCCGAGCCCTGGATCGGCTCCACATAGAAAGCCGCGACCCGATCCGGGCCGATCGCCTCGACCTTGGCGCGCAGTTCGGCGACCGAAGCCTCTATTACCGCTTGCGGATCATGGCCGAGCGGATTGCGGTAGAGGTCATGCGAGCTGATCTTGTGCTGCCAATTGTAGGGAATGCCGAAACCGTCATGGAACAGCGGCAACGCCGTCAGCCCGGCTCCCGCGCTGCTGGAGCCGTGATAGCCCTGCGCGACCGAGATGAACTGGTCCCGCTCGGGTTGCCCCTTTGCATGCCAGTAATAGCGGATGAAACGGATCGTGCTGTCCACCGCATCCGATCCGCCAAGGGTGAAATAGACGTGGTTCAGATCGCCGGGCGCCCGCTCGGCCAGAGCCGCGGCCAGGCGGATCGGCGCTTCCGCGCCAAGATCGAAATAGCCGGTCGCATAGGGCAGCTCGCGCATCTGACGCATCGCCGCGGCGACCACGCTTTCCTGCCCGTAGCCGGCGTTGACGCACCACAGGCCTGCGAAGCCGTCGATCAACTGGCGCCCTTCGGCGTCGGTGACCGTGGCCCCTTTGGCCGAAGCCAGGACCCGCACACCGCGCGCCGCATGGCCATGAAACGACGAGACAGGATGAACCAGATGCTGTCGATCCAGCTCGACAAGCGAATTGGCAAGAGAGGGCTTGGACGGCATGTGCGCTCCGTGGGCTCAGCCCAGTGCCTGAGAGACAAGGGCATAGGTTTGATAGTCCGACGAGGGGTGAGAACGCGGCGAATGCACCATCGCCGTGCCGTCGCCAACAGAGGCAAGGCCAAGCGCCTCGACATGCGGGGCAAGGCCGTGCTCCTCGATCAGGTCAACCCGCAGGAGGCGTCCCGCCATCCGTTCCGCCGCCGCCGAGATCAACGCGCACGCCGCGCCAGCATCCCGTGCCACGACCGGGCCGACGACATGACCGCGACCGAAGCTGCGCAAGAAGGCAAATCCGCCATCGGTGCGCAGGGTCTCCCCGAGAGCCGCGATACGCGCAAGCAAGGCCGTCCGCTCCATCCCGCTGGCTGCCGTATCGAGCGCGGCCAGGGTCTCGAGATTTTCGGGCCCGATCCGAACAGGGCGCTCAGGCGGCAGGGCCCGGGCCAGCCCCTGGTGCTGCAGGATCCGTCCCCGCTCCACGAAACCGAGCTTGCGATAGAGCGGCAGGCCCTCCTGTGTGCCGACAAGCCGCATCTCACGGTCGCCGGCCAAAGCCATGACACGCTGCATCAACTGGCGGCCGACCCCCCGGCCGCGCATGCTCTCGGCGACGATGATCATGTTCAGCGTCGCGACAGGCCCGAAGGCCGAACACAATGCCGTGCCGACGAGCCGCTCGCCGTCCATCGCCGCCACGCCTTTTGAGACGGACAGGGTCAGCTCCCAGTCCTCGGTCCGGTGCAGCCAGCCGGCGGCCTGCGAGAGCAGGAGAGCAGCAGGCAGGTGCTCCGGTGTCAGCGGCACGAAATCGAGAGCCGGCAGTGCAGGTCGGTCAAGTCGGATCATCGTTGGGTTACCTGTCTTTTCCATACAAGCCTTGGTTCCCAAACTAGACGGGCCTGCACAGCATGATTGTCCTGTTCCCGCGCACCGGCGGCAGTTTGCGCCAAGCGCCACCGCACGGAGCCGCATAAAATGCCGTCAGCCACACAAGCTCACCCCAAGCCGGCGGATCATCGCGCTGGCGCCGTGCAACTCGTCCCGCGTCAGATATTCCTCCGGCTTGTGCGCACGCGCGATAGTGCCCGGGCCACAGATCACCGCCGGTATGCCGGCTGCCTGAAACAATCCGGCCTCGGTGCCGTAGCTGACCGCCCCCAACGGAGCCTTTCCCGCAAGCCGCGCGATCAGTCCGGCCAGCGGGTGATCGGGCGGCAGGGCTAGGGCGGGATAGGCTGACAGCGTCTCCACCTCGACCCCCGCGGCCTCGGCTGCGGCGGTCACCGGTGCCAGCAGCCCGGCGGGATCCACTCCCGCGATCGCCCTGGCCTCCAGTTCGGCCACGGCCGTATCGGGAATGACGTTCACCGCCAATCCCCCGGCGAGGGTACCGATCTGCAGGCTGGACCAGGGCGGCTCGAAGCGCGGATCCTGTGGTCCGCTCTGCAGTGCCGCCGCCTGCCGCACCGCCGCGTCCAGTACCGGAACCAACGCGTGGATCGCGTTGATCCCCTGATCCGGGCGGGAGGAATGCCCGGCCACGCCCTTCGCGCTCAACCGAATCGCGGCCTTGCCCTTGTGGGCCAGAACGGGTGTCAGGTCGGACGGCTCCCCGATGATTGCCCCTGCGGGCGGTGCGCAAAGTCCCGGCATCGCCGCCAGAAGATGCGGCACGCCGCGACAGCCGATCTCCTCGTCATAGGACAGCGCCAGATGGATGGGAGCGGTCAACGGCAGATCGACGAGATCGGGCACCATGGCAAGGGCGGCTGCGACAAAGCCCTTCATGTCGCAAGCCCCCCGCCCGATCAGCCGCTCTCCGTCTGCACGCAGGACGAAGGGGTCTGCCTGCCAACCCGGTTCACTGGCCGGCACCACATCGAGATGCCCGGACAGGACATAGCCCGGTCGATCTGGTGGGCCGATGGTCGCGAACAGGTTCGCCCGGTCGCCTTCGGGGCCGGGAAGGACGTGGCAGACCACGCCCTGCGCGCCCAGCCAATCCCGGATGAACCCGACGATCTGACCGTTCGGACGGCCCGCCACGCTCGGGAACGCGACCAGACGGGCCAGCATGTCTTCGGCTGACATTGCCTCCTTTGTCATCTGTGCCGTCACTCTTCGATGAAAACATAGATCTTGCGGACCGTCTCGACCGTGCGCCAGCGTCCGACGAAGCCCGGCTTCATTACGAAACTGTCGCCGGCCCCGAAGGTCCAGGCCTCTCCATCGTCCGAGACGATCTCCACCCGCCCCTCGAGGATGTGACAGAACTCGAGCGTGTCGCCCTTGATCGAGCGCGTCTCGCCGGGCGTTGCCTGCCATATGCCGGTGCGGACCTGTCCCCATCGGGCCGGCCCGGACAGCGCGCTGTCGAATTCCCAGGTGTTGAAGGCCGGAGCGCCGGCGATCAGCCGGTCCTCGGCCGGCACGCTCGTGCGCGGCGCAAAGCCGGGCATGGAGGCAATCGGAACGATGGTGGTCATGGTCTTTGGCTCCTGGCGCGATCTGACCGGGCAACTTTGCCCTGGCCCCGGCCGCCATCGTCGCCGAATGCGCGGGCGTCACGGCAGGCTGTGCCGCTCTTCACCGAACAAACGCAATTTCCTGCGCTTGCACCGGCAAACGCGGCAAGGTCTGTCGCCAGAAACCGAGGATGCTGGGTCATCACACCTCATCGGAGACCATCATGACCTTCCGTCCCAAGTTCGTCACCTTCGACTGCCATGGCACCATGGTCTTCTTCAACATGGCTGGCGCCGCCCGCGACCACTTCCAGCATCTGCTGTCGCCGGAGCAGATGGAGGCCTTCATCCGCGATTTCTCGGCCTATCGGCTGGACGAGGTGATGGGCCCCTGGAAGCCGTATGCCGACGTGGTTCACAACGCGGTGGAGCGGACCTGCAAGCGCCACGGGATCGCCTTCGACCCGGCGGTGGCTGTCGAGATCTACAACCGGGTCCCCACCTGGGGCCCGCATGCGGACGTGCCCGAGGGCCTCGCAAAGGTCGCCAAGGAGATCCCGCTGGTCGCGTTGACCAATTCGATGAATGCCCAGATCCCGCATAATATTGCCCGGCTGGGCGCGCCCATCACCCATGTCCTGACCGCAGAAAGCGCGGGAGCCTACAAGCCGCGGATGCAGGCTTTCGAATACATGTTCGACACCCTGGGCTGCGGACCGCAGGACATAGTGCATGTCTCGTCCAGTTTCCGCTACGATCTGATGACCGCCCATGACCTCGGCATCACCAACAAGGTCTGGGTCAATCGCGGCCACGAACCCGCCAATCCCTATTACGGCTATACCGAGGTCCCCACCGTGTCGGCGCTTCCGGCCGCCCTGGGACTGTGAAGCGAGGGTGGCGATGAGATACCTGTCCTACTGGCACGATACGGCCCCCGCCTTTGCCGGCGGGCAGACAGCTCCCGTCGAAGGCCGCTTTGACGTGGCCGTGATCGGCGCCGGTTTCACCGGACTGAACGCGGCCCGCAAGCTGGCGCGCGCGGGGGCGAGGGTCGCTGTCCTGGACGCGGGGCCCGTCGGTGCCGGCGGGTCGGGGCGCAACGGCGGGCATCTGAACAATGGCATCGCCCATGGCTATGCCGATGCCAAGGCGCATCTGGGCCCGGACCGTGCCCGCGCCCTGTACCGCGCCTATGACCACTCGATCGACATGATCGAGGACCTCATCGCCGAGGAGGGCATCGCCTGCGATTTCCGCCGGGCGGGCAAGCTGAAACTGGCCTCAAAGCCCTCGCATGTGGCGGCCTTGCGCACGAATTACGATCTGGTCTCGCGTGAAGTCGATCCCGAGACCCGCTGGCTGGACCGGGCGGATCTGGCCGGCGAAATCGGCTCTGATGCGTTCCACGGCGCCGCATTGTTCGAGAAATCGGCCATGATGCACATGGGGCGTTACCTGACCGGTCTTGCCGAGGCCTCGGTTCGACACGGTGCAACCATCTGGGAAACCGCACCGGTGACCGGTCGCGACCGGACGCGCGATGGCTGGGAACTGGTCACGCCGCGCGGGCGGCTTCAGGCCACCACCGTCATCGCGGCGACCGGCGCCTATTCCGCCCAGGTGCCACAGGCCCCGCTGGGATATTTCCGCCGGCGCATCATCTCGATGGGCTCGTTCCTCATCGCCACCCGCCCCCTGACCAGCGAGGAGGTCGCGGCAACGATGCCGGGCAACCGCACTTGCGTCACCTCGATGAACATCGGCAACTATTTCCGCCTTTCGCCGGACAACCGCCTGATCTTCGGCGGCCGCGCCCGTTTCTCGGCGGTTTCGGACCAGCGCTCGGACGCCAAGTCCGGCAAGATGTTGCGCCAGGCAATGGCGCAGATCTTCCCGCAGCTTGCCGATGTCGAAATCGACTATTGCTGGGGGGGACTGGTCGGCATGACCAAGGACCGCTTCCCCCGGGCGGGCGAAGCAGACGGCATGCTCTACGCTATGGGCTATTCCGGTCACGGCGCCCAGCTTTCCACGCTTCTGGGGCAGGTGCTGGCCGATCTGGCCATGGGGCGCAAGGACACCAATCCGCTCGACGGGCTGAACTGGCCGCCCGTTCCGGCTCTTGACGGCAAGCCTTGGTTCCTGCCCCTGGCGGGGCTGTGGTTCAAGGTGAAGGACCGCCTGTCCTGACGCTCAGCCCAACGAATGGGCGGCGAGACCGAAGGTCACGGCGCCCTCGCTCGCCCGGCGTTGCGGGCCGATGCGCATCTCGGTGACCGTATCGAACAGCGCCATCCCGGACGCCGTCAGAAAGCTGCTCAAGGCGGGCCCCGGTGCCGGGACGTCCATCCGCACGAATGTGCCCTCTGCCTTGGCGATCAGGGGAGCGACGATCTGCAGTGCCATCTGCTCGGTCTCGGCGACCACCGGGCCGATCACCTGCCCCTTGCCGAAGCGGCGCATCAGGGCAAAGCCGCAGGCCTTGCCCGCGCGGGTGGCGATCACGCCGCTGGAGAGGTCGAGCAAGGCGTCGAGCATCCCGCCGCGATCGGCCCCAAAGGCGTGGGCGTCGAGCGCCTTGATCGCCTCGCTGTCAGCCTGCGACACCGCCGCCAACGCGATGCCCGAGACCGGGTCCGGCGATGAAACCGGTCGGACGATGCCCTGGTGCTGCCGGATCGGCCCGACCGGAATGAACCCGGCGCTTTCGTAGAGCCGATAACCGGAGCGCGTTGCACTGAGCCGCAGGTCGCGCGTCCCGCAGTCGCGCATGATCCGCCGCAACAGCCAGCGTCCCGCCCCCTGCGCCTGCAGACGCGGCGGCGTCACCATCATGCCGAGCATGGCAAAATCGTCGCCCATCGAGAAATACATGGCGGAACCGAGCGGGCGGCCAATTTCATCCAGGGCGACGTAGCCGTGACCCAGAGAGATGAACAGATCGAGGTCGTCGTTGCGGTGCGGCCAGAACACGCTGACCGTCAGCTCATACAGGAGATCCCGCTGCTGCGGGGTCACGGGAACGATCTTGGCGGAATAGGCATCGACCCGCAGCGTCGCGTCCAGATCGTCTCTCGCGTCGCCGCCAGCCGAATGCGCACCGCGCGGAGGCTCTGCAACTCGATCTCCAATGTCCTGGTTCATCCGCAACTCCCCTCCGAAGCCGCCAGGTGAACCGTCAGCGACATGGCGGTCGGAACCGACCTCTCCCTCTATATAGGGCAAATCGGCCAACAGATTCTTCCGTTTCGGACAAGGCAACGGAAGAATCTGTCGCAGCGGGAGGTGTTGCTGCGGTCATAGGGAAGCCACCCGGCAGGCGGCCCGGCCCCATCACCAGCTCATCCCCTTGCAGGTGCCATCCTGCGACCCCGCTAATCTTCCAGGGCCTGTTCGGCCGCTCCGTAGACTTCGGCGAGATCGCGCAAATCCCAGTTGCCGCCGGTGAGCACGACACAGACCTTCTCGTCGGACCTCACCGTAAGCGATCCCGCCAGCAGGGCGCCGATCCCGATCGCGGCCGCCGGTTCCGCGATCAGTTTCGCATCCCTCGCCAGAGCACGCATGCCCGCGACGATATGCTCATCCTCGACCAGAACGATCTCATCGACGTATTTCTCGATGATCGGAAACGGGTTCTGGCCTGGCACGCTGATCCTCAACCCATCGGCGATGGTGTCTTTCAGCGGCAGCGACGTGCGCTCCTTGTTGAGCCGGCTGCGATGATATTTCGGTGTCAGGGACGGTTCCGCGCCGATGACGCGGACGGAAGGGTTCGTTTCCTTGATTGCGGTAGCGATTCCCGAGATCAGGCCTCCGCCGCCCAGCGGCACAACAACCGTGTCCACATCTTCCAGATCTTCGAGGATTTCGCAGCCGATCGTCCCCTGACCGGCCATCACCAGCGGATCTTCAAAGCCGTGAACGACCGCATAGCCGTTCTGTTCGGCGATCTCGTAGACCTTCTTCCACCTGGCGGCATTGTCACCGTCGAAAAGAATGACCTCCGCGCCCAAAGCCCTGGTGTTGGCAATCTTGATCCTTGGCGTGGTCACCGGAAGCACCAGCACCACTTTCACGCCCAGCATCCGCGCTGCGTAGGACAGGCCTTGCGCGTGATTTCCCGAGGAGGACGATATCAGGCCGTTGGCAATCTCTTCCCGCGACAGCGACAAGGTCTTGTTCAGGGCGCCGCGGATCTTGAAGGCGCCGGTGATCTGGAGTGTTTCGGGCTTCAGGTACACCTGACACCCGGCCGCGCTCTCGATCCTGTCGGCCCGCAACAATGGCGTATGGCGGATATGGGGCTTCAGCCGTTCGCGGGCCTCGAGAATATCCTCAATGGTCGGATGGTTGCGCATTGTCTTTGTCCTTCCCGTCCTTGAGACGCGGCCCCGGTTCGAGGAAATCGAAGGGCATCCCGAGGTTTCCCGCCAGGGCGTTCCTGTAGATCGCTGCGGCGGTCGTGTTGTCCTGGATGGCCATTCCGGTGGAATCGAAGATGGTCACCTCCGCATCGCTTTCCCGGCCCGGCTTCCTCCCCAGCAAGATCTCCCCGATCTCGGCATGGATGTCGGATCGGGCAATGATGCCCCGGTTCAACGGGTGCCATGTCTCGCCCTTCTCGACGCATTGCGACAGGGAATCGACAACCACCTTGGCATCCCGGAAAATCTCCGGATCCAGTTCCTGCTTGCCGCGCTGATCGGTTCCGATCGCAATGATATGCGTGCCGGGCCTGACCCAGTCGGCTTCGACCACCGGCCCGCTCCCGCGGGTCGTGGTGATCAGGATGTCGGCCTTCTCGACGGCGTCGCGAACGGATTGCTCCGGCATCACCGGGATGCCGAACTCCCGTTCGATATCCGCCTTGAAGGCGGCCAGCGCGTCCGGGCTGCGATTCGCGGCATGAACCGCCTCGATCTTCATGACTTCGCTGATCGCCCGGATCTGCATCCGCGCCTGGTTGCCCGTCCCGATCGAGGCGAGGCGGCGGGCATCCTTCCGCGCAAGCAGCTTGACCGAAACCGCCCCCGCCGCCCCGGTCCTGAGGCCGGTGATCAAACTGCCGTCCATGATGCAGATCAGCGCACAGCTTCTGGCATCGAACAGCAGGATCGTGCCCATGCCGTTGGGCACGCCGTAGAGGGCGGGATTTTCGGTGAACCCGCCCGACGAGGCCTTCATCGAGATCAGTTCGCCGGCCTTGTGATAGCCGATCTTGAAGTCGATCTCGCCGTGGGGCGGCAGGTGTATGCCCGTGTAGCCTGGTTGCTCCACCAGACCGCTGTTGAAGGCCCTGTAGGCCTCCTCAACTGCGTCAATGACATCCTTTGTGGAAATCAGCCTTCTGACTTCATCTTTCTTCAGAAGAAGCGTTTTCATTGCAGACACCTTGTTCCGGAGCGCGAGAACGGCTGCGCCGGCACTCTGGAGCCGAAGGCGCTCGCATTCTTGAAAGGACGGGCCGTTATCGGCGCGCACGCCACATCGCAAGTCGATCCTGCAGGGCGTAACCGCGGATGATCGCGGGCATGAACCATGGATTGCCCCGGTAGAACGGCACGGCGGCAGGCGGCCGGAAGTCGAAAGCGGTGCGAGCCTCCGCCTCTCGCCCCAGCAGCCTGTGGGCCGCCCGCATCCCCAGCCAGGGTGCCCAGACGACGCCAGACCCGCAAAACCCGGTGGCGTAGACGACGCCGTCGCGCTCGAACAGGCGGGGCAGCATGTCGCGGTTCATCGCCACATTGCCGAACCAGCTATGCGTCAGGCGGACTCCCTCCAGTTCGGGGAAGAGCTCCACCAATCCGGCGCGCAGGCGCAGCGTCGGCGCAGCCGGGTCGCCGACGCGCGAACTGTCGCGCCCGCCCAGCAGGATACGCCTGCCATCGGGAGAAGGCCGGTAATAAAAGCCCAGTTGCCTGTTCTCTCCCATCATCATCCGGCGCGGCATCAAATGCGCCATCACGGCGGACGGCAGCTCCTCGGTGGCGATCATCCGGCTGCGCACCGGAACCAGGCGCCGTCGCAGGTAGGGTGCCGCTCCGTCCGTATAGCCGTTGGTGCAGACAAGAACCTGCCCCGCCTCGACGGTCCCGGCTGCGGTTGCGATGCGGAACACCCGGCCGTCCCGCTCCATCGCCGTCACCGGCGTGTGCGCATGAACGATCACGCCCGCAGCCAGCGCGATGCGCAGGAGTTCGGCATGAAACTTGGCCGGGTGAAGGCCGCCGATATCCATGCGGACCGTGCCCCCGCGATAGAACCCGGTACCGATGTAGTCCCGCTGGTCCGCATACGGCACGGCATAGGATTCGATACCTAGCCTTTTCGCCAGCGCCTCGGCACCGCGGGCCATCTCGTCGTACTGGTCAAACCCCAGCGCGCCCTTGAACAGACCGGTCAGCGCGAAATCGCAGTCAAGCCCTTCGGTGCGGATGAAGTCGTAGAAAAACGCTCGGGCGGTCTTGCCCTCTGCCTCGATGGCGAGCGCGGTCTGCTCGCCAAAATGCCGGACAAGCGTCGCAAATCCCGGGCGGATCGAGCCGCTGGTGATCCCGCCATTGCGCGACGAGGCACCCTCGCCCGGGTTCAGCGCGTCGAAGACCGCAACCGAGCGTCCTGCCCGCGCCAGGGTGAGTGCGGCGGCCAGCCCGGTATAGCCCGCGCCGACAATCACCACATCCTGACGTGTGTGCAGCGGCTGGCGGGGCAAGGGTTGGACGGGGGCGGCCTCCCACCAATAGGGGGTGGATTTTTCGGCCAGTTTGGAGTGATTGCGCATCGGCGCCTCTTCAGATGGTGTCATGACGCACATCGAGGGCGTCCCGCAGCCCGTCGCCGATGAAGTTGAAACTGGTAACGGCAATGGTGATCGCGGCACCGGGTATGATGGCGAGCCAGGGCGCACTGCCGAGATATTGCTGCGCACCGTTCAGCATATTGCCCCAGCTCGGCAGCGGCGGCTGGATCCCGAAGCCGAGGAAGCTGACATAGGCTTCGAGCAGGATTGCCCGGGCCACGGTGAGCGTGGCGGCGACGATGATCGGCCCCATGGCGTTTGGAAGGATCTCGCGGAACATGATATGGGCCCGGCCCAGACCCAGCATCCGCCCCGCGAGGACGAACTCGCGCTCCTTGAGCGACCGCACCTCGGCCTCGACGATGCGGGCAACCTCCATCCAGCTTGTCACGGCAATGATGATCGTGATCATGACCGGACTGGGCTTCAAGGCGGCAGCGAGCGCCAGCAGCAGGAAGATCGACGGATAGGACAGGAAACCGTCCACCGTGCGCATCAGCACCGCGTTGATCCACCCCCCCTGATACCCTGCGATCACGCCGACGACCGTGCCGACCAGGATCGAGAGCAGCATGGCCGTGAACCCCACGAGCAGCGAGATCCGCCCCGCCATCAGCAGCCTGGCCGCGACGTCTCGGCCAAGAGGATCGGTGCCCAGATAATGGCCGCCGGACAGGGGCGGAGCGAAACGCGCCCGCAGGTCGATGGAGAGCGAGTCATAGGGCAGGAGAGAGGGGCCGACGATGCAGGCAAGCGTCAGCAAGGTGATCATCGACAGCCCCAGCAGCGCCAGCCGATGCCCCATGAACCGGCGCATGACGCGGCTTTGCCACCAGCGGCTTGGCGTGTGAACAGCGGAAAACGTAGTCATTTCGCGATCATCCCGTTCCTGTGGACCTGGATCAGGCCAGACGAATGCGCGGATCGACCAGCGCGACGACGATATCGGCGATGAGATTGCCGGCAATGGTGAGAATGGCCGAGAAGATCAGCAGACCCATCACGACCGGATAGTCGCTATAGCCAAGGCTATCGAGGAACAGCCGTCCCATTCCCGGCCAGGTGAAGACGGTTTCCGTCACCAGCGCCCCGGTCAGGAGCGAAGGAAGCTGCACTCCGGCCAGGGTGATCATGGGCAGCAGGGCGTTGCCGACGACATGTTTCAGGATGACCCGGCGCTCGCCGACGCCCTTGGCCCGGGCGGTCTTCACGAATTCCTGGCTGATGGCATCGAGCGTCGCTGCGCGCATGAAACGGCTCCAGATCGCGATATGCACGAGCGCGAGAACCGTCGACGGCATGATGAGATGGTGCAGGTAGTTCAGGACCGAGCCGTCGCCGATCGTGTACATGTTGCCCGCAGGCAGCCAGCCGAGCTTCAGCGAGAACACGTAGATTCCAATCAGCCCGAACCAGAAGGTCGGGATCGAGAGAGCGATCATCGCACCGACGGTCGCCAGGTAGTCGAACGCCGAATAGCGATGCGTGGCACCGCGAATGCCGATCCATGTGCCGATGGCGACGGCGATCACCGTCGAGGATCCCATCAGCAACAAGGTCGCGAAGACATGCCGGCCGATCACGTCCAGCACCGGGCTGCCGTCGCGAAACGATGTCCCCCAGTCGCCTTGCACAAGCCGCCAGATCCAGTCGAGATACTGGACCCAGAGCGGGCGGTTCAGCCCAAGCTGCTCGGCCAGCCGGTTCATGTCCTCCTGGGTCATGCCGGGGTCGAGGGCATATTGCGCCATTGGCCCGCCGGGAATGAGGTTCAGCACGACAAAACCGATGATCGACACGATCACCAGCAGCATCACGCTCTGCATCAGGCGTTTGAGCAGAAAAGCGGGCATGGCCCCCTCCCTTCAAGACAGGCGCCTCGCGGCATGCCCGCCGCCCGCAACGACCTGGTCGCGGGCGGCGGAAAGTGCATTCAGGCTCGGAACCAGCCTGCCGCATGCCAGGATTCCGTGCGCGTGTTGCCATTGGGCACGTAGCCTTCGATGCCCTCCTTGTGTCCGTAGACCAGGGTGTTGGCGAACAGCGGCAGGAAGGGCAGATCCCGGCGAATGAGTTCCTGCACCCGGAAATAGATCTTCCTGCGCGCTTCGGGATCGAAGGTGCGGCTGCCCTCCTCGAGCAGGGCGTCGACCTCGGCGTCGGAATACTGCGCGTTGTTCGATCCGCTGCCACCCTTGGCGACGATGGCCTTGGTATGGAACCGGTTGGTCACGTCGGGATCGGCACCGATCAGATAGGTGATGCCCACCATGGCGGTGTCGAATTGCGACTGAGACCAGAAGTCTCCCCACATCACCGCCGAAGGAAGGTTCTCGATCGTCATTTCCACGCCGATCTCGGCAAAGGTCTGCTGGATGAATTGCTGCGCCTGCTCCCGCAGATGGGCCCCCGAGGTGGTGGAATTCTTGAACGACAGCCGCACGCCGTCCTTGACGCGGATGCCGTCCGCCCCCGGAACCCAGCCGGCCTCGTCCAGAAGCTGACGCGCGCGGTCGAGATTGAACTCGTGCTTGGGAAGGTCCGGATTGTGATAGTAGGACTGCAGCGGCATGAAGGTCTCGGTCATGCCCGGAACACCGTAGTTCAGCCCATCGATGATCGCGTGGCGGTCGATCGCAAGATAGAGGGCCTCGCGAACGGCCCGGTCCTTGAACTGCGGACGCTCAAGATTGAGATAGATCGATTCCACCGACCCTTTGGGGACCAGCGTCACGACGCGGCCGGGAAGGTTGCGGGCCTCCTCGTAATTGTCCGGGGTGATGTAGGCTTGGCCGACCAGATCGATGTCGCCGCTGCGGAACTGGGTGTACAGCACGGTCATGTCCGGGATGTACTTGAAGATCAACTGCTCGATATAGGGCCCCTCGCCGAAATAGTCGGGATTCGCGACAAGCTCCAGATGATCGCCGGCAATGCGCTTGCCCCATTTGAATGCGCCGGTGCCGATGGGCGCCTGGTTGAAGGCGGCCGTATTGGGATCCGCCTCCTTCTCCAGAATGTGCCTGGGCACGATGAAGGTCTCGGTCAGGAACGACAGATAGGGAGCGAATGCCCGTTCCATCCGCCACGTGATCTCGGTCGGCGACACCACGGCGATATCGCGGAGCAGCGCATGGCCGGTGGTGCGCCAGGCGCGGAAATCGGGCTTGGTGATGAGCTCGAGGGTGAATTTCACGTCTTCGGCGGTGAAGGCTTCGCCGTCATGCCAGCGGACGTCGTCGCGCAGGCGGATACGCCAGCTCAATCCGTCTTCCGAGATCCCGCCATTGGCCTGGCTCGGCACCTCCGCCGCCAGATTGGGCACGATGACACCCTGCGGATCAATGCGGAACAAGGCATCGAACATCGAGAAGTGCACGCCGTCGTCCACCTCGATATGCGCCATCAGCGGATTGAACACCGTCGGCTCCTGCGAGATGCCGACGATGATCCGGCCGGTCGGGGCAGCCGGCGGGGTCTGGGCAAAGGCGGGCCTGCCCAGGAGATGGGGCGCAAAAAGCCCCGCCGCGCCACCTGCCGCAAACAGGCGAAGGGCGGCGCGCCGTGAATAGCCGGACTTGAGGAATTCGTTCTTGGTCATGTGGCACCCTCTCTTTTTGACGGTTGGTCCTTGCGATTAACTCTCGGCCGCTTCCGGTTTCTGCCCTTGCGGGCGCTCGCCCGGAATGGCGGCAACCAGTTCGCGCGTGTAGTCGGACTGCGGGTTGAGGAAGATCTGGGAGGGGGGCCCCTGCTCCACGATCTCCCCCTTCTGCATCACCGCGATCTCGTCGCAGATCTGGCTGGCGACGCGCAGGTCGTGGGTGATGAAGATCATCGAGACCCCGGTCTCGCGCTGGACCCGGTCCAGCAGTTGCAGGATCTGCGCCTGGATCGACACATCGAGCGCCGAGACAGCTTCATCCGCGATCAACAGCTTCGGTTTGAACATCAGCGCCCGCGCGATGCCGATGCGCTGCCGCTGGCCGCCCGAGAACTCGTGCGGGTAGCGATCGAACGCCCCGGCATCGAGCCCGACATGATCGAGAAGCGCCCGCGCCTCTTCCCGTGCCTTGGCATAGGCCATGCCATGCGCCAGCGGTCCGACCGTCAGGATGCGGCCGATCGTTGTGCGGGGATTGAGCGAGGCAAACGGATCCTGAAAGATCATCTGGATCTTCTGCCGCGAGCTGCGGAACGCGGGTTCCGACAGGGGTGCTATGTCGACCCCGTCGAACAGGATGCACCCGCCGTCGCAGTCCATCAGCTTGATCAGCAGCCGGCCCAGGGACGACTTGCCGGAGCCGCTCTCGCCGACGACACCCAGGGTGCGGCCCGCCGCGACCTCGAAGGAGACACCCTTCACAGCGGGCACAACGCGCAATGTTCGAAACAATGCGCTGCCGCTGCGATAGGTCTTGACCAGATTTTCCACCTTCAGGATCGGCCCGGCATCCTTGGCCGGTATCGGCTTGCGGTCCTCGCCGGTCAAATGCGGGACCGCGGCGATCAGCCGCTTGGTATAGGGGTGCTCCGGCGTCCTCAGAACCTTGCTGGCGCTGCCTTGTTCGACGACCCGTCCCTTCTCCATGACCACGACGCTGTCGGCGATCTCTGCGACGACACCGAAATCATGGGTGATGAACATCACGCTCATCCCCTTGCGATGCTGGATGTCGCGGATCAGTTTCAGGATCTGCGCCTGGGTGGTCACGTCGAGCGCCGTTGTCGGCTCGTCGGCAATCAGCATGGCGGGTTCGAGCGCCAGGGCCATGGCGATCATCACCCGCTGCCGCTGGCCGCCCGACAGCCGGAACGGATACTGGTGATACATCACTTCCGGATCGGGCAGGCCGACCTCGGTCAGCAGCTCGATGGCACGCTCGCGCCGGGAGGTCGGGGTGCCGACGCCATGGGCCAGCATCGCCTCGTCGATCTGCGCCCCGACGGTCATCAGCGGGTTCAGCGCCGATAACGGATCCTGAAAGATCATCGACACCACCCGGCCGCGCAGACTGCGCAAGGCCTCGGGCCCCATACCGACGATCTCTCGTCCGTCCAACTGGATCGACCCGGCGGTGATTCCGATCGCTTTCGGCAGAAGCCCCATGATGGTGTTGGCCGTTACCGACTTGCCGGAGCCGGATTCCCCGATGACGCACAGGATCTGACCGCGGGGCAGATCGAAGGAGATGTTCTCGACCGCATGCGCACGTTCCATGCCCTTCGGCAGGCTGATCGTCAGCCCGCGCACCGACAGCGCCACCTCGGGCGCGGATACGGCGTGGATATGTGCGCTCATCGGCTCGCCCCGGTTTCTGGCGCAGCGGTGCGGGGCGCGGCAGATCCGCCGGCAATGTCGAAGCTCAAACAGCAATGCGCGGCGAGTGGGCTGATGTCCGTCGCTGCCTTCTGTTCACGAACCGTGCACATGTCGTTGGATCCCCCTCCGGCGTGGACCAGGAAACCCAGCCCACGCCACCGCTTCAGTAAGTCTGACCTGTCGCGAGCAGGAGAATTGCCGAAACCCGATGATCCGACAGCACGATCAACTGTTGTTCCGAACAGGACAGGCATTTAATTCTGCGCCTGGCGCGACCGGCTGCTCAGTTTTTGTCCAGGGGCATTGCGTAAGAAGAACTGATTGCAGCGCAGCGCAGGGCCGGACAGCTCGTTCCTTTCCCAGGAACTGCGGCACTTCGGGTGCGACGCCGAGAGGGCAGAAAGCCCACGACACGACAGCGCCGGCTCATCTCCCGGCGCCTCGGCCCAGCGCGATCTGTCGCAGCATCCGGCAGACCTGGAACCCCGGCCACGACCTCATGCCGGACGGGCCTTCGCCAGAACGCCGCTTACGGCAACTGGCTGCCCCGTTGTGCTGGCGCGGCGAGTTCCAGCGTCCAGGATGGACGCGGTGCAGGGCGACCGATGAGATAGCCCTGCACGATGTCGCAGCCGAGATCCTCGAGAAACTGCAATTGAGCCAGTGTCTCGACGCCCTCCGCGACAGTGGTCATTCCGAGGCTGTGGGCAAGGCTGGCGATGGTGCGCACGATGGTCGCATCGTCCTCCGACAGGCCGATATTTCGCACGAAGGACTGATCGATCTTGAGCCGCGATACCGGAAACCGCTTGAGATGCGTGAGCGAGGCGTAGCCGGTCCCGAAATCATCGAGCGCCAGGCTGACACCGACGCGCCTGAGCTCGGCCAGGGTCTCGGCGATCCTCTCCACCGAGCGGTCGAGCAGGACGGTCTCCGTCACCTCGAATTCCAGTTGGTGCGGGCTCAGCCCGTGACGCGTCAGCGCCTCGGCGACATAGTCCGGAAAATGCGGATCCTTGAGCTGGGATGTCGCCAGGTTGACAGCGAGGTGACCCGGCTCCGGTCGCGTGCTGGCAACCGCGGCGAAAACGGCAAAGGCCCGCTCCATGATCGCCCGGCCAAGCACGCCGCCGAGGCCGAAATCCTCGGCAATGCCGATGAACTCCAGCGGGCTGACCGCCTGGCCGGCAT
The DNA here is from genome assembly GCF_900185735.1 of Stappia sp. P2PMeth1. NCBI lineage: Bacteria > Pseudomonadati > Pseudomonadota > Alphaproteobacteria > Hyphomicrobiales > Stappiaceae > Stappia > Stappia sp. P2PMeth1. The sequence continues at coordinate 337,684 of NZ_FYAW01000022.1, read as the reverse complement.
GCCGCCAGCGCGCCAGCACTTCGAAGCCGACGATGCTGCGGCTGCCAAGGTCGAGCTGCGGCTGGAACGCCACCTCGATCTCATCCGCCGCAATGGCTCCGCGCAGCGCCTCGCCCAACTCGTGCCGCCGCTCCAGCCGTCGGCGCAATTGCGGATTGAACAAGGTCCAGCCGTTCCGTCCCTGTGCCTTGGATTGGTAAAGCGCGATATCCGCGTTCTTGACGATATCGGCCGGAGTGCGGCCATCGGCCGGAAACAGCGTTACGCCCATCGAGATGCCCGGCCGCATCATCCGCTCCCCGAGCCGGACCCGAGCGGTCAGCGCCTTGTGCAGCTTCTGCGCCATGCGCTCGGCGGCAAGCTCGTCCGCAAGCCCCGTCAGCAACACAGCGAATTCGTCGCCGCCAAGCCTTGCGACAACATCGCCGCGCCGCACATGACGCCGCAGCCGCTGCGCCACCGCCCGCAGCAGAGCATCGCCCGCATCATGGCCGAGCGTGTCGTTGACCGACTTGAAATGGTCGAGATCGATGATGATGAAGGCACCGACCCGATCGCGCGGCCGATTGCCCTGCAGGGCCGTGTCGAGCTCGCGCATCATCACCGAGCGATTGGCGAGCTGGGTCAGCCCGTCGGTTTCGGCCGTACGACGGATCGCCAGCTCCGCCTGCTTCAGGGCGGTGATGTCGGTGCGTACCCCGACGATGGCGCCGCTCGACGAGCGCCGCTCGCTCACCTGCAGCCAACGCCCGTCCGACAGCAGCTGGATGCTCGGCTCGCTGGGCGGATCGCGATGCAGGGCGATGCGGTTGCGGATCCACGCTTCCCGCTGCTCCTCTGTCGCCCCCGGATCCATATACTGGCCGGCCATGACGCCGTGGCGCAGGATATCCTCGAACCGCGCCCCCTCCCGGATCAGCTTCGCCGACATCGCGTAGTAGTCGCGATAGGACCGATTGAACAGGATCAGCCGGTCATCCGCATCGAAGGCGGCAATGGCGTCGGGAATGGTCTCGATGACATCGTGCAGCAGCGCCCGCGCCTCGACCAGTTCGGTCACATCCGTCTGAACGCCGACAAAGCCCTCCGGCTCGGCTCCCTGCCCATTGATCGGGCGGATGTCGAGGTCGAGCCAGTAGCGACGCCCGGTTTTCGCCTGGTTGAGCACCTGCACGCGCACGGCACGCCCTTCTCGAACCGCCGCGCCCATCTCGCGCACGGTCGCAGGGTCGGTCTCGGGGCAGTGCAGAAGCTCGCCGGGCTTGCGCCCCAGAACCTCCGCCTCGGTATATCCAGTGAGCCGCTCGAAGGCCGGATTGACCCACAGAACCCGGCCGAACCGGTCACACACCACCACGGCGTTGTTGGTCGCCTTGATCACGATGTCCGAGCGCCGCAACTGCTCCGCCAGCCGCTCGCGCCGGGTGACGTCGCGCGTGACACCGCGATAACCGAGGAACCGGCCGTCGGGCAGAAATCTCGGCCGGCCGCTGACCTCGGCCCAGAGAGGCCGCCCGTCGCCACGAAAGGTGCGGAACACGAAACTGGCGATCGGTTCGCGGCGCGCGACCGTTTCGACATAGCTGCGCCAGAGAGCATCGGTGGCGGGATCCGCGTCGGCGACCTCCCAACGGGTGCGGCCGATCCAGTCCTGGAAGTCGAGGCCGAGCCTGCCGCCGTCCCCCATCACGCTGGTGAAGCGATGCTCCTCATCGGTCTCCCAGACCCAGTCCGAGGACACGGCAACGAATTCCGCCAGCCGTTCGTGCGCCTCGTTGAGCCGGCGCACCGCATCCGTGCGGGCGGTCTGGTCCACCGACACGCCGACACCGCCGACGATCACCCCGTCGACCAGAACCGGCTCGATGGAGGTCTCGGAGGCGATGCGGCCCAACGGGGTCTGCATCTCGCGGCTGTAATGGATGCGTTCGCCGGCGATCACCTTCAGGTGGAGTTCGGTCCAGGCCTTGCCTTCTTCGGGGCCGAGCCCGGCCTCGCTCGGCAGCAGGCCGATGGCGACCCCATGGGTCTCCCGGTCGATCCGGTTCTGGAAGATATAACGCCCGCTGCGATCGAAGATCCATGCCGGATGAGGAAGACAGTCGAGCACGGCGGTCAGACCGCGCGTGCTGTCAAGGATCCCGGCCTCTCTCAACGAGGCCGGATCGGAAGAGGAGCTGCTCCGATCCATCACCCGTTCCGTCCAGCGAGGGCAACCGAAACGGGCCTTCGCCTCAGATCAACCCTGCGGGCCGGCCTCGCGGAAAGCCCTCCCCGGCCCAACCACGCTCTCGACCCCCACCGCCAAGGCCCGCCAGCCGTTCCGGCGCGGCAACCCATGCTGCGAATCGCTCCCGTTCGAAGGTTGCATGACGTCGCGAATTCTCAAAGCCTCAACTGACATCGCGACCGCGCAGATCCGAACCTGGTGCCGTCGAGCCCGCGATCAACCCCGATCGATCGCTGAGCGTCATCTCGCCGTTACACAGCCCCCGTATCAGTCGCCTTGCAAACGCCGATGCGCGTTGCAGCGTCACGCGGCCCACGACCCGAGGCTAGAAAATGCGAAACCCGTTCCAGCGGACAACAGCACCCGGCTCGCGCCCTACGTTGCACACCTGTGCAATGAGCAGAAAATGACGCCGCAGGGGTTTCTGACCATCACCGACCTCTCCGCGGGCTATGGCACCACGCGCGTGCTCGACCGCCTCGACCTGGCGATCGTCAAGGGCGAGTTCGTCGCGCTGCTCGGCTCGTCGGGATGTGGCAAGACCACATTGCTGCGCGCCATCGCCGGCTTCGTGAAGCCCTCCGCCGGCAGCATTTCCGTCAACGGTACGGACGTGACGCGCCAGCCGCCGGACAAGCGCGGCATGGCGCTGGTCTTCCAATCCTATGCCTTGTGGCCGCATATGACCGTGGCGCAGAACATCGGCTATGGGCTCAAGCTGCGCGGCCGGTCGAAGGCCGAGATCGCCCGGCGGGTCGGCGAGCTGGAAGACCTTCTTGGTCTGGCGGGCCTGGGCCAGCGCAAGCCCGGAGCCCTGTCGGGCGGCCAGCGCCAGCGCGTTGCGCTCGGCCGGGCGCTGGCGATCGACCCGCAGATCCTGCTGCTCGACGAGCCGCTGTCCAATCTCGACGCCCGCATCCGCCTCAAGGTGCGCCACGACATCAGCGCGCTGCAGAAGCGTCTCGGCATCACCGCAGTGCATGTCACCCACGACCGCGAGGAGGCCATGGTGATGGCCGACCGCATCGTCATTCTCGACCGTGGCCGCATCGCCCAGCAGGGCACCCCGCAGGCGCTCTACAACCGCCCCGCCTCACCCTTCGTCGCCGCCTTCATGGGCGCGGAAAACCGGATCGACCTGACCGGGCGGATCATCGGCGACCGGGTGGAGATCGCGGCCGGCCCGAACAATGCACCAGCCGATCTGCCACGGGATGGGCGCCCGCTCGCCGATGGCCCTCTGGAAGCGCGGTTCCGCGCCGAAGCCGCAGCCATCGTGGCGGGCGAGAGCGACGGCAACCCGGCCCGAGACGCGCTGGACCTGCCCGGCCGGATCGAGGCGGCAAGCTATCCCGGCGGCGCCTGGCGCCACTCCGTACGGGTCGGCGACGAAGTGCTGCTCGTCGACAGCCCGACCCCCTTCGCGCTCGGCGCAGCGGTGCGCATCCGCATCCCGGCCGAAGCGCTCTTCCTCTTCGTCCGGCAGAGCAATCCTGCCGACCCCGAAGGCTCCTTGAGCGACGGCACCACGGGCCGCGTCCTGGAAGCATCCGAGACTTGAACGTCCATGATGTCTAGAAAGCGGAGTAGCGACATGAGGAAACTTCTTTCGGCGACGCTGGTGCTGGGCCTTGCGTCCACGCCGGTGACGGCGGCCGAGCTCACCGTGATCACGGCCGGCGACCAGAACATGGTCGACTACATCAACGAGTATCTCGGGCCGCTCTTCGAGGAGCAGAACCCGGGCCACACCGTACGCGCCGTCGGCACGGGACCCGGCGACGCCGGCTCGCAGAAGATTCTGGAGCGCTTTGAAGCCCAGAAGCAGGCCGGCAGCACGGTCTGGGACACGGATGTTGCCGTCGTGCACGAGAAGTTCGCGGGCCCGATGGTCTCCGGCGGCTATCTCGAGGCCTATCGCGACACCATCTCCACCGGCAAGCTGGTGACGCGGACGAACGCCGATATGGCGCTCGGCGCGAGCGTCAAGGGCTATGTCATGCCGATGTTCAACAGCCAGACCGCGCTTGCCTACAACCCCGCGCTGCTGCCCAATCCGCCGAAGAGCTACGAGGAACTCGCGGCTTGGGTGAAGGAGAATCCCAAGCAGTTCGGCTATAACGGCATCAAGGGCGGCGCCTCGGGCGTCAGCTTCGTCATGGGCTGGATCTACGCCTTCGGCGACGGCGATGCCAGCAAGCTGATGAACGGCCCGTTCGAGGAGGCGGAGACCAAGAAGTGGGATGCCGCCTTCGACAGCCTGAAGGCGTTCACCCAGAACGCCACGCTGACCCCGGGCAATGCCGGAACTCTCGACCTGCTGTCGCGCGGCGAGATCGCCATCGGTCCGGTCTGGGTCGACATGTTCTACTCCTGGCAGGCCAACGGCCAGTTGCCGCCCGAGTTCAAGCTGCTCCTGCCGGCGCCCGGCATGCCCGGCCAGCCGATGCACTACGTGATCCCGGCCAAGGCCCCGAACAAGGAACTGGCGGAGAAGTTCGTCGAACTCGCCACCAGCCCCAAGGTCCAGGCCGAAGGCATCGTCAAGCGCTTCAACTGGTATCCGGGCATCGACGCCCAGCATGTGCAGGCCGAACTCGACGCCGAAACCTGGAACAAGCTGTTCACCGATGTGACGCCGGAAGACCTCGCCAGCTATGGCAAGCCCTTCCCGATCGCGCCCTACAACAACGCGATCCTGGAAGCCTACGAGGCCAAGGCCGCGAACTGATACCGACCTGACCGCAAAGGCCGTCCGGACCCTCCGGACGGCCGCCACCGGACCGACGCCGCCATGCCAAGACGCCTGCTCGGACTGCTTCTCGTCCTGCCCGCCCTGACGGTGATCCTGTTCCTGTTCGTGCTGCCGCTCACCCTCTCGGTGGTCGGCGCCTTCGAGACCGAAGCAGGCTACGGGCTGGGCAATTTCACGAAGTCCTTCGCGCTCTACAGTTCCGACATCCTCTTCACGGTGGTGATCGTCAGCCTGTCCACCTGTCTGATCGGGCTCTTCTCCATCGCCATTGGCGGCTACCTGACGCTCGGCGAGAATCCGCGCGCCGTCGCGATCCTGCGCTGGCTGTATCGCTGGCCGCTGTTCATTCCTTTCATCGTCGTCGGTCAGGTGCTGCGCACCTTCCTCGCCAAGAACGGGTTGATGAACAATATTCTCGTCGGTGCTGGCCTCATCACGCCGCTGCAGGCGGTGAGCTTCCTCGACTGGCGCGGCATCGTGATCGCCTTCGTCTGGAAGCAGACGCCCTTCGTGACCCTGCTGCTCGCCGGGGCCATGGCCTCGGTCGACCGCGGCACCATCGAGGCGGCTCGCAATCTCGGCGCATCGCGGCTCCGCATCCTGATCGAGATTCTCGTGCCGCAGGTCGCCACCACCTTGATGGTCGGACTGGTCCTGTCCTTCGTCACCATGATGTCCGTGCTCTCCGTGCCGCTGATGATCAACGCCCAGTCGCCGACCATGCTGACCGCCGACATTGCCTTCCGCATCAATGCCTATGGCGACTATGGCGTGGCCAATGCGCTCGGCCTGATCTCGCTCGCCGCGACGGCCTGCGTCGCCTGGTTCTATCTGCGCCAGAGCATGAGGGAGCGCGGATGACCGCCCCGTCGACCACACCCCGTGCGCCGCTCCGCCCCGCGGGTATCCGCCTCGATCTGTGGTGGGTGCCGCGCGCCGTCGTGCTCGGCCTGCTGGCCTTCATCATCTTCGGTCCGCTGACCAACCTCGTCCTGTGGACCGTCGCCGAACGCTGGTACTTCCCGCATGCGCTGCCGCTGGAATACGGCTTCAGCTACTGGCAACGGGTGTTCTCGCCGCGCGGCAACGCCATGGAGTCGCTCGCCAACAGCGTGCTGGTGGCAAGCCTCACCGTGGTGCTGGCCCTCGCGCTGGCAGTGCCTGCCGGTTATGCGCTGGCCCGTCTGCGCCTGCCCTTCCGGGCCCTGATCCTGCTCGCCTTCCTGATTCCGCAGGCCTTTCCCAACCTGCCGGTCTACGTCAACATCGCCCGGCTCTTCTACCAGATCGGCCTCAACGGTACGGTCGCCGGCGTTGTGCTGGTGCATGTCACCCATGGGCTGGTCTATGCGGTGTGGATCGCCACTGCCGCCTTCTCCGCCGTAGACCAGGAATTGGAACAGGCGGCCCGCTCGCTCGGCGCCGGCGCCTTCCGCGCGTTTCGGGACGTGACCCTGCCGCTCGCCGCCCCCGGGCTGCTGGCCAGCGCGATCTTCGTGTTCCTGGAATCGCTCGACGAGTTCACCGGCAGCTATTTCGTCGGCGCTCCCGACGTCAATCTGCTGCCCCTGCTGCTGTACACTGCCGGGGCCGGCGGCAACTATCAGGTGGCATCGATCACGGCGCTGTTGCTCCTGATCCCGTCCATTGCTTTCATGCTCGTCGTCGAGCGATTCCTCAGATCCGACGTGCTGTCGAAGGTTGGCCATTGAAACAGGATCAGGGTGACAAGACCCCCGCGCGGCGCTTTATCAGCGCGCAGCAGGTGGCAGAGAAGGCCGGCGTCTCCCGCTCGGCCGTCTCTCGCGCGTTCACGCCCGGCGCCAGCATCGCACCCGAGACCCGAGAAAAGGTCATGCAGGCGGCGGCCGAACTCGGCTACCAGGTCAACGATCTGGCCCGCGGCCTGCTCGCCAACCGCAGCCGCCTCGTCGGGCTGATCGTCACCCGGCCCGAAGTGGGCTTTCGTGCCCACCTCGTTTCCGCCCTCACCCGGGCGCTGATCCTGCGCGGCAGCGTGCCGTTGATCATCAACACCGGCAGTCTGGAGCAGGAATTGCAGGCAGCCCAGAACGCCCTCTTCGGCTATCGCGCGGCCGCGACCATCATCCTGTCGGGCTCGCCGCCCGCATCTTTCGTCGACCTTGCCCGGCGCAACGGCCAGCCGCTGATCATGATCGGCCGCTCCGAGCCGGACTGCGATCATGTCCGCATCGACAATTCCGGAGCCGCCCGCACGGCTGCCCGGCTCTTCGTCGAGCGCGGCTTCACCCGGCTGGCGCTGGCTGGCGTCACCTCCGCCACGCCAAGCCTGGTGGAACGCGAGAACGCCTTCACCAACGAGGCACGGAGCCTCGGCGCCAGCGTTATCCGCGCGCATGGCCAGGAGGCGGACTATGCCGGCGGTCAGGACGCAGCCGACGCGCTGTTTGCCGGAAATCGCCCGGACGGGCGGCCCGAAGCGGTCTTCTGCGTCAACGATCTCGTCGCCATCGGTCTGATGGACCGGGCACGCGGTCGCTTCGGTCTCGACATCCCACGGGACCTGGCGGTGATCGGCTTCGACGATATTCCCGAAGCCTCCTGGGACGCCTACCGGCTCAGCACCTTCCGGCAGGATCCCGAAAAGATGGCCGAGGGCGCCGTCGGCCATCTGGAACGCCGCCTGGCCGACCCGGAGGCGCCGCCCTCTACCCTGAGGTTGGACGCCATCTTCGTGGAACGCTCGACGACACCGACGCGTTGACCCGTCAGCCCGCCGTCCCGGCCGGCCGGGTCTGCCGCCGAAGGCGGAAAGGTGCTACCTGCAGAGACCACGCCTCGGCGGAAGCATGTTTCACCATACGGAGGACGACATCATGAGCGCTGACACACGGCCGGCGGTGATCCGCCAGTTCCCCTGTCTCGACGACAATTTCGGCGTCCTTTTCCATGTGCCGGAAAGCACATCCGGGCCAGGCGGAACCATCGCCTTCGATGTCCCCGACGCGGATCCCTACAAGCAGGTGCTAAAGGAGACCGGCTGGACGCTGACGGACATCCTCGTCACGCATCACCATTGGGACCACGTCCAGGGGCTGGAAAAACTCAAGGCCGACACCGGCGCCCGCGTCACCGGCCCCGCCCTCTCGCGCGACAGGATCGGCGGGCTCGACGCTGTCGTCGAGGACGGTGACGAGGTCACCGCCGCGGGGATCGCGTTCAAGGCGATCGGCACACCCGGCCACACGCTCGACCAGATCTCGTGGTGGGCGCCGGAATTGTCCTTCGCCCATACCGGCGACACGCTGTTCTCGCTCGGCTGCGGCCGCATCTTCGAGGGCGACCCGACCATGATGTGGACCTCGCTTGAAAAGCTCATGCGCCTGCTGCCACCGGCAACGGACATCTATTGCGGCCACGAATACACGCTGTCCAATGCCCGTTTCGCGCGGACCGTCGACCCGGACAACGCCGCTCTGAAAGAACGCGTTGCCGAGGTCGAGCGCCTGCGGGAGCAGGGGTTGCCGACGCTGCCGACGACGATGGCGAGGGAGCGCGCCACCAACCCGTTCCTGCGCGCCGGCGACGCCGCGATCCGCTCGCGTCTCCATCTTGAGGATGCAAGCGACGCTGAGGTCTTCGCCGAGATCCGCCGCCGCAAGGACACATTCTGACCCCGCCGGAGAGCCTGCTCGATGTTCGCTGCCGACCTGACCGCCGCCGAGATCATTTCGATGCTCGACCTGGTGCCGCATCCCGAGGGCGGACACTACTGCGAAACCTTCCGCGATAGGGAAACGGATGCCGCCGGCCGGGCCCGCTCCACCGCCATCTACTATCTGCTGGAGGCCGGCGAACTGTCGGCCTGGCACCGGGTCGACGCGGTCGAGATCTGGCACTGGCATGCCGGCGGGCCGCTCGCCCTCACCATCTCGGAGAACGGCCACCACGCCCGTACGCTGCATCTGGGCCACGATCTCGCAGCAGGTCAGCGACCGCAGGGGATCGTTCCGGCCGGCGCCTGGCAGACGGCGGAAAGCCTCGGTCGCTGGACGCTGGTCGGCTGCACCGTCGCGCCGGGTTTCGAATTTGCCGGCTTCGAGATGGCACCCCCCGGCTGGCGACCCGTCCCGCGCCGCTGAATTTCGGCGCGGAACCGCGGGACCGCCGGGTTTCCCGGCTTGCGCTCCGGCGCCCAAAGGCTACAGTGCGCGCGAATTTCACCGGTCGGCGTGCGTCGCCGGACCAACCCGGCGCGCGGATCGCCGCAACCCGCCTCACCTGCCCAGGACTGGACTACCGACCCCATGGCACAGAAAGACATCAAGAAGGTGGTGCTCGCCTATTCCGGCGGCCTCGATACCTCGATCATCCTGAAATGGCTGCAGACCGAATATGGCTGCGAGGTGGTGACCTTCACCGCCGATCTCGGCCAGGGCGAGGAACTGGAGCCGGCGCGCAAGAAAGCCGAGATGCTCGGCATCAAGGAAATCCACATCGACGATTTGCGCGAGGAATTCATCCGCGACTTCGTCTTCCCGATGTTCCGTGCCAATGCGCTCTACGAGGGTGTCTACCTGCTCGGCACCTCCATCGCCCGTCCGCTGATCTCCAAGCGGCTGATCGAGATCGCCCACGAGACCGGCGCCGACGCGATCGCCCACGGCGCCACCGGCAAGGGCAACGACCAGGTCCGCTTCGAGCTGTCCGCCTATGCGCTCGACCCGGATATCAAGGTCATCGCCCCCTGGCGCGACTGGACGTTCAAGTCCCGGACCAATCTCATCGAATTCGCCGAACAGCACCAGATTCCGGTGCCGAAGGACAAGCGCGGCGAGGCACCGTTCTCGGTCGACGCCAACATGCTGCACTCCTCGTCCGAGGGGAAGGTCCTTGAGGACCCGTGGGAGGAGCCGCCGGCATATGTCTACCAGCGCACCGTCGACCCGATGGAGGCGCCGGACGTCCCGACCGAGATCACCATCGGCTTCGAGAAGGGCGATGCCGTGTCGCTCAACGGCGAGACGCTGTCGCCGGCCACGCTGTTCGCCAAGCTGAACGAGTACGGCCGCGAGAACGGCATCGGCCGCATCGACCTCGTCGAGAACCGCTTCGTCGGCATGAAGTCGCGCGGTGTCTACGAGACGCCGGGCGGTACCATCCTTCTCACCGCCCACCGGGCGATCGAGTCGATCACCCTCGACCGCGGCGCCGGCCACCTGAAGGACGAGCTGATGCCGCGTTACGCGGAGCTCATCTACAACGGCTTCTGGTTCTCGCCCGAGCGCGAAATGCTGCAGGCCGCCATCGACAAGAGCCAGGAGAAGGTCGCCGGCGAGGTCCGCCTCAAACTCTACAAGGGCAACGTCATCGTCGTCGGCCGAAAGTCGCCCTACTCGCTCTATTCCGAGGAACTGGTAACCTTCGAGGACGACCGCGGCGCCTATGACCAGAAGGACGCGGCCGGCTTCATCCGTCTGAATGCCCTGCGCCTGCGCACCCTGGCCAAGCGCGACCGGCTGAAGTGAACTCGCACCCGGCGCGGGATGCGGCCTGGATCGCCCTTGTCGGCGACAGGCTCGCTCGCGCTGGGTTTTGCCTGCTCGGCCGCTTCGAACCCGTCCCCGACGACGCGGTGCCGGACATCCGGCCGGGCCGCGAGACGCGCGCGGTCCTTGTCGTCGGTAGTCTCTCCAACGCGCTCTTTGAGATCTTCGCAACGAGCCCTGAGGCAGCCGACGACCAGCCAGATCCGCTGGATCGCTTCACGCGCCGGATCCTGAGCGATTTGGCGGCGAGCGAGGGTCTTGGCATCGTCTTCCCCTTCGAGGGGCCTCCCTACCACCCGTTCCAGCGCTGGACGCTGAGGGCAGGCAGCTTCTCGCGCTCGCCGATGGGCGTTCTGGCGCATCGCGCGTTCGGCCCCTGGGCGGGTCTGCGCGGGGCCCTGCTGTCGGCAGAGCCACTGACCGCATCCTCGGATGCGGGAGCGGATGGCCCCTGCCCGACCTGTCTTGAAAAACCCTGTCTCTCCGCCTGCCCGGCCGGCGCCCTGTCACAGGCCGGCTACGACGTGCCGCGCTGTCTGGCCTATCTGCGGGCAGATCCTGCTGCACCCTGCCATGACGGCTGCCTGGCACGGCATGCCTGCCCCTTCGGCCGGCCTCATGCACAGTCGGCCGAGGCAGGCAGCTTTCACATGCGCAGCTTTGTCGGGTGAAATCCGGCAGGCAGCGGCTTCAGCGGTCTCTGGCGGCAACGAACCGGGCAAGAGCGGCAAGCGATGCCGCCCGCTCGCCAAAAGCGGCAAGCAGCGTTTCCGCTTCCGCCACCAGCCGGCCGAGCTCCGCGCGCGTCCACGCCGTCCCCTTCAGCGCGACCAGAGTGGCCTTGCCGGCCGCCGCGTCCTTGCCGGCCGCCTTGCCGAGCGCCGCCGCATCGCCCTCGACATCGAGCAGGTCGTCGGCGAGTTGGAATGCCAGACCGATCACTTCTCCGAACCGGGTCAGCCGCTCGATATCCTCGACTGAGGCATCGGCGAGCCGGGCACCCGTACGGGCCGCATAGCGGATCAGCGCCCCCGTCTTCATCGACTGCAGCAGCCGGATCTCGGTCTCGCCGAGGGTGCTGTGCTCGGCCGCAAGATCCAGCATCTGCCCTCCGGCCATCCCGCCGATGCCGGCGGCGCGCGCCAGATCGCGGGAGGCCGCAAGCCGCACGCACGCCTCCGCATGCACGCGCGGATCCGCCACGAGATCGAAGGCCAGCGTCAGCAGCGCATCGCCGGCGAGAATCGCCGTCGCCTCGTCGAAGGCGCGATGCACGGTCGGCCGGCCGCGCCGCAGGTCGTCGTCGTCCATTGCCGGCAGGTCGTCATGGACCAGCGAATAGCAGTGGATGCATTCGAGGGCCGCGGCCGCGACCAGGACGCCATCGTCATCGCGGCCGAACAGCCGCGCGGCGGCAAGCATCAGACCCGGGCGCAGCCGCTTGCCGCCGCTGAGCGCCGCATAGCGCATGGCTTCAACGAGACGCGGCGGGCGCGCCAACTCTCCCTCTTCCGTCTGGCCGAGGAGCAGACGATCCAGCATGGCTTCGAACCGCCCGGCGTCGGCGGCAAGCTGATCTGCGGCATCGGCGGTCACGAAACGGCTCCTGATGGCCTTGAGGGACAGCGGCTGGCGACCGACCGCCAGCATCCTGCCTCAGTGTCGAAAATCCGGGCCGAGGTCAACAGCCTGCATGGCGCCATGCCGGTCCGCGCAGGCGTTTGTTGTCTGGAGCGCCGCCAGCCTGTATTCCGGCAGCGCGGTGTGGCACCGTGCGGATCGATAGGTCAGTTGAGACGGGCGGGGCGAGCAGCGGAACGGATGAGCGAGGAAGAGGTCAGCAGCCAGACGCGACAGCCGCGCCGGTGGCGCTTGCGCCGCATCCTGCTGCGCACGATCATTGCGCTGCTGCTCCTGCCGCCGTTCCTGACGCTGCTCTACGCCGTCGTGCCCCCCGTCAGCACCTTGATGCTGAGCCGCTACGTGCAGGGCCTTTGGGTGGCCCGCGACTATGTCCCGCTCGATCAGATCTCTCCGCATCTTGTGCGATCGGTGGTCGCCTCCGAGGATGCCCGGTTCTGCCAGCATGGAGGCATCGACTGGGAGGCGCTGCAGAGCCAGATCACGACCTTCAACGAAGGAGGCTCGGCGCGCGGCGCCTCGACCATCACCATGCAGGTCGCCAAGAACCTGTTCCTCTGGAACGACCGCAGCTATGTCCGCAAGATGATGGAACTGCCGCTCGCTCTCATGATCGATGCCATGCTGAGCAAGCGGAGGATCCTGGAGATTTATCTCAACATCGCCGAATGGGGAGAAGGCGTATTCGGTGCCGAGGCGGCGGCCCAGGCGTGGTTCGGCAAACCCGCGGCGGATCTCAGTCGCACCGAGGCGGCCCGGCTCGCCACCGCACTGCCCAATCCGCTGGCGCGAAATCCGGCCCGCCCGCGCCCCGGCCACGACCGTCTGGCGCGCATCAATCAGCGCCGCGCAACGGCGATCGACCCGCACCTGGAATGCCTACCCGGCTTCGGTCGCTGAGCGCTGCGCAAAGAATCGCCGCAGGGCGAAAATTCTCGAGATTCGGGCTGGCAAAGCGGCAAAAGGTCCGGTATAAGCCCGCCATTCCTGCACACCGTGTAGACCCACGCCCCGGGCTGACCCGGTCCGGGTTTCGCGGGATATTGCACGACGGAGAGTACGACAATGGCCGTTCCGAAGAGAAAAACCACGCGCATGAAGCGCGGCGCGCGTCGCTCCGCGGACGCCCTGAAGCAGCCGACCTATGTCGAGGACAAGGATTCGGGCGAACTTCGCCGCCCGCATCACGTCGACCTGAAGACGGGCATGTACCGGGGCCGCCAGATCCTGGCGGTGAAGGAAGACGTGTGATCGGAGCTTCCGGCAGACGCGGCGTCCGTCGTCGCGTCGTATCGGTAAGACCTTCACCCCGGCCAACCGGCCGGGGTTTGCGCGTTTTAGAAAAGGATCGAAGCCCGTGCTTCGATCCTTTTTTTGCGTTGCGCCTGCCGTCTCAGGTTTGCGAGGCCGTCTCCACCGGCTGATCCGCCGGGTCCCGCATCCGTAACTTGGAAACCCTGTGCAGGGTTGTTCCAGGACCGTGGCGAGGCAACCTTGCAGGAGAAAGGCAACTCCGGTTACCAAGGCGGCTATACGCGCAGGGGCGGTGCGCAAAGGCACGATCAGCGCAGTTTGCCGGGGCCGCATGAACGACAACAGCGGGACGTCTAAGGTCCGGAAACGACGGGTCATCTACATACCGGGCTACGACCTGCGCCGGCCCGAGACAGTCTTCAGCCAGCTCACGGAAGAATTGGCCCATTTCCTGAGACTCCGGTCGGTGTCGGGGTCGTTCTCCGGTTTGAGGCCAGGCGCCGGATCCGGGGGATCTTCTGTCGACTGGACCGGTGAAATCGCCTGGCCGGAAGGCGTGGTGACGACGCGATTCTCCCTGCTGGGTTGGCGGGATCTGAGCAAACGCGACTTTCGACGCCCCCTCTGGGCGGTCATTGCGGGGGCTGTGCGCACATTCGTCCTGTTCGCGATGGCCGGCGGCTACAGCGAGCGCCTGCGTGCCAACTGGATGAACGGCCTTTTCTTTCTCTACCCGATGCTTGCGGTTCTCGTGTTTCTGGTCGCCTCGATCGTGCCGGCGCTGCTTTTTCCCTTCATTCTCCCCGGAACCGGTCCTGTCCATGCGGCCTTGAGCGTTGCGGCAGGCCTGGCCTGGATGATCTCGCTTTACCAGGTGACCCGTCTCTTGGAACGCTGGACCTATGTCTGGTACCTGATCCATGACTGGTGTTCCATCGGACGTCTGGCGCGCAATGAAGACCCGCAGATGGCGGCGCGCATCGCCGAGTTCGCCGAACGGATCATCGGGATGGCCACCGAATGCGAGTCGGACGAGGAGTTTGTCCTTGTCGCCCACAGTTCCGGAACCTTTGTTCTGCTCTACACGCTGCGGGAGGTGCTGAAGCGCGTGCCGGATTTCGGCGAGGCGCAGGGCCGGTTCACCGTTCTGACGATGGGGTCGGCATTCGCCTATGCCGGCGGCTTCGGCGCGCAGAGAGGCTTCGGCGCCGCTGTCGCGAGCCTTGCCCAGGCACGGCATCTCGACTGGACCGATGTCTATGCCCCCCACGATATCCTTTGCTGCGGAAAGACCACGCCGGTGGCGACCTATGCGCCTTGGCTGGCGCGACATGTCCAGGAGCCGAGACGTTTCAGCGTGAGGGTGCCGGACCGGATGACCGCCGAGCTCTATCGCCATCTTCGGTTCCGCTTCTTCAAGCTGCATTTCTGCTATTTCCTCGCCTCCGAGCGAGCGGACCTCTTTGACTTCTACCGGCTTACGCTCGGACCGTTGCCCGTGGCCCGGCAACTCAGACGCTGGGAAAAATCGCTTCCCTGAGAACGGGGGCCCCGTGCCGGCGGGCTTTCAGGGCGGAACGCCGACTTTGTCTGTGGCCGCTGGCACACGAAAAGGGGCTTCCGGCATGCCGGAAGCCCCGAAGCCCGCACCGGTGCGGCCGTGGTTGTCTTGCGCCGGCGTCAGCCGTTGGCGTAGTACTGGCCGCCGTTGATGGTCAGCACGGCACCGGTCATGAAGGCCGCCTCCTTGGAAGCGAGATAGGCGACCGCCGCGGCGATCTCCTCCGCCTGGCCGAGCCGGCCGACCGGAATGCCGGCGATGATCCCTTCCAGAACCTTTTCCGGCACCGCCGCCACCATGTCGGTGTCGATATAGCCGGGGCAGATGGCGTTGACGGTGATGCCCTTGCGGGCGTTTTCCGCCGCGAGCGCCTTGGTGAACCCGATCACGCCGGCCTTGGCGGCCGAGTAGTTGGTCTGGCCGAGCTGACCCTTCTGTCCGTTTATGGACGAGATGTTGATGATGCGGCCGTGGCCGCGCTCGCGCATGCCGTCGATGACCGGGCGGGTCATCGTGAACATGGAATCGAGATTGGTGCGGATCACCGCCGACCACTGCTCGAAATCCATCTTGTGGAACCAGCCGTCACGGGTAATGCCGGCATTGTTGACGAGGACTTCCACCGCCCCCAGGTCGGAGACCACCTGCCCGACGCCCTCGTTGCAGGCCTCGGCATCGGCCACATCCCATTTGTAGACATGGATGCCGGTCTCCGCCTTGAAGGCTTCCGCCTTTTCGGTGTTGCCAGCATAGGTCGCCGCCACCGTGTAGCCGGCCGCCTTAAGTCCCTTGGAGATGGCGGCGCCGATGCCCCGCGTCCCGCCCGTCACGATTGCCACATTGCTCATTCACGTCCTCCCGTTCAGCTTGCGCTGCCGTGCCTGCCGCCGCTGACTGGCCCGGTCTGCCGGTTGCGGGCAGAAGGCCATCCGGCTTTCACCCGCATTCCAGCCGATGGCGGCCGCCCGTGCCTTGACCGGCATCAAGCGCCCGCCATCGAGCTTCGATCAACGCTCCACGCAGAGCGCCACGCCCATGCCGCCGCCGATGCACAGCGTCGCCAGACCCTTCTTCGCGTCCCGGCGCGCCATCTCGTGCAGCAGCGTCACCAGCACACGGGCACCCGAAGCACCGATCGGATGACCGATGGCGATCGCCCCGCCATTGACGTTGACGATGTCCGGGTTCCAGCCCATGTCCTTGTTCACCGCGCAGGCCTGGGCGGCAAAGGCCTCGTTGGCCTCGACGAGGTCGAGATCCTCGACCTTCCAGCCGGCCTTGGCCAGCGCCTTGCGGGAAGCCGGGATCGGGCCGGAGCCCATGATCGTCGGATCGACGCCGGCGGTCGCCCAGGAGGCCACGCGGGCGAGCGGGGTCAGGCCGCGGCGCGCCGCCTCGGCAGCGCTCATCACCACGAGAGCGGCGGCGCCATCGTTGATGCCGGAGGCGTTGCCCGCGGTCACCGACCCATCCTTCGTGAAGGCCGGACGCAGCTTGGTCATGCTGTCGAGGCTGGCACCGTGGCGGATATACTCGTCCTCCTCGACGATCCGGTCGCCCTTGCGCTCCTTGATCGTCACCGGCGTGATCTCGTCCTTGAACCGGCCGGCCTTCTGGGCCGCTTCCGCCTTGTTCTGCGAGGCGACGGCAAACTCGTCCTGCTGTTCGCGGGAGATCTGCCACTTCTGCGCGACGTTTTCGGCCGTCTGGCCCATGTGGTAGCCGTTGAAGGCATCCCACAGGCCGTCCTTGATCATCGTATCGATCATCTTGTAGTCGCCCATCTTGTAGCCGGCGCGCATATGGGCGCAGTGCGGCGACAGCGACATGTTCTCCTGGCCTCCGGCGACGATGATGGAAGCATCGCCGGCCGCGATCTGCTGCATGGCGATGGCGACGGTGCGCAGGCCCGAGCCGCAGACCTGGTTGAGCACCCAGGCCGTCGCGCTGTCGGGAATGCCGGCAAGGATGGCCGCCTGGCGCGCCGGGTTCTGGCCCTGGCCCGCGGTCAGGACCTGGCCGAACACGACCTCATCGACATCGGCGGCCGCAACGGAGGCGCGCTCAAGCGCCGAGCGGATCGCCACCGCTCCGAGCTCATGGGCCGGCGTGTTGGCAAAGGCGCCGTTAAAGGAGCCGACGGCGGTGCGTGCGGCGCTGACGATGACGACGTCGGTGGATGCACTCATTTCATGATCTCCCGAAAACCGGACCTCCCCTGGCGCGGGCATTCCCCTGGTTGTTGTCCGGCTGCCTGCGCGTTTCCCGCAAACTAGAGACGCCCGCCCGCCAAGTGTCAACCGGAACACCCCTTAGCTGTTGGCGATTTCCGCCTTCGTCGCGTCATCCTTTCGGCGCAACCGGCGCCGATCCGCATGATATGACAAAACGGTGGTGCGCCCGCCCACGATTGGCTTATCGTGCGTCAGGACGAAGTCGCGGACGTGCAGGGTGATCCGACGACCGTGGACCAGGGAGGAATGCCGCAACGGCTTGCGGGCCGGGGCGCGAAGCCGGGATCCGAAAACCGACATGGCTACAAAGACCACCGATCCGACAATCATCAAGAAATACGCCAACCGACGTCTCTACAACACAGGCACCAGCACCTATGTGACGCTCGAAGACCTCGCCCTGATGGTGAAGGACGAGGAGGATTTTGTCGTCTACGACGCCAAGACGGGCGATGACATCACCCGTTCCGTTCTGACCCAGATCATCTTCGAACAGGAGAACAAGGGCCAGAATCTGCTGCCCATCACGTTCCTGCGACAACTGATCCGCTTCTACGGCGACAGCATGCAGAACGTGGTGCCGTCCTATCTCGACTTCTCCATGTCCTCGCTCACCAGGGAGCAGGACCGGTTGCGCGAGCAGATGGCGAATGCCTTCGGCTCCACCGCTTTCGACGCAATCGAGGACCAGGTGAAGCGCAATGCCGAGATCTTCGACCGGGCCATGCGGATGTTCCTGCCCTTCGGTCCGGGCAAGGAGGCGGAAGGACAGGCGACCCGGCCAGCCGAGGCCCCCCGGAGCCCGGCCAGCGCCGACGATCTCGACGCGCTGAAGAAGCAGCTCTCCGACATGCAGAAGAAGATCGATTCCCTCGCCGGGGGCAGCCGCGAGTAGATCGCGGCCGCCCGACCACACCTGGCAGACATGTGGCCGGACGATCCGTCCGGCCTGCTTCAGCCGCAGTCTGCGGAGAAGGCGGTCGCCTCAATCCCGGCGACCGCACAGATCTCGTCGTTGTCCGATGTATCGCCGCTGATGCCGACCGCACCAAGGATCGCCCCGCCCCTGCCATCGCGAATCAGCACGCCGCCCGGCACAGGCACGATGGCGCCGCCCGCCACCCCGTTCAATGCCTGCACGAAATGCGGTCGCGTCCGGGCGTTCTCGTCGAGCCAGCGCGAGCCGGCCCCTACAGCGATCGCCCCGTAGGCCTTGCCGCTGGCCACTTGCGGCCGCAGGATCGAGGCGCCGTCCTGCCGCTTGAGCGCAACCAGATGGCCGCCTGCGTCCAGAACGGCAACGGTCAGCGGCTTCACGCCGAGTTCCGCGCCCTTGGCAAGGGCCATATCGATGATCTTTTCCGCGCTGGAAAGGGTCAGTTTGCTCATTTCCTATGGCCTCCGTGCCGGCATCCGATAGTCTTCACCGATCCATGGCTAACAGGGTAGCCGCCTGCCACCAACGGACAAGAACGACAAGCACTCATTCCCTGAGGGTGAAAATATCCTCCTCCCCCGGCGGCTCGGCGGGCGCGACAGTCCCCGCTCCGCATCCAGCAAAACACACAAGACCAAGGATCGTTATGCGCGATTTCCATGCCCCGGGACGCTCGAGCGTCCATGCCACCACCGCGATGGCGGCGACCTCGCATCCGTTGGCGAGCGCGGCCGCACTGGAAGTCCTGCAGGCCGGCGGCAATGCCGTCGATGCTGCGGTGGCCGCCTCAGCCGTGCTGGCCGTCGTCGAGCCGCAGATGACCGGCATCGGCGGCGACTGTTTCGCCATCGTCGCCCGGCCCGATGGCTCGATCCACGGCATCAACGGGTCCGGCCCGGCACCGAAGGCGGCAACGCCGGCACGGCTTGCCGAACTCGGCGTAAAGAGTATCGACGCGCAGGGCCCGCATTCGGTCACCGTTCCCGGTGCCATTCGCGCCTGGCACGATCTTCTCGCCGCTCACGGTCGCCGCAGCTTCGCCGAACTGCTCAAGCGCGCTATTTCCTACGCCAGGGACGGCTATCCGGTCGCACCCCGTGTCGCCCATGACTGGGCGCTGGCGGTGCCCAAGCTTGCTGCCGATCCGGGCGCGCGCGACAGCTATCTCTTCGGTGGAGCGGCCCCGAAAGCGGGCGATGTCGTCCGCCAGCCGGCGCTCGCACGCACACTGCAGAAGATCGCCGCCGAGGGGCCGTCCGGCTTCTATGAGGGCGAGGTCGCCCGCGACATCGTCGATACGCTGGCTGCGCGCGGCGGGCTGATGAGCCTCGACGATCTCGCCGGCATGACCACTCTGCCGATGCCGCCGGTGATCCGGTCCTATCGCGGCATCGATGTTGCAGAGCTTCCGCCCAACGGCCAGGGCTTCATCGCCCTCGTCATGCTCGGGCTGCTGGAGCGCTTCGATCTCGCCTCGCTCGATCCGCTCGGCACCACTCGCTTCCATCTTGAGCTCGAGGCCGGCCGCCTCGCCTATTCGGTGCGCGACCTGTTCCTCGCCGATCCGGACCACATGCGGCACGGGCCGGATGCCTTCCTGTCATCCGACTATCTCGACAAGCTGGCGGCCCGGATCTCCCCGACAACCCGCATTTCGGAGATCCCCCCTGCCCTGCTCGGCCCCTCGTCGGACACGATCTACCTCACGGTGGTCGACCGCGAAGGCATGGCCGTCTCCTTCATCAACTCCGTCTACAAGAGCTTCGGCTCCGGCATCTGCGCCCCGAAGAGCGGCGTCATGCTGCAGAACCGCGGCGCCTGTTTCCGGCTGGAGCCGGGACACCCGAACTGCATCGATGGCGGCAAGCGCCCGCTGCACACGATCATTCCCGCAATGGCACTGAAGGATGGCCGGCCGTATCTCTCCTTCGGGGTAATGGGGGGCGGCTACCAGCCTTGTGGCCATGCCCATGTGCTGAGCAACATCGTCGACTTCGGCATGGATCCGCAGGAGGCGATCGATGCCCCGCGCATGTTCTTCGACGAGACGACCCATGTGCTGCAGGCCGAGCGCCATGTGCCGCATGAGACCCTCGTCGGCCTGCGCGACCTCGGTCACCAGGTGGAGATCGTCGCGGAGCCCATCGGCGGCGGCCAGGCGATCCTGATCGACCGCGCGCGCGGCGTGCTTGTCGGTGGTTCCGATCCCCGCAAGGACGGCTGCGCCATCGGCTACTGAGACACCGGGGCTACTGAGCTGCCGAGGCGCAGCCCGTCAGCGGCTGACGGCCAGAATCCGGCCGGGCGAAGACACGCGCGGCTGGCGCTCCGCCAACCGGTAGGCCTCGACCGCCTGTTCGGGAGCGGCCCTCCGCCTTGCCCGCATCTGCGGCACATGCTCCCGCATGGCGATCAGTTGGGCAAGGAAAGCCGCACTGGGGCGATAGAGACGGGAAAAGCGGTCGCCACGCGGCTCGCTGACCGGCGCGACCGGCACGACCGAGCGCGCCGCAGAGGCGAACGTAGCCCCGCCGACGGACGTCGACGCCGCCGTCTCGGCGGCACGCCGGCCGACGCCTGGTGCTGTTGCTGGACGTCCGCCCTGCTCGATCCGCATTTCCGCCTCCCCGGCGTGCCAATTTGAGACATTGGCGTTGTTACCGAGGAATTTAGCGCAAATGCCATGCCAGGCGATAATGTTTTGTTAACTTTTGACGTAGCGGCTTCTGTCGGCGAAGCCTTGTCCCCGCTTTTCAGCGCTCCGGAGCATGAGAGCGGCGGCGAAACTCCGGCGACCGCTCAGCGGAACTGGTCGCCGCTGGGAACTCCGAAATCGCGGCGAGCGCCGGTTATGGTGATGGAAAACCCCGCCAGCACATCGACCAGCGCAACGCAGGTCAGAATGAAAAACACCGACGTTGCAGCTTCGCGGACGGTCAGGAACTCGACCAGATAGGCGACCAGAACCAGGGTCGAGAGGATGTGGTCGACAAGCGCCACCGCACCGGTACGGGTGGCCTTGAGCAATTCGATGAACAGCATCGCCAGCGCGCACAGGATCGTCAGATCCGCAACCAGCAGCGAAAAGCTCGCACCGGAAACCAGATCGAGCGTCAGAACCGAGGAGAGCCAAGGGCCGCCGCCATCGCCGAGCAGGCCGAAGGCGAGCAGGTTGTAGACAATCAGCGGCACCACGGTAAGCGGGATGGAAGCCAGAAGCGGCATGGCGGGTCCTCGTTGCAGCCGAAACCGGTGTCTTGCGAATCGCAAGGCCGCGGCACGGCTCAGGATGATCGGCCTTCCGGCCCGCAGCAACCGCAGCCAGACGAAAAAAGCCCGGGGCACGGAGCCCCGGGCTTCAAGGTGCAACCGCCGGTCACGCCGGTTGCTTCGGGAGAAGAACCGGCTGGGCTCAGACGCGCTGGCTGCCCTGACCGAATTCCGGATAGGCCTCGACACCGACCTCGATCTTGTCGAGACCGAGCGCCTCTTCCTCGGCCGAGGCGCGGATGCCGATGGTGCCCTTGAGAGCCAGCCAGATGATCAGGCTGGCGCCGAAGGTGAACACGCCATAGGCGACGATGCCGATGAGCTGGACCGAGTAGGAGGCATCGCCGTTGGACAGCGGTACGATCAGCGTGCCCCAGATGCCGGCAACGAGGTGCACCGGGATGGCGCCGACCACGTCATCGATCTTCAGCTTGTCGAGCAGC
Organism: Stappia sp. P2PMeth1; assembly: GCF_900185735.1. Classification (NCBI taxonomy): domain Bacteria; kingdom Pseudomonadati; phylum Pseudomonadota; class Alphaproteobacteria; order Hyphomicrobiales; family Stappiaceae; genus Stappia; species Stappia sp. P2PMeth1. The sequence continues at coordinate 315,828 of NZ_FYAW01000022.1, read as the reverse complement.
GGCACGGTGAAGACGACGATCACGCCGCCGACGCCGCCGATGAACACGGCCTGCCAAACGGACGGAGCCAGCGGCTCGGCGGTGATCGACACGAGACCGGCGAGCGCGCCGTTCAGGGCCATGGTGACGTCGACCTTCTTGTACAGGACCTGGGTCAGGATCACCGCCACAACCACGCCGGCAGCCGCCGCCATGTTGGTGTTGGCGAAGATCCGAGAGATGTCGGTGACATCGGCGATCGTGCCCATGGCAAGCTGCGAGGCGCCGTTGAAGCCGAACCAGCCGAGCCACAGGATGAAGGTGCCAAGCGTTGCCAGCGGCATGGACGAGCCCGGCATCGGGTGCACCCCGTTGGCGGTGTACTTGCCAGTGCGGGCGCCGAGCACCAGGGCGCCCGCGAGCGCGGCCCAGCCACCGACCGAGTGAACGAGCGTCGAGCCGGCGAAGTCCGAGAAGCCCATGCCGTCGAGCCAGCCGGCACCCCACTGCCACGAGCCGGCGATCGGATAGATGAAGCCGGTCAGCAGCACGGTGAAGGCCAGGAAGGGCCACAGCTTGATGCGCTCGGCCAGCGTGCCGGAAACGATCGAGGCGGTGGTGGCGCAGAACACCATCTGGAAGAACCAGTCGGAGGCGACGGAATAGCCCGTCCCGAGATCGTTGCCGCCGACCGGATCGAAGGCATACGGACCGAAGGAGCCGATATAGCCGCCATCGACGCCCGTATACATGAGGTTGTAGCCGGTGATCCAGAACATCAGACCGGCCGTCGAGTAGAGCGTGATGTTCTTCAGGCACTGCATGGAGACGTTCTTGGCGCGCACCATGCCGGCCTCGAGCATGGCGAAGCCGGCCGCCATCCACATGACCAGGAAGCCGCCGAGAAGGAACAGCAGCGTGTTGAAGATATACGCGGTCTCGCTGGCGAGCGCGTATTGCGGCGCCTCGGCTGCGGCCTCGACTGCCTCGGTGGCAACGGTCGCGTCCTGGGCGAGAACGGCGCCGGTCGCCGCAAGAAGCGCAAGCGAAGCCAGCCCGGCGGTCTTGAAGGTTGTTTTCATTGAAATTCCCCTGCTCGGATGGGTCAAAGCGCGGTGGCGTCGGTTTCGCCGGTGCGGATGCGCTGAACCTGGTCGAGCGCGTAGACGAAGATCTTGCCGTCGCCGATCTGGCCGGTCTTGGCGGCGCTGGCGATTGCCTCGACGACCTTGTCGGCAAGCTCGGAGGTCACCGCGACCTCGATCTTCAGCTTGGGCAGGAAGCTCACGGCATATTCCGTACCGCGATAGATCTCCGTGTGCCCCTTCTGCCGTCCGTAGCCCTTGACCTCGGTCACCGTCAGTCCCTGAACGCCGATGCTCGTGAGGGCGTCGCGCACCTCGTCGAGCTTGAACGGCTTGATGATGGCCATCACGATTTTCATGCTTGCTTCCGTTCCTTTCCCTGCTTCGCTTCCCCGGCCCATTGCGGCAGGCGCGTCTCGGCTTGATCTGGCGGATCGCGGCCGCCACCACAGCCTGGTAGCCGGGCGATCCGTTTGACGCCGGTTTTCAATTATCAAGGAGCGTGCCAGTTCGTGCTGCGGCGCAAAATATGGCCGGACAGACGGGCAGATCGTGAAGAAAAACAAATGTAAAACAATAAGATATGAAAAGTCTGCAGGTCACCTTTCCGGCTTCGGGGCCGCCCTCTCGAAGCACCTTCGTCTGCACAAAAAATAGCCACATCCGACAGGCGGATGCGGCTAAATTATGTGCACAAATTTTGTGCGCTCCACTCAGGCGCTGAAGCCACCATCGGCAAGATAGGCCGCCTCAGCCGGCGTCGTCTCCCTTCCCAGCGCGGCATTGCGATGGGGGAAACGGCCGAACCGGCGGATCACGTCGAGATGGATCAGGGCATAGAGATATCCCTGTTCATCGCCATGGCGGCGGAACAGATCCACGCTTCGCTCCTGCTCCGCCATGTCCTCGGAATGTTCGAAGGGCAGATAGAAGAAGGGGCGCGCCTCCTTCGGAAACGCCCGGTCGAACCCGGCGGCAAGAGCCCCTCCGGCAATACGGCGCGCGCGCTCGTCGGAAGCGAAGGCAAGTGCATTGCCGCGGAACAGATTGCGCGGGAACTGGTCGAGCAGCAGCAGCAGGGCGAGCGCCCCATGCGGAGTGTCCGCCCAGGCATCCAGGGCCCCGTCCCGCGCCGGCTCGACAAGATCCCCAAACCGCGCCTGGATCTCCGCATCGAAGGCCTCGTTGCGGACGAACCACCTCTGCGGTCCGGCCGTCCACCAGAAATCCAGTATGTCGAACGCATCGGGCTTGCCACTGCTGGTCACGGACATATTCTCCTGTCTTGTCTTCAGGGTCGGGAGTGCCCAGCCGGAACGGCTGGCGGAGGTCGATCCGAGGGGCCGGACTGCCTCTCATATCGGTGGAGAGCGCGCAGTGGACAAGGTCGATCTGGAGCTGGATCTGAAGGGCCTGAAATGCCCTCTCCCGGTTCTCAAGACTCGCAAGGCCATGACTCGCCTCGAGGCGGGAGCCTTGATCCGCGTGCTTTCGACCGACCCGATGTCGGTGATCGACATCCCGCATTTCTGCCAGGAGGCGGGACACAGGCTGGTGTCGCGACAGACCGGGGAGAACGACGTCCACATCTTCCTCCTCGAACGAGGCTGACCTCGGCGCGCCATCAGTTGTCCGCCAGCAGTTCCATTTTCTGGGCCAGCCGGATGTCCAGTTCGCTCAGCCCTCCGGCATCGTGGGTCGTCAGAACAACCTCGACGGTCCGATAGACATTGAACCATTCGGGATGGTGGTTCATTTTTTCGGCAACGAGCGCCACCCGCGTCATGAAACCGAAGGCCGCGTTGAAGTCCTTGAACGTGAATGTCCGGGTGATCGCGTCGCGTCCCTCCACCTCCCGCCAGCCGGGCAGGGAAGCAAGCGCGTCGGAGCGGGCGGCGGGCGACAGCTTTTCGGTCATGGCGACCTCCTCCTGGAAACGGACGCCGACGGCGGCGACCCAACCCGGAAAGCGGACCACGACAGGCGCGGCCTGACAAGGGCTGCAACCCCATCGCGATGTCGGGCCTCGGCGTGGCCGGGCGCGACCAGACCAACCAACCAGCGAGGGCTTCGTGACCGCAATCCTGTTCGTCTGTCTTGGCAATATCTGCCGCTCGCCGCTGGCAGAGGGCATCCTGCGGCAGCGGATCGAAGCCGCCGGTCTCGGCGGCTCCGTCACCGTCGACAGCGCCGGCACCGCCTCTTGGCATGTCGGCAAGGCACCCGATCCGCGCTCGGTGGCGGTCGCCGCCCGCAACGGCATCGATCTGTCGCGCCTGCGCGCCCGCCAGGTGAGTGACGCGGACTACACGAGATTCAACCTCATCCTGGCGATGGATTCCGACAATCTCGCCGATCTTCAGGCCCGCGCACCGACCGGCTGCCGTGCCGAAATCCGGCGCTTTCTCCCTCACGATGTGCCCGATCCCTATTATGGCGGTCCGAACGGCTTCGACGCGGTCTTCCGCATGCTCGACCAGGGATGCCACGACCTCATTGCCCGGGAGACGGCGAAACTCTGACGCAGGCCATTCAAACGGGCTGCGATCGTACCTACGTGTCCTTCAGGTCTGGATGCCTGCTCCAGGCCGGCGGAACCGGTCACGAGCGGGCTCGGCACGTAAGAAGGGAGACCTCACATGAGCGGGCTGCGCATCGAGCACGATAGCTGGATTCTGGTCGGAGACGGCGAGAAAGCGCTGTTCTTCCGCAATCAGGGAGATGCCGACTACCCGAATTTCGAGGTCCTGCAGGTGTTGCAACAGGACAATCCGCAGACGTCGCAACAAGGCACAGACGCCCCCGGTCGGCGCAACGATGGCCCCGGTCCGCACCGCAGCGCCATGGAGCCGACCGACTGGCACATGATCGAGAAGCATCGCTTTGCCAAGCTCATCGCCGAAACGCTCTACCGCGAAGCCCACAAGGGCCGTTTTTCGAAACTCGTCGTCGTCGCTCCGCCGATGACGCTGGGCGACCTGCGCAAGGCCTTTCACAAGGAGGTGGCGAGCCGTATCGTCGCCGAGGTCGACAAGACGCTGACCGGGCATCCGCCGAGCCAGATCGAGCGCATCCTCGCGACGAAGGACTGAAAGCCGATCCGTTCTCGCAGGTCCGTCGGGTTATCCGGCGCGGCGCGTCAGCCGACGGGCTCGCGCCGCCAGCCCTCCGCGAACACGACCCGTTCCATGCCGGTGAACCGGGCCATGCGGGCGAATTCGGCCTCCAGTCGCGCCAACCGGCCTTCGCCGAGCCGCACGCCGCGCTCCGGCCAGAAGGCGGTGACGAGCAACTCACCCTCGGCCCGCCGGCAGATCATGTCGGCCCGGCCGATCATCCGGTCCTTTTCCATGATCGGATAGACATAGTAGCCGTAGCTGCGTTTCGCCGCCGGCACGAAGACCTCGATGCGATAGGAGAAACCGAACAGGCGCTCCGCCCGCTTACGGTCGCGCAGCACCGGATCGAACGGGCTCAGCGTCCGCACCCGCGCCGGCGCCTCAGGCGCCTCGCTCAACAAGGTCTCGATATCCGGTCGCGCAACGCTGGCGCGCTTCGGCTGACCCGGCCCGAAGTCGATCTCCACCGGCAGGATGGTCACGCCCACCTGCTCCGCGCACCAGGCTTTCGCCTCCTCCGGCGAAACGAGATCGTAGAAGGCCGCGATCTCGCCCGATGTCGCAACGCCCAGCCGCTGCAACGCCTCGCGGCAGGTCCAGTCGACAAAGGCCTCGTGGCTGACGTCCTGCTCGAAGTGCTCGCGCGGGATCACCCGCTCGGAGAGATCGTAAACCTTGGCGAAATTGTCCCGCGCGGTCACGGCGATCTCGCCGGTTCGCCACAGATACTCCAGCGCCGTCTTGCCCGGCTGCCAGTTCCACCAGCCCGGTTCCTTGCGGGCGCGTTCGCCGTCGAAATCGCGGCCGCGCGACGGGCCATTGGCCCGCACATGCTCGCGCACCCGGTCGATCTCGCCGTGGAAGTCGTGCCCGTGCCAGTTCGTCCAGCGCGCCTTGAGCCGGTCCCTCTGGCGGGCGAAGCGATGGCGCCAGTAGGGATAGGCGCTGGAGGGGATCACCGCCGCGTCATGGGTCCAGTTCTCGAACACCGCCCGGTCGCGCTCCAGCAGACCCGTCAGTTGCGTCTCGCGATAGGTCTGGTTGCGCGAGAACAGGATCTGATGATGGGCCCTCGTCACCGTGTTGATGCTGTCGACCTGGACGAAGCCGAGGCGGTCGATGATGTCGCACAGCTCCGCCTGCCCGAGGCGCCGCGACGGCACATCGGACAGACCCTGCAGGTGCAGGAACACGCGGCGCAGGTCGGCGGCGGCGATCCTCAGCACCATCGACCCGTCAGCCCTCCGCTTCGAAGACCACCAGCAGGTCCTTCGCATCCACCTGCTGACCGGGGCTCGCCAGCACCTCCGCCACCGTACCGGCGCGGTCGGCGTGCAACGCCGTTTCCATCTTCATGGCTTCGATGGAAACAAGCACATCGCCCGGCGACACGCTCTGACCCGGCTTCACCGCGACGGTGGAGATGACGCCCGGCATCGGCGCGCCGACATGCGCCGCATTGCCGGCCTCGACCTTGCGCCGCACCGCCGCGCCGGCGGCCCCATGCGCCCGATCCGGCACCTTGATGATGCGGGGCTGGCCGTTGAGTTCGAAGAACACCTTGCGCTCGCCGGTCTCGTCGGTCTCGCCGACCGCCTGGGTTCGCACGACCAGCGTCTTGCCGGGCTCCAGGTCGATCATCATCTCCTCGCCCGCCGGCAACCCGTAGAAATAGACCGGCGTCGGCAGCACATCGACCGGACCGTAGCGATCGCGCGCCACGGCAAAGTCGGTGAAGACCTTCGGATACATGAGATAGGAGGCAAGGTCCGTGTCGGAGACGTCGCCCGTCTTTTCTTCCAGTTCCTTGCGCCGGGCGACCAGGTCGTCGGCCGCCAGCAGCGAGCCGGGACGCACGGTGATCGGCGCCTCGCCCTTCAGCACCTTTGTCTGAATGTCCGTCGGCCACCCGCCGGGAGACTGGCCGAGATCGCCGCGCATCATCTGCACGACGCTTTCGGGAAAGGCGACCTCCTTGGTCGGCGACAGCACGTCGGCGACCGTCAGTCCCTGCGCCACCATCATCAGCGCCATGTCGCCGACCACCTTGGACGAGGGGGTCACCTTGACGATGTCGCCAAACATCATGTTGACGTCGTGATAGGCCTGCGCCACCTCGTGCCAGCGGGTCTCGAGGCCGAGCGAGCGGGCCTGTTCCTTCAGGTTGGTGAACTGGCCGCCAGGCATCTCGTGCAGATAGACCTCGGAGGCCGGCGCCTTGAGATCGCTCTCGAAAGCGCGGTACTGGGCCCGCACCGCCTCCCAGTAGAAGGAGATCTCGCGAATCGCCTTCGCGTCGAGCCCGGTGTCGCGCGGCCCGTCGCGCAGGGCCGCGACCAGCGAGCCCAGCGCCGGCTGCGAGGTCAGCCCCGAAAAGGCATCCATCGCGGCATCGACCGCGTCAACGCCCGCCTCGACCGCGGCCAGCACGGTGGCGGCGGAAATGCCGGAGGTGTCGTGGGTGTGAAAGTGGATCGGCAGGCCGACTTCCTGCTTCAGCGCAGCGAACAGTCGCCGCGCCGCCTCCGGCTTCATCAGCCCGGCCATGTCCTTGACGCCCAGGATATGGCAGCCGGCCCGCTCCAACTCCTTCGCCAGCTTGACGTAGTAGGCAAGGTCGTATTTCGGCCGCGCCGCATCCAGCAGGTCGCCGGTGTAGCAGATCGTGCCCTCGCACAGCTTCTCCGCCTCGATCACCGCATCGAGCGAGACACGCATGTTCTCGACCCAGTTGAGGCAGTCGAAGACGCGGAACAGGTCGATGCCGGTTTCCGCCGCGCGGGCCACGAAGTCGCGAACCACATTGTCGGGATAATTGGCGTAGCCGACGCCGTTGGCCCCGCGCAGCAGCATCTGCAGCAGAATGTTGGGAACGCGCTGACGTACCGCCCGCAGCCGCTCCCAGGGATCTTCCGTCAGGAAGCGCATGGCGACGTCGAATGTGGCGCCGCCCCAGCATTCCAGCGAGAACAACTGCGGCAGGCCGCGGGCATAGGCATCGGCCACCGCGACGATGTCGAAGCTGCGCATCCGCGTCGCCAGCAGCGACTGGTGGGCATCGCGCATGGTCGTGTCGGTGATCAATGCCCGCCGCTCCGCCTTCATCCAGTCGGTGAAGCCCTCCGGCCCCAGGTCGTCGAGAAGCTGCCGCGTCCCCATGCGGATCTCGCCGTTATAGAGCGGGGCGACCGGTGCGGGCGCATCGCCGGACGGGCGCGGCCGGTTTCGGGTCTCCGGATGGCCGTTGACGGTGACGTCGGCGATATAGGTCAGCAGCTTGGTCGCCCGGTCGCGCCGGGTGACCTGGCGGAACAGCGCCGGCGTCTCGTCGATGAAGCGGGTCGTGTAGGCGTTGGCCCGGAAATCCGGGTGGCCGATGACATTCTCCAGGAACACCAGGTTGGTGGCAACGCCGCGGATGCGGAACTCGCGCAAGGCCCGGTCCATGCGCTGCGCCGCTTCTTCCGCCGTCGGCGCCCAGGCCGTCACCTTCTCCAGCAGCGGGTCATAGTAGCGGGTGATCACCGCGCCTGAATAGGCCGTGCCGCCATCGAGCCGGATGCCGAATCCGGTGGCGCCGCGATAGGCGGTGATCCGGCCATAATCGGGAATGAAGTTCTGCTCGGGATCCTCGGTGGTGATGCGGCATTGCAGGGCATGGCCGTTCAGCCGGATCGCCTCCTGCGCCGGCACGCCGGAGGCCGGCTCGCCGATCATCGCACCGGCGGCGATGCGGATCTGCGCCTTGACGATGTCGATGCCGGTGACCTCCTCCGTCACCGTATGCTCGACCTGGACGCGCGGGTTGACCTCGATGAAGTAGAAGCGACCGCTGTCCGCATCCATCAGGAACTCGACGGTTCCCGCGCCACGATAGTCCGCGGCGCGGCCGATCCTGAGGCCATACTCGCATAGTTCCGCGCGCTGGTCGGCGCCGAGATAGGGAGCAGGCGCTCGCTCGACGACCTTCTGGTGGCGGCGCTGGATCGAGCAGTCGCGCTCGAACAGATGCACCAGGTTGCCATGCCCATCGCCGAGAATCTGCACTTCCACGTGCCGCGCCCGCTCGACCAGCTTCTCCAGATAGATCTCGTCCTTGCCAAAGGCTGCCTTGGCCTCGCGCTTGGCCGCCGCCACATCGCGCAACAGCACTTCCTCGTCGCGGATGACGCGCATGCCGCGCCCGCCCCCGCCCCAGGACGCCTTGAGCATCACCGGATAGCCGATCTCCGCGGCGAGCCTGCGGATCTCGTCCATGTCGTCGGGCAGCGGATCGGTCGCCGGCATCACCGGAACACCTGCTTCCACGGCCAGATTGCGAGCCGCCACCTTGTTGCCGAGCCGGCGCATGGTCTCCGGCGAAGGACCGATGAAGACGATGCCCGCCGCCGCGCAGGCTTCCGCGAATTCGGGGCTTTCCGACAGGAACCCGTAGCCGGGATGGATCGCGTCGACGCCCGCCGCCTTCGCCACTCTCAGGATCTCGGGGATCGACAGATAGGTCTCGATCGGTCCGAGCGGCTCCGCCAGATGCGCGCCTCGGCCGATCTGATAGGCTTCGTCGGCCTTGAACCGGTGCAGCGCCAGCTTGTCCTGCTCCGCATAGACAGCCACGGTGCGCATGCCGAGTTCGGTGGCCGCGCGGAAGATGCGGATTGCGATCTCCGAACGGTTGGCGACGAGAATCTTCCGAATTGCCAAGTCAGCCCCTCCTCCTGACAAGCACCCCGCAAGGGGGCGCCGGTGCCTTAGCGTCACCGCGTTCTAGCTGTTGCACCGCAACAAGGGAAGATGGCAGGCACGAGAGGACCGATAGGCCCCGCAAATGTCTGCCGGCAAATCGTCCCGGAATGAAACGATCGGGTAAACCCGTTTCGCGAGACCCACCGAACGCCCGCGACCCCATCCTCATCATCCGCTATGCCCACTCGGGCGGGGCACAACATATCGAATGAACATATCAGGAACAACTGTCTGTCAGCGATTCGGACAGGCTTCGTTCGCGGTTTCGACAAACGTGAATTTTGCAGTTCGAATTTTATCGAGCTGGTTAACGGGATGGAAATCTGTTTCGCAGCGCCAAGAAATTCGACCGGATCCGAATCGGTCGACTCAAATCCTTGAGCAGATTCACGATTTCGCCCCGTGATCCTCTGCCTCCACAACATGTCGTAGAGAACGAAACCTGAATCCGTGCGAGTCATCGATTCGGTCCGGCTTTGTTCCGGACTCGTTCTGTTCACCCTGACGCAGGTCGGTTTTCGCGCTGCCGGAACGGACCGAAGCGGGGCGTCCCGCCCGGCGGTCGTCGTCCCTCCCCGCTTGTGGAAAACAGCAGGCGACAGCCCGCGACCGTCTGTGCTACCTGTCGAGCCAACGGGTTTGCGGTCGCCTGACGCTTCCGCCGACAAACCTATCCGGACCCCGGCGCCATCCCGTCGCGCGGTTCTATTTCGCAACGGATCGTGGCGGGCTCCGCCGTGGCACGGATCGCACAGCACAGCTCCAGCCAATGCTTCATTCCGGACAATCGAGGCCGTCTTCGGCCGGGGGCACCACAGGCCCCACATGGACAACGCTGCCGCCGGTCGCCCGCGCGCGCACCGTGACCGCCGTCCTCGGCCCCACCAACACCGGCAAGACCCATCTCGCCATCGAACGGATGATCGCCCGCGAAAGCGGAATCATCGGCCTGCCGCTGCGCCTGCTGGCGCGCGAGGTCTATGGCCGCATCGCTCAAAGGGTCGGCGAGGACAAGGTGGCTCTGGTCACCGGCGAGGAGAAGATCATCCCCGCCGGGACCCGCTACTGGGTATCGACCGTGGAAGCAATGCCGCTCGATCTTGTCGCCGACTTCGTCGCCATCGACGAGGTGCAGCTCGCAGGGGATCTCGAGCGGGGCCACGTCTTCACCGACCGCATCCTCAACATGCGCGGCACGCTGGAGACTTTGCTGCTCGGGTCGGCCACGGCGCGCCCGCTGCTGGAGCGTTTGCTGCCCGGCCTGAACGTCATCACCCGGCCGCGCATGTCGGTGCTGGCCTATTCGGGCCAGAAGAAGATCACCCGCCTGCCGCCACGCTCCGCCGCGGTCGCATTCTCCTCCTCCGAGGTCTACGCGATCGCCGAGCTGATTCGTCGCCAGCACGGCGGCGCGGCCGTGGTGCTCGGCTCGCTCAGCCCGCGCACCCGCAACGCTCAGGTGGAGCTGTTCCAGAACGGCGACGTGCAGCACCTGATCGCCACCGACGCGATCGGCATGGGCCTCAATCTCGATGTCGATCACATCGCCTTCGCCGGCATCCGCAAGTTCGACGGCTACCAGTACCGGATGCTGACACCTGCCGAGATGGGCCAGATCGGCGGCCGCGCCGGCCGTCACACCCGTGACGGCACCTTTGGCGTCACCGGCCGGGTCGATCCCTTCGACGAGGAACTGGTCGCAGCCCTCGAGAGCCACCGTTTCGACGCCCTCAAGGTCTTCCAGTGGCGCAATCGCGCGCTCGACTACGACAGCGTCGAAAGCCTGCGCCGCACGCTCGACGAGCCACCGCGGGAGCAGGGTCTGACCCGCGCGCCGCCCTCAGCCGACGAGACCGCCTTCGATCATGCCCTGCGCGACGAGGCGATCCGCCGTGTCGCCTCGTCGCCGGAGCGGGTGCGCCTGCTCTGGGACGTGTGCCAGGTGCCGGATTACCGCAAGATCGCGCCGGCCAACCACGCCGACCTGATCGCCGGACTCTATGCCCATCTGACCCGCGACGGGGTGGTTCCCGACGACTGGTTCGCCCGCCAGGTCGCCTTCGCCGATCGCGTCGACGGCGACATCGACACGCTGGCAAACCGTATTGCCCACATCCGCACCTGGACCTTTGTCGCCAACCGTGGTGACTGGCTTGCGGATCCCGCCCATTGGCAAGGCGTGACGCGCGGCGTAGAAGACCGTCTGTCCGACGCCTTGCACGAGAGGCTTACCCAGCGCTTCGTCGATCGGCGGACGAGCGTATTGATGCGACGGCTGAGAGAGAACGCCATGCTTGAAGCGGAAATTACATCGGCAGGGGATGTGCTTGTCGAGGGACAGCACGTCGGACAACTGCAGGGCTTCCGCTTTGCGCCAGACCCCTCCGCCGATGGGCCGGACGTCAAGGCGCTGCGCGCTGCGGCCCAGAAGGCGCTGGCCAGCGAACTCACCCAGCGCGCCGACCGCCTGTCGCGCGGCGCCAACGAGGATTTCGCGCTCGCCTCCGATGGCATCCTGCGCTGGCAGGGTGAGATCGTCGCCCGGGTCATCTCCGGCGAAACGGTGCTCACCCCGGGCCTGATCGTCCTGTGCGAGGAGACCCTGGAGGCGGCCGACCGCGACAAGGTCGAGGCACGCCTCGTCCTGTGGCTGCGTGCGCATATCGACACGGTGCTCAAGCCCTTGCGCGATCTCGAGATCGGCGAGGGCCTGGAGGGTCTCGGCCGCGGCATCGCCTTTCGCCTCGTCGAAGCGCTCGGCATTCTCGACCGCTCGGAGATCGCCGAAGACGTCCGCCAGCTCGACCAGTCCATGCGCGCGGGCCTGCGCCGCCTCGGTGTGCGCTTCGGCGCCTATCATATTTTCGTGCCGGCCTTGCTGAAGCCCGCTCCGAGCCGGCTGATCGCCCAACTCTGGGCGCTGAAACATGGCGAGCCCGACATGCCGGGTCTTGCCGAACTGCCTCAGCTCTCGGCCTCTGGCCGGACGTCGATTGCCGTCGACCCACAGATCTCGAAGGCTCTGTACAAGGTCGTCGGCTTCCGCGTCTGCGGACCCCGCGCCGTGCGCATCGACATTCTCGAGCGCCTCGCCGACCTGATCCGTCCGCTTCTGGCCTGGAAGCCGCTCGATGCGGAGGTGTCGCCACCGGACGGTGCCGTTGCCGAAGGCGGCGGCTTCACCGTGACCGTGGCGATGACGTCGCTGCTCGGCTGCGCCGGCGAGGACTTTGCCGCCGTCCTGAAATCTCTCGGCTATCGCTCCGAGAGCCGAGAAATCGCCCGGCCAGCGACGCAGAAGCCGGAAGCCGCGTCGCCTCCCGCCGCCGAGGCGGTCGCAACCGACGCTCCGACGGAAACTCAGTCGGAAGAGCGGGCGGAGAACCAGCCGACGCCGGCGCCCGCCGAAGCAGACGAGTTGGCACGCCTGCCGGAAGACGCCCCGGTCGCCGCACCGGCAGAGCCGAGCGCAACCGAAACCGCGACGGCAACGACCGAACCGGCACAGGACGCCTCTGCCGCCACAGACGCGGCCGATGGCGCAAAGGAAACGGTCACCATCGAGGTCTGGCGCCCCGGCCGCCGCGACCGTCGGCCGCAGGGCGGTCAGCGCGCCGGCGGCCAGCGGGAAGGCCAGCGCGAGGGCCAACGCGGAGGCCGCCGCCACGAACAGGACGGCCAGCAGAGCGCGGACGGACAGGATCACAAGCAGCGGACCAAGGGGCGCGGCTTCGGCAAGGGCGGCAACCGCCAGCAAGGGCGGCCCGACGGGCCCCGCCCAGACCAGGCCCGCTCAGACCAGGCCCGATCTGACCAGGCAAGGGCCGGCGGCAAGGGCCGGCCCGAGGGCGCGCGCGCGGAAGGCCAACGTCCGCGTGGCGGCCGACCGGAACGCCCTGCGCGCGAGATCGATCCCGACTCGCCCTTCGCGAAACTGGCCGCGCTCAAGGCCGATCTGGAGAAGAAGCCGCGCTCCTGACCCGTCGCGACACGGGCAGCGGGCCGGGATGATGCAGGGTTGCCGCACAGGTGAGCGAGACCACCTCCACCGGACCAGCCGCGCCGCCCGCGGACATGACGCCGCAGCGGCTCGACAAGTGGCTGTGGTTCGCCCGCATCGTCAAGTCGCGCAGCCTCGCCCAGAAGCTGGTGACCGGCGGCCACGTCAGGGTCAATCGTGACAAGGCCTCGGCCCCGGCAAAGGCGATCCGCCACGGCGATGTCCTGACGATCGCGGTCGCGAACCGGGTGCTGGTGCTGAAGGTGCTGGCACCTGGCGCTCGCAGGGGGCCGGCGCCGGAAGCCCGCCTTCTTTACGAGGATCTGGCGCCGGCTCCCGGCGCCCCATCGCTTTCCGAGGAGGATGCGCAGGACGCTGGCGAGGGCGAGAACGCTGCCGCCGCCGGCAAACCGAGCGTTTTCGGCCAGGACGGCCCGGCACCCGGACGGCGCGACCGGGGCAGCGGCCGGCCGACCAAGCGCCAGCGACGCCAGATCGATCGTCTCACCGACACGAATTGAACGACGGGGCTGAACTGCGGTGATCTTGCGCCGGCAAGGCTGCGACATATCGCCCGCTCGCGCGAGGCCGGCGAAGCGGAGAAAAATCTTTCCCGCCAGCTATCATCGGCAACATATTCCGAACTTGAAGCCCATCGCCAAACCCGGTACGCAGGCAGCAAGACCCGCCCGCATACTGGCCGGCACGCTCTGGTCTCCCGGCCTGGCCGGACCCGGAACCCCGTATCGGACTGCACCTTCGAACCGCAACTGCGGAACGGAGATCGGGCCTCGATCGAAGAGCCGCGACATGGCGACGGCATGACTGGCGCCGCGAGAGGATTGCGATGACCTATATCGTCACGGACAATTGCATCAAGTGCAAGTACACCGATTGTGTTGAAGTCTGTCCGGTCGACTGCTTCTACGAAGGCGAGAACATGCTCGTCATCCACCCCGACGAATGCATCGACTGCGGCGTCTGCGAGCCGGAATGCCCGGCGGATGCGATCAAGCCGGATACCGAGCCGGGCCTGGAGAAGTGGCTGGAGCTCAACACCGAATATGCCGCCAAGTGGCCGAACCTGACGGTCAAGAAGGACTCGCTTCCCGAGGCCGAGGACTTCGACGGCAAGCCGAACAAGTTCGACGCCTATTTCTCCCCGGAACCGGGCTCTGGAGACTGAGCCCGACGCGATCGACCACAGCTACCGGCCGCGCCGTTGTTGGCGGCGCGGCAGTGATGCCCTGTAGCGAAATTCAAGGGGCGAAGCGTCACGTTTTGAAATCCACAAGTTTTGTGCTATAGTCTTTTCCTCAGTAACCGAACCAGTGGTCTCCCCCTCCACGCGGAGGTTTTTTTATGGTTGCGAACCCTTCGCCATATGCGGAGGGGGGCGGCATCCCTCCTAGATCTGATCGAGGCCAAAGTTCGGTCGGCTGATCATCGAATAACGAACTCCGACGGATTGTGGTGCGCCACAAGCCGGTGGTTGTGCGTTTTCTCCATGGACGGGCGCCGCCGTGCGCGACGCCCCCGGCTTCTGGCCGCAACTGCGCAGGAGTAGCATAGGCGTATGGCAACAACGATGAAGAAAACCGCGCAGAGACAAGGTTTCAAGACTGGCGAATTCATTGTCTATCCCGCCCATGGCGTTGGACAGATCACCGCCATCGAGGAACAGAACGTCGCGGGATATGCGCTTGAGCTTCTGGTGATCAACTTCGAACAGGATAAGATGACGCTGCGTGTTCCGGTCGCCAAGATCGCGACCGTCGGCATGCGCAAGCTGGCGGATGCCACCGCGGTGAAGAAGGCGCTGGAGACCGTGCGCGGCCGTCCGCGTGTCAAGCGCACCATGTGGAGCCGCCGCGCGCAGGAATACGAAGCGAAGATCAATTCCGGTGACCTGATTGCCATCGCCGAGGTGGTCCGCGATCTCTACCGGTCCGAGAGTCAGCCGGAGCAGTCCTACTCGGAGCGGCAGCTCTACGAGGCGGCTCTCGACCGCATGTCGCGTGAAATCGCCGCCGTCAACAAGTGCTCCGACACCGAGGCGATCCGCCAGATCGAACAGAATCTCGCCAAGTCGACCAGCCGAAAGGCGGCCGCCGCGACCGAAGACGAGGACGGGGAACAGACCGAAGCCGCATGAACGCGGCATCGGCCCGTCAGGACCTTCAACGCCCGGCGCCACCAGCGCCGGGCGTTTTTCTTTTCGCTCAACGATTTGAACGGAGTGCCACAGTGCCGCCCGATCAATCAGGTAAACTTATTGCGATCTGGATGAACTCCTATTGGTCCTGATCGTATGGAGGAGTCATGCTCGACCTTGAGCAGTGCTGCCATCCGGCCGACACGGGACGCGACACGCGCGGGCCCTCGGACTGAACCGAAAACACCCTGGCAGCGTATCGAAAACGAATGCAGACGAAGGCACCGGTCGTGGCGGCAGCCGCCCACCCGGTGCCGGGCCTCCCGAGGGGGGCCGGGACGCGGAGGGACACACCGTGAGCTATCTTTCGGGCAACCGGCGTCAGATTGTCAGGGCCGCGATGAACGCGCCCTATCTCAGCCGCGAGGAAGAACAGCAACTCGCCATCGCATGGCGCGAGAAGAGCGACCAGGCCGCACTCGACCGCCTGAGCCTGGCACATATGCGTCTCGTCATCGCGGTGGCGGCGAAATACCGCAACTTCGGACTGTCGATGAGCGACCTGATCCAGGAGGGCCACATCGGCCTGCTGGAGGCCGCCTCGCGCTTCGAGCCGGAACGGGAGGTGCGCTTCTCCACCTATGCCACCTGGTGGATCCGCGCCTCGATCCAGGACTATATCCTGCGCAACTGGTCTATCGTCCGTGGCGGTACCTCGTCGACCCAGAAGGCGCTGTTCTTCAACCTGCGCCGTCTGCGGGCGAAACTGTCCAGCGGCACGACCCAGATCAGCGAGAACGAGCTGGTCGAGAAGATCGCCGAGACGATGGGCGTGAAGGTGCAGGACGTGGCGGCGATGAGCGCCCGCCTGTCCGGGCCGGACACCTCGCTGAACGCGCCCGTTCTGGAATCGGACGGTTCGGGCGCCGATCGGCAGGACTTCCTCGTCAGCGAGGATCCCCTGCCGGAGGAAACCGTCGGCGGCGTCATCGATACCGAGCGGCGCACGCGCTGGCTGGAAACCGCGCTCGGCGTGCTGAGCGAGCGGGAGCTGCGCATCGTCCGCGAGCGGCGTCTGAGCGAGGAAGGCGAGACGCTGGAGGCGCTCGGGCAGAAGCTCGGCATCTCCAAGGAGCGCGTCCGCCAGATCGAGAGCCGCGCACTCGACAAGCTCCGCGACGCGCTGCTCAAGGTCCAGCCGGACAAGCTCGCCTATTGCAGTTGAAGTCCCCGCGTCCGACGCGACGCCCCAGCCGAGCGCACCCGCCGTCGCCCATCCTCTCGGGAAACATGGCGGCGGTTGCCCTTGTCCGTCGCGTGCAGTAGGAGGAACGACCGACAAGGCCGTTCTTCCGGCATCCGACAGGGACAAACATGACTGCACCCCGCGCGCTCATCACCGGCGTGACCGGCCAGGACGGCGCCTATCTCGCCCGTATCCTGCTCGAAAAGGGCTACGAGGTGCACGGGCTGAAGCGCCGCTCCTCCTCGTTCAATACCGGCCGGATCGACCCCCTGATCCAGGATCGCCATGAAGAAGGCGGCCGTTTCTTTCTCCATTACGGCGACCTGACCGACAGTTCCTCGCTGATCCGCCTCGTCTCCGAGATCCAGCCGGTCGAGATCTACAATCTCGCGGCCCAGAGCCATGTCATGGTCAGCTTCGAGACGCCGGAATACACGGCGAATGCCGACGCGACCGGCGTTTTGCGCCTGCTGGAGGCCCTGCGCATCCTCGGCATGGAGAAATCCTGCCGCTTCTACCAGGCTTCGACCTCGGAGCTTTACGGCAAGGTCCGCGAGACCCCCCAGAGCGAAACGACGCCGTTCTACCCGCGCTCGCCCTATGCGGTGGCAAAGCTCTATGGCTACTGGATCACGGTGAACTACCGCGAGGCCTATGGCATCCACGCGAGCAACGGCATCCTCTTCAACCATGAGAGCCCGCTGCGCGGCGAGACCTTCGTCACCCGCAAGATCACCCGCGCGGTCGCCGCCATCGAGCTCGGACTGCAGAAGCAGCTCTATCTCGGCAATCTCGATGCCCGCCGTGACTGGGGCCATGCCCGGGACTATGCCGAAGGCATGTGGCGCATCCTGCAGCAGCCCGAGCCCGACGACTACGTCCTGGCAACCGGCGAGACCCATACGGTCCGCGAATTCGTCGAGCGCGCCTTCGCCCGCGTCGGCCGCGAGATCGTCTGGTCGGGCGAGGGCGTGGAAGAGACGGGCCGCGACCGGGCGAGCGGCGAGACGCTGGTCGCCATCGATCCCGCCTATTTCCGCCCGACCGAGGTCGACCTTCTGCTCGGCGACCCGACCAAGGCGCGCGAACGGCTCGGCTGGACCCACACGACCGGCTTTGCCGAACTGGTCGACGAGATGGTGGATGCGGATCTAGAGCTGCTGCGCGTCGAGCGCCATGCGCGCCGCGCCTATGGCCGCGAGGACTGACGATGACCGCTGAGAGCAGCGCCGGCCCATCGCGCCGGATCTTCGTCGCCGGCCATCGCGGCATGGTCGGCTCGGCGATCTGCCGCCGCCTTGCGCAGGAAAAGGCCGAGATCATCACCCGCACACGGGCGCAACTGGACCTGACCGACCAGCACGCCGTCGCGGAGTTCTTCGCCAGCGAACGACCGGATGCAGTGATCCTGGCCGCCGCGCGTGTCGGCGGCATTCTCGCCAATGACCGCCAACCGGTGGATTTCCTGCAGGACAACCTGCAGATCCAGACAAACGTGATCGCCGCTGCGGCCGATCACGGCGCCCGCCGTCTCGTCTTCCTCGGCTCGTCCTGCATCTATCCGAAGTTTGCAGAGCAGCCGATCCGCGAGGAGGCGCTGATGACAGGGCCGCTGGAGCCGACCAACCAGTGGTACGCCATCGCCAAGATTGCCGGCGTCTACCTTTGCCAGGCCTATCGCCGCCAGCACGGGCTGTCCTATGTCTCGGCGATGCCGACCAACCTTTACGGGCCGAACGACAATTTCGATCTCGCAACCAGCCACGTCTTGCCGGCCCTGATCCGCAAGTTCGTCGAGGCGCGGGCGGCCGGCGCCGAAGCGGTGGAGATATGGGGCAGCGGCACGCCGCTGCGCGAGTTCATGCATGTCGACGACCTCGCCGACGCGATCGTCTTCCTGCTCGACACCTATGACGGCGACGAGCCGATCAATGTCGGGTCTGGCCAGGAAATCTCGATTCGCGATCTCGCGACGCTGATCGCCCGTGAGGCCGGCTTCACCGGCGCCCTGCGCTTCGACGCAAGCAAGCCGGACGGCACGCCGCGCAAGCTGATGGAGTCCAGCCGCCTGCACGCGCTCGGCTGGCGCCCGCGTGTGGCGCTGGAGGACGGCATCCGGCAGACGATCCGCTGGTATCTGGAAAACCGCGCCGCTCTCGGCGCCGATGGCAGAACGGGCAGCACCCAATGAAAATCGAGAAACTCCACCTCGGCTGCGGCGTGAAGCACATTCCCGGCTTCTACCATGTCGATGCGCTCGACTATCCGCATGTCGACCGTATCGGCCCGGTCGAGGACCTGTCCTTCATCGCCGACGGCACCGTCGGGCTGATCTATGCCTGCCACGTGCTGGAGCATTTCGGCCGCAAGGAGTATCGCGACGTCCTCGCCGAATGGTGCCGGGTGCTGGCGCCGGGCGGCGTGCTGCGGATCGCCGTCCCGGATTTCCGTGCCGCCGCCGAACTCTATCTCGACCCCTCGAACGGCATCGCCCTGCCGCAGGTGCTGGGCTTGCTGGTCGGCGGCCAGCGCGATCAGTACGATTATCACAAGATGGTCTTCGACGAGGAAACCCTGTCGGCCGCGCTGATCGAGGTCGGCTTTACCTCCGTGCGCCGCTGGGACTGGCGCACGACCGAGCATAGCGGCCTCGACGACTACTCCCAGGCCTATCTGCCGCATATGGAGAAAGACACCGGTCGCCTCGTCAGCCTCAACCTGGAAGGCGTGAAGTAGCCCTCAACCGCCGGGCACGAAGCCGGCGGCCAGGAAGGCCGGGGCGGCGACGAAACGCTCGCTCGCCGGATCGAGGATGCGCAGCTCGCCCGATCCGATATCGAACCAGGCCCCGTGCAGGGACAGGCGCCCCTTTTCCTCGAGGATCCGTACGCAAGGAAAGCTGCGCAGGTTGACCAGCGACTGCCGGATGCCGGCATATTCCATGGCGAGTTGCGGATCCTCGTCGCGCTCCACCTTGAGGCAGCGGAACTCCGCCGCCGGCTCGAGCAGCGTCATCCACTTGCCGATGAAATCGCCCGGCGACAGCGGCGTGGCATCCTGGTTGAGGAACGCCTTGACGCCGCCGCACTGGCAGTGGCCGAGCACCACGATATGGCGCACCTTCAGCGCCTGCACGGCGAATTCAAGCGCCGCGCTGGTCGAGTGGTAGTCGTTGTCCGGCTCATAGGGCGGCACCAGATTGGCGACGTTGCGCACCACGAAAAGCTCGCCCGGTCCGGCAGCGAAAATGCCTTCGGGCGCCACCCGGCTGTCGCAGCAGGAAATCACCATCACTTCCGGCTGCTGCCCGTAGATCGCAAGGCGCTCGTAATCGGTGCGATGCGGCTTGTGGGAGTGCTCCCGATAGGCGCGATAGCCCGCCAGCAGTCCCCGCGGAAAGGTGGAAGGGGTCTCCGGCGCGCCGTTGCCGGCACCGGTCTGCTCATCCGCCATGGTCTGTTCCTCTGCTTCGCGGCCTCCGAAAGCCGCCCCGGAGCGTTTGTCTAGTTAAGCCCTTGTGGCCGCGCCGGCAACCTGCTCGTGGCAGGCCAGCGCCCAAGGTCGGACTTGCACACCGGCCTGCCAGCCTGTCTTATTGCAGCGCAAAAGACGATCAGGGAGGCCGCATCGTGAGCAAGACCAGTCCGGGCAACTTTTTCGAGGATTTCCGCGTCGGCCAGGTCCTGCGCCACGCAACCCCGCGCACGCTGACACAAGGGGATATCTCGCTCTACAACGCCCTCTACGGCACGCGCTTTGCCGTGCAATCCTCGGACGACTTCGCCCAGCGCGTCCGCTATCCAGAGGCACCGGTCGACGACCTGCTGGTCTTCCACATCGTCTTCGGCAAGACCGTGCCGGACATCTCGCTCAACGCGGTCGCCAATCTCGGCTATGCCGGCGGCCGGTTCCTTGCGCCCGTCTTCGCCGGCGACACCCTGTCCGCCGTCTCCGAGGTGATCGGCCTCAAGGAGAACTCGAACGGGCGCACCGGCGTCGTCTATGTCCGCTCCACCGGCTACAATCAGGACGGCACCGAGGTGCTCGATTATGTTCGCTGGGTCATGGTGAACAAGCGCGATCCCGCCAGTCCCGCACCGGAGGCGACCGTCCCGAGCCTGCCGGACGCCATCGCGCCGGAAGCCCTCGGCGATGCCTGCCCGCTGATCGACGTCGAGGCCTGGGACGACGACCTGGCAGGCTCGCCGCATCGCTTCGGCGACTATGCGGTCGGCGAGCGCATCGACCATGTGGACGGCATGACCGTCGAGGAGGCCGAGCACCAGATCGCCACCCGCCTCTACCAGAACACCGCCCGCGTCCATTTCAACCAGTTCACCGAAGGCCAGGGCCGCTTCGGCCGACGGCTGGTCTATGGCGGCCATGTGATCTCGCTCGCCCGCGCCCTGTCCTTCAACGGTCTCGGCAACGCCTTCCACATCGCCGGTATCAATGCCGGGCGCCATGTTGCGCCGCTGTTTGCCGGCAACACGGTCTTCGCCTGGTCGCAAGTCCTTGAGAAGGCGGACATTCCCGGCCGCCACGATGTCGGCGCCCTGCGCCTGCGGATGATCGCGACCAAGGACCGGCCGTGCCACGACTTCCCGTTGACCGGGCCAGACGGCGCCTATGACCCCGCCGTCATCCTCGACTTCGACATCTGGGTGCTGATGCCGCGCTGAGCCTTGGCCGGCGGCACCACACTCAGCGTTTCCTCGCCAGCGGGTGATGGCCTTCGACCAGGGCCGCCAACCGCTCGTCGAGCACATGCGTGTAGATCTGCGTCGTCGAGATGTCGGCATGGCCAAGCAACTGCTGCACGACGCGCAAGTCCGCACCGTTCTGCAAAAGATGCGAGGCGAAGGCATGCCGCAGCACATGCGGTGAGAGCGCCAAAGGATCGAGTCCTGCCGACACCGCAAGGTCCTTCAGGTCGCGGGCGAAGGCTTGGCGGGTGAAATGCCCGCTCTCCCCATGCGAGGGAAACAGCCAGCGGCTGGCCGGATAGACCCCTTCCGCCTGCCGGCAGGCCACATAGGCGCGCATCGCCGCGCGCGCCGCCGGGCCGAGCGGCACCAGCCGCTCCTTGTTGCCCTTGCCGGTCACCGCGATCAATCGCTCGTCGCGCAGGGCCGCCGACAGCGGCAGCGACACCAGCTCGGACACGCGCAGGCCTGTGGCATAGAGCACCTCGAGCAGCGCATGCAGGCGCAGTGTCCGCAGCCGTGCTGCCGAGGACAGGCTCTCGACCTCGCTCGCCTCCCGCGCGGCGGCCAGCAACCGGTCGACCTCCTCCTCTCCGAGCGCCTTGGGCAGGGCGGCGCGGCGCTTGGGCGTCGCCACGGTGCGGGTCGGGTCGTCTGTGCGCAAGCCGTCGGAAAACAGATGCCGGTAGAACTGGCGCAGGGCCGACAGCCGTCGCGCCTGCGAACTGGCGGCAAAGCCGCGCCGGGTGAGATCGGAGAGATAGGCGGTGACGTCCTCGCGCGAGGCCGTAGCGGCCGCCGAGCGGCGCGCACCGAGAAACCCCGAGAAATCCTCAAGGTCGCGGCGATAGCTTTCCAGCGTGTTGGCCGCCGCGCCCCGTTCGGCCGACAGCATCTCCAGGAAGCCCTCGATCAGCAGCGCGTCGCTCGCCATCCCGCCTCCCGCTTCGGCCTCGCTAGCGCCCGAACCCGTCCATCCGCAGCCGCACCGTGATCTCGCGCGGTTCCGGTTCGACAAACGTGCCCAGCGCGAAGACCGTACCGGCGACCGCGCCGGTGAGAACCAGGAGAACGAACAGCAGTCGGGCGATCGTGGGCATGGGTGTCGAAAGGGCTCCGGAACCGCCAGTGGACGCATCCCTTATCGGCCAGTCGCCGGCCGTGATGCAAGTCGCCATCTGCATGCAGGCTTGACTATGCGGGCAGGACAAGGGCAAAGCGATGGGTCAAAAGGGAGAGCGCCGTCAGATGTCCGTCCTGCCGTATCTCGTCGAGGAAGAGCGTGCCGCCCGGCTTGTCAACGCGCTTGGAACGCGCTCGATCGTGCTTGTCGGCATCATGGGCTGCGGCAAGTCGAGCGTCGGCCGGCGCCTCGCCCAGACGCTGACGCTGCCCTTCGTCGACGCCGACACGGAGATCGAGGCGGCCGCCAACCTGACCATTCCGGAGATCTTCGCCCAGCATGGCGAGGCCTATTTCCGGGCCGGCGAACAGCGCGTCATCTCCCGCCTGCTGAAGAACGGGCCGCAGATCCTTGCCACCGGCGGCGGCGCCTATATGAACGCGGAGACCCGTGCTGCGATCCGCGAAAACGGCCTGTCGATCTGGCTCAAGGCGGATTTTTCGCTGGTGATGAACCGGGTGCGCCGCAAGCCGAACCGGCCGCTGCTCAACGACCCCGACCCGGAAGCGGTCATGCGCCGGCTGCTGGCCGAGCGCGAGCCGGTCTACGCGCAGGCCGCCCTCACCGTCCAGTCGCGCGATGTGCCGCACGAAGCCGTCGTCGTCGATATCATCGCCGCGCTCGAGGATCATTTCGGCCTTGCGCCGGCGCTCAGCGAACAGACGCAAGGAGCCGAACGCCGATGACCCGCCAATCCGCCGCGGCCGAAACCTCAGCTACGGACCCGCTTCGTGTTCCGGTCGATCTCGGCGAGCGCTCCTACGACATTCTGATCGGCCGGGGACTGGTGGACGAGGCCGGAGCGCGCCTTGCCGCCCGCCTGCCCCGTTCGAAGGTGGCCATCGTCAGCGACGAGACCGTCGCCACCCACCACCTCGAGCGGCTGCAGGCCTCGCTCGAGGCGGCCGGGATCGGTTTTGCCACCATCCTGTTGCCACCGGGCGAGGCCAGCAAGCGCTTCGCGGTCTACGAGACGGTCTGCGACCGGGTGCTGGAGGCCCGGCTGGAGCGCAACGATGCCGTCGTCGCGCTCGGCGGCGGGGTGGTCGGCGATCTTGCCGGTTTCGTCGCGGCCAGCGTCCGCCGCGGCATGCCGTTCGTCCAGATCCCGACGACGCTGCTGGCTCAGGTGGATTCCTCCGTCGGCGGCAAGACGGGCATCAACGTCCGCCATGGTAAGAACCTGATCGGCGCCTTCCATCAGCCCTCGCTGGTGCTGGCCGACACCGCGACGCTGGACACCCTGCCCTTGCGCGAGTTCCGCGCCGGCTACGCCGAAACCATCAAATACGGCTTGCTCGGCGATGCCGGCTTCTTTGCCTGGCTGGAGGAAAACCACACTGCCGTCTTCGCCGGCGGGGCGGAGCGCGAGGAGGCGATCGCGGTCTCCTGCCGCGCCAAGGCCGCCATCGTCGCCGAGGACGAATTCGAGACAGGGGCACGGGCGCTGCTCAACCTCGGCCACACGTTCGGCCATGCGCTGGAGGCGATCGTCGCCTATGACGGCACGCGCCTCGTCCATGGCGAGGGCGTCGCCATCGGCATGCGGCTCGCCTTCGACTTCTCGGTCCGGCTCGGCCTGTGTCCGCAGGCCGACCGCGACCGCGTGGCCGCGCACCTTGCCGCCGTCGGCCTGCCCACCCATATCAGCGACATACCCGGGCAGATGCCGCCCGCCGACAGCTTTCTCGACATCATGGCACAGGACAAGAAGGTGAGCCGCGGCGCCCTGACCTTCATCCTGGTCCGAGGCATCGGCGACGCCTTCATCGAGCGCGGGGTCGATATCGCCACCTTGCGCGACTTCCTGACGGACGAACTGGCCGTGCAATCCTGAGCCGGGTCGGCGCCACCCGAACCTGGATCCCAACACGAGGGAGACGCAACCGATGAGCGACGCAAGCCTCTGGCTCTCCATCCTGGCGATCTTTGTCCTGCTGGTCATGTCCGGCTTCTTCTCCGGTTCGGAAACGGCGCTGACCGCCGCCTCGCGCGCCCGCATGCTGCAACTCGAGAAGAACGGCGACCGGCGCGCGGCCGTCGTCAGTCGCCTGATCATGGTTCGAGAACGGCTGATCGGCGCGCTGCTGCTGGGCAACAACCTGGTCAACATCCTCGCCTCGGCGCTGGCCACCAGCGTGTTGCTCAGCCTGTTCGGCGATGCCGGCGTCGTCTACGCCACCCTGGTGATGACCGCCCTCGTCCTGATCTTCTCCGAGGTGCTGCCGAAGACCTGGGCGATCTCAAATCCCGACCGCTTCGCCATTGCCGTCTCGCCGGTGGTCCGCGTCGTGGTGATCGTCTTCGGACCGGTCGTCAGCGCGGTAGAGATGATCGTGCGCGCCTTGCTGCGCCTGTTCGGCGTCGATGTGTCGGAAAACCGTATGATGCTCTCCGCGCACGAGGAATTGCGCGGCACCGTCGATCTGCAGCATCTGGAGGGCGGCCTGGTGAAGGCCGAACGCGACCGCATCGGCGGCCTGCTCGACCTTGCCGACCTGGAAGTGTCGGACGTGATGGTCCACCGCACCAAGATGAACACGCTGAACGCCGACGAGCCGGTCGACAGGCTGATCCAGGACGCGCTGGCGAGCCCGCACACCCGCCTGCCGCTATGGCGCGGGCAGACGGACAACTATATCGGCGTGCTGCATGCCAAGGACCTGCTCAGAGCGCTGGCGGCAGCCGGCGGCGATGCCTCGCGCATCGAGATCGAGCAGATCGTCTCCCCGCCCTGGTTCGTGCCCGACACGACCAGCCTGCAGGACCAGCTCAACGCCTTCCTCAAGCGCAAGGCGCATTTCGCCCTCGTCATCGACGAGTATGGCGAGGTCATGGGGCTGGTGACGCTGGAGGACATCCTGGAGGAGATCGTCGGCGAGATTTCCGACGAACACGACGTGGAGCTCGCCGGCGTCCGCCCGCAGCCCGACGGCTCGATCATCGTCGACGGCGGCGTGCCGATCCGCGATCTCAACCGCGCCGTCGACTGGCGCCTGCCCGATGACGAGGCCACGACGATCGCCGGCCTGGTGATCCACGAGGCGCGGATGATCCCGGAAGAGCGGCAGGCCTTCACCTTCCACGGCTACCGCTTCACCGTGCTCAAG
Organism: Stappia sp. P2PMeth1; assembly: GCF_900185735.1. Classification (NCBI taxonomy): domain Bacteria; kingdom Pseudomonadati; phylum Pseudomonadota; class Alphaproteobacteria; order Hyphomicrobiales; family Stappiaceae; genus Stappia; species Stappia sp. P2PMeth1. The sequence continues at coordinate 290,502 of NZ_FYAW01000022.1, read as the reverse complement.
CGGGAAAAGAACCGCGTCACCCGGCTGAAGATCACGCCGCTGTCCAAGTCCGTGGCAGGTTCGGTGAAGGCGGTCTTCGCTGGACAGGCGGCAACGTCGCCGCAGGCTGCGACTCCGACGACGCAATCGGGCTGATTTCGACGAAAAGCAGTCCGCGAACCGGCTCCATAAGCCGGGCGCTCGACCCTTGTCTTCCCACCGGTTCAGGCCAAAGAGGCCGGGCCGCCGCCCCGCGGGTCGCGCTCATCGGGCGCACGTGCCTCGATCGCAAGGGCATGCAATCCGGCATCGAAGGCCGGTTTGACGCAGTCGTTGATCGCCCGGTGGCGCGCCACTCTGCTCTGGCCGGCCAGCGACGCGGCGACCATGCGGATACGGAAATGGGTCTCGCCGCCCTCGCGCCAGCCACCATGTCCGCGGTGCCGCTCGGATTCGTCGATCACCTCGAGGCTCTGCGGGGCAAAGGCGTCGCGCAGGCGTTGTTCGATCAGGTCCCGGATGCTCATGCCTTCCATGTGACAGACTTTTCGGCGCCGTCAAGACCTTGCCGAACGAGCCACACTCCCCCTATTTATGCGGATCGTCGCGGCCACAGCCGTATATTCCCGCCCCGCAGATCACGGAAACTGGACCAGGACCGGTGCCTTCGGACATTTTCGACCGCATCCGCATCAGCCCGAAGCGCCTTCGCGCCGAGGAAGAGTTCGCGTGCGAGCGGATCTGCGAGTGGGAGGGCTGCGACGAGCCGGGCACCCACCGCGCGCCCAAGGGACGGCATGCGGACGGCGAATACTACCATTTCTGCCTTGCCCATGTGCGGGACTACAACAAGTCCTACAACTATTTCGCCGGCATGGACGACGACGAGACGCGAGCCTACCAGCGCGACGCGCTCACCGGTCACCGCCCCACCTGGAAGATGGGCGTCAACGCCAAGACGGCAGACGAAGGCGCGCGCGCCTGGTCCGATGTCGATCCCCGTCAGGCGGCCCGGACACGCGCCGAAGCCCGCCGGCGCACGGGATCGGGCAAGACCACCGGCAGCGGCGCACGGGCTCCGAAACTCAAGCAACTGGAAGCCCGTGCCTTCGACACGCTCGGCCTGCCGCACCATGCCCGCGATGCCGAGATCAAGACCCGCTACAAGGACCTTGTGAAGCAGTTGCACCCGGATGCCAATGGCGGCGACCGCTCGCTGGAGGACCGGCTGCGCGAGATCATCAATGCCTACTCGCTGCTGAAGAAGGCCGGCTTCTGCTGAGCCGATCCGCCGCCGCGCGCCGAAGCGGGCTTGCCAGTTGGTCCGGATCGGCTATGAAATCGGAGATCTCCCGGATCTCCGGATCGCCTCAGGCTGCGGACGCCGAGCGGTCTCCCGTCGCGGGGAGATCCCTTTCCCGGCGCAATTCGCGCCAGCGCCGCCTGCGACGAGGCGTTTTCACTTGGCCGAACGGGGCTCTGGCAATAGGGTCTGGTTCGAATTTTGCGCCGCCGCATCTCGCGGAGCGCTGTGCACGACATCGCGGATCCCGCCAGGCAGCGGGCCAGCGGAGGAAAGATGACTGACAAGACCCTGCCCGTCGAACACCTGCCGGATACCACGGTGTCCGTGCGCGAGACCTTCGGCATCGACAGCGACCTGACGGTTCCCGCCTACAGAGAGCCGTCGGCGCACACGCCCGATCTCGACCCGGACTATCTCTTCGACCGGCAGACCACCCTGGCGATCCTCGCCGGCTTTGCCCATAACCGCCGCGTCATGGTCACCGGCTATCACGGCACCGGCAAGTCGACCCATATCGAACAGGTCGCCGCGCGGCTCAACTGGCCCTGCGTGCGCGTCAACCTCGACAGCCACATCTCGCGCATCGACCTGGTCGGCAAGGACGCCATCGTCGTCAAGGACGGCCGTCAGGTCACCGAATTCCGGGACGGCATCCTGCCCTGGGCACTGCAGAACAACATCGCGCTGGTCTTCGACGAGTACGACGCCGGTCGCCCCGACGTGATGTTCGTCATCCAGCGCGTGCTGGAAGTGTCCGGCCGCCTCACTCTGCTCGACCAGAACCGGGTGATTCGCCCGCATCCCGCCTTCCGCCTGTTCGCGACAGCCAACACGGTCGGCCTCGGCGACACGTCGGGCCTCTATCACGGCACCCAGCAGATCAACCAGGGTCAGATGGACCGCTGGTCGATCGTCACCACGCTGAACTACCTGCCGCATGACAACGAGGTCGAGATCGTCCTGGCCAAGTCGAAGCACTACCAGAACGACGAGGGCCGCAAGATCGTCTCGCGCATGGTTCGCCTCGCCGACATGACCCGCAACGCCTTCATCAACGGCGACCTGTCGACCGTGATGAGCCCGCGCACAGTCATCACCTGGGCCGAGAACGCGAACATCTTCAAAGATGTCGGCTTTGCCTTCCGCGTCACCTTCCTCAACAAGTGCGACGAGATGGAGCGCACGCTGGTCGCCGAGTTCTACCAGCGCTGCTTCGGCGAGGAACTGCCCGAGTCCGCCGCCAACGTGGTGATGAGCTGACCGGCAGTCCCATGCGCAATCCGCCCTCCGAGAAGAGCAGGCCCACGAGCGAGCCGTTGAAGCGGGCGATCGGCGACACCATGCGCGCCATCGCCGCCGACGCCGAGCTTGAAGTGCTTTTCTCCTCCGACAAGCCGTCGCTGTCGGGCCACACGGCCCGCCTGCCGGAGCCCTCGCGGCGCCTCACAGCCGACGAGATCGCCGTCACGCGCGGCCTCGGCGACGCCATGGCGCTCAAGCTCGCCTGTCATGACCCCGGCCTGCACCGCAGGCTGGTGCCGCAGGGCGAGACGGCCCGCGCCATCTTCGACGCGGTCGAGCAGGCGCGCTGCGAGGCGGTCGGCGCCAACCGTATGCCGGGGGTGTCCGACAATCTCTCCGCCATGCTGGAGGACCGCAGCCGCAAGGCCGCCTATGCCGACGTCGCCAGCCGCGAGGACGCGCCGCTGGAGGAGGCGATCGCCTATATGGTGCGCGAGCGCCTGACCGGCCGGCCGGCACCCAAAAGCGCCGAGCCGATGATCGCCCAGTGGCGCGGCTGGATCGAGGAAAAGGCGGGCGAGGCGCTCGACCTGCTCGCCGACCGGATCGAGGACCAGCAGGACTTCGCCAAGCGCCTGCGCAAGGTGCTGACCTCTCTCGAGATGGACGAGGATATCGGCCAGGAGAGCGAGGACGAGGACGGCGAGAGCGAAGACGCCGAGGGGCGCAACGAGCGCGGCGAGACCTCCGCCGACGGCGAGGAGGAAAGCGGCGAGGACGAGGGCGCGCCGCAGGAGATGGAACTCTCCGGCGAGGAGACCGAGGCGGGAGAGACCGAAGGCCTCGACGGCGACCTGCAGGAGCTGACCCAGGACGACCAGGCGGACCAGGCCGAGGAGCCCGGCGAAAGCCGGCGCCGTGAGCTGCCGCTCTCCAACCTGCCGCCGACGTCGGACTACAAGGTCTTCACCAACCGCTTCGACGAGACGGTGCCGGCCGAGGAACTCTGCGACACCGCCGAACTCGACCGCCTGCGCAGCCATCTCGACAAGCAATTGGTCAACCTGCAGGGTGCCGTCGCCCGGCTGGCCAACCGCCTGCAGCGCAAGCTGCTCGCCCAGCAGAACCGCTCCTGGTCCTTCGACCTGGAGGAGGGCATGCTGGACACGGCGCGCCTGACCCGCGTCGTCACCGACCCGATGCAGCCGCTCGCCTTCAAGCAGGAGAGCGACACCAATTTCCGCGACACCGTGGTGACGCTGCTGCTCGACAATTCCGGTTCCATGCGCGGCCGGCCGATCACCGTTGCCGCGACCTGCGCCGACATTCTGGCCCGCACGCTGGAGCGCTGCGGCGTGAAGGTCGAGATCCTCGGCTTCACCACCCGCGCCTGGAAGGGCGGGCAGTCGCGCGAGGCGTGGCTTGCCGCCGGCAAGCCGGCCCAGCCCGGCCGCCTCAACGACCTGCGCCACATCATCTACAAGTCCGCCGACGCACCCTGGCGCCGCGCCCGCCGCAATCTCGGCCTGATGATGCGCGAGGGCCTGCTGAAGGAGAACATCGACGGCGAGGCGCTGGACTGGGCCCACAAGCGCCTGCTCGGCCGCCCCGAGGCCCGCAAGATCCTGATGATGATCTCGGACGGCGCCCCGGTCGACGATTGCACCTTGTCGGTCAACCCCGGCAACTATCTCGAGCGGCATCTGCGCTACATCATCGAGGAGATCGAGACCCGCTCGCCGGTGGAACTGATCGCCATCGGCATCGGCCACGACGTCCCCCGCTACTACCGCCGCGCCGTCACCATCGTCGATGCGGAGGAACTGGCCGGCGCCATGACCGACCAGCTCGCCGATCTGTTCGACGAGCAGACGCAGGCACCGTCGCGCGGTGGTCGCGGACGGCGCCGCGCGGCGCGCTGAGACGATGGCCACCGCGCTGCCCGCCCGCCCGCGCCCGTCGCGCCTTGCCGCGGCCTTCGCCGCCGCCCTCTGCGCTTGCGCGTGGACGCTGGCGCCAGGCCCGGCGGCGGCCATCATCGACGTTCCCCTCCAGGACGTGGTGATCCGCGCCCAGCCGATCGACGCCTTCCGGGTCGGCCGCGCCGACGAGCCGCGCTTCGGCGAGCTCACCTTCATCGGCGGACTGGAACTGTTCTCGGGCAACCGCCACATGGGCGGCCTCTCCGGCCTGGTCCTGAGCCCGGACGGCCGCGACATGATCGCGGTTTCGGACAATGGCCTGTGGCTGGTTGCCACGATCGACAGCGATCCGGACGGGCGGCCGCTGGCCCTGCGCGACGCACGCCTCAGCGCCATCATCGGGCCGGACGGGCGGCCGCTCATCGACAGCGGCCGCGGCGATGCCGAGGCCCTGACCCTGCGCCGCAATCCGGACGGCAGCGGCGAACTCTACATGGCGACCGAACGCTATCACGCCATCTACGCCTATCCCTATCCGCTCGGCGACCTGCGGACCCCGGGCCGGGCGCTGGACCTGCCGCCGGCCCTGCAGACCCTGCGCCACAACAAGGGCATGGAGGCGGTCGCCTATGCCAATGACGGCCCGCTCGCCGGCACGCTGGTGGTAATCTCCGAACGCGGCCAGACATTCAACGCGAACCTGCCCGGCTTCCTGCTCGGCGGTCCGACGCCCGGCACCTTCACCGTGTTGCGCCAGGACTCCTACGACGCCACCGACGCGGTCTTTCTTGACACCGGCGACCTGCTGCTGCTGGAGCGGCGCTTCACCCTGCGCCACGGCATCGGCATGCGCGTGCGCCTGCTCCCGGCAAGCGAGCTGAAGCCCGGCGCCCTGGTGGTTGGCCGCGTGCTGCTGGAGGCCGGGTTTTCTGATCAGATCGACAACATGGAAGGCATCGCCGTTCATCGCAACGCCGCCGGCGAGACGATCCTGACCATCATTTCCGACGACAACCGCTCGATCCTGCAGCGCACTCTGCTGCTGCGCTTCCGCATGGACGGCTGATCCTTCGAACGCCGATGCCGCACGGCCATGTTGACAATGGTCGCGCATGACGGCATCTAGTCGCCGTCGAGGTTCGGACAGTTCCCGTCCGGATCCGCGAGGGATCCCATGCCGAAGCCGCGCGCCCTTTCCAACGCCCCGTTCGCCGCGACGAAAGCCGCGAATGGTGTCGCGTGCGCCGGCACGACCACGACGACGACCCGCAAAACGACCGCCTGACGGCCCTCTCGACCCGCGCTCCCCCGGGTCCGATGGGGGACCGAACGGACCTGAGGCTCCCGCATGGATGGCGGCTTCGGGTTGGCGGGGAGCGGCAAGAGAGGACTGAATACCAATGGCTTACAAGATCGCAGTGGTCGGTGCGACCGGCAATGTCGGCCGCGAGATGCTCGACATTCTGGACGAGCGCGGCTTCCCGGCCCGCGAGGTCGTGCCTGTCGCCTCCCGTCGGTCGCAGGGTGTCGACGTCTCCTTCGGCGACCGCACGCTGACCTGCCAGGCCATCGACCATTTCGACTTCTCCGATGTCGACATCTGCCTGATGTCGGCGGGCGGCGCCGTCTCCAAGGAGTGGTCGCCGAGGATCGCCGCCAAGGGCTGCGTCGTCATCGACAACTCCTCGGCCTGGCGCTACGACGCCGATGTGCCGCTGATCGTTCCGGAAGTGAACGCCGATGCCATCACCGGCTTCACCCGCAAGAACATCATCGCCAATCCGAACTGCTCGACCGCCCAGCTCGTCGTCGCGCTGAAGCCGCTGCATGATGCGGCGACCATCCGCCGCGTCGTCGTCTCCACCTACCAGTCGGTCTCCGGCGCCGGCAAGGACGGCATGGACGAGCTGTTCAACCAGACCCGCTCGGTCTTCGTGAACGATCCGATCACCCCGGAGAAGTTCACCAAGCGCATCGCCTTCAACGTCATCCCGCATATCGATGTCTTCATGGAGGACGGCTACACCAAGGAAGAGTGGAAGGTGCTGGCCGAGACCAAGAAGATGCTCGACCCAAAGATCAAGGTCACCTGCACCGCCGTGCGCGTGCCGGTGTTCATCGGCCATTCGGAGAGCGTCAACATCGAGTTCGAGCGTCCGATCACCGCCGAGGAGGCGCGCGACATCCTGCGCGAGGCGCCGGGCGTGCTGGTCGTCGACAAGCATGAGGACGGCGGCTACGTCACGCCTTACGAGAGCGCCGGCGAGGACGCGACCTATGTCAGCCGCATCCGCGAGGACGCCACCATCGAGAACGGCCTCAACATGTGGGTGGTCGCCGACAACCTGCGCAAGGGCGCGGCGCTGAACGCGGTGCAGATCGCGGAAGTGCTCGTCAATCGCGGTCTGATCACCCCGAAGAAGGCCGCCGCCTGACGCGGCCCTAGGCGGGCGAGGCATCGCTCTGACGCGGCCGGAAACGGCCGCGTCCCCTTACCGGGGCACGGCCGTCACGGCCGGCGCAGGCTCGCGATATAGGCGCCGATATCGGCGATCTCCCGCCGGGTCAGCGACATGTCCGGCATTTTCGGATGCGGCGCGGCCAGAAAGGCCGCGAGCTGGTCCGGATCGAAGTCCGGATCGCGCGCGACTTCCGTGAAAGGTGCGATGTCGCTGCCCGGCCCCGCCTGGCCCTCCTCCACCAGATGGCACGCCGCGCACCATGTGCGGGAGAGTTCGAGTCCCGTCCCGGCATCCGCCGCCCAGGTCACTCCGGGCTGCGCTGCCGCGCACAAGCCTGCCACACCGGCGCCCGCAATCCCGGCAAGGGCCATCGCCCGTATCGCGCCGCGACGCGTCCGCGACCTGTCTCTCGCCATCCTGCCCACCTCCGCTGCCTTCACTCTGCCCCAACGGAACTGCCAACCGGGGAACTGTCAAGGGTAGCTCTCCGCCGCTTTTGGCGACAGACTGGTGTTTCCCTTACTGTATCCGGAGGCTGACATGCGCGCAGTAACCAGACGCACCGGCAGGTTCGCCGGCTTCGCGCTTGCCGCCGTCGCGGCGATCGGCCTGGCCGCCGGCCCGGCCTTCGCCCAGGACGCGGCCCCGGCCCCGATCCTGTCCGGCTCCGACCGTTTTCACCCCGTGCTTGCCCGCAGCGGCATGGTCGCCAGCCAGGAGGCGACGGCAACCCGCGTCGGCCGCGACATTCTCGCCGCCGGCGGCAATGCGGTCGACGCCGCCGTCGCGGTCGGCTTCGCCCTTGCGGTCACCCTGCCGCGCGCCGGCAATATCGGCGGCGGCGGCTTCATGCTGTTGCATATGGCCGAAAGCGGCGAGACGCAAGCGCTCGACTATCGCGAGCTCGCCCCGGCCGCTGCGGAGCGTGACATGTTCCTCGACGCCGACGGCAATGCCGACAGCGAGAAGTCCCGCTATTCCGGACTTGCCATCGGCGTGCCCGGCACCGTCGCCGGCCTGCATGCCGCCCATGCCCGTTACGGCAGCGGCCGCTTCGCCTTCGCCGAACTCCTCGCTCCCGCGATCCGGCTGGCCCGCGACGGCTTTCCCGTCTCCGACGACCTTGCCGGCTCGCTGAGGCAGGTCCACTCGCGCCTGTCGAAGGACCCCGCCGCGCTCGCGACCTTCTACAAGGCCGACGGCGGCTTCTATGAGCCCGGCGAGACCCTGCGCCAGCCACAGCTTGCGGCCACGTTGCAGACGATTGCCGACGAGGGGCCGGACGGCTTCTACAAGGGCGCCGTCGCCGAGGCCATCGCCGCGCGGGTCCGCGAGGCCGGTGGATCGATGACGGCGGAGGACCTTGCCGCCTACGAGGCGAAATGGCGCGAGCCGGTCTCCGGCACCTATCGCGGCTATAAGGTGGTCTCCATGCCACCGCCTTCCTCCGGCGGGGTTCATCTCATCGAGATCCTCAACATGCTGGAGCCGTTCGACCTTGCCGCCTCCGGCGCCGGGTCGGCGGCCACGCTGCATGTGATGGCCGAGGCGATGAAGCGCGCCTATGCGGATCGCTCGGAATTTCTCGGCGATCCCGATTTCGTCGATATTCCCGTGAAGGGCCTGACCTCGAAGGCCTACGCGGCCTCGCGCATGGCCGACTTCGACCCTGAGCGAGCCATGCCCGCCGACCGCCTCGCCCCCGGCATGCCGGCTCCGTACGAGAGCGAGGAGACCACGCACTATTCGGTGGTCGACGGTCAGGGCAACGCGGTGTCCAACACCTACACGCTGAATTTCTCCTACGGGGTCGGCATGATGGCCGGCGACACCGGCATCCTGCTCAACAACGAGCTCGACGACTTCTCCGCCAAGCCCGGCGTGCCGAACGCCTATGGCCTGATCGGCGGCGACGCCAACGCGGTCGCCCCCCGCAAACGGCCTCTCTCCTCGATGAGCCCGACGCTGGTGTTTCGCGACGGCCGGCCGGTGCTGGCCACCGGTTCGCCCGGCGGCAGCCGCATCATCACCACGGTGCTGCAGATCGTCCTCAACGTCATCGATCACGGCATGAACATCGCCGAGGCGACCGCCGCCCCGCGCATGCACCACCAGTGGCTGCCCGACGAGATCCGCATCGAGGAAGGGTTCTCGCCCGACACGCTGGCGATCCTGCGCGGGCTTGGCCACACGGTGGAGGAGCGCGCCACCATGGGGTCGACCCAGTCGGTGATGGCGGTGGAGAACGGTCTGGCCGGGGCTTCCGACACGCGGGTGCAGGGCGCGCTGGCCGCTGGCCACTGAGCAGACCGTTCAGGCCGGGCGCCGCCGCATCAACGTCGCGACCAGCAGCAGCACATAGACGCCGCCGAGCAGCATCGGCAAGCCGGAAAGACCGACGAAATCGATGGCAAGACCGGAAATCGCCGGTCCGGTGAAGCCACCAACGCCCCACATCACGGCGAAGCCGGCATTGCCGGCGATCAGCATCGCGCCGGTGAAGCGGCGGCCGAGCTCCATCAGCGCGATCGTGTAGACCCCATAGGCCGAGGAGCCCCAGACGAAGAGCATCGCCCACAGCGGCCACGTCGTGTCGATCAGCGCCGGCAGCAGCATCGCGCCGGCAATGGTCAGCAGACACAGCACCACCATGACGAGGCGCGGTCCCCAGCGGTCGGCGAGCGTGCCGATCGGCACCTGGAAGACGATGTTGCCGACGATCAGCACCGCCAGCGCCGTCGCCACAGAGGTCTCGTCAAGGCCATGGCCGAGACCGTAGACCGGAAACAGCGTCAGGATCGCCTGGTCGAAGGCGGCGGCTATGGCCGTCACCACCAGCAGGAAGGGGATCAGCGGCGCGACCATGCGGATCGACCCGCTCTCGCCGGCGGCAAAGCGCGGCAGCCGGTGGCGGATCGAGGCGATCAGCACCGCGCAGATCAGACAGACGGCAATACAGACGACGAAGGGTGCAAGGGTCTGTGTGCCGGTCACCGCCAGCGTCGCCGGACCCAGCGCGAAACCACCGGCCAGCGACGTCGCATAGAGGCCGAGCATGCGGCCCCGGATACGGTCGGGCGCCAACTGGTTCACCCAGGTCTCGCTGGAGATGTAGAGCCCGTTGATGCCGACGCCGAGCAGGAAGCGGGCGGGAAACCACAGCCACAGCGACTGCACCGCGCCGATCAGCGCGAACAGCACCGCCAGCAGCAGCGCAGAGGCGATCGCCAGCCGCGCCGCGCCGAAGCGGATCGCCAGTTGTGGCACCAAGGGGGCGGAGACGATGAGGCCCAGCGCCATCATCGCGGCATTGCTGCCGATCAGCCAGGCCGGGGTTCCCTGCCGCTCCAGGATGAACGAGAGCAACGGATAGGTCAGGCCCTGCGCCAGCCCAAAGACCGCGACGAGCAGCAGCACCACCGCCATCGCCGCCCGGTCCAGCGCTTGCGGCACGCGCTCGGCCGCCTCCGGCGCCAGTTGGCCGGGCGCTCTCGCGATTGCCGCTTGCGGCTGTCCGCAGGTCGCCTCCTCATCCGCCGCGCTCATACGGGTCCCGTATCCCTATCGAGATGGCACCGCATGACCGTCACGGTGGCGAAGCCGAAGACCGGTCGCAGCAGATCGAGCCGGCGCCGCCCCTCGACGACGAAGCCGCGGCGAAGATAGAGCGCCTTCGCCCGAGGATTGGTGTCGACGACGTCGAGCCGCACCGCGCGCTTGCCCGCGCGCCGGGCAATGGCGACAATCTCCGCCAGCAACGCGCTGCCAACCCCCATGCCACGCACCTCCTCGGCCACTGCGATCCCGTCCATAGGCAGTACATCCTCCTGCTCCTCCTTGTCGAGCAGGGCGAGACCCGTCATCCGGATCGCCGTGCCGAGCAGGCTGAAACGCCTGCGGAAATGCCGCCACTTCGGCTCGAACAACCCGTGGCCGTCGAGACGATAGCCGGCAATGCCGACGACCCGGCCATCGACCAGCGCGATCACACCCCGGTCACGCTGCAGATGCGGTGCCAGAAACTCCGCCGCCGCGTCGACGCTGCCGAAAAACGGCCGCAGCTTCTGGATCAGGCCGGCCGCATAGATCCGCGTTGCCGCCATCTCGTCGCCTGGGCGCACATGCGAAAGCACGTTCATCGCCAGTCCTCCGCTTCGTCCGACTGCCGGCCAGAGGTCTATTGCAACCTTCGATGCGTATCCGCCCTGCCCGGCCTTGCAACAAAAATCGCCCTCGCCCGCCGAAATCCCGTCCGTCGACAGGACCCGGACACGGAATCAGGCTATTGCGAAGGATCGACGGTTTCGCGGAAAGTGGAAAGGGACATGCCCGACATCGCCCCATTTCTCGAGTTTCTCGGCTCGTCGCAGCTTGCCCGCACCATGGCGGGATCCGCGAAGCTGCGCGAAGCCGCCGCCGCCGTACACCTCTTCGGCGCGCTGGTGCTGGTCGGCGCCCTGTTGCCGCTCAACCTGCGGCTGATCGGGTTTTGGCGCAATGCGCCGCTGGCCGATCTTGCCCGCGTCCTCGGCCAGACCGCCCTCGTCGGCCTTCTGCTTGCGCTGGCGAGCGGAATCGCGCTGATGTCGACACGCCCGTTCGCGGTCGCTGCCGATCCTGCGTTCCAGGTCAAGGCCGGGCTGCTGGCCGCTCTGGCCGTCAACGCGCTGCTGCTGCGTCTGGTTCCGGCCTGGCGGCTGCTCGATCAGGTTGATTCGCGCGGCACCATCTCCCGCTTCCGCCTTGCCGGCCTGCTGTCGCTGCTGCTTTGGGGTGCGATTCTCGCCCTGATGCGCTGGCCCGACCTGATCTGACCGCGCCGATGCTGCCGCTGCTACTGGGCGCGGCGATAGATGCCGGTATTGATCACCGGCCCCTGGCCGGGCACCACCACGCTCTGCTCCACCTCCAGGCTCTGCCCGTCATCGGAAAGCCGTCTCCGGGCCGTCATCAAGGTGAGATCGCCGCGTTTCGCTTCCGAGGTGAGCGTGTACTCGTCCTCGAAATAGAGCAGCAGCCTGTCGGCGAGCCCGCTTTCCGACAGGCGCGCGCCCGGCGCACCGGGCACACCAGTGATCTCGCCGCCGATCTCCTCACCGCTCGCCGAAAGGATCGACATGCGGATGCTCACCAGGCCGAACTCCTCCTCGATGCGGCAGGTAGCGGCTTGCGGCAACTCGCTCTGATCGAATTCGCTCTCGTCGAGATCAAGGATCCAGGTTCCGAGGAAAGGGGCTATCCGCTCGCTGCTCATCGCTGCAATCCGTCTTGAAGGCCTCTTGCGCCGACCGTTGGGGCCAACGCCTGCTTGCGCGACCTTGTAGCCGCGTTTACCAAGCCTGTCATCGTCTCGCCATTGCGCCCGCGCGCGCAGCGCCGCCAGCCGGAGTCCCGCCCATGACCTCCCCTGCCACCTCCACACTCGTCGTCACCGGCGCCAATCGCGGCATCGGACTGGAGCTCGTGCGCCGTTTCCTCGCCGACGGGGCCTGGCGTATCCATGCCGCCTGCCGTGCGCCCGAAAGCGCCATGGCACTGGCCGACCTCGCGGCCGGCCATCCGGATCGCCTGACCGTCCACCCGCTCGATGTGACCGATGCCGGATCCGTCGTCGCCTTTGCCGAGGCGCTTGGCGAGGCGCCCGTCGACCTGCTGATCAACAATGCTGGCGTGCTCAATCCGCACCAGGCGCTCGACGATCTCGACTTCGCCGCCTGGGAGCGCGAGCTGCAGGTCAACACGCTGGCGCCGATGCGCATGGCAGTGGCGTTGCGGCCGCAGCTTCGGCGGGCAGCGAATCCGCGCATCGTCACGATTTCCAGCCAGATGGGATCGCTCGCCCGTCCGCGAGGCGGCAGCTACGCCTATCGCAGTTCCAAGGCGGCGGTGAACAAGGCGATGCAGGGACTGGCCATCGATCTCGAAGCGGATGGCATCTGCGTCGTCGTGATGCATCCGGGCTGGGTGCGCACCAGCATGGGCGGCGGCAGCGCCGAGATCGACCCGCAGGAGAGTGCCGCCGGCATCTTTTCCGTCGCCACCCGCCTGTCGATGGCGGACACTGGCAGTTTCCTGCAATGGAACGGCGAGATACATCCCTGGTAGGAGCCCGCTTGTTCGACGTCCCGATGCCGACTAACAAGAGCGATGCAGCAGCAGCGGGGCGAGAGATGGCGGCCGGGGGCACGAAACGGACGGAGACGGGCAAGGTGCAAGACGGCGCCCCGGTCTGCGTTCGGATCTGGGGCGGGCTCGGCAACCAGATGTTTCAATATGCCGCCGGCCATGCGCTGGCCAAGCGCCTCGGCGTCGAACTGCTCGTCGATCCGCTGGAGCTGGACTTGGCCCATGCCGCCTTCGGCCTCGACGTTTTCGGCCTCGCACCACGGATCTGGCAGCCCGACACGACCTCGCTGAAGGCGCGCGTGCTGGGCGCACTGGGGCGCAGCAGCGGCAAGAAGCGGCAGAAGCTGTGGGCCGGTCCGCGCTATGTCCAGAAGGACTTCTGCCACGGCGACGGCTTTTCCGGCCTCGGCCCCGGCACCTATCTGTCCGGATATTTCCAGTCGGAGCAGTTCTTCGCCGACTGCCGGGATGACATCCGCGCGCTGTTCTCGCTCGACCACGTCGCCGCGACCCTGGACCCTGCCCGCCTTGCGCTCGCCGACCTGCCCACCAGCGTGTGCCTGCATGTGCGGCGCGGCGACTACGCCGCCAACGCAAAGACCACGGCCACCCATGGCCTGCTCGGCACCGAGCACTACAGCCGCGCGGCCGGGCTGATGGCGCGCCTGGTGCCGGAGGCGACCTGGCTGGTCTTTTCCGACGACATTTCGGCTGCCGATGATCTGACGCGCACCCTGCCCCGCCGCATCTTGATCGAGGGCCAGAGCCGCGAGCAGGATCTTCACCTGATGAGCCGCTGCGCCCATCATGTCATCGCCAATTCGAGCTTCAGTTGGTGGGGCGCGTGGCTCAGTCGCAACCCGGACCGCCACGTCATCGCCCCGCGTAAATGGTTCGCCCGCGACGAGCTGCGCCGGGTCTATGTCGACGAACTCTTTCCCGCCGGCTGGATTCTGCTCTGAGAAACAGGTACTCCCCTGACGGGAACAGGCCCTTCTCGGGCCGGGATACGGGGACCTGCGCGCTGATGAAACTCTGCGTTGCCATCTGCACGAGAGAACGGCCGAAGATGCTGCGGGCCTGCCTTGCCTCCGTCTGCGCACAGGCCGTGCCGGACTGGGTCCGAGCCGAAATCGTCGTGGTCGAGAACCATGACCGCGAGACGTCGCGCTCTGTTGCGGAAGAGGTCGCGGCCGAGACCGGCTGGACCATCCACTATGTGCTGGAGCGCGAGCTCGGCATTCCCTTCGCGCGCGACCGCTGCGGCACCTTCGCCGAAGACGCCGGATTCGACCGGGTGCTCTATATCGACGACGACGAGATCGCCCATGCCGGCTGGCTGGAGACGATGGTCGAGGCGACCCGCGCCCTCCCTGCCGAAGTCCATTATGGCCGTGTCCTCTACACCTGGCCACCCGAAACGCCCTCATGGATGGTGCCCACGCAGGTCAACAAGCGCCCCTCCGGCACGGTGCTGACCAAGGCGGAAGGCCATAACACGCTGGTCGACACCAAGGTGTTCCGGGCGCGCGAGGCCGGCGGCCTCGGCCTGCATTTCGACGGGTCCATGCGCTTTACCGGCGGCAGCGATACGGATTTCTTCACCCGCGTCCACGATGCCGGCGGGCGCATCGTCTGGATCCCCGACGCCTTGGTGGAGGAACTCGTCCCGGTCAACCGCACCACCCTGCGCTGGCAACTCAGCCGTACCTTCCGCGTCGCCGGCAACATCTCGCGCCTGCACGAAAAGCGCGCCGGCAAGAAGAAAGCCGCCCTGCGCAGCCTGTTGAAGGGCGTAGGCCGTATCGTCGGCGGCACGTTCCTGTTCGTGCCGGCCGCCGCAAGCTTTGCCGTCTCGCCCGAAGGCGGGCGCCGCCGCGCCTTCAAAGCTGCCAAGCAGATCGCCTCCGGCCTCGGCTCCCTCGCCTATCTCACCGGCCACCAGCAGCAGCCCTACGCCAAGGTCGACGGCGGTTAGCGGTAGGGAGACGACGCGCTTGGCTGTCTAATCCTCGGTGCGGCTGTCGGCCGGACGGTCGTGCTCGTAGCGGTGTTTCAGCGGAAACGCCGGCAACCAGGCTTCCCGTCGCACGGTCCACAATTCATAGGTCGGCGTGAACTGGTCGGGCGCATCGAGCGCGCCGAGATTAATCATCACCTCGTCGCCGCTGCGCCCGAAGACCGGAGATCCGCAGCGCGGGCAGAAGAACCGGCCCTGATAGTCGCCGGTCTCGCCCTCGGTGGTCACCGCATCGGCCGGAAAGATCGCCGAGGCATGAAACAGCGCGCCATGGCTCTTGCGGCAGTCGAGGCAATGGCACAGGCCCACGCGATAGGGCTCTCCCAGCGCTGTGAATCGCACATTGCCGCACAGGCATCCGCCTGCATGTTGCTGCTGCATCTGCGTCTCCCGTTGCCCGGCTCGCCTCCGCCTAGTCGACCACCAGCTTCAGCGGCGTGCCGGCCGGAATGACTTCGCCCGGCGGCGTCTGGTTGAGGATCGAGAACAGCTCCAGCCGGCGCGCCGGCTCGATACCGCTCATGCCGACCGCCAGCCGCTCGGGCGTATCGCCGGCATCGGCCCGGATCACCTTGATGCGCAGCGGCCGCAGCCGCGCGATCTCCGTCGGCGTGAGCTGCCGGAAGCTCCTGATCGTCGCCTCGTAGTCGCGGGTAAACGTCTCGCCGCCGGCTCGCGAGGCGAAGATGAAGCGGTAGCCGGTACGCCCGATGCGGACCACCGCGATGCGGAAGGACCAGCCCTCGGTCACCGCCGAAGCCGTGACCGCCGGCAGCCCGTTCACCGTTTCCTCGCGCACGCTGTCGCGGATCAGACCGTTGATCCAACCGCTGGTCATATAGGCGGTGAGCGAGGGGAAATCGGTCAGATCCGCGCCGTCGAAGCGCAGCGCCGTGCCGTTCGGATTGCTGGCGAGCACCGCTTCCGGAGAGTTTTCCAGCACATAGCCCGGCGGCGCGGTGAAGCTGATGCCCAGCGCCTTGTGCAGGAACGAGCGTCCGCGGATATAGCCCTCCAGCGGATCGTCGCCGTAGAGCATGCCGTCGATCTTGGTGAGATAGGCATCGCGGTCGCGCTCGCCGAGACCGGGAGCCCCGACCTGCCGCGCCGCGCGTACCGCCGTCTGCACCCGCTCCGGCGTCGTCGGATGCGAGGACAGGAAGTCGGGCGCGCCCTTGCCCGCCCCTTGCGCGGACTGGAAGGCGGCGAACTGGCCCATGGCGGTGAGGAATCGCGCGGCGGCGAAGGGATCGTAGCGCGCCTTGGCCAGCGTGCGGACGCCGACGGCATCGGCCTCCAGTTCCTGGATCTGCGAGAAGCGGGCGAAGGACAGTTGCGAGGAGACGATGGCCGCGCGCTGCTGGTCGGGGTCGCGCACCACATTGCCGAGCACCCGCCCGGCCAGTTCGGTCGCCTCGGCTCGCTGCTGACGCTTGATCGCGTGATTGGCCGTGACATGGGCCATCTCATGCGCCAGCACCGCCGCCACCTCGGACGTATCGGTCGCCAGCGCCAGCAGGCCGCGCGTCACGTAGAGATAGCCGCCCGGCAGCGCGAAGGCATTGACCGCCGGCGAATTCAGGATGGTGATGCGATAGCTCTGCGACGGGTCGTCGGATGCCTCGACCAGCCGGCCGACCACCTGCGCCACGGCGCGCTCCGCCCCGCGATCCTCATAAACGCCGCCATAAGTCGCCACCACGCGCGGGTGTTCCCGCGCGCCCAGATCCGAGGCAACTCCCGGCCGCAGGCTGCCCGGCGCCGGCGTACCGATCTCGATCGGGGTGGTGCCGGAAAACTGGCACGCGGACAGGAGCAGCGCCGAGGCCAGCGCCGCCGCGAGCCGCAGGGGGCGCGGCCGCCGGGATCGGTCCGGACGCGTTGCTGTTCTGAAGAGCCTCTTCACCGCCGATCGCCATTCCTGTCGAGCCGCTCGATCTGCGCGGGATGCTCCAGATCGATGGACGGGCCACCCGACTGCCGCATAATCCCGCGCAAGCGAATAGCTGCCCCGCCAAGAGACGCAAGGTCAAGCCCGGCGGCGGCGAAGACAGCCTTGCGCTCCGCGCGGATCGTCGCGGTGAAATCGCGGCTCCAGCGGCCGCCGAAATTCAGGTAGATCATCGAACGGGTCTCCCCGACCGACGCCACGCGGCCGGACACCAACGTATAGCGGCCGTTGCGCTCGGCCAACAGCACGTCCGGGTCATGCGCCGACCACACCCTTTCGTGCCGCCAGAGACCAACCTTGCGACGGCGTGCCGTCTGTTCCTCGCGCAGCAGGTATTCGAGACAGTCGCGCCCGGCAAGCCGGGGACCGACGATCGCCTGTCCGGCGCGCACCAGTTCGCGGGCGAGCCACCGCTCGCCGGGATCGAGCACCAGATGGCCGGAGCGGCGCTCCCACCGATCCGTCCCCTCGCCAAGCGCCACGAAGCGCAACCGCGCGCCGGCCTGACCGGTGGCTGGAGCCTCATCCGTCACCATGACAAGCTCGGCCTGACGCAGCAGTTCACCACTGGCGCTGCGCCACACATGCGGCTCGCCGGGTTCGGCGCGCGCGTCCAGGATCTCGTCGCCCGCCGTGTTCCGGCAGGCGTCCGGAAGACCGTCCCGCCCCTCGGCGAAGGCAGGTCCCGCGGCAAACGCTCCGGCAAGGGTTCCAGCCAGCCCCAAGGCACAGGCAAGTCCAAGGGCAAAGGCAAGCCGGTCCGCGCCGCGCGGCGCGGATCCTGCCGCCATTGCATTGTCACTGCGTATCGCCATCGCTGCGGGACACGTCCTTCCGATCCTCGTTCCCGTTCCCGGGATGCTGTCATCTTGCCGAAAATGGTGGCGGGAAGATGTCGCGGCCATGGCCGCGGACAACCGGGGCACCGCCGGGTGCACGAGGTGGGGCTCAGCCGGCCGCATGGGTGTCCAGCGCATGGTCCAACGCCTGTTCCAGCCGATCGTTGCCCCAGAACAGCTCGCCATCCGCACAGGTGACGCTCGGCGCGCCGAAAATGCCGAGCCTCTTCGCCTCCTCGACGCTGCCGCGCAGCCGTGCCTTGACGTCGTCGCTGGCGGCACGCGCGAGGATCGCATCCGCCTCCGCCCCGGCATGGGCGGCCAGAGTGGCGAGCACCGTCTCATTGTCGATCCGCCAGCCTTCGCCGAATTGCGCCAGATAGACCGCCCGCGAGAACCGCGCCACCTGCTCCGGTGCCAGCGCCGTGGCAATGCGTGCGGCCTTGAGACCGTTCTGCGGAAACGGCTCGGGCCGGCGGAACGGGAGTCCCGCGGCAGAGCAGATCCGCTCCAAGTCGCGCCACATATAGGCCCCCTTCGCCGGCAGCAGGTTGAAGGGAGAGGTGGTCCAGCCGACCTGCGCGAAGATCGGACCGAGCAGGAACGGTCGCCAGCGCAGCTCGACGCCGCGCCGTTCCGCCAGATCCTCGATCCGCATGGCGGCCGGATAGCTGTAGGTGGAGGCGAACTCGTACCAGAACTGGACGATCGGACGCGACATGACGGCTTCCTTTCCTCGCGGCGGCTGCGACCGGCAGCCGCATCGGCACGGCGCCGCCCTTGGACAGGAGGAGCCAGATCGCTATAACCCCTCAACCGGACCCGCAAGACAACCGCTAATGCAGGCGCGATGACCGACAACCCCCCCTCCACGGCCTCGCGCGGCTTCCGCTTCCCGGCGCGCCTTGCCGCCGGCGAAACGGGCGCCCTCGCCCTTGTCGTCTGCACCTGTCTCCTCATCGTCACCGGCCTTTTCCTTGCCTTCCCCGGCCTCGATATCGCCGCCTCCCGGCTCTTCCACCATCCCGACGCCGGCTTCATCCTGGCGCAGGACCCGTTCCTGCAGCGCCTGCGCGAGCTCGGCCCCTTCCTCGTCAAGCTGATCGCCGGCCTCTGTCTTGCCGTCCTCCTGTGGCCCTTCGTCGCCGGCCCGTTGCCCGAACGCCTGCCGCTGCGGGCGCCCGTCTTCCTGCTGTCAACCCTGGCGCTCGGCCCCGGCCTGCTGGTCAACGCCCTCCTCAAGGACAACTGGGGTCGGCCGCGCCCCAACGCGGTGGACCTGTTCGGCGGGGACGCGCCCTATGTGAGCGTCTGGCGGATCAGCGACCATTGCGGCAGCAACTGCTCCTTCGTCTCTGGCGAGGCCTCCTCCAGCCTCTGGCTGATCACCCTTGCCATTCTCGCTCCCCCGGCCTGGCGCCGCACTGTCCTCGCCGTGATCCTGCCGCTGGTCCTTGTGCTGTCCGCCAACCGCGTCGCTTTCGGCGGCCACTTCCTGTCCGACACGCTGATTTCCTGGTGCCTGACCCTTCTGGTCATCCTCGGCGTTCGCCATCTGCTCTGGCGGCTGCCGGGCGCCGAAGCCCGCGCCCGGCGCTGGCGCGACGGCTATGACCGGCTCTCGGCCACCGTCCGCCGCCGGGCCGCCGGCCTGCGCCGCCGTCTTGCCGCCTCGCTGCGTGCTTTCGCCGCAATGATGCGCTGAAGCTGCCCGGGAAAGACCGATACCGTGCCTGCCCATCGCCGTGCCGCGTTTGCAACATCTTGCTGCCGCGAAGATCTGCCATGCGGGGTGAACCAGCGCAGCGGCCACCGGCCACCGGCCACCTTTGCCCCGTCCGACCGTACCGCGCGGGGGTGGAAAAACCGGCCGGCTTGCGCCTTAGTTAGCCGAGAGACGCATGCAGGCGATTCGCCCTCTTGCATCCGCCGACCGGGCGGATATCAGACCGCGTGAAAGGAAGGCCGAGGGGCAGGCTCAGCCGATGAGTTCGCAGGACGACCAGCAGACCACGGCCGGTGGGACGGCCGGGGCAACGCCGCCGGCAGACGGGCGAGCCCGCTCGCGCGGCCGACGGTTGCTGCGCATCCTGGCAAGCGGCCTTCTCGTTGCCGGCCTGGGCTTCTATGCGGGCTCCTTCCTACGCTTCGCCGCCACCGTCGCCGGCTATGACAGCAACGACGCGGCCCGCGCCGACGCCATCGTCGTCCTTACCGGCGGCAGCGAGCGCGTCAAGCATGCACTGGCCCTGCTGCAGGCCGGCAATGCCGAGCGCCTGCTGATTTCCGGCGTCCATCCCGAAACCACGCCGCAGCAGATCGTCATCTCCACCGCCAGCGACCTGTCGCTGTTCTCCTGTTGCGTCGACCTCGACAGGAACGCCAACAACACCCTGGAAAACGCTTCCGAGACGGCGAAATGGGCTCGCGAGAACGGCTTTGCCCGTCTTCTCGTCGTTACCAGCGCCTATCACATGCCGCGCGCCCTGCTCGAGCTCCGCTCGACCATGAGCGACTTCGACCTCGTGCCCGTGCCGGTGCAGACAGCCGATCTCGCCCCCGAGCGCTGGCATGAAGAGCCGCGCACGGCGCTGCTGCTGGCGCGCGAGCACCTGAAATATCTGCTTGCCTGGCTGCGGATCGCGGTTATGGAAACGTCGGCGCCGTAACAGTGCCGTCCATGCGGCTTGCGTCGGAGGCAAGTCGCACGGGATCCTGGCGGGCGCCGCTTGCGGCGCGTCCGGTAGTTCCACACCGCAACCGGTTGAGATCGATGCTGCTTCTTCGCTCGCTGCTGTTTCAGGCGCTATTCTACATCAGCACCCTGGTCCTGATGATCGCCGGCCTGCCGGTCTTCCTGATGCCGCGGCGGCGCGGCTGGCCGCTGGTGCCATTCTGGGCCAGGGTCGAGCTGTTCCTGCTGAAATGGATCGTCGGCATGAAGGTCGAGTTCCGCGGGCTGGAGAACATTCCGCGGGGCGGCTGCATCGTCGCCGCCAAGCATCAGTCGGCCTGGGAGACCTTCGCGCTTCTGCCGCTCTTCTCCTCGCCGACCTATGTGCTGAAGCGGGAACTGCGTTACATTCCGATCTTCGGCTGGTACACGGCGAAATTCCGCCAGATCCCGGTCGACCGGGGCAAGCGCGCCCTGGCGCTAGCCGCCATGACCCAGCGGGCCCGCGAGGCGGTGGCCGAAGGCCGGCAGATCCTGATCTTTCCGGAAGGCACCCGGCGAGGAGCCGGCGAGGAGCCGCGCTACAAGCACGGCGTCGCCCATCTCTATCGGTCGCTGGAGGCGCCGGTCCTGCCCGTGGCGCTGAATTCCGGCCTGTTCTGGCCGCGCCGCGGCTGGCGACTCTATCCCGGCACCGTGCTTGTCGAGTTCCTGCCGCCGATCGCACCCGGCCTCGACATCGAGACGTTCCACACACATATGGTCGAGACGATCGAAAACACCTCCGACCGGCTGATCGACGAGACGGCGAGGACGTCGCCCGCCCTGCCGACCCTGCGCCAGGTCCGCGCGCGCCGCGCGGCGCGCGGCCTGCCAGTTTGATTGAGAACGGCGTGATTGAAAACGGTGTGATTGAAGGCGATGTGATCAAAAACCGATTGCGGCGTCAGTCCTCGCGCGTGTCCCGCGCCGAGATCCGCCAGCATCCCGATTGGCGCCCGGCGACCACCCAATAGACGAAGCCCGCCAGGAAGCCCGTCGCCGCAGCAACGATCGTGCCGGGCCGGACATCCGCCTGCAAGTGGGCCGGGCCCTCGCCGGACCACCACAGGACGGTCGCGATGGCGCCGCCAGCCGCCAGATGAAAGACCACTCCGCGCAGCCGCAACGCCTCCGCCAGCACCACGGCGGCCAGCGCCGGGGCGAAGGCCAGTCCACCGATGAGGCTGGCCCCAACCAGAGACCAGCCGAAGCTAAGGCCGATCACCACCGGATCGCCGGCGGGATCCTGCAGCCCGCGCAACAGGCCGAACGCGACGAAGGCGGCGGCGGCCACGAAGGCCAGAACCAGCCCCACGACGATCCGGATGCACTGGGCAAGAAGCTTGCCGCCGTCGATCATCACCTAGCTCGCAGCGGTTTCGGCAGCGGCCCGGTCGCGGGCGCGCATGCGCTCGGATTCCGACTTGAGCTGGCCGCAGGCGGCGAAGATGTCGCGGCCGCGCGGCGTGCGGATCGGCGAGGCATAGCCCGCCCGGTTGACCACCTCGGCAAAGGCCTCGATCTGCTCCCAGTCGGAGCATTCGTAGGGCGAGCCCGGCCAGGGATTGAACGGGATCAGGTTGATCTTGGCGGGAATGCCCTTCAGCAGGCGCACCAGTTCGCGTGCATCCGCAAGGCTGTCGTTGACGTCCTTCAGCATCACGTATTCGAAGGTGATGCGGCGGGCATTGTTCAGCCCCGGATAGGCCCGGCAGGCGTCCAGCAGCTCGGCGATGTTCCACTTTTTGTTGATCGGCACCAGTTCGTCGCGCAAGTCGTCGCGCACCGCATGCAGCGAGATCGCCAGCATGCAGCCGATCTCGGCGCCCGTGCGCTCGATCATCGGCACCACGCCCGAGGTCGACAGGGTGATTCGCCGCTTCGACAGCGACAGCCCCTCACCGTCCGAAGCGATCAGCAGCGCCTTCTTGACATTGTCGAAATTGTAGAGCGGCTCGCCCATGCCCATCATCACGATGTTGGTGACGAGCCGGCCCTCGCTCGGCACCGCCGCCCCGGCAGGCGTCTCGCCCTTGGGGAAGTCGCCGAGACGGTCGCGAGCGACCAGGATCTGCGCGAGGATCTCCTCCGCCGTCAGGTTGCGCACCAGCCGCTGGGTGCCGGTGTGACAGAAGGTGCAGGTGAGCGTGCAGCCGACCTGCGAGGAGACGCAGAGCGTGCCGCGTCCTTCCTCGGGAATATAGACGGTCTCGATCTCGACCGGCCGCCCGGCCCCGCGCGGGGGAAAGCGGAACAGCCACTTGCGGGTGCCGTCACTGGAAATCTGCTCCGACACCATTTCGGGGCGACGGATGCTGAAGGCCTCGGCAAGCTGTGCGCGCAGGTCCTTGGCGATATTGGTCATCTCGGCGAAGTCGGACGCGCCGCGTACATAGAGCCAGTGCCAGAGCTGGGCAACGCGCATGCGCAACTGCCGCTGTGGCACGCCGATGCCGGCCAGCGCCTCGGCCAGTTCCTCCCGGTCGAGACCGACCAGAACCGGCTTGTCCTCGCCCGCCAGCGCCGCAGGTCGTGCTTGCGGTGCCGGAGCGGCCATCAGGCTGCTGGTTGCGGTGTAGTGCTGCATCAGGCTCATGTCGTCGGTCCGTGAGACAGGGGCGCCGCGGCCTTGCGGGGCACAGTTCAAACCGCCGCCCGGCGCAAATTCCCAAAGGGCAAACCCCGAAAGAACGAATCCCGAAAGGGAAACGCCGAAAAGGCGGCGCCAATGCGGCCACCGCCCGAAAAGCCCGAACCGTCCCGCGCCTTGTCGGGGCGGGACGGTTCGGATCACGGCATCTTATACAGCAAGCCGGGCCGTTTGTGAGCCCCAAAGCACATGCGCCCCGCGCGGAGCCGCTCCGCTTCGCAGCGCAGGCTCGGCGGGAGCAGATCCCGGGGTGCGATCAGCGCGTGGCGGCGGGCCTTATTGGCAGGCCCGATCCGCCGCCGTGATCGCCGCCGTCACGCCGGACAGCGAAAAGTCGTAGGTGGTCTGCGTGCCGCGCGCCGAAACGCCGGTAACGACCATGCCACGACCGGCCTTCATCGCGGCGACGAGCTGACGCTCCTCGGTCGCATTGGCCATCCAGGCGCCGTCGTTCTTGGTGAACATCGTGAACTTCTGGCCGTCCACGTCGACGGACACCGACGACTGC
This sequence comes from Stappia sp. P2PMeth1, assembly GCF_900185735.1. Lineage (NCBI taxonomy): Bacteria > Pseudomonadati > Pseudomonadota > Alphaproteobacteria > Hyphomicrobiales > Stappiaceae > Stappia > Stappia sp. P2PMeth1. The sequence goes on along the minus strand of NZ_FYAW01000022.1, from coordinate 266,781 downwards.
TCCTTGAAGGCGTAGCCGACGATCACGCTGGGTTCGTTGTTGACGTTCTCGCCGGGTCGGTTCGACACGAAGAAGAACACGTCTCCGTGATTGCGATCGCTCGGCGAGAGCTTGGTCGGCTTGGACAAGGCATAGCAAACCTTGCCCTTGGAACCACCATAGGAATAGGCGTCCCAGTTATTGTGCTGACTGACAAGGGTCGGCGTCTGGGCGTGCGCCGACACACCCGTGAGGACGAGTGCCAGAAGAGCCGGGAAGAGCGTTCTTGCTTGCATCATCTCCTAAACCGCTACTGCTAACCATCCGGAATGGATCGAATTTGCTGAGCAATCGTCACCTTGTCTTAAGGTTATCGCCCAGCAGGTTACGAAAGGGTTGATATTCTCGAAAAGCCGTCAGACGGCTTCGCAAACCCGCTACGATCGCTGGATGGCGCACGCTGCCGGTACAAATCGGGCAAGAGTGTGACACTTTTGCCAAGCTGTCTTTACCCCTTCCGGGGATTGACGAAACCGCCCGGCCCGGTCTGATGTTGCAGGAGCGCGTCGCAGCGGCACGCGCACGTCGACGGGACGCGCGACATGGGCTATTTGGACAGTTGCCGACGTCGCCTGCCGGGGGCCTCCCCGAACCGCCTCGCAGTTTCGAACGAAGAAGGACACATGGACCAGACCGACCCGACACACCGGATGCGCATCCCTTCGATGCGGACGGGAGCTGCGTGATCGTGGCCGTTGAGGACCGGTTCTCGCTTCTGATCCTGCAGGTGGCCCGAGATCGCGACCGGACTGCCTTCGCGTCGCTGTTCGACCATTTCGCCCCGCGCATCAAGTCCTATCTGATGCGGCTCGGCTCCGATGCCGCGACTGCCGAGGAGCTGACCCAGGAGGTGATGATCACCCTCTGGCGCAAGGCGGGACTTTTTGACGCAAGCCGGGCCACCGCCGCGACCTGGCTGTTTCGCATCGCCCGCAATCGGCGCATCGATTCCCTGCGACGCGACCGCTCCGCCCTCATCGATGCCGAAGACCCGACCCTGCGCCCCCCCGCGCCGGAAGACCAGGACGAGGAACTCGATGCCCGTCAGCGCGAGGATCGGGTCCGCGAGGCCATGCAGGCGCTGCCGCAGGAGCAGGCCGACCTGATCCGTCGCGCCTTCTTCTCCGGCCTGTCGCACAGCCAGATCGCCGAGGAAACCGGTCTGCCGCTCGGCACGGTGAAATCGCGCATCCGCCTTGCCTTCTCCCGTCTGCGGCGCATCCTGGAAGCCGACGAGGCGGTCGACACCGACTGACGCAAGACCTCCACCGGAGGTGGAACAATCTCCATTATGATTTGAAAATCAATGAGTTAAATGCAAGACCCGCTGACGTTCGGGGCGCCGCCAGGCTTCGCTTCGCAGGTGAGCGGGATCGGACCGCAGCCGAATCGATCGTTCAGCCCTGGACGCCGAGCAACCGGCAGATCTCGTCGAGCTGCTCCAGCGAAGCGTATTTGATCTTCAGCTCACCGGCGCCCTTGTCCGGCTTGTGGGCGATGGCGATCTTCAGCCCCAGCGTATCGGTCAGCCGCTTCTCCAGCGCCTTGGTATCCGCGTCCTTGTCCGGCCTTTCCGTCTTCGCAGCGCGCGAGCGGGTCAGTGCCTGCGGGTCCTGCGCCAGCTTTTCCGCCTCGCGAACATTCAGCCCCTTCTCGACGATCAATTCGGCCAGCGCCGCCGGATCTTCCGCGGTGATCAGCGCTCGCGCGTGACCGGCGGTCAGCAGGCCTTCCGCCAGATAGTCCTTGACCGAATTCGGCAGTTTCAGCAGGCGCAGCGTGTTGGCGACATGGCTGCGGCTCTTGCCGATCACCTTGGCCAGCTCGCTCTGGCTATAGGAGAAGTCCTGCACCAGTTGATCGTAGCCAAGCCCCTCCTCGATCGGATTGAGGTCGGCGCGCTGCACGTTCTCGATAATGGCGAGTTCCAGCGCTTCCTGATCGGTGACCTCGCGCACCACCACCGGCACCATGTGCAGGCCCGCCCGCTGCGCCGCCCGCCAGCGGCGCTCGCCGGCGATGATCTCATAAGCGTTGTCGCGGCCGGCGACCGGACGCACCAGAAGCGGCTGCACGATGCCCTTTTCGCGCACCGAGTTGGTCAGATCCTCCAGATCCTTTTCGGTGAAGGTCTTGCGCGGGTTGCGCGGATTGGCGGTCAGGAACTCGATCGGCACCCGCCGCGTGTCGCGGGGTGGCCGCGGATCCGCCGGCGGTTCCGTCCCCACCTCGCCGATCAGCGCGGCGAGCCCCCGGCCCAGCCGCTTTTTCTTTCCACCGTCGTCATCCGCCATCGTCACTGCCTGTTCTTGTTGTCGGCCGCGCGCACCGTTGCGCATCCGAATCGTTACGCCGCGACGCCGCGCAGCGTCCGCTCCCGCTGGATGATCTCCGAGGCCAGCCGCAGGTAGGCCTGGCTGCCCGAACACTTCAGATCGTAGAGCAGCGCCGGCTTGCCGTAGGACGGCGCCTCGGACACCCGCACATTGCGCGGAATGATCGTCTCGTACACCGCATCGCCCATGGTCTCGCGCACGTCGGCGACCACCTGGGCCGAGAGATTGTTGCGGCTGTCATACATCGTCAGAACGATGCCGTGGATCGACAGTTCCGGGTTCAGCGCCGCCTTCACCTGCTCGACCGTGCTGAGCAACTGGCTGAGGCCCTCCAGCGCGAAGAACTCGCATTGCAGCGGTACCAGAATCGAGTGGCTGGCCGACAGGGCGTTGATCGTCAGCAGGTTCAGCGAGGGCGGGCAGTCGATCAGCACATAGGTGAAGTCCGCCGGCGCCGCCTGGCGCCCCTGCCCCGCCAGTTCATGGATCGCCTTGCGCAGCCGGTGCGCCCGATCCGGGCGGCTGGCGATCTCCAGCTCGACGCCGAGCAGATCCATGGTGGACGGCGCCACCCACAGGCGCGGCACCGCCGTGTCCTGGATCGTTTCGGCCAGCGAACAATCGCCGATCAGTACGTCATAGGTCGAGATGTCGCGGCTGCGCCGGTCGATGCCGAGGCCTGTCGAGGCGTTGCCCTGCGGGTCGAGATCGACGACCAGCACCCGCTCGCCGATCGCTGCGAGCGCGGTCCCGAGATTGATTGCGGTGGTCGTCTTGCCGACGCCGCCTTTCTGGTTGGCGAGCGCGAGGACGCGCGGAGACTGAGGAAGCATGCTCATCCGGTCTGGCCTTTCCCTGTCGCACCGCGCGGCCGGATCCCCGTGATCTTGAGGAGCCGGCTGTCGGGATCGATGAGGCTCTCCCTTTCTACCAGATCGAACTCCCAAGCGTGAGCGGCACGCGCGACCTCGTCGCGGAAATTTTTTCCTTTGTGGAAAATCGCAGGTGCGCCGTGATTCGAGAAGGGCTCCGTATAGGCCAGCAGCTCGGAAAGATCGGCCAGCGCCCGCGCCGACACCGCCTCGACCTCGCCGGCTAGGTCCCCCGACACGTCCTCGATACGCGCCGCATGAACCGTCGCCGGACAGCCCGTCTCGCGGATCACCGTGCGCAGGAAGGCGACCTTGCGGCTGTTGCTCTCGATCAGATGCACATGCGCACCGGGCAGGCGCTCCATCTGCACCATCGCCGTCACCAGGCCGGGAAAGCCGGCGCCGCTGCCGAGATCCACCCAGCGGGCGGCCTCCGGCGCCAACGCCACCACCTGCAGACTGTCGGCGACATGCCGCCGCCAGGCCTCGGGCAAGGTTGACGGCGCCACGAGGTTCTGCGCCTTCTGCCAATGCAGGAGCAAATTCACGTAAGTGGTCAAACGCTCCACTGTTTCACGTGAAACTTCGAAAAATCCGTGAAGCACTTCCGGTCCATCATCGACGGTCAGCCGCGCCGGCCGGCTCATGCCACGGCCTCCCGGCCGCCCGCGTGCGACCCGGCCTTCTGCGCCTTGCGCACATGCGACAAAAGCAGCGTCAGCGCCGCCGGCGTCACCCCGTCGATGCGTGCCGCCTGGCCCAGCGTTTCGGGCCGCGCGGCTTCGAGCTTCTGCCGCGCCTCGTTGGACAGGCCCTTGACCAGCGCATAGTCGAGGCCAGCCGGCAGCAGCAGATCCTCGTCGCGGCGCAACGCATCGATGTCCGCCTCCTGCCGCTTCAGATAGACCGCGTAGAGCGCGTCGATCGCCACCTGCGCCGCGATCTTCGGGGCGAGCGCTCCGATCTCCTGCGGCCAGACGACGGCCAGCTTGTCGAGGTCGATATCGGGGTAGGACAGCAGTTCGAAGGCGGAGCGCCGCACCCCGTCCTGGTTGATCGGCAGGCCGGCGCGTCGCCCCTCCTCCGGGGTCAGCACCAGGCCAGAAAGCACCTCGCGTGCCCGCGCCAGATCCCGGCACTTTGCCTCGAACCGCGAGGCACGCTCCGCCGAGACGCAGCCGATCTCCATGCCCATCGGCGTCAGCCGCTGGTCGGCATTGTCCGCCCGCAGCGACAGCCGGTACTCGGCCCGCGAGGTGAACATCCGATAGGGCTCGTTGACGCCGCAGGTCACGAGATCGTCGATCATCACCCCGAGATAGCCCTGGTCCCGGCCGAAGACGACGGGCGCCCGGCCGCCCGCCTTGAGCGCCGCGTTCAGCCCCGCGACCAGCCCTTGCGCGGCCGCTTCCTCGTAACCTGTCGTGCCGTTGATCTGGCCGGCCAGGAACAGACCCCCGACCCGGCGCGTCTCGAGCGTACGACCCAACTCCCGCGGATCGATGTGGTCGTATTCGATGGCATAGCCCGGCCGCAGCACGGCGACATCCTCCAGCCCCGGAATGGTTCGCAGGAAGGCAAGCTGCGCATCTTCCGGCAGCGAGGTCGAGATGCCGTTCGGATAGACCGTCGGGTCGTCCAGCCCTTCCGGCTCCAGGAAAACCTGATGGCCGTCGCGGTCGCCGAAGCGAACCACCTTGTCCTCGATCGAGGGGCAATAGCGCGGGCCCCGCCCGACGATCTCGCCGGAATACATCGCCGAGCGATGCAGGTTGTCGCGGATGATCTCGTGGGTCCGCAGGGTCGTGCGGGTGATGTGACAGGACACCTGCGGCGTGGTGATGACACTCGTCAGCTCCGAAAATGGTTCCGGATCCGAATCGCCCTTCTGCTCCTCCAGCCGATCCCAATGGATCGTGCGACCATCCAGCCGTGCCGGCGTGCCGGTCTTGAGCCGGCCGAGCTCGAACCCATGCGAGAGCAGCGAGGCTGACAACAGGTTCGACGGCGCCTCGTCGGCCCGTCCGGCGGCGATCTTGCGCTCGCCGATATGAATGACCCCGCGCAGGAAGGTGCCGGTGGTCAGCACCACCGCACCGGTGACCAGCCGCCGCCCGTCGGCCAGCACCACCCCGCCGACATGTCCGGCCTCGACCGTCAGCTCCGCCGCCTCCCCCTCGACGACCTCCAGATTGGCGGTCTCGCGGATCGCCTCCTGCATCGCCTCGCGATAGAGCCTGCGGTCGGCCTGAGCCCTCGGCCCGCGCACCGCCGGGCCCTTGCGCCGGTTGAGTAGACGAAACTGGATGCCGGCCCGGTCGGCCACTCGGCCCATCAATCCGTCCAGCGCATCGACCTCGCGCACCAGATGTCCCTTGCCGAGGCCGCCGATGGCCGGGTTGCAGGACATCACGCCGATGGTGGAGAAGCTATGCGTGACCAGCGCAGTGCGGGCGCCCAGCCGTGCGCTGGCGCTCGCGGCCTCGCAGCCGGCATGGCCGCCGCCGATGACGATCACATCGAAGACAGGCTTGGCGACATTGCCGCCCTTTGTCCTGGTCATGTGCTTTCAGCCTCTGCCCGCGCCGGCGAAGATCGCGCTCGGGGCCTGCAGGCGACACGGGAAAGGTCCGCGATCCGCCTTGCGTGGATACCTCTTGCGGCCGGTGATACCCGAAAACCGGCGCAGCGGTCAAAGATAAGCAGCGTTACCAGCCTCTGTCTGACATCTGTTTCGGATGAGTCTTCATTACGGGTTTGAATCGATCCTCGATTCCCGCTGTTTCACGTGAAACGCTCGTTTACTTTCCGATACAAAATTCTCGGAAAATCACGTCCAGCAGGTCCTCCACGCCGACGCGTCCAGCAATCCGCCCCAGCGACTCCCCAGCCCGGCGCAGGTCCTCGGCGCGGATTTCCAGCGATCGGCACTCCGCCAGCGCCTCACCAAGCGCCGCCAGGCAGTCCTCCAGATGCCGCCGGTGCCGCTCCCGCGCGGCCAGCGGCTCGTCCACCCCGCCGACATGTCGTGCCGCAAACGTCGCCAGCGCAGCAAGCAGCGCATCGACCCCCTCGCCGCTGCGCACGGACAGGCGGAAGTCTCGCTCCCCCGCTGCTGCCGCCGGCCACCCCGTTCCCGTATCGGCCTTGGTCTCGATCCGCCAGAGGGCAGTCGTTGCATGCGGCGGCGGAGATGACTGTCCGCTGGAAGGGTCCGTCTCCGGCGCGACAAGCCACAGCACCAGGTCTGCATCCTCGGCCCGCGCAAGCGCCCGGCGGATGCCCTCCCGCTCGACCAGTCCCGCCGCCTCGCGCAGCCCCGCAGTATCGACCAACGTCATCGGATAACCGTCGAGATCCATATGCACCTCGATGACGTCGCGGGTGGTTCCCGCTTCTTCCGTGACGATGGCGACATCCCGCCGCGCCAGCGCGTTCAAAAGGCTCGACTTGCCGGCATTCGGCGCACCGAGCAGCACCACCTGAACACCGCTGCGCAGCCGCTCGGCCCGCTGCGACCGGGCAAGATGCCCGGCGATCTCTTCGCGCAGGCGAGCAACCTCCTCCCACACCACGACGGAGACATCGTCGGGCACGTCCTCCTCGTCGGCGAAATCGAACTCCGCCTCCACTAGGGCCCGCGCGCGGGTCAGCCGGCCGCGCCAGCCGTCATAGACCGCCGCCAGCGCACCGCCGGCCTGGCTCATCGCCAGCCGCCGCTGCGCTTCCGTTTCCGCCGCAATCAGATCGGCGAGGCCCTCGACCTCAAGCAGGTCCATCCGGTCGTTGTCGAAAGCCCGGCGGGTAAACTCCCCCGCCTCGGCCGGCCGGCATCCCGGTAGGCTGCCAAGCACCTCCAGCACCGCGGAAACCACCGCGCGTCCACCATGGCAATGGAACTCGGCAACGTCCTCTCCGGTAAAGCTGGCGGGGCCGGGAAACCACAGCACCAGCGCCCGGTCGAGGACAGAGCCATCCGCCGGCCGGCGCAGCTCGCGCACGGAGGCGCGGCGCGGCGCCGGGCAGGTCCCGCACATCGTTTCGAGGGCGAATCGGGTCCCCTCTCCGGACAGGCGGATCACCGCCACACCAGCGGGCACCGCCCCGCTGGACAGGGCAAAGATCGTAGCGCGTCCGGGCAGCGTCTCATTGCCTCCCCCCATCCGCTTTCCCTTGGCTCCAGACATCGACTGACCTAGCCTTTCCTCAACAACCATCATCGGCTCCGCCCGCTTCCCCGGCCGGAGCCTGCCACGCCCTGATATCGGAGAGGCCCATGACCGACAACCGTCTGGCCGGCGCCACCAGCCCCTATCTGCTGCAGCACAAGGACAATCCGGTCGCTTGGCGTCCCTGGGGACCGGAAGCGCTGGCCGAGGCCCGCGCCGCCGACAAGCCCATCCTCCTCTCGGTCGGCTACGCCGCCTGCCACTGGTGCCATGTCATGGCCCATGAGAGCTTCGAAGATCCGGACGTCGCCGCGGTCATGAACCGCCTCTTCGTCAATATCAAGGTCGACCGGGAGGAGCGCCCGGACATCGACCAGATCTACATGACCGCGCTGCATGCCCTTGGCCAGCAGGGTGGCTGGCCGCTGACGATGTTCCTCACCAGCGAGGGAGAGCCCTTCTGGGGCGGCACCTATTTCCCAAGAACCTCTCGTTGGGGGCGGCCTGGTTTCATCGAGGTCCTGGAGGCGGTCAATCATGCCTATCGAATGGATCGGAGCCGAATCGAGACCAACCGCAAGGCTCTGATGTCCCATCTGGCGGCGGCCCGCCCCCAAGCGGCCGGCGCCCTGCCGCCGGACCTTGCCGTCACCGCCGGCCTGCGCCTCGCCGGCCTTTACGACACGACCCATGGCGGCATCCGCGGCGCACCCAAATTTCCCCAGGCCTGCGTCAGCGAACTCGTCTGGCGCGCGGCCCTGCGCAGCGGCTCTGCCGAGGCTCTTGATGCCTGCGTGCTGACGCTGGAGCGCATGAGCAACGGCGGCATCTACGATCATGTCGGTGGCGGCCTTGCCCGCTATTCCGTCGACGAGCGCTGGCTGGTCCCGCATTTCGAGAAGATGCTCTATGACAACGCCCAATACATCGCTCACCTCGCCCGCGCGCTCGCCCTCGCCGATCTTTCCCCACCGCTCACCGAGTTGTTCCGGACCCGACTCGATGAGACCGTCGGCTGGCTGCAGCGGGAGATGATGAACGGGCCGGCCTTCGCCGCAAGCCTCGATGCCGACAGCGAGGGCGAGGAGGGCCGCTTCTATGTCTGGACGCCGGATCAGGTGGCGAGGGTCCTCGACCGCGATGCCTGCCTTGCCTTCTGCCAGGCCTATGACATCAGCGCCTGCGGCAATTTCGAGGGCGCAAGCATTCCGAACCGCCTGTCGCCACCGCGCGCCGGCCCAGGCGCGGGCGCCGCGCCCTATCCCGCCGCCCGCGCCGCGCTGCTCAACGCCCGTCAAAACCGGGTGCCCCCGGCGCGAGACGACAAGGTCCTCGCCGACTGGAACGGCTTGACCATCGCCGCGCTGGCGGAGGCCGAGTATCTCTTCCGCCTGGAAGGTGTTTCACGTGAATCCTGGCGCCGGCTCGCCATCGATGCCTATGGCTTCGTCATGGATCACATGCGCGACAACGAGGGTCGCCTCGCCCACGCCTGGTGCGGAGGTCGCCTCACCCGGCCGGGATTTGCCAGCGACCTTGCGGCGATGATGAAGGCCGCCGTCACCCTCGCCGAAACCTCGTGGTCCATGTCGGAGGCGAATCGATTTCTCGCCGACGCCCTCGACCTCGGCCGCCGGCTCGATCGGGACTTTGCCCATGAGGGCGGCGGCTACCACCTCGCCTCACGCGAGGCGAACGACATCATCATACGGCCGTTCTCGCCAATGGACGAGGCCGTTCCCAATGCCAACGGGCTGGCGGCTGAGGCCTTCCTGCGCCTGTCGCACCTCCTCGGCGACGATAGGCTGGCGGAGACCTCAGAGGCGATCCTTGCTGGTTTCGCCGCCGACATCGTCGGCAACGTTTTCGGCACGGCGAGCCTGTTGAGCGCCCTGGACACCGCCGAAAACGCAGTGCTCGCGGTGCTGGTGACGCCGCTCGAGGGAGACCGGTCCGAGAGCGCGATGGCGTTGCGCCGGGCCGTTGCCGGCCTCGCCGATCCCGCCATCATCCGCTTGGAAGTTTCGGACGGCCACGATTTCCCGGCCAGCCACCCGCTGCACGGCAAGACCGCCCGCGCCGGGCGCCCCACCCTCTATCTCTGCCGGCGGGGAGCCTGCAGCGCACCGCTAACCAGCGCCGCCGATGTCGGACCAGTGCTTGCCCACTTCGCGTCCCGACATTAAGGCCCAGCCTCAGTCCGGGCAGTCGCCGGCGCTGCCAGATCCGCCGCCCCGGTGAGAGGCCCAATCCTTCACGCCGAGGCGATAAAGCACATGCGGCGATAGGGGGCTTGCGCCATCGATTGCCGGATGAGCGAAATCCGCGGCCGTGTCCCGCCGCATGCCGATCCGCTCCATCACCCGCCGCGACGGAGCGTTCAGCACGGCGGTGAAGGAGACGATCTCGTCGAGACCCTGTGTTTCGAAACCGAATCGAAGCCATGCCCGCGCGGCCTCGCTGGCATAGCCCTGTCCCCACGCCGAACGGGCGAGCCGCCAACCGATCTCGATACAGGGCAGGAAGGGCAGCGGATGCCTCGGCCGGTTGAGGCCGACGAAACCGATGAACGACCCGCCCGCCTTCTCGATCACCGGCTGGAAACAGATCCCATCCGCCGCCGCCCGGGCCCGTGCCAGATCGACCATCGCATCGCTCTCATCGCGGGTGAGCACCGAGGGAAAATAGCGCATCACGCAAGGGTCGCCGTTCATCGCGGCGAAGGGCACCTTGTCCTCCTCCCGCCACGGACGCAACAGCAGCCTCGCGGTTTCGATCACCGGGCCCGCCCCGCCCTCGCCTGCCATCGTTGCACCTCCGAATCGACCTGATTCACGTGAAACACCCGTCCTGCAAAAAGCAACACCCGCGGAGATCTCGGACCTCCGCGGGTGTTTCACGTGAATCTCGTATCCGCGTCGCGGCGATGCCGCGCAGCGCCGTCAGGTGTTCATGCTGTCGAAGAAATCGTCGTTCGACTTGGTTTGGCGCAGCTTGTCGAGCAGGAACTCGATGGCGTCGACCGTCCCCATCGGGTTGAGGATGCGGCGCAGCACGAACGTCTTCTTCAGGTTCACCGGCTCGACCAGAAGCTCTTCCTTGCGGGTGCCGGATCGCTGGATATCGATGGCCGGGAAGACGCGCTTGTCGGAGATCTTGCGGTCGAGAATGATCTCGGAGTTGCCCGTACCCTTGAACTCCTCGAAGATGACCTCGTCCATGCGGCTGCCGGTGTCGATCAGGGCCGTGGCGATGATCGTCAGCGACCCGCCCTCTTCGATGTTACGGGCCGCACCGAAGAAGCGCTTCGGCCGCTGCAGCGCGTTGGCATCGACACCGCCGGTCAGCACCTTGCCCGAGGACGGAACCACGGTGTTGTAGGCGCGCCCCAGCCGGGTGATCGAATCCAGCAGGATCACCACGTCGCGGCCATGCTCGACCAGGCGCTTGGCCTTCTCGATGACCATCTCGGCCACCTGCACGTGGCGAACCGCCGGCTCGTCGAAGGTGGAGGACACCACCTCGCCGTTCACCGTGCGCTGCATGTCGGTGACTTCCTCGGGCCGCTCGTCGATGAGCAGCACGATCAGATAGCATTCGGGGTGGTTGGTGGTGATCGACTTGGCGATGTTCTGCAGGAACACCGTCTTGCCGGTGCGCGGCGGAGCGGTGATCAGGCCGCGCTGGCCCTTGCCGAGCGGAGCGACCAGGTCGATGACCCGCGACGACAGGTCCTTGCTCCCGGTCGGCGTCTCGACTTCCATCTTCAGCCGCTCGTCGGGATAGAGCGGCGTGAGATTGTCGAAATGAACCTTGTGCCGCGCCTTTTCCGGGTCCTCGAAATTGATCTTGTTGACCTTGAGCAGCGCGAAATAGCGCTCGCCCTCCTTCGGGCTACGAATCTCGCCTTCGACCGTGTCGCCGGTTCTCAGCGAGAAGCGGCGGATCTGCGACGGTGAGATGTAGATGTCATCCGGGCCGGGAAGGTAGTTGGCGTCCGGCGAGCGCAGAAAACCGAAACCGTCCTGCAGCACTTCGACGACGCCCTCGCCGATAATGTCGACGTCCTGGGCGGCGAGCTGCTTGAGAATGGCGAACATCAGCTCCTGCTTGCGCATGGTGCTGGCGTTCTCGACCTCATGCTCCTCCGCAAAGGCGAGGAGTTCGGTCGGCGTCTTGATCTTGAGATCTGAGAGTTTCATTTCCCGCATGGGCAATGGATGGTCTTCTGCTAGGGGTGGATGCGTATGATCCCGCGTCGCCGTCTTGGCAACCTGGATCAGGAAGGAAGGGAGTGGCTGCGGATCGACAATCGGACCTTCCGATCCGACCTGGTGCTTTTGCGGTTCCCGGATGCGCGGCCAAACTCGTCGCCCCGGAACGTCGCCAACACCATGCCCGCAGGATGTGAGGTTGCCGGAATCTACATTTTTAAATTCACCAGAGCAAGCGCCATTCGGCGAGTGCTCGCAATATTGTCATGCGCCCGGAAAGGTTAGCCACGTCATTCGGACGCAGGGTTAGCCGAGATCAACCAGTCAGAATGGCTTGATCACCACCAGAATCACGATCAGCACCATAAGTAGGGTCGGCACCTCGTTGACGATACGGTAGTGACGCGAGCTCCTGACGTTGGTGTCCGCGGCAAATTGGCGCACACAGCGCGCCAGATAACCGTGCAGAGCGCTCATCGCCAGAACCAGCGTCAGCTTGGCGTGGAACCAACCGGACGAGAAGAACCCGCCCTCATAGGCGACCCAGAGCCCGAAGATCCATGACGAGATCATCGCCGGGGTCATGATCGCCTTGAGCAGCCGCCGCTCCATAACCTTGAAGGTCTCGCTCTGCGGCGTGCCCGGTCCCGCCTCGACGTGATAGACGAACAGCCGCGGCAGGTAGAACAGCGCGGCCATCCAGGCGATCACCGAGATGATGTGCAGGACCTTCAGCCAGAGATAGAGCATGGGTCACCGGGTCTCCAGAGAACCTTCGCGGGGATCGGGCGCCTGTCGCACGCGGGCGATCATCCGCGCCACATTCTCCGGATCGGCGTCCGGCGTCACACCATGGCCGAGGTTGAAGACCAGCGGACCCTGTCCAAGTGTCGCAAGCACTTGGTCGACGCCCTCCTCCAGCGCCCGGCCGCCGGCGACCAGCCGCATCGGATCGAGATTGCCCTGCACCGGAACCAGCTTTTGCACCTCGCGGGCGAGCGCCCCCGGCACGGTCCAGTCGAGCCCGACCGCATCGACGCCCGTTCCGGCAATATAGTCCGCGAGCCGGGCGGCGGAGGCTTTCGGAAAGCCGATGATCCGCGCTCCCGGCACGGCCGCCCGCACGCCCTCGACGATGGCGCGGGTCGGCGCGATCGACCAGCGCCGGAAGCCCTCGTCGTCGAGCACGCCGGCCCAGGTGTCGAAGATCTGCACCGCGTCGGCCCCGGCCTCAAGCTGGCGCACCAGATAGCCGATGGACGCGGTGACCAACTGGTCGATGAAGGCCTGCATCAGCTCCGGATCGCGATAGGCGCCGATCCTGGCCGCCGTCTGCTCCTGGGTGGTGTGACCGGCCACGGAGTAGCAGGCGACCGTCCAGGGCGCCCCGCAGAAGCCCAGCAGCGTCACCTCCTCGGGCAGTTCGCGCCGCAGCCGGCCGACGATCTCGATCACCGGGTCGAGATGCCGGGTGGCTCGTGCCTGGTCGAGGGAGCCGACCAGCGCGTCGCGCAGCGGCTCCAGCACAGGACCGCGCCCTTCCTCGAAGCGCACGGGATATCCGAGCGCGTCGGGAACGACGAAAATATCGGAGAAGAGAATCGCCGCGTCGAAGCCGTAGCGCCGGATCGGCTGCAATGTCACTTCCGTGGCAAGCTCCACGTCGTAGCAAAATTCAAGAAAGTTAACCCTTTTTGAACGGGTCTCGCGATATTCGGGGAGATAGCGGCCTGCCTGCCTCATCATCCAGATCGGTGGTGGCCACAGCCTTTCGCCAGCCAGAACTTGCATGATCCGTCGCGACGCGGTCTGAGACACGAGACCCCCTTTAAAAAAGAAAAGAATCCTTGAAAGAGGATTCTGTTGTTTTTGTTTGTCACTGGACAGCCGGGATTATCGGTTGTCGACACGGCTCCACATGACCTGTTAGCCCCCGTCCTGTCGAGGGGTTTCGGGCATAAGTGTCTTCCCCGCCTTCGGTGATAACCCGGATCCGTCAATTAAAACAGGCATATGGACGTTTGTTAACCATCTGTTAACCTTTAAGGCGGGGTTGAACAGGCTGGGGACCGTTCAGGAACAAACCGGTTTTCCCCGTTATCGGCGATCCTTCCGCTGCCGGTTCCCCCGCGCCTGTGCAGTGTTGATTGTTTTCGCGCTTCGGGCATGGTTTCGAGGGCGAGGCGCCAAAATGGCCGACTTGACCACACTCACCAGCAGATGCGCCGCCGGCAGGGGATAACAGCTTGGGTAAGACTCGCAACTTCTTCCATTTGCATATGGTTTCGGATTCGACCGGCGAGACGCTGATGACCGTTGCCCGCGCTGCCGGCGCCCAGTACGAGGATGTCCAGGCGATCGAGCACGTCTATCCGCTGGTGCGCTCGACGCGGCAGCTCGACCATGTGCTGGACGAGATCGAGCATGCGCCGGGCATCATCCTCTATACGCTGGTCGATCCGGAGCTTGCCGAACGGCTGGAGCAGGCGGCGCGCGCCCATGGCGTTCCCTGCGTCAACATCCTCTCGCCCGTCTTTGCGGTGTTCCAGTCCTATCTCAATGTCCGCCTGACCGGCCGGATCGGTGGCCAGCACGCGCTCGACGCCGACTATTTCCACCGGATCGAGGCGCTCAATTTCACCATGCTGCATGACGACGGCCAGATCCCGGAAAACCTCGACGAGGCGGATGTGGTGCTGCTCGGCGTCAGCCGCACCTCGAAGACGCCGACCTGCATCTATCTGGCCAATCGCGGCATCAAGGCGGCGAACATCCCGATCGTGCCGGACATTCCCCTGCCCCGTCAGCTCACCGAACTGCGCCGGGCCATGGTCGTTGCCGTGATCGCCTCGGTCGAGCGCATCCAGCAGGTGCGGCAGAACCGCATCCTCGCCTTGAGCGCCGGTTCCTTCGGCAACGAGACCTATGTCGACCGCCGGGTGATCGCCCGCGAGATCGCGGTGACGCGCAAGCTGTGCGCCGAGCATGGCTGGCCGCTGATCGATGTCACCCGCCGCTCCATCGAGGAGACGGCGGCGGAGATCCTGACACTCTACCGCGCGCACAAGAGTGCTCTGGCAAACGAGGGCGCGGCCTGATATCGCCTGAAGCGGCCTTCAACAGCTTGCGGATGGGTTCATGACCGACATCATTCTCGCCAGCGGCAGCCGGATCCGCGCCGAGCTGCTTGCCAATGCCGGCCTGTCGTTCCGGGTCGACCCGGCGCAGGTGGACGAGCGCGCCGTCGAGGCGCCGCTGCTGGAAAGCGGCTTTCCGCCGGCCGATATCGCCCGCATCCTTGCCGAAGCCAAGGCGCAGGAAACCAGCACCCGCAATCCCGGCGCGCTGGTCATTGGCGCCGATCAGGTGCTGGAATTCGGCGGTGAGCGGTTGACCAAGCCGGAAGACATGGAGGCGGCGCGCCGCCAGCTCCTCGCCATGTCGGGACAGAGCCACGAATTGCATTCGGCGGCGGCGATTGCCCGTGACGGCGAGACCCTGTGGTGCGGCGCGGCCACCGTGCACATGAAGATGCGCCGCTTCGGTCCCGAATTTGTCGGCCGCTACCTTGCCGCCACCGGCGACGGGGTGCTGTCCAGCGTTGGCGCCTATCAGCTCGAGGGGCGCGGCGTGCAGCTTTTCGAGGCGATCGAGGGCGACTATTTTACGGTCCTCGGCCTGCCGCTGTTGCCGCTTCTCCAGCAATTGCGCGAGATGGGAGCGATCGAGGCATGACGCGGCGCGCGGCGATCACCGGCTATCCGGTCACCCATTCGCGGTCTCCGCTCATCCACACCCATTGGCTGGCGAGCCATGGCATTGACGGTGTCTATGAGCGCATCGCCGTGCCGCCGGAGATGGCGGATCGCTTCTACCGGACGCTCGGTGATCAGGGGCTGGTCGGCTGCAACGTCACCGTGCCGAACAAGGAAGCGGCCGCCGCCGCCTGCGCCACGCTGGACGAGGCGGCACGGGCCATGGGCGCGGCGAACCTCCTGTGGGTGGAGGAGGACGGCCGGGTACACGGCGCCAACACCGATGGGCTCGGCTTTCTCGGCAATCTCGACCAGATGGCGCCGGGCTGGGACAGCGGCCTGCGCGAGGCGGTGGTCCTGGGCGCCGGCGGCGCGGCCCGCGCCATCGTCTGGGCGCTGTTGTCGCGCGGTGTGAAAACCGTGACCATCGTCAATCGGACCAGGTCGAAGGCCGAGGAACTCTGCGCCCGTTTCGGATCCGACTCGAAAGCCGCCGGCTGGGGAGAAATCCCGTATCTGCTGGGGACAGCGGGTCTCCTCGTCAACACCACCTCGCTCGGCATGCAGGGCCAGCCGCCGCTGCAGATCGACCTGGCGCCGCTGCCTGTTTCCGCGCTGGTGACCGACGCGGTCTATGCACCGCTGGAAACACCGCTGCTGGCCGCTGCCAGGGCACGCGGCAATGTCACGGTCGACGGGCTCGGCATGCTGCTGCATCAGGCGGTGCCCGCCTTCGAGCGCTGGTTCGGCGTGCGCCCGCAGGTCACCGACGAATTGCGGGCCCTGCTGCTGGCCGATCTCGGAGTGGCGGCGTGATCGTTCTCGGCCTCACCGGCTCCATCGGCATGGGCAAGAGCACCACGGCGCGCATGTTCGCCGAAGCCGGAGCGGCGGTCTATGATGCGGATGCCGCCGTGCACCGGCTCTATTCGGGCAAGGCCGCGCCGCTGATCGAGGCGGCGTTTCCCGGCACTGTCACGGGTGGTGCCGTCGACCGCGCCCGGCTCGGCGAGCGGGTGATCGGCAAGCCAGATGAGATGCGGCGGCTGGAGGCGATCGTGCATCCCTTGGTGCGCGAGGCGGAAACCGCCTTTCTTGACGACGCCAGGCGCCAGGGCTGCCGCGTCGCCGTGCTCGACATTCCGCTGCTGTTCGAAACCGGCGGCGAGCGCCGGGTCCGCGCCGCCGTCGTCGTCACTGCACCGGCTGAGGTTCAGCGCCAGCGGGTGCTGGCCCGGCCCGGCATGAGCGAGGCGCGGCTCGAGGGCATTCTGGCGAAGCAGATGCCGGATGCGGACAAGCGCCGCCGCGCCCATTTTCTGGTCGACACCGGCAGGGGACTGGAGGCGGCGCGCCGCACCGTCGGCGCGGTGCTGCGGGCGGCGGCGTTTCTCGGCTGAGGAAAACCGCGGGCACAAGTTGGGACCGACCAGGTGGGCTGCCTGGGGATCGCACGGGGATGGTCTGGGGAAAACCGGCCGCGAAGGCGGTGTTGCCGCCGCCCCTGCTGTCGTTGCGGGTGACGATCTGAGACACTGACGACCGGCCGGCCGAAAGGCTGCCGGGCACCAAAGACGGGGACCTGCCCTTGCGCGAAATCGCCTTCGACACGGAAACGACCGGTCTTGATCCCAGGAACGGCGACCGGCTGGTGGAAATCGGCGGCGTCGAGCTGATCAACCATGTGCCGACCGGCCGCACCTATCACGTCTATCTCAATCCGGAGCGCGACGTGCCGCTGGAGGCGTTCAACGTGCACGGCCTGTCGACCGAGTTCCTCGCCGACAAGCCGAAATTCGCCGAGGTGGCGCAGGAGTTCCTGGAGTTCGTCGGCGATGCGGTTCTGGTGATCCACAACGCCTCCTTCGACATGGGCTTTATCAACATGGAGCTGTCGCGGGTCGGGATGGGTCCGATCCCCCCGGCCCAGGTGCTCGACACGCTGGCGATCGCCCGGCGCAAGCACCCCGGCTCGCCCGCCTCGCTGGATGCGCTCTGCTCGCGCTACGGCATCGACAATTCGCGCCGCACCAAGCACGGCGCCCTCCTCGATTCCGAGATCCTGGCCGAGGTCTATATCGAGCTGATCGGCGGCAAGCAGGCGGGTCTGGCCTTCGCCGTGGAGGAAGACGCCGGCCCGGCCGTCGGCACGGTTCCGCGCGAGCGCTCGCGCGCGCAGCCGCGACCGGTGCCGCTCCCCCCGCGCCTGACAGCGGCCGAACGGGAAGCCCATGCCGCCTTCATTTCCGGCATCGGCGACAAGGCTTTGTGGAAACGCTACGAGCCGGGCGAGGCCTGAGCCCCGGGAGAGCTGAGCCTGAGGCGGGCTGTCCCGGTCACAGCATCGACGGCAGGACGCGATCCGGCGGCCGGTGACCGTCCATGAAGGTCTTGATGTTGATGATGACCTTCTCGCCCATATCGATACGGCCCTCGACGGTGGCCGATCCCATATGCGGCAGCAGCACCACCTTGGTGGAGGCGATGAGCTTCGGATTGACCGCCGGCTCGTGCTCGAACACGTCGAGGCCGGCACCGGCGAGCTGGCCGGCGTCGAGCTGGCGGATCAGCGCCGCCTCGTCGATCACCTCGCCGCGCGCGGTGTTGACGATATAGGCCTCCGGCTTCATCAGCTTCAGCCTGCGGGCCGACAACAGGTGATAGGTCGCCGGCGTGTGCGGGCAGTGGATGGACACGACATCCATGCGGGCCAGCATCTGGTCGAGGCTGTCCCAGTAGGTCGCCTCCAGCGCCTCCTCCACCGCTTCCGACACCCTTCGGCGATTGTGATAATGGATCGACATGCCGAAGGCCTTGGCGCGGCGGGCCACCGCCTGGCCGATGCGGCCCATGCCGATGATGCCGAGCCGCTTGCCCCAGATGCGGCGGCCAAGCATCCAGGTCGGCGACCAGCCGGCCCATTCGCCATGCTCCAGCACCTTGATGCCTTCGGCGATGCGCCGCGGCACGCCGAGGATCAGCGCCATCGTCATGTCGGCCGTGTCCTCGGTCAGCACGCCCGGCGTGTTGGTGACGGTGATGCCGCGATTGTTGGCGGTGATCACGTCGATATTGTCGACGCCATTGCCGAAATTGGCGATCAAGCGGAGATTGGGGCCGGCCTGCGACAGTACGGCGGAATCGATCCGGTCGGTGACGGTGGGCACCACCACGTCGGCGGTCTTGACCGCCTCGACCAGCTCGGCCTGGCTCAGCGGCCTGTCGGCCTCGTTGAGGCGCGTCTCGAACAGTTCGCGCATCCGCGTCTCGACGACGTCCGGCAGTTTGCGTGTCACGACGACCAGCGGCTTCTTCCTGGGCATGCTCCTCGCCTTTTCGCGCTCTGTTGAGGGCTCCTTAACCCTACCTGTCAGAAATTGCGTCGTCGCGGCAGCGGTCGATCCGACGCGTCAGTTCTCATTACCAGATGGTCCGGTCAAAACAAGGGATCGGAATGCCGTTCGGCGCCGGAGGACGGGCTCAGGGCGGGCCTGCCTTGAAAATGTGCGATTCTCGGTCTTTCGCTGGACCCGCCTGCCAGGCTGGCGGAGGGGCTGGCGAAGGCGGGCATAACGGGGCGTGGCGGAAAGGACGGGGCTTCGATGCGTGGACTGGCAAGGCGGTGCGGAGATCCCGGCGGACGGCCGGCGGCTGGCGGCGCCCACCGCGACCACCGCAGTGACCCGAGCTGCGACACGCGCGCGCACCCGCCGCGTGTGCGGCGCCTGGTCCGCCTCCTTGGCGTGCTCGCGGCCGGGCTGCTTGTGCTGCTGCAGGGCCTGGCGGGGCCGGGCGCGGCCCTTGCCCAGAACACCGCGCGCGGCCCCAGCGGCTTTCCGGTCCCGCGCTTCGTCAGCCTGAAGTCGGAACGCGTCAATGTTCGCGTCGGCCCGACGCTGGAGCATCGCATCGGCTGGACCTATGTCCGCGCCGGCCTGCCGGTGGAGATCGTCCAGGAATTCGAGAACTGGCGCCGCATCCGCGACTGGCAGGGCGAGGAAGGCTGGGTGTTCCATTCGCTGCTGAGCGGGCGCAGGACCGCGCTGGTGACGCCGTGGGAACAGTCAGGCACCACGCCTCTGCGCGCCGAGCCGCGCTCCGATGCCCGCCTCGCCGCCGAGCTCGGACCGAATGTGCTGGTCAATGTCGGGAGTTGCCGGCAGGGGTGGTGCCGCGTCAGCGGCGACCGCTTCTCCGGCTGGATTGACCAGACCCGGCTGTTCGGCGTCTATCCGGACGAAACGATCGAATAGCGGTCGGGGCCGCGATCCTCTGAAGAAAGCACAAGAAACGGCGGCCGCGCTGTCGCGTGACCGCCGTGATTGCGCATCGTGCAGGGGGTATGACCTGCCGGTCAGACGTCCTCGTGCGCGTGCCGCGCGGCCTGGGCCTCCGCTTCCTGCGTCTTCAGCGCGTCGAGGCGCGGCATCGACACGGTGTTGTAGCCGCTGTCGACGAAATGCACCTCGCCGGTGACGCCGGACGACAGGTCCGACAGCAGGTAGAGCGCCGAGCCGCCGACCTCGTCGATGGTCACCGTGCGGCCGAGCGGCGAATGCTGCTTCTGATAGTTGAACATCACCCGCGCGTCGGAGACGCCGGACCCGGCCAGCGTGCGCACCGGCCCGGCGGAGATCGCGTTGACCCGCACGTTCTGCAGGCCGTAATCCATGGCGAGGTAACGCACGGAGGATTCCAGCGCCGCCTTGGCGACGCCCATGACGTTGTAGTTCGGCATCACCTTGGTCGAGCCGCCATAGGTCAGCGTCACGATTGAGCCGCCGTTCGGCATCAGGCCAGCCGCCCGCTTGGCGATCTCGGTGAAGGAGAAGCAGGAGATCAGCATCGTGCGGGTGAAGTTCTCCCGCGTCGTGTCGGCATAGCGGCCGCGCAGTTCCGACTTGTCGGAAAAGGCGATGGCATGGACGAGAAAGTCGATGCTGCCCCACTCGGCCTTCAGCGTCTCGAAGACCTTGTCGACCGTCGCGATGTCCTCGACGTCGCAGGGGATCAGCAGGTCTGCGCCCAGGCTCTCGGCCAGCGGCTTGACACGGCGGCCGAACGCCTCGCCCTGATAGGTGAAGGCAAGCTCCGCCCCCTGCGCCGCGAGCGCCTTGGCGATCCCCCAGGCGATGGAGTGATCGTTCGCGACGCCCATGACGAGACCGCGCTTGCCTTGCATAAGCCCGCTCATTCACAACTCCTGTGCGAGATACGGAGGGGGCGCTTCGCCCCGCTCCGTCCGGTTCTGCCGCAAGCGGCCGGATTTGGTTTGCGTGAAATCAGTTGCCGTAACGGCGGAA
This sequence comes from Stappia sp. P2PMeth1, assembly GCF_900185735.1. Lineage (NCBI taxonomy): Bacteria > Pseudomonadati > Pseudomonadota > Alphaproteobacteria > Hyphomicrobiales > Stappiaceae > Stappia > Stappia sp. P2PMeth1. The sequence goes on along the minus strand of NZ_FYAW01000022.1, from coordinate 246,093 downwards.
GACCAGCGTGGCGTTGGTGCCGCCGAAGCCGAAGCCGTTGGACATGATGACATTGAGGCCGGCATTGTCGACGCGCTCGCGCATGATCGGCACGTCGGCGAAGATCGGATCGAGCTCCTCGATATGGGCCGAGGGCGCGATGAAGTCGTTCTGCATCATGATCAGCGAATAGATCGCCTCATGCACGCCGGCTGCGCCCAGCGAATGGCCGGAGATCGACTTGGTCGCCGAGATCCGCGGCAGGTTCTTGCCGAACACGCTGCGCATCGCCTCCACCTCGCGCTCGTCGCCGACCGGCGTCGAGGTCGCGTGCGGGTTGATGTAGTCGATCGGCTCGCGGACATTGGCCATGGCGAGCTTCATGCACCGCGCGGCGCCCTCGCCCGACGGGGCGACCATGTCGTAGCCGTCCGAGGTCGCGCCGTAGCCGACGATCTCGGCATAGATCTTCGCGCCGCGCGCCTTGGCGTGCTCCAGCTCCTCCAGCACCAGCACGCCGCCGCCGCCGGCGATGACGAAGCCGTCGCGATTCTTGTCGAAGGGGCGTGAGGCATTGTAGGCGGTGTCGTTGTATTTGCTCGACATGGCGCCCATCGCGTCGAACAGGTTCGACATGGTCCAGTCGAGATCCTCGCCGCCGCCGGCGAAGACGATGTCCTGCTTGCCCCACTGGATCAGTTCGGCGGCGTTGCCGATGCAGATGTTGGTGGTCGCGCAGGCGGCGGAGATCGAATAGTTGACGCCGTGGATCTTGAACGGGGTCGCCAGCGTCGCCGAGGTGGTGGAGCTCATCGCCTTCGGCACCGCGGTCGGTCCGATGCGGCGCGGACCCTTGTCGCGGGTGATGTCGGCCGCCTCGACGATGGTGCGGGTCGACGGGCCGCCGGAGCCCATGATGATGCCGGTGCGCTCGTTGCTGATGTCGCTCTCCTCGAGACCGGCATCGGCGATCGCCTGCTGCATCGACATGTAGGTCCAGGCCGCGCCCGGTCCCATGAAGCGGGTCGTGCGGCGGTCGAGCACCTCGAAGGGATCGACGGTCGGGGCGCCGTGGACCTGGCAGCGGAAGCCGAGCCGCGCATAGTCCTCGGCCGGAACGATGCCGGACTTGCCCTCGCGCAGGCTCGCCGTCACTTCCTGGGTGGTGCCGCCCAGCGACGACACGATGCCCATTCCGGTTATCACCACCCGCCTCATCGCGGTCTCCCATGCTGTCTTCGGAGCCGGCTGCGGCCGGCTCGGTATGTGCGTATTGTCCGCGGGCGGCACCCGCCGTCCGGCGGTCCCGCGCCGCCTGCACGGTGGGACCTGCCCCCACCAAATAGGCGCAACCGCGGCGGCGATCAATCGCCCGCGTTCGCCGGCTGCGGGGTCGGCGCGACCGGCTTCACTCGGCCTTGAACAGGCCGACCTTGAGGTCCTTCGCCTGGTAGATCGTCTCGCCATCGGCCTTGAGCCAGCCGTCGGCGATGCCGAGCACCAGGCGGCCGCGCCGCACGCGCTTCAGATCGACGCCGTACTCGACAAGCTTCGTCTCGGGGGTGACCATCTTGGAGAACTTGATCTCGCCGGTGGAGATCGCCCGACCGCGGCCCGGCTCGCCGAGCCAGCCGAGGAAGAAGCCGGTCATCTGCCACAGCGCATCGAGGCCGAGGCAGCCCGGCATGACCGGATCGCCCTGGAAATGGCAGGGGAAGAACCAGAGGTCGTCGCGGATGTCGAGCTCCGCCCGCACCTGGCCCTGGCCGTGCTCGCCGCCGTCCTCGGAGATCGAGGTGATGCGGTCGAACATCAGCATCGGCGGAAGCGGCAGTTGCGCGTTTCCGGGGCCAAACAGCTCGCCGCGTCCGCAGGCCAGCAATTCATCGTAGGAGTAGCTCGATTGCCGCACGTTCTTCCCATTCCCGCAGTTGTCGGTGTGTCCCGTATGCGCGAAGCAGCCGACTTGGCCGTCCTGCCGGACCGGGATCTGGTTCTGCCGCGCTTACTAACATAGCATCTTGGCCCGCGGAAACCCGTGAAGTGGCTCTCTGAATGAGCTTTTTCGCAAGCTTTCAGGTCGGTGGCCGACATTTTGCGCCTTCCGCGGCTTCGGCAGACGTTTTTTTGACCCTTTTTCCGGCAAGGCTAAGGGGTAGGGGAAGGCCCGACCTTGCCAATCGGACGCGATCCATGGCAGAAAACAGCCAAGGACCTTGCGTCCCGGCGGGTCGAACCCCCACATCAGAGTCCGCGGCGGTGCCGCGGAGGCACGGAAACGGAAAGCGAGCGCACGCACGTGGGTGAATTGCACCGGCATATCGAAGTTCAGGAAATGCTGCGCTCCGCCGGCCTGAGGCCGACGCGTCAGCGTGTCGCGCTGGCCGAGCTGCTCTATTCCAGGGGCAACCGGCACGTTTCGGCGGAACTCCTGCACGAAGAGGCGGAAGCCGCCAATGTTCCGGTGTCGCTGGCCACGGTCTACAACACGCTGCACCAGTTCACCGAGGCCGGCCTCCTGCGCGAGGTCGCGGTCGAGGGCACCAAGACCTATTTCGACACCAACACCGACGACCACCATCACTTCTTCATCGAAGGCGACAACAAGGTGATCGACATTCCCGGCTCCGGCGTCGCCATGGCGCGGCTTCCCCAGGCGCCGGAAGGCATGGAGATCGTCCGCGTCGACGTGGTGATCCGCCTGCGCCGCAAGGACTGAGCGCGGGGCGGCGCCCTTGGCCTGCCGCCTCCCGTTCCGGACTTTCAGATCCGGACACCTTCAGATCACGACATCCAGACAGTGACGGGCGCGGTCATCGCGCCCGCTTGGCTATGCCGCCTGTCGCCGGGTGTTGTCCGGGCTCTTGCACAGGTCGGCGATCAGGCATTTCTCGCAGGCCGGCTTGCGCGCCTTGCAGATGTAGCGGCCATGCAGGATCAGCCAGTGATGGGCGTGCAGCAGGAACTCGGGCGGCACCGCCTTTTCCAGCGCCCTCTCCACCTCCAGCGGCGTCTTGCCCGGCGCGACGCCGATGCGGTTGCCGAGGCGGAAGAGATGCGTGTCGACGGCGATGGTCGGCTGGCCGAAGGCGATGTTCAGCACCACATTGGCGGTCTTGCGGCCGACGCCGGGCAGCGTCTCCAGCGCCTCGCGGTCCTGCGGCACCTCGCCGCCGAAGCGGTCGATCAGCAGTTGCGACAGGGCGATGACGTTCTTCGCCTTGTTGCGGTAGAGGCCGATCGTCTTGATCGCCTCGCGCAGCCGCTCCTCGCCGAGGTCGACCATCTTCTGCGGCGTGTCGACGATCTCGAACAGCGGCCGCGTCGCCTTGTTGACGCCGACATCGGTCGCCTGCGCCGACAATGCCACCGCGACCAGCAGGGTGTAGGGATTGACATAGTGGAGTTCGCCCGTCGGCTCCGGGTTGGCGGCGTGGAAGCGGGCGAAGATCGCGTAAAGCTCGTCCTTGCTGTAGCGCGGGCGCACCGGCGCGCGCGGCTTTGCCGGCTTCGGCTTGGCGGCAGCCTTGCCGCCTTTGGCAACGGGCTTTGCGGCAGGTTTGCGCGTCTTGCGGGGATCAGGCTGGTTCGCGGTCATTCCTCCTCTATAATCACCGCTCATGACGAGCGGCAATCCGAAAACCGAGTCCCCCGATCTCCCGGATCCGGACGCCCCCTTCTTCGCGGCCCTGCTGACCCCCTACCGGTCGCTGGGGCCGGCGGGATTCCGCGTTCTCATGCTGGTGGTCTGTGCCATCTGCCTGGTGGCGGGCCTGGTTTTCCTGTCGCTCGGCGCCTGGCCGGTCTTCGGCTTTCTCGGCCTTGATATCCTGCTGATTTTCCTCGCCTTCCGCTGGAACTACCGGGCGGCTCGGGCCTTCGAGGAGGTGCAGGTCTCGCGCACCGAGATCCGCGTGCGCAAGGTGCTCGCCTCCGGGCGCGAGCAGCTCTATTCCTGCAATCCGTTCTGGGCGCGGCTGCATGTGCGCGAGGAGGAGGACGAGGGCGTCCTGCGCATCACCCTGACGGCTCGCGACATGTCGGTCGACATCGGCGGCTTCCTCAATCCGGACGACCGCACCAGCTTTGCCGACGCGCTGCGGCGCGCCCTCGCGCTGGCGAAGGCGGGTGGTCCGCGTCCGGATCTGCCGGAACCCGCCTGACCCCTCTTCGCATGGCGCGAAGGCGCCGGCTGCCGGATCAGAAGATCCGGCAGAACTGCGGCGCCGCGCCCGGCCGCTGCCAGGTGACGGTGTTGCCGGTGCCGCTCAGCGCGTAACCGCGCCCGACATAGTTCAGTTCGCCGCCGCCGCCCGAGCGGTCGGCCAGCGTCACCGGCGACAGGCCACGTTCGCGCACCGTTGCGGTGCCGCGCGCGTTGTCGATGGTCACGTCGAGATAGGTGCCGCTGTCGCAATCATAGGACAGCGACAGCAGGTCGCCGGAGGGTGGCAGCGGCGCGGGAGGCAGGGGCTGCGGCAGGATCTGCGGCGGCGGTGCCGGCGGGAAGACCGGGTCGGGGGCCGCCAGTCCGCCGCCCCGGCCGATCGTCACCGTGCGGGTGCCGCCGCCGGCCACGTAGATGCCGAGGCAGCGTCCGTCCTGGGTGGCGACGAGCCAGGGATGGCCGGCGAGCGTGTCCTGGATCATCCGCCCGCCCGGCGGCACGCCGGCCTGGGTCTGGCGCAGGCCGGCGAAGTCGAGCCAGTGCACCACCACCGGCTGGTTGCGCTCGTTGACGAAGATCATGCGGGCCGGCTGGCTGCTTGGCAGCGAGGTGATCTCGCCCTCCTCGCGGCAGCTCAGGCCACCGCTTGCGGCCGGCGGGCCGGGCAGGGGCTCGGCGGGCGGCAGCGTTGCCACGGGCGCCGGGGTGGCGCAGGCCTGCTGGAAGGCGCGCACCGGCTGGGCGCTTCCCGACAGCGATATGCGGTAGCGCCAGTTGCCGGAAACCCCGACGCTCAGCGTGTCGCCGCGGATCATGCCGGTCCAGATCGGATCGTCGGCGGCGAGCGTCAGCACCGGCTCGGACTGGCCGGACTCGGTATTGGTGCTGGAGCCGCGCGCGGTGTAGCTGCGGCGGACGTCGCGCGCCGCCAGATCGACCACCACCGGCTGGTTTTCGGCCAGCCGGTCGCCGGTCGCGGCGAGCTGCAACTCGATCCGGTCGGAGCCGCGCCGGCAACTCGCCCTCAGCGCCCGGTCGTCGGTCTCGCGCAGGCCGTAGACCAGGTGCAGCCGGTCGCCGCCGCGCTCCTCCACATACCACCTGCGGCCCTCGAACAGCGGCAGGTCGTGCAAGGGGCGGGCTTCCGCCCGTGCCATCGCCTCGGGCGCGACCTCAGGCCGCGTCTCTCGCTGAATCTCTGGTCGCGTCTCCGGCCGGGTCTCCGGCCTCGTCTCTGGCCGTGCCGCCGCTTCCGCACCGCCGGTCTCCCGGCGGGTCTCGTCGCGGCTGCCGCGCAACCCGCCGTCCTGCTGCCCGCCGTCCTGCTGCCCGTTGACCGTGGGACGGCGGATGCCGCCGGCGCGCGGCGGGGCGCCCGGGCCCTCGCCGGTCGGCACCGCCTGCCGCACCCCGCGGCTCGCGTCGGCCTGCCGCGCGGCGGGCCCGCTGGTTGCCATCGTCACCTTCCAGTCACCGCAGATGTCGACCGTGTCGCGCAGGATCCGCCCGTCGGCCAGCACCAGCCGCAGCGACCGCCGGCAGTCGATCTGCCCGTCATTCTTCGGGTTGCCCTCGACCTCGACGAAGACCCGGGCCTGCGCGCGGCGGCGAACCTGCATCGGCTTGCCGTCCATCTCGACCTCGCGGATCGCGGTGTCATCGTCGGTCTGGATCATCACCAGCCGGCGCTGCATGCGCTGGCTGGACTGTCCGCCGGCCTCTTGCCCGCTGCCTTGCGCCCCGGCGGGCAGGGGCGGCAGCAGGGCGGCGAACAGCATCGCCAGCCCGGCGGCAAGGGCCGATCGGGGCAGATGACGGGTCATGGGCTGGCTGGCGTCTGGTCGGAACTGGTGCATCGGCATGTCCCTGTGGGTCTCGTCGCGGGCGGCGCAACGGCGTCGCTGGCGGCGGCACACTGGCCCGCGTTTTTGGCCGAAGCAAGACGGCGCACCCGCCCCGCAAATCACCCGAATCTGAAGCTCCTCGCAAATCGGGTGGCGGCCTCCTCCCCGCGTGGCTAGGCTCGCCGCTTGATGACGATGGTTTCATGAGCCAACGACCAGCGAGCGTGGCAGGAGATCCGGCGATGACGGTGATGCGCAACATGGAAGAGGTCCTGCCGGCCGTGCCGGGGGCGAACCTTCCCGAGGCGGCGAAGGATTACGACACCGTCCGCCGCACCCTCCAGGTGATCACGCAGACCTGGCGCGAGCAGCCGGGACTGGAGATGCTGGCCGCCGAGGCCGGCCTCGACCCGATCCAGTTGCAGCGGGTGTTCTCGCGCTGGGCCGGCATCACGCCCAAGCAGTTCGTCCAGGCGATCACCCTCGACCATGCCCGCGCCCTGCTGCGCCAGTCGGCCACCGTGCTCGACGCCAGCTATGAAGTCGGCCTGTCCGGTCCGGCGCGCCTGCATGATCTCTTCGTCACCCACGAGGCGATGACCCCCGGCGTCTACCGGGCGCGCGGCGAGGGCGTCGAGATCCGCTACGGCTTCCACCCCTCGCCCTTCGGCCTCGCGCTGGTGATGGCGACGGAGCACGGCCTTGCCGGCCTTGCCTTCGCCGATCCGGGCGAGGAGCGCGCCGCGCTGGAGGACATGACCGGCCGCTGGCCGCGCGCCGCCTATGTCGAAGATGTCGCCTTCACCGCGCCGCTGGCGCAGCGCATCTTCGCGCCCTCGCAATGGTCGGCCGAACAGCCGCTGCGGGTGGTGCTGATCGGCACGGATTTCGAGATCCGCGTCTGGGAAACCCTGCTGCGCATTCCGCTCGGCCGCGCCACCACCTATCGCGACATCGCCGAGCGGCTCGGCAAGCCGACCGCCTCGCGCGCTGTCGGCCGGGCGGTCGGGCGCAATCCGATCTCCTTCGTAGTGCCCTGTCACCGGGTGCTCGGCAGCACCGGCAAGCTCTGCGGCTATCACTGGGGCCTGACGCGCAAGCGCGCCATTCTCGGTTGGGAGGCCGGGCTCGCCGGCCCCGTGCTGGAGAGCCTGTAAAGGCGGCTCAGGTCTTTTTGCGCGCCTGTTTCAGCTTGTAGAGCGCCTCCAGCGCCGCGCGCGGCGTCAGGTCGTCCGGGTCGATGGCATCGAGCGCCTCGAGCACCGGATCGGGCGCGGCCTTGGCGGCGGGCGCGCTCGCCCTCGGCGCTGCGGCGGCGAACAGCGGCAGGTCGTCGATCAGTTGTTCGCCCGGTGCGCGCCGGTCCTGCTCTTCCAGTTGCGCCAGCACCGCCCTCGCCCGCTCGATCACCACCGGCGGCAGGCCGGCGAGCTTCGCCACCTGGATGCCGTAGGACCGGTCGGCGGCGCCGGCGACGATTTCGTGCAGGAACACCACGTCACCCTGCCATTCGCGCACCCGCACCGTGGCATTGGCGAGCCGTGGCAGCCGGCCGGCGAGCGCGGTCAGCTCGTGGTAATGGGTGGCGAACAGCGCCCGCGAGCGGTTGACCTCGTGCAGGTGCTCGATCGCCGCCCAGGCGATGGACAGTCCGTCGAAAGTCGAGGTGCCGCGGCCGATCTCGTCGAGGATCACCAGCGCCCGCGCCCCCGCCTGGTTGAGGATCGCCGCCGTCTCGACCATCTCCACCATGAAGGTCGAGCGTCCGCGCGCCAGGTCGTCCGCCGCGCCGACGCGCGAGAACAGCCGGTCGACCACGCCGATATGGGCCGAGGCCGCCGGCACGAAGGCGCCCATCTGCGCCAGAATGGCGATCAGCGCGTTCTGCCGCAGGAAGGTCGACTTGCCGGCCATGTTGGGGCCGGTGATCAGCCAGATGCGGCCGCCCGTCTCGCCCTCGCTCGGCCCCAGATCCGCGTCATTGGCGACGAAGCTGCCACCGCTCTCGCGCTTCAATGCCTGCTCGACGACCGGATGCCGGCCGCCGCGAATGTCGAAGGCGAGGCTGTCGTCGACCACCGGCCGGCACTGGCTCTCCGCCTCGGCGAGATGCGCAAGCCCCGCCGCCACGTCCAGCACGGCCAGCCCGTCGGCGGCGCCCTTGATGGCCTCGCCCGCCTCGGTCACCGCCTCGCACAGCCGGCGGAACACCTCGCTTTCCAGCGCCAGCGCCCGTCCGGCCGCATTGGCGATGCGGCTTTCCAGATCGGCGAGCTCGGTGGTGGTGAAGCGCATCGCCCCGGCCATCGTCTGCCGGTGGATGAAGCGCGCCGGATCGGCCGTCAGCTTTTCCGCATGGGTCGCCGGCACTTCGATGAACCAGCCGAGCACGTTGTTGTGCTTGATCTTCAGCGTCCGGATCGCCAGCTCGTCGGTCAGAGCGCCCTGCAACTGCGCGATCACCTTGCGGCTGTCGTCGCGCAGCCGGCGGATCTCGTCGAGATCGGCGAGATAGCCTTCGGCAACGAAGCCGCCGTCGCGGGCGAGCAGCGGCGGCTCGTCGACCAGCGCCCGCTCCAGCTCGCCGGCAAGCTCCGCTGGCGCCGCCGCAATCCGCGCCAGCGCCGCGCCGATCTCCTCACCCTCGCCGCCTGCGTCCGGAAACAGGCCGGCGATGTCGCGCGCCGCGCCGAGACCGCTGGCGAGGGCGAGAAGATCGCGCGGGCCGCCGCGCTGCATGGCGATGCGCGACAGCGCCCGCGCCATGTCGGGCACGGCCTTGAGCCTCTCGCGCAGCCGCTCGCGCAGATAGGTGTCGCCGACCAGCCGCGCCACCGCGTCCTGCCGCTTGCGGATCTCCTCCACCTCGGTCAGTGGCCCGGAGAGCCGGGCGGCCAGCAGCCGCGATCCGGGACCGGAGACGGTGCGGTCGATCGCCGACAGCAGCGAGCCGGCGCGCTCGCCCGAAAGCGTGCGCATCAGTTCCAGGTTGGCCCGCGTCGCCGGGTCGATCAGCATCCGCCGCGAAGTCGCCTCGCGCGAGGGCGGGTCGAGCGGCGGGCGCTCGCCATATTGCGTGCGCTCCACATAGGCGATGGCGGCCGCCGCCGCCGTCAGCTCCAGCCGCGAGAAGCTGCCGAAGGCCTCCGGCGTCGCAACGCCGTAATAGCGCGCCAGCCGGTCGCCGGCGGTGGCCCCATCGAACAGGCTGCGCGGCACCGGCGACAGCGCCGCCCCCGTCTCGGCAAGCTGCCGGCGCAGCTCCGGCTCGTCGAGCAGCGCGTCGGCAACGACGATCTCGCGCGGATCGATGCGGGCAAGGTCGCCGGCCAATTGCCGCGCGTCGCTGGTGGCGACGCGAAAGGCGCCGGTGGAAATGTCGGCCCAGGCCAGGCCATAGCTCGCCTCGTCCTCCAGCGATCCGCTGCGTGCCCGCGCCAGCGTCAGCAGGAAGTTGTTGCGCGCCGCCTCCAGCAGCCGGTCCTCGGTCAGCGTACCGGGCGTCACCAGCCGCACCACTTCCCGCCGCACCACCGACTTGGAGCCGCGCTTCTTCGCCTCCGCCGGATCCTCGGTCTGCTCGCAGACCGCGACGCGGAAGCCCAGCGAGATCAGCTTCTGCAGGTAGTCGTCGGCCGCGTGCACCGGCACGCCGCACATCGGGATGTCCTCGCCCAGATGCTTGCCGCGCTTGGTCAGCGTGATGCCCAGCGCCCGCGAGGCCTCTTCCGCATCCTGGAAGAACAGCTCGTAGAAGTCGCCCATGCGGTAGAACAGCAGGCAGTCGGGATTGGCCGTCTTGATCTCGATATACTGCGCCATCATCGGCGTCATCGCGGACAAGTCGGGTGCCGGCGTGATCGCGCCGGCGCTGTCCGACGCCAAGACGTCCTCGCGCGGCGGCGTTGTCCTGTGGGAGATCTGCATGTCGTCGGCCATGCGGCCGACCCTAATGCGGCGAAGCGCGCGACGGAAGAGGCTGCGCGCGCGCGGGTGCCGGTCCTCCCCGCTTTCGTCGCATGTGCCGTCAACCCCGCTTGAGCCTTGAATTCTCCGGGGATAAGGTCTGCCTCCGCCGTCGCGACGGTGCAACGAACTGGAGGAAACCGCATGCCGACGACGGACAAATCGGGCAAGAGCAACGTCAGTTTTACCGATCAGGAAGCATTGCAGTTTCACCAGCAGGGCCGGCCCGGCAAGCTGGAGGTCAACCCGACCAAGCCGATGGCGACCCAGCGCGACCTGTCGCTGGCCTATTCGCCCGGCGTTGCCGTGCCGGTGCGCGCCATTGCCGAGGACCCGTCCCGCGCCTTCGACTACACCACGCGCGGCAATCTGGTGGCGGTGATCTCCAACGGCACCGCGATCCTCGGCCTCGGCAATCTCGGCGCCCTCGCCTCCAAGCCGGTGATGGAAGGCAAGGCGGTGCTGTTCAAGCGCTTCGCCGATGTCGATTCCATCGACCTGGAGATCGATACGGAAGAGGTCGACGCCTTCGTCAACGCCGTGCGCTATCTCGGCCCCTCCTTCGGCGGCATCAACCTGGAGGACATCAAGGCGCCGGACTGCTTCATCATCGAGCAGCGCCTGCGCGAGCTGATGGACATTCCGGTCTTCCACGACGACCAGCACGGCACCGCGATCATCGCCGCCGCCGGGCTGATCAACGCGCTGCACCTCACCGGCCGCGATCTCGCCTCCGCCCGCGTCGTCTGCAACGGCGCCGGCGCGGCCGGCATCGCCTGCATCGAGCTGATCAAGGCGCTCGGCGTTCCGCATGACAACGTCATCCTCTGCGACACCAAGGGCGTGATCTACAAGGGCCGCACGGAAGGCATGAACCAGTGGAAGTCCGCCCATGCGGTGGAGACGGAGGCGCGCAGCCTCTATGACGCGATGAAGGGCGCCGACGTCTTCCTCGGCGTGTCGGTCAAGGGCGCCTTGACCGAGGACATGCTGCGGGTGATGGCCCCGAACCCGATCATCTTCGCCATGGCCAATCCGGACCCGGAGGTGACCCCGGAGGAGGCCCATGCGGTGCGCGAGGATGCCATCGTCGCGACGGGCCGCTCCGACTATCCCAACCAGGTCAACAACGTCCTCGGCTTCCCCTATATTTTCCGCGGCGCGCTCGACGTGCAGGCGACGACGATCAACGACGAGATGAAGGTCGCCTGCGCCCGCGCGCTGGCCGATCTGGCGCGCGAGGAGGTGCCGGACGAGGTCGCCGCCGCCTATCGCGGCAACCGTCCCAAGTTCGGCCCCGAATACATCATCCCGGTGCCCTTCGACCCGCGGCTGATCGCCACCATTCCGCCGGCGGTCGCCCAGGCGGCGATGGACAGCGGCGTCGCCCGCCGGCCGATCGTCGACATGGAGGCCTATCGCCACCAGCTTTCGGCCCGGCGCGATCCGGTCGCCGGCACCCTGCAGCGGATCTTCTCCAAGGTGCGCCAGCAGCCCAAGCGCGTCGTCTTCGCGGAAGGCGAGGAGGAGCCGATGATCCGTGCGGCGGCGAGCTTCGTGGCGCAAGGGCTCGGCGAGGCGATCCTGATCGGCCGCGAGGACGAGGTGCGCGAGGTCGCGGCCAGCGCCGGCGTCGACCTGGAGCGCGGCGGCATCCGCATCCTCAATGCCCGCCTGTCGACGCGCAATTCCGACTATGCCGAGTATCTCTACTCGCGCCTGCAGCGCCGCGGCTACCTGCTGCGCGATTGCCAGCGGCTGGTCAACAACGACCGCAACTACTGGGGCGCGATCATGGTGGCGCGGGGCGATGCCGATGCCATGGTCACCGGCCTTACCCGCAACTATTCCGTCGCCCTCGACACGGTGCGCAATGTCGTCGACACCAAGCCCGGCCACCGGGTGATCGGCGTGTCGCTGGCCCTGTGCCGGGGCCGCACCGTGCTGGTCGCCGACACGGCGGTGATCGACATGCCGACCTCCGAGGAACTGGCCGACATCGCCGAGGAGGCGGCCCATGTCGCCCGCCGGCTCGGCTACGAGCCGCGCATCGCCCTGCTCGCCTATTCCACCTTCGGCCATCCGCGCAGCGAGCGCTCGGAAAAGGTCATCGAGGCGGTGAAGATCCTCGACCGGCGCCGGGTCGATTTCGAGTATGACGGCGAGATGGGCGCAGATGTCGCGCTCAACATGGACAAGATGGCGGCCTATCCGTTCTGCCGCCTCAGCGGCCCGGCCAACGTTCTGGTCATGCCGGCGTTCCACTCCGCCTCGATCTCGACCAAGATGCTGCAGGAGCTCGGCGGCTCGACGGTGATCGGCCCGCTGCTCGTCGGCCTCGACAAGCCGGTGCAGATCCTGCCCATCGGCGCCAAGGACAGCGACATCGTCAACATGGCGGCCATCGCTGCCTACAACGTGACGTAAGGATCCCGGAGACGATGAGCGAACGCGGCCTCGTCAAGATCTGCGGTCTGTCGACCGAGGAGACGCTCGAGGCCGCGCTTGAGGCCGGGGCCGACATGATCGGCCTCGTCTTCTTCGACAAGAGCCCGCGCAACGTGCCGATGCCGGTTGCCGCGCGGCTGGCGGAGCGCGCGCGGGGCCGGGCCGAAATCGTCGTGCTGACGGTCGATGCGGACGATGCGCTGCTGGATGCCATCGTGGCGTCCGTGCGGCCCGACTGGCTGCAACTGCACGGCCGCGAGAGCCCGGCGCGCTGCGCCGAGCTGAAGGCGCGGCACGGCATTCGGATCATGAAAGCGCTGGGCGTCTCGGCGGCTGAGGACATTGCCGCCGCGGCGCCCTATGTCGCCCATGTCGACCGGCTGCTCTTCGATGCCAAGCCGCCTCGGGGCGCGGTGCTGCCGGGCGGCAACGGCGTCAGCTTCGACTGGCGCCTGCTCAAGGGCCTTGACCTCGGCGTTCCGCTCATGCTTTCCGGTGGGCTGGATGCCGCGACGGTCGGCGAGGCGATGCGCATCGGCGGCATCCGCGACGTCGACGTCTCTTCCGGAGTGGAGTGCGGGCGCGGCGTCAAGGATACGGAACTCATCAGGGCGTTCGTCGCGGCTGCGCGCCGGGCGGTGCCGGGCGCGGCGGAGACCGCCGCCGAACAGGGACGGAGCGCATGACGATCCAGCAGAATACTTTTCGCTCCGGTCCGGACGAGCGCGGGCATTTCGGCATCTTCGGCGGCCGCTATGTCGCCGAGACATTGATGCCGCTGATCCTCGATCTCGAGCAGGCCTACAAGGACGCCAAGGCCGATCCCGCCTTCCACGCCGAGATCGAGCATCTCAACACCTATTACACCGGCCGGCCCTCGCCGCTCTATTTCGCCGAACGGCTGACGGCCGAGCTCGGCGGCGCCAAGGTCTATTTCAAGCGCGACGAGCTCAACCACACCGGCAGCCACAAGATCAACAACTGCCTGGGCCAGATCCTGCTCGCCCGGCGCATGGGCAAGACCCGCATCATCGCCGAGACCGGCGCCGGCCAGCACGGCGTCGCCACCGCCACCGTCTGCGCCCGCTTCGGCCTTCCCTGCGTCGTCTATATGGGCGCCACCGATGTCGAGCGGCAGAAGCCCAACGTCTTCCGCATGAAGCTGCTCGGCGCGGAAGTGGTGCCGGTCACCGCCGGTGCCGGCACGCTGAAGGACGCGATGAACGAGGCGCTGCGCGACTGGGTGACCAATGTCGCCGACACCTATTACCTGATCGGCACCGCCGCCGGGCCCCATCCCTATCCGGAGATGGTGCGCGACTTCCAGTCGGTGATCGGCACGGAGACGCGCGAGCAGATCCTGCAGGCGGAAGGCCGGCTGCCGGATGCTCTCGTCGCCGCCGTCGGCGGCGGCTCCAACGCCATCGGCCTGTTCCATCCCTTCCTCGACGAGTCCGCCGTCGCCATTTACGGCGTCGAGGCGGGCGGCAAGGGGCTGGACGGCGAGGAGCACTGCGCCTCGCTCAATGCCGGCAAGCCCGGCGTGCTGCATGGCAACCGCACCTATCTGCTGCAGGACGACGACGGCCAGATCCTCGAGGGACACTCGATCTCCGCCGGCCTCGACTATCCTGGCATCGGGCCGGAGCATTCCTGGCTGCGCGACACCGGCCGCGTCACCTATGTGCCGGCGACCGACGACGAGGCGATGGCGGCCTTCCAGTTGCTGACCCGCGTCGAGGGGATCATCCCGGCGCTGGAGCCGGCCCATGCGCTGGCCCAGGTGATGAAGCTGGCGCCGACCATGGACAAGGACCAGATCATCGTCATGAACCTGTGCGGGCGCGGCGACAAGGACGTGTTCACGGTCGGCAAGCTGCTCGGCTTCGACCTGTAATCCCCTTGATCGTTCCTTGAAAAAAAAGGCCCCGGCGAGACCGTCGCCGGGGCCTTTTGCTCTGTCCCATGCGATCGCTGGCGATGTCATCGGCGGCCTCGCCGGGCGGGACAAAACGATTGCCTCCCGCCGGCGGATCGGCTATCGGTTCGCCAGATGCCGCGCCTTGCGCGCGCCGCTCTTGGCCTTGCGCCCGGAAGCACCCGTAGCTCAGCTGGATAGAGCGCTGCCCTCCGAAGGCAGAGGTCACAGGTTCGAATCCTGTCGGGTGCGCCATTTCAGTACAGAACTCTGAACGCCGAACGCCGCCGTTTGCCCGCTTGAAGCGGCGACGAGCGTTCGCAGCAGTTCCGACTTCGATCCCATGATGCGAACCTCGTCGTCGGCGACCTCGACGCGCTGCGCCAAGGCGCGCAGGTGATCGCGGCGATAGCCGTCATTTCCCAGCCGAAGTCGTTCGCGCGCGGAGCGGGCGAAGGCCGCTCGCCATGCTGGTGAGAAGACACAAGTGCGATGGGGCTTCCAGCGTGTTGCGCATTCGCATGTATGGCTGACAGAGGTGGCTAACCGGCCCGGCCCGAACTTCCGGCTCGTTACGATGTGAGGCCATGGCTGTCGCTGCTGATGCACCACGCCTTGAATTTTCTCAGGCGCCGCACGGGCTTGACCAGCACTCAATCAGTCAAGCTCATCGAGAATTGCTATAGGGCCCCTGCCCATCCGCGAAGGGATGTACCGGAAGATCGGAAACATCGGAATTGGAGAGGCAGCATCCGTTTCGGGACGAGGGTGCAAGCTGAGGTCAGCGAAGGTTGTTCGCCTGCATTGCGCGCATGCCGTCAGCCGTCGAGATGACCGGAGCATAGCCGAGTTGATTTCGCGCACGGCTCACGTCGATGGTGAAATCCTTGCCGATGAACCGCAGCATCTGCCGGGTGACCGGCGGCTCGCCCTTGCGGCGGAAGACCCGCCAGACCGCACCCATCACACCCGCCATCGTCCAGGCAATGCCAAACGGCACGGCGCGGTCCTTGGGCGTCACGCCGCGGCTGCCAAGCAGGCGCGTCAGGAACGACTTCAGCGTCGTGTCCTCGCCATCGCTCACAAAGAAGGCCTCTCCGCCTGACCCGCGATCGGCGGCGAGGATCAGCGCGTGGCACAGGTTGTCGACATGGCAGGTGGAAAGCGCCTGTTCGCCGCCGGCAACCCATTGGAACTGCCCTGCGCGAACGGTCTCGACCATGCGGTCAAGCGCCGGCATGTCCGGACCCCAGATGAAAGGCGGCCGGACGGCCACCGTGGAGAAGCCGGCACGGCAGCCATTCGCCGCCAGCAGCACTTCCTCCGCTTCGGCCTTGGATGCGGCGTAGGGAGCAAACGGCATCTTGTGCAGGGGCATGTCCTCGGTCACGCCACGCATCGGTTCGGGGCGGCCCATGACGACCGCGGCGGCGCTGACATAGACGATACGGCGCACGCCGGCCCGCTCCGCCGCCTCGACGACGTTGCGCGTGCCCTCCACGTTGATCCGGCGGAACAGGGACATCGGCCCCCAGAGCTTGAAATGTGCCGCGACGTGGAACACCACCTCGACCCCGTCCATCGCGCGGGCCAGCGCCGCGCAGTCCAGGAGGTCGCCTTCAACCGGTTCGGCGCCGAGCGCCTCAACCTCCGCCCGCGCCTCGGCGCTGCGGCCAGGCGCGCGGACGCGCCAGCCGTCGGACAGCAGGCGGCGGATGAGATGCCCGCCGACGAAACCGGAGCCTCCGGTGACGAGAGCGAGGCGGGGCGCATGCGGGGAAGGGAACTGGCTCATGACTGTCTCCTGAACGTCGGTTGTCCCAACCTGTCACATCCAAAGGTGTTACACAATACAAAATATGAAATCTGTTACATGTTGTGCGCCTGCGATGTGTCGGCTAAAAGCTGCGCATGACGAACGACGCCCACGATCATCGCGATCGCATTCTGGACACCGCCGCCGAACAGGTCCGCCGGTTCGGCGAGGCCAAGACAAACGTCGTCGACATCGCCAAGGCCATGGGCCTGTCGCATTCGGCGCTCTATCGGCACTTCCGGTCGAAAGCGGAGATCTTCGACGCCCTTGCGGCGCGGACGATGGCCGAGGAGGCCGATCTGGCGGCCCGCTTTGCAATGGCCGATGGTCCGGCGGCAGAGCGGCTTCGCGGCCTTGTCCTGGCGCTCCACCGCAGCAAGCGGGCCAAGCTGGGTGACGATCCGGAGATCCACGGTCTCTACCGCCGGATCATGGCCGAGCGCCCGGACCTCGTCGGCGACTATGCGCGACGCATGACCGGACTCGTGCGGCAGATATTGCAAGACGGGATAGCGCGGGGCGAGTTCCGTATCCCCGACCTCGACATGGCTGCCGGTGTGGTGCGCGACGCGGTTACGGTCTTCGTCCATCCTGCTCATGTGGAGCAGGCCGTCGCGGCTGGTCTGGATCTGGAGCCGCGACTTCAGGCGGTGATCGATACAGTGGTCACGGCTTTCGCGGCAGCCAGCCAGCCGGATATGTAGGCAATGAAGATCGTTCAACTGCCCGCAATCCCTCAGTGGGAGCTGCCGATTTGGCAGGTGCTTGCAGGGGGCGGGCATTCCTCCGTGGCCTCACTCATGGCGGCCATGCAGGCATCTGCGCGCGGGGCGGGAATTCGAGCGGCAGCTTTCGTGCCGTCTCGTCCTGAAGCGGGCACTCCGCAGCCGGCGCCATTCAATACCAAGGCTTTCGATGCGGACGCATCACGCCTTGAAATTGCTCATGCGCCGCACGGGCTTGACCAGCACTCAATCAGTCAAGCTCATCGAGTGCTGGTCTAAGACCTTCAAACTTTGCCCGTCTGCGTGGAGCCCCCTTCGCCGGCCGCTTTATGCAGCGGGACACTTCGCGGGTTTGCTGAAATCCTGGGTGCGAAGCTGGCGGAAGGAGGGCTATGGCGTAGACATAGTTCTCCTCAGCACCCCGGGCGACGCGCCGCAGCGAATGGAAGGACTGAGCGCCTTCTGGAGCATCAATACGCTATGGGAGATCGCGAAGCGGCCACAAACGCCCCACTCATAACTGATTTTGGCGTTTGTTCTTGAAGCTTCTTGGTAGATTCGGGAGGAATGGCCTGCTGCCGGTTTCGTGAACATCGAGATAAAGTGTTTGACGGAACTGGAGAGGGGGAATGCGAAGAAGCTAGTTCAGCCGCGAGTTCAAGCTTCAGGCGGTGAAGTTGGTCAAGGAGCGAGGTGTTGCGGTGGCCCAGGCCGCCTGTGACTTCGACGTTCGCGAGACTGTGCTGCGCAAATGGGGTAACCTGCCACGGAACTCTCATCAAGCGACACCGGTGCAGCCTTTCGCCGGTGTCCGGCAAGAGGATGCCGCCTAGCGGAAATTGCCGAGTTGCATGCCGCCGTCTATGACCACGTGAGATCCCGTCATGTAGCTTGAGGCGTCCGAGGCCAGCAAGAGGGCGAGCGGTTTGATCTGTTCGGTCACGGCTATGGAGCCGAGCGGGATCTGGCGGTCCCAGAAGGCCCTTGCGGCGGGATCGGTCTTGACCTTGCCGCCGCCGATATTGGTGAGGACGGGACCGGGGGCGATCGCATTGACGCGAATGCGGAATTCGGCGAGTTCCAGCGCCGCATGACGCACCAGATGGGCAAGGCCGGCCTTGGCCGGCATATAGGCCAGCCCGACGACCGGCACGTTGATCTGCGCCGCGTTCGACGAGGTGACGACAATGGATCCGCCCTTGCCGGCATCCTTCATGACCCGCGCCGCCTCGCGAAGGGTGTTGAAGACCCCGGTCAGGTTGACCGCAAGGGTGCGGTCCCACCAGGCCGGGTCGAGCGTGTCGATCTGGGCGTCCGGATTGCGATGTCCATCCGGGTTCCAGAAGCCGTCGCCGGAATCGATGCCCGCGTTGGCAAAGGCGATGTCGAGGCCGCCATAGGCGGCCACATGCGCCGCGACTGCCGCTTGCGTGGCCCGGCGGTCGGCGACGTCAAGCGTTGCTGCTCGCACCTCGCGGCCCTCGCTGCGGAGCCGCTCGGCTTCCTCAAAGGCCCTCGCCCCGTCGATGTCGCTCAGAGTGACAGCCGCGCCGGCCTCGGCAAGGACCTCGGCATAGGCCAGTCCCAAGCCGGACGCCGCGCCGGTGACAAGCGCCGAGCGGCCGGCGATATCGAACTGCCCGAGCGTGCTCATTGCGGGCGCCCTGTCCCCACCGGGCCGCGCCCAGGGGGTGGCGCGCGCCCGTCACCGGAACAGGGACTCGACATGGCTCGCCCCCAGTCCGTTCGCCTCGTAATGCGCGCGGGCGTCGCTGACAAAGTCGTGGACGTCATAGTGACCGATGGTCCGGCCGTCCTCGTCGAGCCAGATCAGCGGTCCGGTCAGGATGAACAGTGTGCGCATGGGTTCCTCGGCCTCGTAGCAGACGAGCGTATGGCTGCTGCCGGGAGGCTCGTAGACGAAATCCCCTTTCTGGGCCGTCCAGTCATGTTCGAGATAGCCCCACTTTCCGGAAATCGTATAGGCGAAGACCGGGTGCGGATGATAATGCCGGTTCACGAGGCCGGCGGATCGGGCAATCAGGATGTTGGACCACATGTTCCGGTCGAGCGAGATCCACAAGGGGATGGCTGAGACGGTTTCGCTGATCGGAAAGGCATAGCGTTCGTCATAGCCGGCCGGGTCGCGCAGGAACAGCGCGGGCAAGGCATCCGGCTTGAAATTGACCTCGATCGGCTTGATGTCGCTCCAGAATTCCCCTGAGGCTGCTTCGGGCATCTCAACCTCCACGTGGTTTCATCCAGGCCTGGCGATGCATCGGGAACCCCGCGCCTACCCAAACGTGAACCATCCGCAATGACGCGGCAAGATTGTTCTCGAGCAATTTTTCGCCTCCAGGTGTTCGGTCGCCGCCCCTGCGGGCACGCGAGTATCGCCTGCGACCTGCAATCGGGAGTTTTCTCTGGCTCGCCGAAATCAAATACTCTAAGTTGCCGGAGTATAGTTTTGCTGCTTTGAGGAGGAGTTCTGTAATGCCGCAGACAGCCGCCATCGTTGACGCAAACGTCGGAACCGAAGCAGGCCGTATTCTGTCTCATCCTTTCTGGTCCTTGATGCGGATCGCCCCGAAGGGAAACACCTATTTCAAGACGGTTCTGGAGGGGCCGGAAGACCGGCAGCAACGCTTCATCGAGGCTATCGTGAACGGCTTCCATCCGATTTCGCGGTCCTCTCCGATGGCGTTCGGCAGGGTCGCGACCTTCGCCAGCGATCACGGTTACATGGACGCGAAAAAACTTGCGGGCCAGATCGAGGAAATCGAAAACGGCGACCACGCGTTCGTGGAACTGTTTTCCGGAGTCAATCACGCAGAGTCCTATCTGCGCACCGTGGCGGCCGTCACCGGCCGGGCGGTGGCCGCGGATCAACTTGTCGAGCGCAGGTATCTGGACGATCTCGGCATTGATCAGAACGGCGTCGGGCAGGTGCTGGGCTATTGCGAGATGATCGAGTCGATCGCTCCGCTCACAACCGCCTGGATCGGCGAATTCGTCGCCCAATGGGCGGTGCTCACCGGAAAGAGCTTCACCGAATTGTGGTGGCCCTATCTGTGCGAACACCTGATGACGGAGGGGGGCGAGTCCGAAGACCAGCACATCCAGATCGTGGACGCGCTGATCGAGTCCATGAGCGACCATTGCACCCATGCCGACCGGGTCGCGGGCTGCGAGCGTTTCGCGGATGCCACCATCGCCCATCTCGACCGGGTGATGGCCGCTGCCGCGCCGCTGTCCTGAGGCACCGCGCAGCGCATGATGAGGCACGGCCGTCGCGCCTTGGGATAGGTCGGCGGGTGCCTCGCGCCGCCCGGCCGTTGCTGGCGGCCGCTGTTGCCTCGCGTCACAGGGGCTTACCGACGGGCAAGGCGAGCGCGTCCTCCAGATCGGCCTGCGGCAGGCCGAGGTCTTTCCTGTCCTGCCACAGCAGAAACAGGCCCTGCTGCAGGCGGGCCCGCATCAGCGCTCCGGCCTGCGCGCCGAGCGTGCCTTGCGCCGCCCCACGCAGGAGCCGCTGCACGCTATCGCGGGCATGGGCATGGGCCGTGCCGCCCGTGGCGCCTGCGGCCGTCGCTCCGGCCGATGCCGCCGCAAGCACCGCGATGAGATGTTTGGCGTCGAGGGCGTGCGAGACGAGGCCGTAGCCCAGTGCTCTTGCGTGGTCGCCGCCGCAGGCCGCGACAAGCGCGTCATACTCCGCCATCACTTCCAGGCACTGGCCGTTCATGCGCGGCAGCGTCACGCTGGGGTTGTCCGCCCCCGTCATCAGCCTTGCGGCGATCCGGGGCGTGCAAAGCCGCTCCAGCGCCGACAGCACGGCGGCGGTCGAAGCCGACCGCAAAGCCCTCCCGAAACCCGCCTCGGCCTCGCCGTCTTCGATCCCTGCCCCCGCCCCCTCCTCTTCGCCCCAGGAGCAGGCCACGACGCAACGGGCCAGGGCGCGTGCCACGTCCAGCCGCTCCGCCTCGACCATGTAGGGCGCGTGCTGGAGCCGGTCGCCGACGGCCATGTCCTCAAGGCGATCGAACGGGAGCAGCGCCGGGCGGCTGCGCCAATTGGGGCAGGCGGACAGAAGATAGGACGGGCGATTGCGCGCAAGGCCACCGATCAGTGCCCTGCTCAGGGTCATGCCTGGGGCAAGGACAGGCTCGGAACCGTCCGCGCGCCGCCGCAGCAGCGCCCGAACCGCGCCCGAGCGGGCGAATGTCGCCGCCGTCTGGGTGTCCTGCCAGACAAGGCGCTGAAATGAGGTCGGTCCGTGCCAGCCCGGATCGGCGAACTCGGCGCCATACCGTGTCCGCAGACCGTCCTCGAGATCCTCGATCCGGGCCGCCTCGGCGCGGTCGGGCCGGCACGCGCCGGGCGGTCCGATGCTGCCCGATCCGAGGGCGCGAAGGAGGTGCCTCGCGGCGGCAGGGGCGCCGGCGAGATCTGCGTCGAGTCTGTCAAGGGCTTCGCCAAGGTCGAAGCCGGTCACGACCGTGATCCCAGGGGGGCGACGGACCCGTGCGACCATGCCGCCTGCCACCTGTCCGCATGGGGCCAGCGGGGCAGGCTCTCGGTCAGGAATCGCGGGCCGGACAGCGCGGCGACCCGCCGCAGCGCTGCGTGCGGATCCAGCGTCTCGAGATCGCGCGTCCGGGCGCGCCGGGCAAGGGTGCGGTAGAGCACCAGCGCGGCTGTCGCGGAGACCGGGTCCGTCAGCCGCGCAGCCGCGACCCAGCCCCCGTCGCGCTCCCACAGGCGCGGCCGGGTATAGGGTTTGGGCCAGTTTTCCAGCACATCGCAGCACGCTTCGCCGAGCGGCCCGAGGGGGGCGTGACCCGTCTTTTTGTCGGGCGCGTCAAGGTGGTTCAAGTAGCCGGCGATACGCGGATTTTTCGAAGCCAGGAACACGACGGACGGATCAGGTAAGGCCGCCGATCCAAGGATCGGCTGGATCAGCGTTCCGTAGAGACCGGTGTCGATGAGGAGCGGCCGGTGCCGGGTGGCGAAGGCGGCGGCCAGAAACTGCTCGACATCGGTGCCGCGCAGGTCGCCGGGAAACGCCTCGTCGAGAGGCGAGCGCGGCATCATGGTCCGGTTCAGCGCCAGCAGGGACAGCCGGCCGCAGACAACGCCACGGGCCTGTAACTGGCAGGCGACCACGTAGAAGGGAATGGCGTCGCGGGCCAGAAACATCAGATCCGATGCCCGTTGCCTGTCGCTCGTCTCCATTGCCCATTTCACGAAGGCAATCGCCAGATCGGACAGATCGTCGGCGGCTGCGGCATAAAGCTGTTCGGTCTTGTGCACCAGATCCGCCACGGTCGCCGGCATCGGCGGGGCCCGCAGGGCGTCGAACACGGCTGCGGCATGTCGGCTCGCCTGGCAGGGGTCCATGTCGCCGCCGGCCTCGCGCGTGTAGCCCGCCGAGATCCGGCGCCAGTCCCGATAGTCGAGCGTGTCGTCCGGTGCCACGCCGAAGAGCTCCGCCACCGCTTGCGGCAGGCCGCGATCCTCCTGGCTGGCCGACATCAGGCGCTCGTGGAACACCGCCGTATCCGCCAGTCCTCGGCCGGCCACTCCGTTGTCGGTCAAGGGCTCCCGCAACATCATCCCGGTCCCTTGGTCCGAACCAGTTCGCGCAGCAGATCGAGATAGTCGGCCGCGATCGCCTCGTGCACCGCCAGCCCGCCGCCCTTCAGCGTCAAATGTCCTTCGACCCTGTCGTCGAGCCGGGACAGATACAGCACCAGGTCATAGGCGTGGTCGGCACTGGAAAAGAAATCGGGGCTCATGCGCAGCGCGGGCGTGTCGTCCGCGGACGGCGAGGAGGCCATCGAGGAGACCGGCGTGTCCTCCTCGTGCAGCAGGAAGAACACCTGCGCCAACTCGCTGCGGGCGATCCCGTGCTGCCGGGCCAGCCGGGTCGCCATCTCCTCGAACGGGATGGCCAGGATCGTATAGACGTCGAGCAGGCTGTCGCGCACCAGACGCAGGGCCTCGGGCGCCTCGGAACCCTCCAGCATACCGCGAACGATCAGGGAATCGGTGAGCGGCCCGATCGTGCCCTCGAAGTCATGCTGATGCCGGCGCGAGATGTTTGTGCACACGCGGATATCCGCCTCGCCGGTGCGCCTGCGCAGGAGCAGCATCAGCATGGCGAGCGTCAGAACGAACAGCGAGCAGCGCTCGCGGGCGGCGAGATCCTTGAGGTCTTGCCAGAGCTCGGCCGGCACCGCGAACCGGTAGGTTCCGCCCAGGGCCGGATCGGCCTCTTGCGTCCAGTCCAGGGGAAGGCGCGCGAGCGGCCGCTTGAGATAGGCGGCCCAGGCGGCCATTTCGTCCTCGAAGCGGCCTTCGGCGCGGCTCCGGCTCTCCCAGAGCGCATGGTCGGCGAACCTCACCGAGGATTTCGCCGGCGGCGCCGGGCGGCCCTCGCGGCCGGCGAGATAATGATCGCGGATCTCGCCGGCAAGGCGGGCCAGCGACCATTCATCGACGATGATGTGATGAACGATGATCAGAACGAGCTGACGGTCCGGCGACAGCTCGACGATCCCCATACGCAGGCACGGCCCCGCCTCGAGGTCGAACGGCGCCCCGAGCCGGTAGCAGAAATCGTCGAACCGCTTGCGGCGGGTCTCCTCATCGGCAATCCCGCACAGGTCGAGTTCGCTCGGCGTCGGAACCGTGCCTTGGTAGGACTGGCGCACGTAGGTCTCGACGACGGGAAACCGGGCGCTCAATATCGGATGCCGTTCGACGACCGTTGCCAGCGCCTTCCGGAACGCCTCGCGGTCCAGCGGTCCCGACAGCGGCATCGTCTGCCAGAGGTTCAGGAAGGCAGGATTGACGGCGGCCCGGTGAACGAGCCAGAGATGACGTTGCAGCAAGGTCATCGGCACGTTCGCGGCCTCGAAGGACCCGTCGGAACGCAGCGAGTTGCGGCGCGGTGCATGCTCCACCAGCCGTGCCAGGGCCTCCACGCTCGGCTGCTCGAACAGCGCGCGCAGGGGCAATTGCGTTTCGAAGCGGGCATTGATCCGGCCGATCAGCAACATGGCCGACATCGACGTGCCGCCACTCTCGAAGAAGTGGTCGTGCCGGCCGACCTCGCGGCCCAGCAGCTCTGTCATGATCTCGGCGATCGTCTGTTCGGTCGCGGTTTGCGGTGCGGCGGCAATCGGTTCAGGACGGCGCGTGTCCGGCGACAGGCGCGCCAGGTCGACCTTGCCGTTGGGCGTCAGCGGAAACCGATCCACCCGCGTGAAAAAGCTCGGAACCATGAAATCGGGCAGCACCCCGGCAAGCTCGCTGCGAAGCCGTCGCGCGGTCACGGCCTCGGGCGCTCCGATCACATAGGCGACCAGGAAAAGGTTGCCGCCGTCGTCGCGGGAACCGGTCACGATGGCGTCTTCGACACCGTCGACGGCGAGCAACGCCATCCGCACCTCGCCGGGTTCGATGCGATAGCCCCGGATCTTGAGCTGGTCGTCGCACCGGCCGACATAGACCAGTTCGCCCTCGCCTGTGTAATGGACGAGATCGCCGGTCCGGTACAGGCGCGCCTCCGGAATGCAGTCCGCGGCCGGGGCGGCGAACCGCTCCGCGGTAAGGTCCGGCCGGCCGAGATAGCCGCGTGCCAGGGTCTCGCCGGCAAGGAAGAGTTCGCCCGTCGCCCCCGGCGGCAGGGGCATGCCGGACGGGTCCAGCACATAGGCGCGGGTTCCGGCAATCGGCGTGCCGATCGACGGGGGGCCGGTTCCTGTCCGCAATTTGCGCGTTGCATAGGTGGTCGCCTCGGTCGGCCCGTACAGATCATAGACCCTGGCCGCGCCGGTCCGGGCCTGGACCGCGTTCACCAGCTCGGTGCTCAGCGGTTCACCGGCGAGATTGACGGTCTGCAGGCCGGCGGGAAACCTCGCCCCCTGGACCGCCAGCAGCGTGCGCATGACCGAGGGCACGGTGTTGATCAGCGTCACTCGGTCGCGGCCGGGCAGGTCGAACAGGTCGAGAGGACTGTTGGCGAGAATGACCGTGTGGCCGCCGCACAGGGGAACGAAGAGCTCGAAGACGGACAGATCGAAACACACCGAGGTTCCGGCGAGAACGCCGGCCAGTTCGCGCTCCGAATAGGCTTGACGCGCCCAATGGACCAGCGCGGCCGCTCCGCCATGGCGAATCTCGACGCCTTTCGGCCTGCCGGTGGACCCCGACGTATAGAGGACCCAGGCGACATCGTTCGGCCCCGTGTCGGCGGACAGCTCCGACCACTCTGCCGGCGCCCCGCTGCGCAGGGCCGAGGGATCGAGCAGCGCGACATCGGACGGGACATCGCCGGGAAGCCGATCCGGCAGGCAGATCATGACCCGGGCGCCGCTGTCTTCCAGCACGATGTGCCTGCGGTCCTGCGGATAGGCCGGATCGACCGGCACATAGGCCGCGCCGACGGCCATGACCGCAAGCAGGGCGGCCACCAGTGTCGGTTCGCGCGGCAGGCATACCAGCACCGTGTCTCCCGGAGAGACCCCCAGCGCCAGTAGCCGCTCCGCCAGCGCCCTGGCGCGCAGGTCGAGCTCGCCATAGGTCACGGCGGCCGAGCCGTGCAGGATCGCGGTCGCTGTGGGCGCGCGCGCCGCTGCGCGCCGGACCATCTCCGGAATCAGGCTGTCGTCGGCAGCCTGGAAAAGCGGGTTCCAGTCCCGCAGGAGCTGGTCCAGTTCCTGCCGGGAGAGCACCTGGGTCGCGCCGATTGCCTCGTCCGGACGGCTGGCCATGGCCTCCAGGACCAGGTGAAAACGGCGGGCCAACCCCTCGATGATGCGCCGCTCGTAGCGTCTGGGCGCAAAGTCGAAATGCCCGCTCAGGCCGCCGGACGGCGCATGCTTGATCCACACTCCGAGGTCGGATTTCGCGCCGGTGGGAGCGTCTTCGAGATAGGCGATCTCGAGCGGCCCGACCGAGACGGAGGCGGGCGCCTTCTCGCCGAACAGGAACATGACCTGGAACAGCGGCGCGCCGGCGTCGGACCGGTCGGGAGCCAGCGCTTCGACCAGCATGTCGAACGGCAGTTCCTGATGCTGATAGGCGGCAAGCGCGGTCTCCCGTTCGAGGGCGAGCACCTCGCGGTAGCTGTGCGACAAGGCAATCGGCGTGCGCAGCAAGAGCGTGTTGCCAAAATAGCCGATCAGGTTCTCGACATCCGGATGAACCCGCCGCATCGCCGGCGTGCCGATAATGAAATCCCCGTCGCCGCCATAGCGGGCCAGGACGACCCGCAGCGCAGCGGCCAACAGCATGAACATGGTCGCGCCGGTCTCGCGGCACAGCGCCTCGAGCCGGCTCAGCGTGTCCTGGGCGACCGCGATCGGGACGGCCTCCACCTCGGCCAGGCCGTCGGCGGCGCCGTCCCGCCGCACCGGCAGGCGGATCGTGGCTGCCGCGCCGCGCAGGTGCCGGGTCCAGTAGCCGAGCAACTCGTCGCGCCGGCTGCCGGTCAGCCGCTCGTGCTGCCAGGCCGCGAAATCGGCATATTGGATGGCAAGCTGCGGAAGATCCGGCTCCGTCCCCTGCGAAAGGGCGCTGTAGGCCGTCCACAGCTCGGTCAGAAACAGGTGATTGGACCAGCCGTCATAGACGATGTGGTGCAGCCGGATGAGCACGTCGTGCCGCTCGGTGCCGACCTTGAACACATGCACCTCGAACGGCGGCCTTGCGCGCAGGTCCATGGGCCGCAGCATGAGCGCGTCCCGCCGCTCCCTGGAGATCTCGCCTGCGACCGCCGGCGGCCGGTCGGAGAGGTCGGTAATGTCCAGCGACAGCGGGCCGTCGTCGATGATCTGGACGGGCCGGCCGTCGCGCTCGCCGAACCGCGTGCGCAAGCTCTCGTGCCGGCCGCGCACCCGCTCGAGCGCCGCGGCGAAGACGGCGGTGTCGAAGGGACCGGAGATCGTGAAGCCCACCGGGGCGCAATAGGCCGCGCTGTCGGGATCGAGCAGCCACAGGAACCACATCCGCATCTGGCCGCGCGACAGACGCAGCGGCGCGCTCCGGTCGACCGCCGGTATCGGCTCGAGCCGGGTGGAGCGCGCCCGGTTGCACCACTCGATCAGTTCGGCCTTGTTGGCCCGCAGCCGTTCCGTCAGCTCCGGCGTCAAGGCGTTGCGGGGAGCTTCGTACCGGAGCCGTCCGCCATCGGCCCAGATCCGGATCTTCCGCTGTCTGAGGTCTCTGACAAGGTCTCCGATCATCAGATGACCCCCTGTTCGGTATCCTGCTCGCGGTCACCGGGCATGTCCGAGATCGCGCGCAGCACGTCGACCTCTTCCGCGATCTTGCGGATGGTCTGCAACCGGAAGAACCGCTCCAGCGGCAACTCGACGCCCAAGGCATCGCGGATCTTGATGAGGCAGTTCGCCGCCCGGTTCGAATAGCCGCCGAGATCGAAGAAATTGTCCGTCACGCCGATCGGGCTGACGAGAAGGATCTGCTCCCAGATCGCGCGAATGGCGTCCTCGGTCGGCGTTGCGGGCGCGACGCAGGGCGTCGCGAGCGACCGGGCGGTCACCGGATCGGGCAGCGCGCGCCGGTCCAGCTTGCCGTTGGCGGTCGTCGGCAGCGTGTCGAGGAAGCTGATCGTCGAGGGGATGAACTCGGCCGGCAGCAGCGTGCCGACATGCTGCCGCAACTCCGCCACGCTCGCCTCGCCGCCCTTCGCGACGACATAGGCGGACAGCACCGTTTCGCCGCCGATGTCGCGCGGGGCGACGGCGCAGGTCCGGACGCCCGGATGGGTCAGCAGCACCGCCTCGACCTCTTCCGGTTCGATCCGGTGGCCCCGGATCTGCACCTGATTGTCGATCCGGCCGAGCAAGTGGATCGAGCCGTCGGCAAGGCGCCTGGCAAGGTCGCCGGTCCGGTAGACCAGGGCCTCGCCGAGCCGGGGCATGGCGCGAAACTGCATCGCGGTCTGGTCCGGGCGCTCGATATAGCCCGTCGAGATGCCGTCGCCGGCGATCGCGATCTCGCCCGTCTCGCCGTCGGCGACAGGCTCGCCCACCGCGTCGAGCAGGTAGACCCTGCGGTTGGACAGCGGCGTTCCGACCGGAACGATCGGCAGGTCGGGCAGCGGCAGCCGGGCTTCGTGGCA
This sequence comes from Stappia sp. P2PMeth1, assembly GCF_900185735.1. NCBI lineage: Bacteria > Pseudomonadati > Pseudomonadota > Alphaproteobacteria > Hyphomicrobiales > Stappiaceae > Stappia > Stappia sp. P2PMeth1. The sequence goes on along the minus strand of NZ_FYAW01000022.1, from coordinate 218,077 downwards.
CAGGGCGGAATGGGTCTCCGAGCAGCCGTACAGGTTCAGCAGGCTGATGCCCGGATAGCGGTCGAGCAGGCGCTGCGCCAGGCTGGTGTGCAACGGCTCGCCGACGGTGATGATCATCGTCAGCGCGGCGGGAAGCCCGCCGGCGCCGGGCGCGGCATCCAGCAGCGCCCGCAGCAGGGTCGGCACGAGCAGCAGCCGCGTCACCCGTTGCCGCGCAAGGAACGCGATCAGCGCATGGGGATCGCGGCTGGCGTCCTCGGGCGCGAGCGCGACCGGCACGCCGCGCAGAAGGGCGCCGAACACCTCCCAGACCGAGACGATGAAATTGAGCGTGGTGCGGTGACAGAACCGCTCGTCCGGTCCGAACGGATAGCTCGCCCAGAGCCACGACAGCATGACCACCGTTGACCGGTGCGGCGAGGCGACACCCTTCGGTTTGCCGGTGGAACCAGACGTGTAGACGACGAAACATCCATCGTCGGGCGAATTGTCGACGGCAGGGGACGTGCCGCTGCATTCCGCGATCTCGCCGGCGTCGCGGTCGAGGCAAACGCGATCGACGCCGTCGGGCAGGAGGTGGGCGAAGCGGGTCGCCGTCACCGCGCACTCGATGGCAGTGTCGCTCGCGATGAAGGCAAGGCGCGCGGGCGGGTAGGTCGGGTCGAGCGGCACATAGGCAGCGCCCGCCTTCATCACGGCGAGGGCGGCGATGATCGAGTCCGGCGAGCGGGCAAGGCAGATCCCGACCCGTGAGCCCCGCCCAACCCCGCGTGCGGCAAGATGGTTGGCCAGCCGGTTGGCACGCCGGTCGAGGTCGCGAAAGCTCGTCTGCCCGTCGTCATGCAGCAGCGCAGGGGCATCGGGCGTCGCGACGGCCTGCTGCTCGAACAGCCGGTGGAGCGCCTGGTGCGGATAGGCGGCCCTGTCGGCTTGTCCGACATCCTGTGTCATGCGGTCCCCTCCGCGGCATCGCTCAAGGCGCCGTAAAAGGCTGCGACCGCATCGACGCCTTGCGTGAAGCGGTCCAGCAGGGCCGTGCCGACGGCGACGGCATCCAGCGTGTCGATGGCGGCCAGCGCGCGAACCTGGTCCGGCTCGCGGATCCCGAACCCGGCCATGACGAAGAGATCCTCCCGGCAGGCCTTGAGCCGTTCGCTCGCCGCGCGCACCACGCCGGTGCCGACGGCGGTTCCCGCGGTCGTGTCGGCGCATTTCAGGTAGACGATGGCGCCGGGAGGCGCCGTCCGGCCGATGTCGCCCGCCTTTGCCGCGGACAGGCCGTCGGCCTCGGCGATGGTCACCAGGCCGATCCCGTGGCGCGCGGCCTCGTCCGCCCAGCAGGTCTGCGTCTCGGGCTCCCATTCCAGCATGATGTGATCGACCGCCCCCGCCAGCCGCGCCAGCAGCGCCGCGCGCCCCTGGGTCCCGGCGCTGCCCTCGTAGACGACGGCAACGTTCGGCCGGTATCGGGCGGCCACCTGCAGGACGGCGCCGAGATCGGCATCGGAGCCGGCGAGAGCCCGTGCGATCGCCTCGTTTGTGCGAAAGGACCACCTGTCGGAGGGAAGGGCGAATTCGAAGGAGGCCGGCTGCCGGTCGGCAATTCGTTCGAGGGCCTCGCGATAGCCCGCATTGCTCGGCCAGCCCGGTACGGTAAACGGCACCAACCCGAGGCGCGCGCCCGGCATCCGCAAGGGGGGCGAGCGGGGGACCATCATCCCCGCCCGAGGTCGCCGAGAAGCGCCGGAAGGTCGCGCAGGGTCGCGATCGTCCTGTCGGCCAGCACCCGGGTGCCCGGCGCAAGATGGGCGCCGCCGACCGCGATGCAGAACGTACCGGCGGCATGGGCCGACGTGACGCCGGGTTCCGAATCCTCCACCACCAGGATGTTGCGCGGATCGGTGCCGAACGCGCGCGCGGCGCTGAGATAGATGTCCGGGGCAGGCTTTGGCCGCGCGACGTCATCCCGACTCAGCGTCAGGTCGAAAAACCCCGCCAGTTCGAACCGCGCCAGGAAGGCGTCCAACTCGGCGCGGGTTGCGCTGGTCGCGATGCCCAGACGCGAGACACGGCTCCGTACATCTGCCAGCACCTCATGGACACCGTCGAACAGGCTGCCGTCCTCTTCCCACATGCGGGCGTAGAGGGCCTCCTTTTCGGCATACATGGTCTCCTGACGGGCCGTGCTCAGTCCGAACTGCCGGGCGATGGCCGGAAAATAGTCTTTCGGGTGCCGGCCGACGACCTGCCGATCGATCTCGGAGCCGAACCGGTATCCATGACTGGCGAACACTTGGCGCAAAGACTTCAGATTGATGGGTTCTGAATCCGCAAGAACGCCATCCTTGTCGAACACAACGGCGACGATGTCTTCGAGGCTTGAACGCTGCGTCATCAGATCACTCAATCAAATCGGCGCGTTGAGAGAAATGGCTTGCGGGCTCTTTTTGGCCTAATGTCGGCCGGCCTAGTGTGGGGAATTTGAAATACGCCCTGTTCTCGGCAGAAACCGTAGAAGCGTCGTTCAATTTCGAAAACCACACTAGAAACAAAAACTTGCTAGTCCCCCTCTCGAATCTGAAGTTCGTTGAGAGCGTGCTGCGACCTGTGACGAACTTCAGGTTCGCAAGAGAAGTGTATCACCGAAAAAACCGAAAAGTACAGGATTATGGTGCATAATCCGATTTGCTAAACCTTGACGTGTCGCGCGGCGCGCTGCGGCACGGCGCCTCGTGCTGCGCCGGGGTCGACCGCGCAGAATGGAGAACCCCGATGTCGAACCCACCCGCACCGCGCCGGGGTCCTGTCCTGAATATCGACGAGGCCGAGGAGTGCGAGTCCGCCAGCGGCGACCACTGGGGCGGCACCTACAAGGTCCTGACGCCCTATATGGAAGACAATGGCGGCGAGCTCTGCGCCAATCTCAGCCGGATGCCGCCGGGGCGGGTGGGCTGTCCGCACCACTATCACATGCTGGACGACGAACTGTTCTTCGTCGTCTCGGGGACCGGCCTGCTGCGCTATGGCGACGACTGCTATCCGATCCGTCCCGGCGACATGATTTCCTGCCCGGCCGGCACCCGCACCGCCCACCAGATCGCGAACACGGGCAAGGAAGACCTCGTCTATATCGGCATCGGACGCAACAGCGCCAACGAGGTCTGCGTCTTTCCCGACAGCGGCAAGATCCATATCCGCGGCCTGAAACTGAAAGGCCGGCTCGCGGAAACGGAGTTCATGGACGGCGAGCCGGAACCGCCCCTGATCCTGACGATGACGGGCGGCGAGTCCACTGGGACGGACTGACGCCGGCGCAGGTGGCTTCAGACCCTTCCGCCCGCGCGCAGTGGAGCGATTCGATGGACAGCGATGGCAAGCTTGCAGGCGAGATCTTCCGCTACCCCTTTCTGGAGACCGCGCTGCCGGGCTTTTGCGAGTATCTGATCGACGAGGACGGCCGGCCGCTGGCCGAAGCCAATGCGTCCGCCGGCCTCCTGCACGGCGTCGAGTTGCGGTTCGAAACGTGCCCCTATCCGGGCTCGCGCCTCGGCGCGCCGATGAACGTCTCGGCGCTCCGGCAGGTGACGTCGTGCTGGGCGGAGTGCCTGGAGGATTTCGACGCCTTGCGCGCGATCTACATGCAGTCCTTTCCGATGGAGATGAACTATCTGCTGCTGTCGCGGCTCGGGAATTTCCTGACCACCGTGCCGGGGTTTCTCGCGCGCAGGAAGGCCTTTGCGTGGAACGCGGTGCCGCGCCGGCTGAGCACGCTGTTCAAGGTGGCGCAGGGCCTGTACCTGACCGCCAACGCGGTCATGCTCGCCGGTCCGCCGGAGGTCGCTTTCGAGCCGGCGCGGGTGGACGATGTCCTGAAGGCGACGGAGGAGCGCGGCATCTATCTGAACGAGGGCAGGGTCTGCGCCGGCTCGCCGGCGATGATCCGGGCTTTCGTCGACCGCGCCATCAGCGGTCGCAAGACGGGGGCCGGGGCGCCGCCGGACGCGAGCCGACTGGCGGGGGCAGCGCCCCAGGCGGCCCTTCACTACTGCGAACTGACGACCCAGGCGCAAATGGCGAAATGGGTGTTCGATGCGTATCTGGACGATGTCCTCGGATTGACCGATCCGGGATCGGACAACCTGTCCCACCAGTCCCTGCAATCGCTCAACCGGCAATCGGGCTTGCGGCTCGCGCCGCCGGGCGAGGGAGCCGGCCGGATCCCGCTCGACCGGCTCCTTCCGCTGATGAAGACGGATACGCCCGAGGCAAGGGCGGCGGCGCGCCGGGCCGCGGATCTCGCCGTCCAGTATGCCGGCTATCTGACAGCGCGGCAGAGGCGGGTGAACGCCGCGCTCGGCACTGGCGAACCCGGCCGGTTTTCCTGGCGGGCGCATATGGCGGCGGTCGGGCGCCATGCGGCGAGCGAGCGGTTCGACAGGCTCGAACGGCTTGTCGATACGCGCAAGTTCGCGGAACTCGTCGACGCGGCCGTCTGAGGACCGCCGCCGGCCCGGTCAATAGACCCGTTCGTACAGCTTGTCCTTCTCTTCGGTCCGCCAGTGGTCGGCCTTTTCCCGCTGCCCCAGCGCGTCGAAAAACCGCGCCAGCAGCCCGAACGTGGTGCGGTGCCGCAGATCCCAACTGCCGAACAGCGACAGGACGTCCCGCTCCGCTGCGGCCGCATCCCCCGCCGCCACGGTCTTGCGGAAGCGGGCCTCGATGGCCTCCAGCGACACGTCGTCGAGCACCGGGAACAGCGTCGCCAGCGAGGGGTCGAGCCGCCGCCGGCCGACGCGGGCGTGAAACCCCTCTGCATCGTCGCAGTCGATGATCAGATGCACCCGGTCCGGGCCGTCGTTGCTGGCGCCATGGGGAATGTCGGTCGCCAGATGCCAGACGAATCCCGGAGCCAGGTGCACGGCGCCTTCGGCGAAATGCAGCGTGGCCCGGTCGTTGGTGATCAGCGGCACGTGCAGCCGGACCTTGTCCTGCTGTTGCAGTTCCAGGAAGTCCCGGTGCTCCCACACGCGCGCGCCCGACTCCATCAGGGCGAGCCGGGCCCAACAGACGTTGAGACCGAACCGCGCCGCTAGGTCGTTGATGATCTGCATGGCGCCCGGCAGATGCGCGGCGAGTTCGGTGGGTCGGCCGGTTCCGTCGCTGATGAGGTGGTCGTCGTGCCGCCCGGACGGATTGACCAGCACCGCCGAGTGCCAGTGGCCGTCGTTGAAGCCGACATACTGGCTCCGGTAGCCCGCATCGGTTCCGGCCAGTTCGCGGGCGGCGCGGGCGACCTCACCCAGGTCGACCTCGCCGATTTGGGCGATCTGGCGCACAAGCCTGTCCATCGATGTGTCGGTCGTCGTCTCTTGCATGTCATCCCACCTGCGCCGCGTGGCGTCACCTGTCCCGATCCGGCGCGTCCACCGGGCGACCGTCGCTGCCGATCCAGTGGAATTCGGATCGCAGGCCCTCGTTCAACGTGTCGTCGACGAACACGCCCGGCAGGAAGATCCGGTCCGGATGGCGGCCGACCGCCGCGGGCCCGATCCAGCGCGGATCGACGACGGCGTCCGATCGCTGCCAGCGGGAATCCACCGAGACACGCAGGAAGTCCGTGGTGTTGTCCAGCGCCCCATGCAGCATGAACAGGCCGAAGATGACGACGTCGCCCATCCGGTACGACGTCGTCCGCCAGGGTCCGCAAGCGTCCTGCCGGATCCCGTCGAGACGGTCGGCATACCAGCCGAAATTCGCGTCGGCATCGGCGTCGAGAACGCCGTATTCGGTCCTGTAGAGCTGGCAGTCCTGCGAGCCGTCGAGCAGAACCAGCCCGCCCTGGTGCGGATCGATGTCGCCGAGCGGGGTCCAGACGGACATGACCGCCTCCGGGGCCGGTCCGCGCAGGAAGGGGGCGTCCTGATGCAGTCCGCTGCCGCTTCCCTTGCCCATCACCCGGGGCCAAATGAAGTCCCAGGGCCGGACGGGTCCGTCCAGCAGGGCGCCGATCACCTGGCCGATCCGCTCGGACCGGACGACCTGCTGAAGGGCATCGCTGCGCAGGATCGCGCGCCGCGCCGCGCGAACGTTGATGTCGGCCCTGTTGGAGCGGTGCGAGGCCCGGCCCTCCGCAAGTGGATAGCGGTCGTCGACCTCGCCCATGATGGCGTGAACGCTCAGGATGTCCTCCCTGGCGCGGCGCACCAGATCCGGGGGCAGCAGCCCGCGCACAAACACATAGCCATGGGTGCCGAAGACGGCGCGCAACTCGTCCGTGCCGGCGTCCGCCGGCGTTTCCAGAAGCGGCTCGAAGTGCCGCGACATCCCGCCGATCGGACGGCCGCAAAACTGTGCGGCGCTCACGAATTGCATGTCGAGGCTCTCCTTGTCGTGAACCTGCGGTCGGCAGGCGGGCTCAGGCGCCGTCCATGGCCCGGCGCAGGCTTGCCGGGCGCATGTCCGTCCACAGCGTCTCGATCCTCGCCAGGCAGTCGGACTTGGTCCCCGGCTCTCCGACCGTTTCCCATCCAGCCGGGACCGGGCGTCCGACAACCCAGATGGAATACTGCTCCTCGTGGTTGCGCACGATGTAGTACTGCTCGTCGCTTTCGGCGTCATCGTCTGTCGCGGTCATTGCTCCCTCCCTGGAAATTGGCCCATCGAAGGCATCGGTTGCTGCATGCCGGCCGACCGGGGCGCCAAGGACAGGTCCATACCGGCGATCTTCTCGATCAGGTCGCGGTCGCGGGCGCGGGCGTGGCGCAGCATTTCGGACACCGCGCGCTGTCGGTCGGCCGCGTCCCTGTCCTGGGACAGCTTGAAGCGGCCGATCATGTGGTCGATCTCGATTTCGAAGCCGACGATGAAATCGATGAGCTGGTCTATCCGCGGGTCGTCGGCGGCCAGCCGGTAGCTTGCATCCCCCGGATCGGCCCGCTCGCAAATGCTCTGCAGGCCCCGGACCAGCGTGTCTCTGTCTTCGATCGGCCGAACCCGTCCCCGCACCTGAACCGAAATCGAGTTCCAGGTCGGAAGTTGATGCGACCCGTAGACGTGAGGCGAGATGTAGCAGTCCGGGCCGTGAAAGACGGCCAGCACCTTTCGGCCTTCCAGCAGCGCGGCCTGGGGGTTGGAGCGGTCCATGTGACCGAAGAGAATGCCTCTGGTCCCGCGCCGCCGGTCGAGGATCAGCGGCAACTGGGTCACCAGCGCATCGTCCCTGTCCCGTGCCGATATCAGGGTCGCGAAGGGATTGCGCTCGATAAGGGCGAATTGCCGGTCTTCGTCATGGTCGACATGACGGCGCGGCGGATAGGCCGGCTCGGCCACCGCCGGACGCGGCAACGGCTCCGCCGGCCGGTGGGCGAGGATGTCCTCGACGATCTCGGCGGAGCGGAACGGCAGCAGCGACAGCAGCGTATCGCCAGGCCCGTGGCTGGCTTCGTTGAATCCCTGCAGATAGACGCCGCAGGACAGCGCCTCGCGGGCGAGGGCGCGATAGTGCCGCGACACCGCGACGCCGCCGTCTTCGCGCTGCTTGAGCAGACGCAGCACCGGGCCGAAAACCTCCGGATCGAGACGGCGTTTGAAGCCGGTCGCCAGCACGAGGACATCGCAGGTCATGTCGGCGGCCTGACCGGACACCCTGTCGACAAGGGTCAGCCGCACCTGCTCGCCGTCCTCGCGCGCGGCCGTCAGCCGCGTGAACGGGCGGATCTGCAACCGGGTCCGGCCGCGCACCTCCGACGCATAGGCGATCCGATAGATCTCCTCCAGCAGGTCGGGATCGACGACGCCGTAATTCGCGTTGCGGACGTCCCGCAGGATGGCGTGCCGGCGCGCTTCGTCGGCCCCGTAAAATGTGTCGAGTTCGGACGACCCGTAGACCTCGTTCAGGAAGACCGAACTGTCGGCCGGGCGCAGCGAGTATCCCGAGACGCACACCTGCACCTCCGCCCTGCGATAGGTCTGCAGCAGCGCGAGCACGACTTCGCCGCTGCTTTGTCCGTCGCCGACGACGACGAAGCGCAGCGGCGCCTCCGGATCCGGGGCCGTGTCGCCGAGACGGGACAGCACCTCGCCGGCATGCAGGATCCGCCCGCCGATCTCGCATCCGGCCGGGATCCGCGGCGCGCCGCCGGTCGCGATGACGATGTTGCGCGCCAGGAACCGGCTGGGCGCCCCGCTGCCGGCCGCCTGCGCGCGGATTTCGAAATGGTCCGGCGCCGAGCCGGGCCCCGGCCTTACCGACACGACCCTCGTCCCGTAGCGCACATCCGCCCCGCACCGCTCGGCCGCCCAGCACAGGTAGTCCTGATACTCCTCCCGGGTCGGGTGAAAGCTGCGCAGATTGACGAACCGCTCCAGACGGCCGCAATCGCGGACGTAGTTCAGGAAACTGAAGGGGCTCGAGGGATTCCTCAAGGTGACGAGATCCTTGAGAAAGGAAATCTGCACGTTGGAGCGGTCGAACATCATGTTCGCGTGCCAGCAAAACTCTGGGTTGCGCTCCAGAAAAACTCCGTCGAGATGAGGCGCGAGTTCGCGGGCCGCGACGGCAAAGGAAAGGTTGGAAGGCCCGAAACCCAGGCCCACAAAGTCAAAAAACTCTTCGGCAACCTTCGCAGACGTCAAGAAAACCCCTCCTGCGAAACACTGGCGTGCAAGGAAACGCTATCACCTTGCAAGACAAAGTCCCAGGCAAAAATCAGTTCCCTCGCCGCGAAGGCGCCGGCGACGGTTTTGGCGTTCGGTAAGACGGGTTTCATATGAAAAGCGCTGGTTTTCACCGACATCCCGGTGCGAAACCGGTCGCCGGGATCAGGTTTGTGCTTTTGCGGAGCGGAGAAGAGGAGGCCTTTCTGGCAAAACGTGCCGCAAGGGAAAACGGCAACCTTTCATGTTGTCCGCGTCCGGTTCCGGATTCGGGTTCACAACTTGAGAGTGTCGATCTAACATGATTGTCCTGCAGGCTCTGAGACACGCGTGGCGCGCAAGCCGCGAATTGGAGCGACGTCCGTGCTCGATTGGGACCCCGTGCTCGATTTGGAAGATGAGGCTCGTTCCGACCCCCGTCTCGCAGGCCCCGGAGGTGCGAAGGGGGGCTCGTTTGCGGGCTGGTTCGAATGGAGAGCGGCAGCCACGCCGGACGCGACCGCGCTCGTGACCGACGAGGCCAGTCTGACGTTCGACGAGATGAACCGCGCGGCCAACCGGCTGGCTCATTGTTTGCGGTCCATGGGCGCCGGGCCGGACGTGGTGGTCGCTGTCAGCGCCGGCCGGTCGGCCTGGACGCTCCTTGCCGTCCTCGGCATCTGGAAAGCGGGCGGCGCCTTCGTTCCGATCGAGCCGGGGCACCCGGCCAGCCGGACCCGTCACGTTCTTGCCGAAACCGGCGCCCTGCTGCTGCTCGCGGATGCCGCCGGAGGAGCCGCTTTCGCGGACATGCTCTCGGACATGGACGTGCCGCTGATGCTGGTTGGCGACGAGACCCTTGCGGACTGGCCGGACGCCGATCCGGAGCCGTTGGCCGGGCCCGACGCCCTCGCCTATTGCATCTACACCTCCGGGACGACGGGGGTGCCGAAAGGTGTCGCGGTCAGTCACCGCTCGCTGCTGAGCCATGCCCGTTTCATGTGCGGCCATCTTCACCTGCGGCCGGCCGACCGGTTTCTTCACATGACGCCGCTGTCGATCGACGCGGCGCTGGAGGAACTGCTGCCGGCCTGGATCGCCGGTGCGACCGTCGTGCTGCCGGGCAAGGTGCCGATGCCCGGCCCCGCGCTTCGCGAGGCGCTCGACGCCTATCGGATCAGCGTCGCCAGCATGGCCTCCTCGCTCTGGCATCGCTGGGTCGACAGCGAAACCGCCGGACTGGAGAATGGGTGCGGGCCGCGCGACAAGCCGCGCGACCTGCGCCTCGTCTTCACTGGCGGGGAGACGGCCTTCGGCGAAAAGCTGCGCCAGTGGCGGGCGCTGGGCTGGACCCACGATGTCGACTGGGTGATCGACTACGGTCCGACCGAAGCGACGATCACCTGCGCCACCTATCGCCCGCCTGCGATGGTCGACGACGACATCGTGCCGATCGGCCATCCGATCGACGGCGCGGCGATCCATCTGCTGGACGAGCGCATGGACCCCGTCGGCGACGACACGGTGGGGGAGATCTGGATCGGCGGAGTGCCGCCCGCGCGCGGCTATGTCAAGCGGCCGGCGCTGACGGCCGAGGCCTTCCGCCCCGATCCGTGGGGACCGCCGGGCAGCCGCATGTACCGGACGGGCGACCATGGGCTGCGATCCGCCGACGGCGTCCTGCATTTCCGCGGCCGCCGGGACGAGCAGGTCAAGATCCTCGGGCACCGGGTGGAGCTGGGTGCCATCGAAAGCTGCCTTGTCAGGTGCGACGGGGTTCGCGAAGCGGCCGCGGCGCTGCACGACCCCACCTCCGCCGATCCGCTGCTGGTCGGATATCTGGTCGGCGAGGCGCCGGACCCGGACAAGGTGCGGGCGCAACTGCGCGACTGGCTGCCGCAGATCATGATCCCGGCCGAACTGATCGTGCTCGATGCCCTGCCCCGGGGGGCGGTCAGCGGCAAGCTCGACCGCAAGCGCCTGCCGCATCCGGACAGCCTCCAGGATCGGCCTGAAGCTGACGAACCGCCGCATGCGGTGATCGCCCGCCAATGGGCAAACGTCCTCGGCCTGCCTCCGGGGAGCGATGACGACGACTTTTTCCTCAGTGGCGGCGATTCGCTCAAGGCCGTGCAGCTCATCGGGCGCTTGCGCGCCGACCTTGCGGTCGACCTCTCCCTTTCCGACCTGTTCGCCCGGCCGACGCCGCGCGGCCTTGCGGCGGCGGTCGACGCGCGGCGGGCGGCGACGGACACCCGACTCGCCGAGGTGCCCGACGCGGCGGCGCTCCGAACCAACCTCGCCCCGGCGTCGAACGGACAGCGGCGCCTGTGGTTCCTGTCAGACTACGCGAAGGGCTCGCCGGCCTATTCCGTGCCGCTCGGCTTCCGGGTGCGCGGCGCGTTCGCGATCGCCGATCTCGACCGCGCCCTCACCGCGCTGACGGCCCGCCACGAGGCCTTGCGAACGGCGCTGGTCATGCGGGACGGCCACCTGATGCAGGAGATCGCGCCGCCGCTGGAGATTGCGAGCAAGGTGCTTGAGGCGGCCGGCTGGGACGCGGCGATGGCGATGGCCGAGGCGGAGGTCCGCCTGCCCTTCGATCTGGGAACGCCGCCGCTCATGCGATCGCTGTGCATCCGCTACGCGCCGGAGGCGTGGCTGTGGGTGCTCAACATCCACCATGCGGTGTGCGATGCCTGGTCGCACGGCCTGCTGCTGCGCGACCTGCAGGCGGCGTGGACGGGGGAGACCGCCGGACCCGCCGCCCCGCAATTCGCGGACCATGTGGCACGGTTCGAGGCCTTGCGCGCCTCGCCCGCCTTCGAAGACCACCGGAACTACTGGAGGCGGCAGCTTGCCGGCGATCTCCCGGTGCTTGCGCTGAACCACGGCGCCAGCACCCGCCGCGACCCCTCCGATGCCGGCGGCGTCGCGGACCTGTCGATGGACGAGGCCCTGGCGGCGCAGGTGGAGGCCGCCGCGGCCGGCCACGGAACCACGGTTCCCGTCGTCCTGCTGTCGGCCTTCGCCGCCACCTTGCACCGGTGGACCCTTCAGGACCGGATCGTGATCGGTGTCCCCGCCGCCTGCCGCATGTCGCCCGCCGACCAGGCCACGGTCGGCTATTTCGCCAACACGCTTCCGATCGTCGTCGATGCCGGCCGGCAGCGCTCGTTCGGCGATCTGGTGGCGCATGTCGCCGGGCGCATGGCCGAAGCGCTGGCGCATCAGGACCTGCCGTTCGACGAGATCGTCGACCTTCTCGACCTGCCCGGCCGCTCCAGCCGCAATCCGCTGTTCCAGGCGATGTTCGTCATGCAGTCGACGCCGGCGGATTTCGGCTTCGCTCCGCCCGGCGCCCGGCTGGAGGAGGTGCTCGTCCATACCGGAACGGCGAAGGTCGACCTCTCCTGCATGCTGCGCCTCGCCGACGGTACCGTTCAGGGAGAGCTCGAATATGCGGCCGGCGCGCTGGACGCGGCGGAGGCCGGCCTCCTGCGGGCGCATTTCCTCGGCCTGTTGCGGGCGGCGACGCGCGCGCCCGACCGCCCGCTGGACGCGCTGGCGCTGAGCACCGGTGCGGAGCGGGACGCGCGCCTTCGCGCCATCAATGCGGACCACGCGGTCTATCCGGACCTGCGCCCGATCCACCGCTACATCGAAGAGCAGGCCGACCGCACGCCCGATGCCATCGCGGCGGAAACCCTGTCGGAGCGGATCACCTATGGCGAGCTGGACGCGCGCGCCAACCGTGTGGCGAATGCCCTCGCGGCTGCCGGTATCGGCCCGGAAGACCTGGTCGGCGTCTGCCAGGACCGTTCGCTCGCGCTGATCGTCGCTCTTCTCGGCGTGCTGAAGGCCGGGGCCGGGTTCGTGCCGCTGTCGCCCGGCTATCCGCTCGCCCGCACGCGGAAAATCCTCCTCGACGCCGGCGTCTCACATCTGATCGTCGATGCCGCGAACCGGGACCGGCTGGCCCTGCCGGGCCTGCGCCTGTGGAGCGAAGACCGGCTCGATCCCGCGGTCGGTGCGACGCGCGGCAGCGTTCCCGCCCGTCCCGATCACCTTGCCTGCGCCTATTACACCTCCGGCTCCACCGGCGAGCCGAAAGGCGTCCTGCTCGACCATCGATGCGTCATGGGCCGCATCGCATGGCTTCGGGACCGCTATCCGCTTCAGGAGGGCGACCGGGTCCTGCACAAGACGCCGCTGGTGTTCGACGTGGCGATCTGGGAGATCTTCGGTCCCCTGATGTCCGGAGCGACTGTCCTTGCCGCCGATCCGGGCGGCGAAGCCGATGTCGATCACATCCGCGCGCTGCTGGCCCGGCCCGGCACGGTCTTTGCCCATTTCGTGCCGTCCATGCTGGATGCGGTCCTGAGCGCCGGCGGCTGGGACGAGGCTCCCGACCTGAAATGGGTGCAGGTGTCCGGCGAGGGCCTGTCGGCGGACCTGCTCGCGCGCTACCGGGCGCGGGTCCCGATCCCGCTGCACAACTGCTATGGCCAGACCGAAACGTCCGAAGTGGCCTACTGGCAGGACGACGCGCGCAGCTACCGGCTGTGGGCGCCGATCGGCCGCCAGATCGGGCTCTACCGGGTCTTTCTGCTGGACCGGTCGCTGCAGCCGGTGGAACCGGGCATGCCCGGCGAGATCTGCGTCGCGGGCGTCGGCGGACTGGCGCGCGGCTATCGGGCGCGCGCGGGCCTGACCGCCGAGAAATTCGTTCCCCACCCCTGGCCGATCGAACCGGGGGAGCGGCTTTATCGCACCGGCGATCTGGGACGCGTCACATCGACAGGAGCGCTGGAGTATCTCGGCCGGCTCGACGAGCAGGTCAAGATCCGCGGCTGCCGGGTCGAGATCGCGGAAGTGGAGCAGGTGCTGCGCGGCTTGCGCGGGGTCGCTGCCTGCGCTGTTATCGCCCGGCAGGACGCGTCCGGATCCGATCAGTTGATCGCCTATGTCCAGGGCGACGGCCTGACCCCTGCGGGGCTCGGGGCGCAGGCCGAGTTCCTGTTGCCCAGCTACATGCTGCCGGCGGCCTATGTCGTGCTCGACCGGCTGCCGCTGACGGCGAGCGGCAAGCTCGACCGCCTGTCGCTGCCGCCGCCCGGTCCGGATCATTTCGCCTCCCGCGGCGGCTCGGCGCCGCCCGCATCGCCGCTGGAATGCGAGATCGCAGCCGTCTGGCGCGAGGTTCTGAACCTGCCCGGCGTTGGCCGGCGGGATACCTTCTTTTCCATCGGCGGCAATTCGCTCACCGCCATCCAGGTGATCGCCCGACTGAAAACCCGGTTCGCGGTGCGCATCTCGGTACGCGATTTCTTCGCCGAGCCGACCGTCGAAGGGCTGGCGAGGCTGGTGGAGGCCGGGCTGATCGATCGGGTGGCCGCCCTGTCCGAGGACGAGGCACGGCAGATGCTCGAAGGCTTGCGGTCATGAGCGAAGCGGGAGCCGGACGCGCCGACCTGGGTCCCGCGCAGCGGCAATTGCTCGAGCGTTTGATGACGCATCGGGACATTGGCGCCCCCCCGGCGGCGGCGGAGATCCCGCGCAGCGACACCGTTCGCGACATTCCGCTGTTGCCCAACCAGTCCGGCGTCTGGTTCCAGAGCCGTATTTTTCCGGACAGTCCGGAATACAATCAGATCGGCATCCTCCGGCTGCCCTCCTGTCCGTCGGACGAGGCCGTGCGGGAGGCGCTGCGCAACCTGATGCAGCGTCACGATGCCCTGCGCCTGCGGATCTACGAAAAGGACGGGGAACCGCTGCAGGAACTGTGCGAGGACGTCCCCTGCCCGTTGCGCTGGCACGACGCGGGCATGCTGTCTCCCGGCGAGGCCGAAGCGAGGATCGAGGTCATCGGCAACAGGTGCTACCGGGAACCGTTCGACCTGGCGACGGCACCGCTCTACCGCATGGACGTGGTGCGCATGCCGGGCGGGGCGGCCGTCGCCTTCCTGGTGTTTCACCATATCGCCGTCGACGGCCATTCGCTGGAAACGCTGTATGGCGACCTGCTGACGCTTCTGGCCGGCGACGCGCCCGGCCCCGCACCGGCCGTCCGCTTCATCGACTATGCCGCCCATGCGGGCCGGCGGGCCGACGGGGCGGATCCCAAGGAGCAACTGTCCTATTGGCGGACCAAGCTGCGCGGCGAGGTTCCGGTCCTCGATCTTCCCTCCGACCGTCCGCGTCCCCCCGTGCCCAGCCGACGCGGCCATGTGGTTCCCTGCCGGATCGCCCCCGAGGGCCTGCGGCCGCTGAAGGCGCTGGCCGAGGCGGAAAACACCACCCTCTTCGTTGTCCTGGCGGCGGTCTACAAGACGTTCCTGCGGCGCGTGTCGGGCGCGACCGACATGCTGGTCGGAACCGCGCTGTCCGGGCGCGATCATCCCGCTGTCGAGACAATGGTCGGCATGTTCGTCAATACGGTGGTGCTGCGCAGCGATCTTGCCGGCAATCCGCGTTTCCGCAGCCTCCTGCGCCAGGTGCGAACCACCGTTCTGGAAGCGCACGACAACGGCACGGTTCCCTTCGGGTCCGTTGTCGCGGCGCTGAACCTGCCGAGGGATGCAAGCATCAGCCCCCTGTTCCAGACCATGTTCAGCGTCGGCGGCCTGCCGGCCACCCCTGACGGCAGGCTGGACACCGCCGCGGCCTTCGCCGATTCCGAGGCCGCGAAATGGGACCTGTCGCTGTTCCTGGACGAGCGCGACGGGGGAATGGTCGGATCTCTGGAATATTCGGCCGATCTCTTCGACAGGGCGACGGCGGAGCGCTTCGTGTCGATGTTCGCGCGGCTCGCGGCCGCCTTCGCGCGGGATCCCGATCTGCCCATCCTGGACGCGCCGCTGCTGTCCGCGCGGGACGAGGCGCATCTCCTTCACGCGTTCGAGCCCTACATGCGGCCCGGCAGTCCCTACCGCACCCTGGCGCAACCGTTCGAAGAGCAGGTCCGGCGCTCGCC
Organism: Stappia sp. P2PMeth1; assembly: GCF_900185735.1. NCBI lineage: Bacteria > Pseudomonadati > Pseudomonadota > Alphaproteobacteria > Hyphomicrobiales > Stappiaceae > Stappia > Stappia sp. P2PMeth1. Next base: position 202,467 of record NZ_FYAW01000022.1, on the reverse strand, counting down.
GGATGCCGTCGCGCTGGTCGGCGAGCGCGGCCAGCAGACCTATGGCGAGCTGAATGCCGCTGCCAACAGGCTCGCCTGGCATCTTCTCGCCAAAGGCGCCGGCCCCGGCTGCTACATTGCCGTGTGCATGACTGTCGGCTTCGATCTGGTCATGGCGCTCCTGGCCGTCGCAAAGACCGGAGCCGCCTATGTCCCGCTCGATCCCGCTCTGCCCGGCGAACGGATCCGCGTCCTGCTGGAGGACACCGCGCCGCTGCTGGTGCTGGCCGACAGCGCGACCGCACCGCTCGTCGCCTCGGCCTCCTGCGCGGTTCACGTCGTCGGCGGCACCGAGGCCCCCGACGACTGGTCCCCTAACGACTGGCCCCCCGACGATCCGCCATGCATGGCGCCGGCGGGACGGCCGGTCCATATCCTGTTCACCTCCGGCTCCACCGGACGGCCGAAGGGGGTGGTCTATTCGGTCGAAGCGGCGCTGGCCGAAATCCTGTGGCTGCACGGGCGCTATCCGCTGACCTCGGGCGGGGCGAACCTGTTCAAGACCTCCTACGGGTTTGACGTCTCGATCTGGGAGATCTTCTGGACGCTCTATTTCGGCGCCCGGCTGGTGGTTCCGAAGCCCGGCGAAAACTGCGACCCGAAGCGGCTGGTCGCGCTGATCGACCAACACGCCGTCACGCAGATCTTCCTGGTGCCGGGCATGCTGGAACTGATGCTGGACGTCCTGCCGGACGGATCCTGCCGCAGCCTCGCCTGCGTCCTGTGCGGCGGCGCCCCGGTCAGCCCCCGTCTGCGCGACCGCTTCTACGAAAAACTGCCGCAGGCCCTGCTCGTCAACTGCTTCGGGCCGACCGAATGCGGAACCGTGACGGACTGTCCCCTGCCCAATACGTCGGGGACCGACTATGTGCCGCTTGGTCATCCGGCGGCGAATTTCACCTGCTACGTGCTCGATCCGTCGGGGCGCCTGTGCCCGCTCGGCGTGCCCGGCGAGCTTTACATCGGCGGCGAGGTCGGTCTTGCGCTCGGGTATCACCGCCGGCCGGGCCTGACCGCCGAGCGGTTCCTGCCCGATCCGTTCGGGCCGCCGGGGCAGCGCATGTACCGCACCGGAGACCTGTGCCGGCGGCGCGGCGACGGCACTCTCGAACATCTCGGACGCATCGACCGGCAGGTCAAGCTGCGCGGCATGCGGGTCGAACTGGCTGAGATCGAAGCGGTGTTGTGCGAGCACGCGGCCGTGGCGCAGTGCCATGTCCTGGTGCGCAACGATCCGCGAACCGGACCCCGGATCCCGGCTTTCGTGACGCTGAGGGAGAGGGCGCAGGCGACGCCGGACGTCCTGCTTGCCCATGCGCGCCGTCTGTTGCCCCGCCATATGGTTCCGCCGGCCATCGTCATCCTCGGCGAACTCCCGACCAACGTGAACGGAAAGGTCGATGCCCAGGCCCTCGCGGCTCTCGAGTGGACCGCGCCCCGGTGCGACAGCCGGGAGCGGGCGGCACCGGAAACGCCCCTGGAAGAGCGTCTCCTGCGGATCTACCAGGACCTCCTCGGGCAGACCGACATCGGGGCGACCGACAGCTTCTTCGATCTCGGCGGCCATTCGCTGCTGATCTTCAAGCTGATCGACGCCTGCGACACCGAGCTGAACCTGCGGCCGTCGGTGGCCGACGTTTTTGCCTGCCCGAGCGTTCGAGACCTGGCCGCGCGGCTGGAAACCGGCGCGCGCGGCGTCTCGTGCCTCGTGCCGCTCGCCGTTCGGCCGGGCCGGCCGCTGCTCGTGTTCGTGCATGGCGCCGGCGGTTCGGTGATGCCGTTCGTCGAGGTTGCGAAACGGATGGGCACCGATCTGTCCTGCTGGGGCCTGCAGGCACCCGGCATCGGCACCGACCCTGCGACCTGCACGATCGAGGCCCTCGCCACGCGCTATGTCGCCGAAGTCGATGCCGTGCGGGGGGTGAGCCCGGTGATCCTTGCGGGCTGGTCGATGGGCGGGTGCATCGCCCTGGAAATGGCGCGGGAGTGGATCGCGCGGACCGTGGACATTGCCGCCTTGCTGCTGCTCGACACCTGGACGCCGCCGAAGCTGCTGAGCGCGCCGCAGGCCCTGCAGATGCGGTCGCTTCTCGACGGACTGGACATTCCGCGCCGCAACGCGGAGCCGCATCAGGCCCCGGATGCGGCCCTTCTGGCGGAGCTCGACCAGCTCATTCAGCGCGACTTTCGGGCGTTCGATCGCTATGAGCCCCGGCCGCTTGCCATTGATGCGGATTATCTCGGCGCGGCCGAGCCGTTCGACCGCGCCGATTCGGACCCCGTCTCCGTCCAGCACCAATTCAGGTCCGAGGGCTGGCGACAGGTCTTCCGCTCGCTGGCCCCGCACACGGTCGACGGCACGCATTTCACCATGGTCGAGGCGGACAAGGCTCCCGTGCTCGCCGCGGCCATACAGCGGATCGTCGACACGCGCCTTGTCGGCCTGGAGATCTGAAAGGAGGCCGTATGCGCGATCTGCAAGACGTTCTGGCCGAGATCCGGGCAGCCGGCATCCAGCTTTGGGTGCGCGACGGCCGGTTGCGGTACCGCCCGCCCGATGGACTGGACGGCGACACGCTTGCGGAACTCCGGCGGCGCAAGTCCGAAATCATCGCGCATCTGGACCGGGCCGACAGTCCGCCGGCCGCCGCGCGCCGCCCGTCCGTCCTGCCGCTGAGTTCGGCACAGGAAGGTCTGTGGCTTATCGAGCACATCCATCCCGGCACCGCCGCCTATAACCTGCCGCTCGTTCTGCGCCTGCGCGGCGCGCTCGACGTTCCGGCGCTCATGGGTGCGTTTGCCGACCTGGAAGCCCGGCACGAGATCCTGCGGACGCGCTATCCCGCCGCCGAAGGCCTGCCACGGCAGGACATTCTCGATCCGGGCGCGCTCGATATCGCGCTTGCGGATTTCTCCAGGGCCGATCCCGCCGACGCAAGGCGGTTTGTTCAGGACGGTGCGGAACAGCCCTTCCCATTGGAGGCGAAAAGCCCGTTCCGGGTGCGGCTGGTCCGGCGGGGCGCCGACGAGCATGTCCTGGTCATCGTCCTGCACCATATCGCTGGCGACGAGGCGTCTTTCGCGGTGCTGGCGGACGACCTTGGCGACTTCTACGCCGCGCGGCGTGATGGCCGGGTGCCCCGGCGTCCGCCCTTGGCGCTGCAATATGCCGACATCGCTCTCGCCCAGCGCCGGCAGCTTGAGACAGGGGAACTGGACGCCCAGCTCGCCTATTGGCGGCGGCGCCTGGAGGATGCCCCCGAGGGCCTGCGCCTGCCGGTGGACCGGCCGCGACGCGGGCTGCCGAGCCTTGCCGGCGGGCTCGTCGAGTTCGCCTGGTCCGAGCGGCTCACCGGCCGGATGCTGGAAACCGCCCGCCGCGCCAACCTGACGCCGTTCATGCTGGTGCTGGCGACCTATCAGATCTTCCTCGCCCGCTGGAGCGGACAGTCCGACCTGTGCGTCGGCACGCCCGTCGCCGCCTATCGCGGGCGGGGCACGGAGCATCTGATCGGCAATTTCCTGAACACCCTGGTCATGCGGGCGCGGCCCCGCGCCGATGTCACCGTCGCCGATTTCCTTGAGAAGACCGGGCGCCGTGTGCTGGAGGCCTATCAGAACCGCGAGCTGCCGTTCGACCGGCTCGTTGCCGAGCTTGGGCCGACCGTCCGACGCACGGCCTCTCCCCTGTTCCAGACCCTGTTCGCGTTCGAGAGCGGGGCTGGCGGGCACCTGTCGTTGCCTGGCCTCGAAACCGAACGCGAGATGACGGAGCTGACCACCGCCCTGTTCGATCTCGGCCTGACCATGACCCTGGAGGGAGGCCGGCTGCATGGCGGTTTCCACTACGACACGGCGCTTTTCGACCGCCCGACGATCACGCGCGCGGCGGCCGATTTCGAGCGCATCGCGGCGGCGATCGCGGACGAGCCGGGCGTTCGGATCGGCGACCTGCCGCTGCCGGGGGGACGCGCGCGCCGCGACGCCCCGGCGGCCGGGGCGGACACCGCCGCCACTGCGGCCGCGGCCGCCGACGGGACGCTGACCGCGATGATCGCCTCGCCCGCCTCCGGCGAGGCCGTGGCCGTCCTCCATCGCGACACCGTTTTGAGCCATGCCGCACTGGAGCGCCTGTCGAACCGGGTGGCCCGCTGTCTGCGGTCGATGGGGATCGGCCGCGAGGATGTCGTCGGGATCTCCATGCCCCGGTCGGCGGACATGGTCGCCGCTCTCCTCGGCATCCTGAAGGCCGGGGCGGCATATCTTCCGCTCGACCCGGACTACCCGGCGGACCGGTTGCACCACATGATCGCCGAGTGCTCCGCGCGGGTCGTCCTGGGGCGCGGGGAGCGCCTGCTGTCGCTCGGCATGGCCGGGGTCCGCACCGTCTGCCTCGACCGGGATCGCGAGCGGATCGCGCGGTTCGCGCCCGATCCGCCGGGCGATCCGCCGCGCCCGTCCGATCTCGCCTATGTCCTGTACACGTCGGGCTCGACCGGCCTGCCGAAGGGCGTCATGGTCGAGCATCGCAGCGCCGCCGCCCTGCTGGCCTGGGCCGGCACGGTCTTCGGCCGCGAGGACACCCGCCACACCCTGGCGGCGACCTCGCTGTCTTTCGACCTCTCCGTGTTCGAGCTGTTCCTGCCGCTGACCGCCGGCGGCACCATCGTGTTGGTCGAAGATTCCCTGTCCCTCGCCGACACGCCGCCGGCGGTGGAGCCGACGCTGCTCAACACGGTTCCCTCGGCGGCGCGGGCGCTGCTCGAGCGGAACGCCATCCCGGCGGGGGTGCGGACGATCAACCTTGCCGGCGAGCCGCTGCCGCGCGGTCTGGTCGAGGCGCTGTATGCCGCCGCGCCCCGGGCGCGGGTGCTCAATCTCTACGGTCCGACGGAAGACACCACCTACAGCACCTGGTGTCATGTCCGCTCCGATCCTTTGGCCGATGTCGGCATCGGCCGGCCGATCGCCGGCACGCAAGCCTATCTGCTGGACGATGACGACGAACCGGTCCCTCCGGGCGCGCCGGGACAGATCCACCTCGCCGGCCGGGGCCTTGCCCGCGGCTACCGGGGTCGCCCTGGCCTGACCGCGGAACGGTTCGTTCCCAACCCCTTCGGCCCGCCGGGCAGTCGCATGTATGCCACCGGCGACAAGGGCCGGTTCCGGGCGGACGGCAGCCTGGATTTTCTCGGCCGGATCGACCAGCAGCTCAAGATCCGCGGTTACCGGATCGAACCCGGCGAGATCGAAGCCCGCCTGCATCGCATCGGCGGGGGCGCCCAGGCGGCCGTCCTGCCCCGGACGAGCCCCTCCGGGGCGACGAAACTGATCGCCCATGTCGCCCCAGCCGGCGGACAGGCCGTCGATGCGGCTTTCCTGCGCGCCGAGCTGGCCGCAAGCCTGCCGGGCTACATGATCCCCGATACCTTCGAGATCCGCGACCGGCTGCCGTTGACGGCAAACGGCAAGATCGACCGGGCGCGACTGGCGGCCCTGGCGCCGCTGGCACCCGCCGACCAAGGGGAGGGCGGCGAACCGCGAACGGCGGCGGAGCAGCACATCGCGGACGTCTGGGCCGAGGTGCTGGAGGTCGAACGGGTCGGCATCGACGACGATTTCTTCGCGCTTGGCGGATACTCCCTTCTGGCGTCGCGGATCATCGCCCGGCTGCGGACGGAGCCGGAGCGCGGCCTGATCCTGCGCGACATCTTCGAAGCGCCGACGATCCGGCAGCTCGCCGCGCGTCTCGATGGCCGGGACGACGCGCCCGTCGCCCCCGTGAGGCCGGCGCCGGCCGCCGACGAGGTTCCGGCATCCTTCGCCCAGGAACGCCTGTGGTTCATCGACCAGTTCACACCGGGGCTGTCGCTCTACAACATCGCTGTCGCCTGGCGCTTGAAGGGAGGCCTGGATCGGTACGCCCTGCGGCTGGCGCTCAAGGAGATCCTGCGCCGGCACGAGAGCCTGCGGACCCGCTTCGTCGCGGCCGACGATGGCGGCCCGCCGATCCAGATCGTTTCCACGGAGTGCGGGTTGAAGCTTCCCGTGACGGCGCCGCCGACCTCCGGCGACGCCCGCTCGGCCGCCCTCGACCTGCTGGCGGAGGACGCGCGAACGCCGTTCGATCTCGCGGAAGGCCCGCTCTTGCGGGCGCTGCTGATCGAGGTCGCGCGGACGGAGCATGTCCTGCAAGTCACGATCCCGCATATCGTGTTCGACGGCTGGTCCGTCGAGATCCTCATGCGGGAACTCGCCGCGTTGTACATGGCTTTTCGCGCCGGCAAGCCTTCGCCCCTGCCGCACTTGCCCATCCAGTACCGCGATTACGCCCGGTGGCAGCGCGCGCAGCTCACCGGCGATGTGCTCGACGGCCACAGACGCTTCTGGAGGGAGCGCCTGCGGAACATCCCCAAGGAGCTTCGGCTCGACAGCGACCGGCCGCGCCCGCCGACGGCGAGCTTTCGCGGCGACAGCGTGTCGTTCACGTTCGACGCGGCGCTGGCCGCGGACCTGAGAAGCCTTGCGCACAGCCAGGCCGCGACGATGTTCATGCTGATGTCCGCCGTCTTCGCCGTCCTGTTGTTCCGATACAGCCGGCAAGGCGACTTCTGCATCGGCTATCCCTCCGGCAACCGGACGCGGCGGGAGACGGAGGACCTGATCGGCCTGTTCGTCAACTCGCTGACGATGCGGATCGCCACCCGCGCCGACATGCCGTTCGCGGACCTGCTGACGGCCGTGCGCGACGATGTCCTGGCGGCCGACCGGCACCGGGACTACCCCTTCGAGAAACTGGTGGAGGATCTTCAGCCTGTCCGGGACCCGTCCCATCATCCGATCTTCCAGGTCTGGTGCAGCCATGCCAGGACCCGGGCCGCGGCAACGGGGCGGGTGGGAGGCTTCGGTGCCGAATGTGACCGGGACGTCGAGTTGCCGGGGCTCGAGGCGGAGGTGATCGAGGTGCCGGACCGGACGGCCAAGTTCGACCTGTCGATGTTCGTCACCGAGACCGGCGATGCGCTCAAGGCGGATCTCGAATACGCGGCGGACCTTTTCGACCGCGCCACGGTCGAACGGATGGCCGGCCAGGTCCGCCACCTCTGCCGTGAGCTGGTCCGCGATCCGGGCCGGCCGGTCGGCGACATGGCGCTGCTGAGCGAACCGGAGCGGCACCGGATCCTGGTGGACTGGAACCGGACGGCACGGCCGGACGGCGGGCCGGCGAGCCTGCATGAGGCGTTCGAACGCCAGGTTGCCAGGACGCCGAATGACGTTGCGGTCGAGGTCGGGTCAGAGACCCTCAGCTACCGCGACCTCAACGAGCGGGCGAACCGCCTCGCGCGCCATTTGCAGAGCCTGGGCGTCGGGCCGGAAAGCCTGGTCGGCATTCTCCTCGGACGCGGTGCGGATCTGGTGATCGGCCTGCTGGCCGTCCTGAAAGCCGGAGGCGCTTATGTTCCGCTGGATGCCGGCTATCCGGCCAGACGCCTGTCCTACATGCTGGAGGATTCGCACGCCGGCATCGTGCTGACGCGCAAGGCGGACGCCGCCAGCCTGCCGCCGTTTTCCGGGCGTACCGTCCTGATCGACGCGGATCCGGGCCTCCTCGCGCGCCAGCCGTCCGGCAACCTCGGCACCAGCATCGCCCCGCAGACCCTGGCCTATTGCCTTTACACGTCGGGGTCGACCGGCCATCCGAAAGCGGTGGCGATCAGCCATGGCAGCGCCATCGGCCTGCTGGCCTGGGCGGCGCGCGTCTATTCCGCGCGGGAGACAGCGCGCATGCTCGCGGCGACGTCGGTCTGCTTCGACCTGTCGGTCTTCGAGATCTTCCTCCCCCTGATGCGGGGCGGGACAGTGGTGCTCGTCGACGACATCTCGCTGGCCGCCGCCGGGGCGCCGACCCTGATCAACACGGTGCCCTCGTCGATGAGCGCACTTGCCGCCGCCGGGGCGGTGCCGACATCGGCCGGAACCATCAACCTGGCCGGCGAGCCGCTCGACCCAAGCCTGGTGACGGTCTTGCGGGTCGCGGTGCCCGGCGCGCGCATCTTCAACCTCTACGGCCCGACCGAGGCGACGACCTACGCCACCTTCACCGAGATCGGCGCCGACAACCGGGTAACGATCGGCCGGCCGGTCGACGGCGCGGCGGTCTATATCCTCGACGACCGGCTGGAGCCGGTGCCGATCGGCGTCAGCGGCCATCTGCATATCGGCGGACCCTGTCTTGCGCGGGGCTATCTCGGCCGCCCCGGCCTCACCGCGCAGCGGTTCTTGCCCGACCCGTTCGGGCCGCCGGGAAGCCGGATCTATGCGACCGGAGACCGCGCGCGGTTTCTTGCCGACGGTCACATCGAGTTCCGCGGACGCACGGACCATCAGGTCAAGTTTCACGGCAACCGGATCGAACTCACCGAGATCGAGCATGCGCTGCTGACGTGTCCCGGCGTGCGCGAGGCCGCGGTGGCTGTCTTGACGGAGGCGGACGGCACGGACCGTCTCGCCGGCTTCGTCACGGTCGCCCCGGACGAGGGCCTGTCCGCAAGGTTGCTTGCCGCCGAGCTTGCGAAACTGCTGCCGAGGAGCCTGGTTCCGCAGCCGCTGACGATCGTCGACAGCCTGCCGCATCTGCCGAACGGCAAGATCGACCGCAGCGCCTTGCGCCTCGCGCCGGCCGCGACGGAGCACGGCGGCGACGCGCCGGGCACACCGCCGACAACGCCGACCGAACTGTTGCTGGCCGCTGTCTGGCGGCAGGTGCTCGACCTGTCCTTTGTCGGCATTCACAGCTCGTTCTTCAGTCTCGGCGGCCATTCCATGACAGCGATCCAGATGTCGGCGCGCCTGGCGCAGTCGACCGGTTTCGTCGTGCCGCTGCGGGCGATCTTCGAGCATCCCACAATCGCGGAACTGGCCGCCTATCTGGACAGCGGCGCGCAGCACGTGGACACGGACGCCCGCCTTCAGCCGATCCCGCGTCTCGACCGTTCGCGGCGCGTCCGGTCGACCGACATCGGCGCCGCGACCTCTTGAGAAAGAGACGAAACAGGGTCCGATCATGACCGACGCCGGCCTATCGAGCACCGACTCCCCGCAGGACACCGGCACGGCCTTTTCGGCACCGGTGTCCTTCGCGCAGGAACGGCTCTGGTTCCTCGACCGCCTCCAGCCGCACTCGCCGCTCTACAACATTCCCGCGGCTTGGCGGATCACGGGACCGCTCGACATACCGGCGCTCCGGCAGGCCCTGGACCAGACCGCCGCGCGGCACGAAAGCCTGCGCACGACCTTCGATGTCGAGGACGGCAAGCCGGTGCAGATCGTCGCCGACCGGGCCGGGTTTCCGCTCGATCTCGTTGCCCTGCTGCCTGCGGAGGAGCCGGACAATAACATCCGGGACTTCGTCCGCACCGAGGCGGAGCGGGTTTTCGACCTGCGCGCCGGGCCGCTTGCCCGCGCCAGGCTCGGCGCTCTCGGGAGCGACGACCATGTGCTCGTGATCACCGTTCATCACGCGGTCGCGGATCTCCAGTCCCTGGACATCCTGACAAGGGACGTTTCGGCCTTCTACAACGCGGCTCTCGGCGGCCGGCCGGTCGATCTTCCGGAGCTGCCGATCCAGTATGCCGATTACGCGGCATGGCAGGCCGAGCGGCTGCGCGCCGCCGACATGCAGCCGCTCGTCGACCACTGGCGCCGGTATCTGGACGGTGCGCCCCACGACATTGCGCTTCCCACCGAAGGCGGGCGGCGCAGACGGGCGCAAAGCGGCAGGGGCGGGTGGATCGATATCGACCTCGACCCGGCGCTTGGGGCCGCGCTGACAACGCTGAGCGCAAGCCTCGGCGCCACCCTCTTCATGACCGTTTCGGCCGCCTTCGCGGTGCTGCTCTACCGGTCGAGCGGACAAGCGGACTTTCTCATCGGGTATCCCGTCACCGGCCGCGACCATCCGGACCTGAGCGGCGTGGTCGGTCTGTTTCAAAACACGCTCGTGCTGCGCAGCCGCCTGAGACCGGACATGCCGTTCACGGACGTCGTCCGCCAGGTCCGGGAAGACGTGTTTGCCGGGCAGGAGCACCGGGACCTTCCCTTCGAACGCTTGGTGGAGGAGCTCCAGCCTGAGCGCGGGAACGAGCGCCATCCCCTGTTCCAGACCGCCGTAACGCTGGCGGGGAGTGCAGGAAACCTGGCCTTGCAGGGCCTGCAGACTGCCGCCGTGACGGTAGAGGGCACGACCTCCAAGTTCGACCTGACCCTGTTCCTGTCGGATCGGCCCGGCGCGGCGCTGTCCGGGGGGTTCGAGTACAGCACCGACCGGTTCGGCGCTGCCGCCACCCAGCGGTTGGCCGAGCGGTTCCCGGCGCTCCTGCGGGCCATCGTCGAACGGCCGCAAACGGCGATCTCCCGGTTGCCGGTGATCGGAGAGAGGGAAAGCGCCGCGCTCTCGCGGCTCTCCGGAACGGTTTCAAGGCAGGTCCCGCAGGACGGCGCTCACCATCTGGTGCACCGCCAGGCAGAACGTCAGCCGGACGCGCTCGCCGTTCGCGATGCGGCCACGGATCTCGCCTATGGCGACCTCGCATCGAATGCCCTCCATCTCGCCGACCGCTTGCGGCAGCTTGGGGTCCGGCGCGGGGAGATGGTGGGCCTGTGCGTCGAGCGCTCCGCCGCCATGACCATCGGCATGCTGGGCATCCTGGATGCCGGGGCAGCCTTCGTTCCGCTGGATTCCCAGCTTCCGCCCCACCGGCTCGCCGGCATGGCCGCGGACCTGGGTCTTGGTCATGTCGTCGTCGCCGGGGATGTCGGCGGGCGCTTTCCCGCAGAGAGCTTGACGATCGTGCCGGTTTCCCCGGTGCTGGCGGCCGGCGACCGGGGGCGCGACGGGCCGGAGGAGGTTGCGCCGGTCTTTCCCGCCTATGGCATCCACACATCCGGAACGAGCGGCCGTCCGAAAACGGTCATTGTTCCGCATCGCGGCCTCCGCCAACTCGTCGACTGGCACCGGCACCGCTATGGGCTCGGGCCGGGTCATCGGGTGGCGCAGATCGCCAGCCTGTCCTTCGACGCCTGCACCTGGGACGTCTGGGCCTGCCTGACCGCCGGCGCCACCCTGGTCATCGTGGACGACACGACCCGCGGCGATATCGACCGCCTCATCGGGCACCTGTCGGAAAATCGGGTCACCCATGCCTTCGTGCCGACGCCTCTGGCCGAAGCCATGCTGGCCGGCGGGCAACCGCTGCCGCCGCATCTGGAGGTCATGCTGACGGGCGGCGACCGGCTGCGGCGGCGGCCGGATCCCTCCCACGGCATGACGCTGGTCAATCACTACGGACCGGCGGAGTGTTCCGTCGTCGCCACGGCCGGGACGGTCGGTCCCGAAGGCGACGGGGCACCGTCGATCGGCCGGCCGGTCTCGGGAACGGCGGTCTATGTGCTCGACGATCATCTCAACCATGTTCCCCTCGGGGCTCCGGGAGAGCTTTGCATCGGCGGCGGCAGCCTCGCCGACGGCTACTGGCGCCAGCCGGCGCTGACGGCGCGCTCTTTCGTGCCGGACCCGTTCAGCCCGATACCGGGCGCGCGCATGTACCGGACCGGCGATCTTGGACGGCTGCGCGACGACGGTCGCATCGACTATGCCGGACGGCGGGACCGGCAGATCAAGCTGCGCGGCCAGCGGCTCGAACCGGGCGAAATCGAAACCGTTCTCGAACGCCTGCCGCAGGTCCGGCGCTGCCTCGTCGACATTCGCGAAACGGAGGCCGGCGAGAGGCTGCTGACGGCCTATGTGGAAAGCTCCGAGACGTCCGGCGAGGCGATCGACCACTGGCGGGATCATCTGGAGCGCTGGCTCCCGGCCTATATGGTTCCCGCGGCGCTGGTGGCCCTGGAACAGCTTCCGCTGCTGCCCAGCGGCAAGCCGGATTACGCCGCGCTGCCGCCGCCGCGGCGCGAAGATCTGCTGTCGGGAATCGCCCATGTCGGCCCCCGCACGCCCGTCGAGGAAACGCTCGCCGCCATCTGGGAAGAGGTGCTGTTCATCGACGGACCCGGCGTCCACGACAATTTCTTCGTCCTCGGCGGACATTCGCTGACCGTGCTTCAGGTGGTCGCCCGGATCGGCATGGCGTTCGCGGTGGAGTTCACGGTGCGGGACTTTTTCGAGAAACCGACGATCGCCGAAATCGCCGAGGCGATCGAGGAACTGCTCTGGCTGCGCGGTTCGATCCCGGAGACGGAGGGGGACGGCGGCAGCGTCGTCGGGGACCTGTGATGGACGGCCGGAGCGAGGACGCCGGCGCCACTGCCGGCCGGATGCAGGCATCGGCCGGCGACCTCCGCCGGTTCTTTCCACACCGGATCGCGCGTCCTGGCGCGCGCTACCGGCTGTTCTGTTTTCCCCCCGCCGGGGCGGGCGCGACCGTCTTCCGCGCGTGGTCCGGCCTGATGGCGCAGGCCGCCGATGTCTGCGCTTTCGAGCTTCCTGGCCATCAGACCCGGTTCAACGAGCCGCTGGCCCGCAGCGTCGACGAGGTTGCGCAGGAGTTCATCGCCGCATCCGTCCACCTGCGCGACAGGCCTTTCATTCTTCTCGGCCACAGTCTGGGAGCCATGATCGCCGCGCAGGCGGCGCACCTGCTGGCAAGGTCCGGCGCGGGTCCGGCCGCGCTCGTGGTTGTCGGCTGCCCGGCACCGACCATGAACGCGCGCAACCGGGCCATTGCCCATCTTGACCGCCCGCAGTTCCTGAAGGCTCTGGCGGATCTGGGCGGCCTGCCCGAGGACGTGCTGGCGAACAGCGAGCTCGTCGACGTCTTGCTGCCGGCGCTGCGGGCCGGCTGCCGGATGGCGGAAGAGTGGCGGGCGGGGGCGGACAGCCGGTTCGCCGCGCCCCTGCCGTGCCCGATCGGGGCGATCAGCGGTCGGGCGGACCCCTATGTCACCGCCGACGAACTCGACGCCTGGCGGCACCACAGCACCGGCGCCGCCGTCATCCGCCAGGCGGCGGGCGACCATTTCTTCCTGCAGTCCGATCCCGAACCGGTGTTGACCCTGGTCGGCGACCTTGCGCGACTGTCGTTGTCGTGAGCCATCGCAGGATCCCGGCGCCGGAGACCGCGTCACGACGGGCCAACCCGGACCGGCAGGCGGTCGATGCCCTGCAGAACGAGCGAGGTCAGACGCTCCGCCGGTCCGTCGGGTTCGATCCCGGCCCAGGCGCGCCGGATCTCGGACAGGAGCAATCGCAGTTCCAGGCGGGCGAGCATCATGCCGAGACAGGCATGCATGCCCGTCCCGAACCCGAGATGGCGGTTGGGCGCGCGGTCGAGCCGCAGGCGGTCCGGATCGGCGAACACCGCCTCGTCGGCATTGAGGGAGGGAATCCAGACCGCGACGCGCTGGCCGCGGCGGATCCGGCGTCCGGCCAGCACCGTGTCGGCATGCGCCGTGCGCACCACCGCCGCGGCCGGCGATGTCCAGCGCAGGACCTCCTCGACCGCCGTGCCCGGCATGTCGGGCCGGCGCTGGAGCCACCGCCACTGGTCCGGATGATGCATGAGGGCATGGATCGCCCCGGTGATCGCCAGCCGGGTCGTCGTCAGGCCGGCGGACATCACGTTCAGCACGGTCAAGAGGACCGTTTCGTCGTCCAGCGGGCGGCCGTCGATCTCGGCGCCCATTATCGCGGAAATCGCATCGTCGGCGGGGTGCCGCCGTCGCACCTCCACCGCCTCGCTGACATAGATCAGCAGTTCGGCATCCGCGAGATGCCGGCGGCTCTCATTGCAGGACAGGGTGTCGCGGACGACCGGCAGCAGGCCGGCCTCGTCTTCCGGCGGCAGGCCGAGCAGGCGGAAGGCGACATGCATCGCAACCCGCGTCGCGAGCCCGTCGCCTACCTCGAAACGGCCGCGCTCCGTGCACTCCTCGAGCACGTGGGCCAGAAATCCGGCAGTGTCGTGCCGCAGGGCGTCCACGCGCGGCCCGGAGACATGCGGCATCAGGATGCGACGCAAGGCGGTGTGGGCCGGGGCGGCCATCAGCGGCAGCATCCTGCCGGCGGCCGGATCGTCCTGCCAGCGGTTGCCTTCCAGGGTGGTTCCTTCAACCGAACTGAAGGTTGAAGCATCCTTCAGGACACATGCACCCTCGGCGTAACGCGTCACCGACCAGAACCCCGGCCCGTCCGGCTCGGGCGTCCACGCCACCGGCTCCTGGGTCCGAAGATGGCGAAAGACGCGGCAGGCGTCGCCGCGGGCAAAAGTCTCCGGATCGGCGAGGGCCGCGGCTTGTATTGCGCCCGTCGCGCCGGTCATGCCGCAGAGGTCGTCATGGCAGGGGCAAGGGTCGGGTCAAGGATCGGGATTTTTGGATTTGGCTGCACCATGACGATCTGCTAGAGTGCCACTATAGGATGTATATTAATCGCAATAAAACCGACCGTCCAAAAGTTAATTGGTCGAATTGACGCCGATGAAGAGACTTTCAAATCATGGCGTCGGCCTTGCTCCGGCGCGTGACCTTGTCACCCCGGTCAGCTCCCACAACGAGTGGGACCCGCTCGAAGAGGTGATCGTCGGCATCGCCGACGGCGCCCGCTTCCCTCCCTGGCATGCCGCCGTGGAAGCGGTGCTGCCGCCCGCCAAGGCGGACCACATACGTGCCCATGCCGGGCAGGCCTTTCCGGCGGACATCGTCGACGGGGCCCGCCGCGAGCTGGACCTGTTTTCGGCCCTTCTGGAGCGCGAGGGCATCAAGGTCAGGCGGCCGGATCCGCGCGACAAGCAGGCGAGCTTCGGCGGTCCCGGCTGGACCAGCACCGGCCTTTATGAGGCGATGCCGCGCGACGTGATCCTGGTCGTCGGCGACGAGTTGATCGAGTGCCCGATGGCCTGGCGATCGCGCTATTTCGAGGTTCTGGCCTACCGCCCCCTCCTCAAGGAATATTTCGCCGCCGGCGCGCGCTGGAGCGCGGCCCCCAGGCCCGAGCTCCCCGACCGGCTTTACGACGACGGCTGGAGGCAGGCCGGGGGCGAACTGCCGCCGCGCCTCGCGGTCTCGGAGTTCGAGCCGACCTTCGACGCGGCGGACTTCATCCGCTGCGGCCGCGATATCTTCGTCCAGCTCAGCCATGTGACGAACCGGATGGGCGTGGACTGGCTGCGCCGGCATCTCGGCGGCGCCTACCGGGTGCACGAGGTGGCGTTCGACGACGACCGCCCGATGCATATCGACGCCAGCCTGATGCCGCTCGCCCCCGGCAAACTGCTGATCAACCCGGAACGGGTGCGCATCGTGCCGGAGCTGTTCAAGGCGTGGGAGGTGCGCGCAGCCCCGCCGCCACCGCCGCGCACGCAGCCGCTGTTCCTGTGCAGCGGCTGGATCAATATGAACGTGTTGATGCTCGATCCACAACGTGTAATTGTCGAGGCGCAGGACGATCCGATGGCCGAGGCGCTGGAAGCTTGGGGCTTCGAGGCGATCCGGTGCCCGTTCCGGCATTTTCATGCCCTTGGCGGGTCGTTCCATTGCGCAACGCTCGACGTGCGCCGCGCGGGGGGCCTGGAGAGCTATTTTTGACCGATCGACTCCGACCTTCCTGCTGAGCGCGGCGTTCGCGGAGGGAGGACGTGCCGGCAGTGTCGGGAGCCAAGCGCGTCGACATGCCCGGATAACGCCGAGAGGTGCGACGCGATGTGGCGCTGTTCAGCAAAGGATGCCTGGCTGGCCGGATTGAGCCTGGCGCATGCCTGCGCCCTCTTCTGCAGCGCCTATGCATGGCCGCATGTCTCCATCGGCTGGAAGCTCGGCATCGTGCCGATGCTGGCGCTGCTCACCACCTACAGCATCGTCATCGTCGCGCATCTGTTCACCCACAATCCGTGGTTTCGCCATCCCCGTCTGAACGCCGCCGCCTCGGTGCTCAACTCGGTCACCATCGGCCAGTCGATGCAGGCCTATCACGTCTCGCATGTGCGCAATCACCACCGCTATCACAATGATCGCCCAGGTCCGAACGGCCCGCCGCGCGACCTGTCGTCGACCTATGCCGGCGCGAGCGACGGCACGCATCTGAGCATCTGGCGCTATGCGTTCGCGGGTGCGGTCGCCACCTCGCGCAACGAGGCATGGCTGCGGCTGACGGCCTTCGTCCCCGCCCTGGCGGCGGCGGACAGCGCCCGCTCGCCGGACCAGGTGGTCGGCGCCCGGCTGCGGGACGGGGAACGGCGGCAGATGCGCCTTGAACTGATCGTCCTGACGCTGGTTCTGCTCGGCCTGCTGGCGGTGCGGCCCTCCTTTGTGCTGTTCGCCTATCTGCCGTCCTTTTTCGCGGCGCTGGTTCTCGTCAACGTCCAGAACTATTTCGAGCACTTCGGCGCCTGCCCCGAGAACCGCTTCGCCAACTCGGTCAGCCACTACGGACGGCTCTACAATTTCGTCACCTTCAACGACGGCTATCATCAGGAACACCACCTGTGCCCGCAAGAGCACTGGAGCCGCATGGAAGACGTGCGCCGGCGCTACGGCGCGGCCCTGGCGGACAACCGCCATGTGGTCAGCCCGGTACCCGCCATCCTGGGCTTCCTCGACCGGCGCCGGAACCGGATCGACCGGGTGCCGCGGGACGCGGCGCCGGCGCGGCCGCGCGGAAAGTCGGCGTGAGGAGGCGGCGATGGCGGGCGAGGTCAAACAGGTCAGGCGGCATGCCTTTTCCGCCGACCTGCGGCGGCGGGTCCAGGCGTATTACGCGCTCGACAACCTGCACGGGCCGCTGGAACTGCTCGAACACTGGTCCGTCATCCTGCTGGCGGCGGCCGGCTCCTACTGGGCCTGGGTTTCGCTGCCGCTCTATCTGGCGCTGCCGGCGTATCTGTGCGCGATCTTCCTCATCGGCGGTCGGCAAAGGGCGCTGTCCGGCGTCCTGCACCAGGCCTGCCACCGGACATTCATGAAGAACCGCCGCGCCGGAACCGTCCTCGGGGCGGTGTTCGGCGGACATCCGGTGCTGCAGAGCTACACCGGCTATGTCGCCTCGCATCTTCGCGCCCATCACAGCCTGTTCGGCGATCCGGAGCAAGATCCGGACTACCAGTTCTTCGTGACATCCGGCCTCTATGGCGCGGGGCGGTGCAAGGCCTCGCTACGCCGGTATCTCTTCCGGGTCGTCAGCCCCGCCGGAACGTTGCGCTATATCTCCTTCCTGATCCGGCACCGGATCCTGCCGGCCGATGAGGACCGGTGGGAGACCGCCGTCCGGCTGGCGACCTATGCGCTCGTGATCGGCGTCGCCCTGTGGACCGGCGTCTTCTGGGTCCTGCTGGCCTACTGGCTGGTGCCGCTGGTCACCACCCATGCCTGGATCGGCTCGATCGCGGAACTGCTGGAGCACTACCCGCTGATGGAGCCCGAGGAGCCCGTCGACATCCAGATGTCCCGCAACCGGGAGTTCGGCCTGCTGTGGGATCTCGTGGTCGGGGAGAAGCACGGCGAGGGCTATCATCTGGTCCACCACCTGTTTCCAAGGGTGCCGCAGTGGCGGCTGTCCCGCGTGCATGAGCTCCTGAAATCCGATCCGGCCTATGCGGCGCTGGAAACGCCGCGAAATCCGGTCAAGGCGTTCCAGGCCATCTACAATGCCCTCCCGTCCGGGCCGGTGTCGTCCATCCGCGAAAAACAGGCAGCAGGCTGACGGATCGCCGCCGGCCGCGCTCGTCGGAGCGCCGGCGGCTCGTGCCCGGGCGCCCCTGCCCGAGCGACCTTTTTGGACCCGCCTTGCCGAGCAAGTCGAGACGGGCGCCAGATGCGACGGGTCGCAACGAGATGGGGAACTACGAGACCGAGAGAACGAGACCGAGAGAACGAGGCCGGGAGCAACGAAATCGGGGAGAACAGAGGCCAGGGGAAAGATGCAGCCGGGAAGGCCGAGGCGCGGGCGCGGGAGGCAGACGCAAGACGCAGACGCGCGGCGGCGGCGAGGAAGAAACGGGGGAAGAGACGGGGCGTCCGGGCGCGCTGGCCTCCATTGGCGATGCGACTGGCGCCATGGTCAGCGACATGCCCAACGACGAGGTCAACGCCATGACCAAAGACATGGCCGGCCACATGGCCGGCGATTTTGCATGGCGACCTGGCTCGCTGTAAGCCGCAAACCCGCAAGCCATCGGCTTGCGACAGCCAATGGCTTGCGGTGTTTCGTTGCCCTCGCAGAGCCGGTTCGGCGACAGCGCCGTCCGGTTACCTCTTCTTCTTCTTCTTGTACTGTTCGTACAGGTCCGAAACACGCTCGTTCAGGACCTTCATCACCGTCGGATTGCGCATGGTCCGGTCGTTGATGGCCGAGTTCTGGACGAGTTCGGCCTGGATGATGTCGCGCTCGAGGCTCTGGTCGCGTTTGCCCATGACGCTGTGCAGGGTGTCCGCGAACATCGCCCGGTCCCGGTCGGCGTTGAAGGTCCGCAAACCATAGGCCTTGGCGCGCACGTTATACAGCGCGGCGTTGAGCTCCGTCACGATGACTTCGTCCCGAAGGAGCTCCTTCACCATGGACTCGTCTTCGAACAGCACGTCCGCGGCGAGGTTGCCGGCCTCTTCATGAAAGGCTTGCACATTCTTGTCGCCAATGTGGCGGCCGAGGTTCTTGTCCAAGTCGATGAATCCGTTGGGATCATCGCGCACCAAGCTGCTGAGAATCATAGTCCGACTCCCTTCCAGACAAAAAGAACTAATTTCAGATCTACATTCCAACGTCTGAAATTCTAGCGATAAAATCCTATGGTTGCAACGTAATGTTGTATTTTTCAGGGAAATTCCGTTACGAGATGCAACTTCCGGCATGGTGCGGAGCAGCATCGTTCGGGGTGTCCGGCCGCCAGAGGGTGCCCCGGGTCACCGACCGGCAGGCCCGGGCCCTTGGCCGCGGGGTGGCCTGCCACGGGTCGTTTCCTCCGGTTTTGACGAGTGTGGTGAATTTGAAATACGCCTCGTTTTGCAGCGGGCCGGCGAGCATGTTTCAGACTCGAAAACCACGCTAGAAACATAGGCTTGCCAGTCACCCTTTTGAATCTGAAGTTCGTTGAGAGCACGCCGCTCCATGTGACGAACTTCAGATTCGGATGAAAGGAAAGCTCCCGTCGGTCAGGGCCGATTTCCGATCCGGCGCGAGCGTCATGTAGCTTTCAGAAGCTCAGGCGTCTCTGACGCGGGCGAAGAAGTCCTCACCGCCCATCTGCCCGCCTTTGAGAGCGATTTCGATCCTGGAGCCGTCGCGCCTTGAGCCCTGGCAGAGGGGAGCTCCGGGTGCAAGGGGGTGGACCACCTGCAGAGCCACGAGGTCGAGGGCGCGCGCGACACGCCCTGATGTATCGCCGCCGGCGACGATCACCTTGCGGAGCGCGGCGCGTTCGACGAGCGTTGCGAGCACCTTGCCAAGCGCCATGCCGATGCGGCGCTCCAGATCGCCGCGTTGGCGTTCGTCGACCGCGACACCGAAGTCCGCCTGTCCGCGGGCCGAATAGACCAGGACGGATTGGCCTGTCTGCAATACCGTTGTCGCGGTGTCGGCAGCCTTGTGACAGGCAGCCATCATCGAACGATCCTCCATGAGCTCCGCCGGTTCGATGCGAATGAGCGCAAAGCCGTTGCGCGCTGCGGCGTCCATCTGCTGAGCGGTCACCGGCGAACAACTGCCCGACACCACCGCAACCGGGCATGGCCCCTGAGCGAGGCGTGGTGGGGAACGAAACGTGCCGCCAGCGCCGATCCTGGGAGCGAGGGCCGTTTCCACTGCGCTCGACCCAACGCAGAAGATCGGCGCTTCGGCGCTTTCGCGATCGAGCCATCCGCCAATATCGGCGAGGTGACCGGGAGACGTCGTATCGAACAGGACGGCACGGCCGTTTGCCTCCAGAGCCGGATAGTGCCCGGCTTCGAGGTCGGCGAGCGAAACAAGGTCGATGGGAAGCTTGGTTTGACAGGCCAGATGGCGCCGCAGATCGGACTCCGTCATCGGCGTCACGGGATGCCGGCTCATGACGGGATGGCGGTCGAGGCGGTGAACCGTGGGCGCATGTCCCGCCCGAGCGAAAAGATGACCAAAGGCGACATAGCGACCCAGCGCCGGGGCGCCGACGACAATCGGCGTCGCCCGATCGCCGAAGAAGCGTCGGCCGATTTCCATTGCCTTGCCGATGCTGCCCTTCGTCGGCGAGGAGTCGAATGTCGAGCAGACTTTGTAATGCAGGACCCGGGGATTGAGATCGGCCAGGAAACGGAAGGCATCCGCCAGGTGTGCCTCCATGTCATCGGGCGACATGGCCCGGCTCATGCCGGCGAGCCCGACGGCCTGCACGTCCGGCAGCAGGCGCATGGCCTCGTCCGTCGGCTCCAGGAGCAGCGCAGCCGACACGTTCGCCGAGGTGAGAGCGTCGAGCGCGTCCGTCGAGCCGGTGAAATCGTCGCCATAGAAGCAGAGCGAGGGTGAGAGGTCAGCCATTGCCCGTTCCCCGTCTTGTTCTGATCTGTCCGAATGTCCGGATTGAAGCCGCCAGAGCAGGATGGGTGGCTGCATGGTCATCGAGCGCAATGCCGAGTTTCGCCGCCTCCCAGGCCTCGCGAAGGGCGCGAACACCCCCGGCAGCGCCGAGCGGATGGCCGAGGATCCCGCCGCCCGCCAGATAGAGAAGGTCGTCGCTGCCGACCTGCCGGAACGTCTCCGGGGCCTGGCCGCCCCACTGGCCCGAGGAGAACACCGGCATGACAGCCGCGTGCCGGCCCAGGGGCGCCAGACACGCCCGTGCCGAGGCCGCGACCGAGGCGTCCTCCTCGAAGAACTTGCTCTGCAGCCCGCCGACATGGAGGTGATCGACGCCCGCATGACGCCACAGTTTCTGATAGGCGGTGAAGCTGATGCCGAGCGAGGGATGGCGCGTCAGCATTCCCCAGCCGGCACGATGACCGTGGAGAGGAAGGGTGGAATGGCGTCTCAGCTCCCCGATCGCGGAAGGGCCGCAGGCGTTGAGCGAGACCATGATGCAGGTTCCACCGGCGGCGGCGACAAGGTCGTGGCTGCGGCGCATGTCGTCGGACTCTCCGCTGACATTGAATGCGAACATGGGCTTGCGTCCGGTTCGGTCCGCGACGCGGTCAAGGGCGCGGGAAACGGCCGCCACGCGTGCGGCCAACGGAGCCGATGGCGGGTCGGTGAGGCACTCGTCGTCCTTGATGAAGTCGATACCGGCGTCGCCGAGCGTCTCGACCAGCGCGGCGATCTGCTCCGGCGGCAGGCCCAGCTTCGGCTTGACGATGGTGCCGATGATCGGGCCGGTCGGGATGTCCGTGAGCGAGCGCGTGCCGGCTACGCCAAAGGCGGGACCGGGAAAGCGGTCGGAGAAGCTTGCGGGAAGCTCGACGTCCTCGAGACGTATTCCGGTGAGTTCCTGAAGCTCGAACAGATTGCCGAGCAGGATCGCGAAGAGCGAAGCCAGGTTAGGTGCGAAGTTCTCGACGGGAAATGACACGCGTGCCACGGCACGGGTTGTGCGGACATCCCTTGCGAGCCCCGGCAAGGAGGTCGCGAGGCTGGGCAATGCGCCGTCCTCGACCCGATCCACCGCCTCGACCCTGGCCCCGTGCCGCCGCAGGACATCGTCGGTCTCGCCCGGGACCTGCACGAACGATCCGATCGACTGTTCGCTGGCAAGCAGTTCGGCTGCCTTTTCGACGTCGATCGGGCTTTCGATGAGATAGGTGCAGTGAAGTCTTTCGTCGCTCATGGTCTCGGCTCGATCCTAGAGCACGCGGCGGAACAGCGTCGGATAGTCGGTCACCAGCCCGTGGCCATCGACGTCCAGCTCCGTCTCGAAATGCCGAAACAGACCTTCGTAGCGATAGCGCCGATCGGACATCAGACAGGTATATGCCTGGAGCGCCGGCGCGAGGGTGAGGCTCGGCACTGCGATATAGACGACGCGGATCTCGCGACGCGCGCCTTCAGCAAGGCGAAGCCGGCGAATGGGCAGCGTGTTGGTGAGCGGGGTGGCGGAGATGTCGACATCGATACACCCCTGGAGCTCCGGCAATGGCGAGCCGGCACCGTCCCTCCAATTGCCTTCGCCATCGCTCGCCAGCCGCAGAGACGCTCCGCCGACGACATCGATCTCGACGCTTCGAACCGTCCAGTCGCCCGTGCAGTGCAACCGGTAGCGCGCGCCATAGGGACCGAACCGGTCTCCGGTCACCACGCTCTCGACGCGTATCTCAGAAGCCCCGACGGCGACGTCGGCATGTTCGATGCCGAGCCCGTCCTCTGCTCTCCAGCGTGCCGTAACCATTTCCGTCTCCCTGTCGATCGGTTCACTGCACAATAATTAATTATTTTTTATTGACAAGGAAAAATCGCGATGGGCATGATCTGGTCATGCCTGATGTTGCGCCACAGCCATCGGCCGAGTGCGAGGGAGTTGAGAAATTGACGGTATTCCTGAGGGATTTCGCGACGGCACCGCTGCGCATCGCGCGCGGATCCGGCGTCTACCTCTTCGATGAAGAGGGCAATCGCCACCTTGATGCGATGGGAAGCGCGGGTGTCGTCGGCATCGGCCATGGCCGCACGGAGATCGCCGAGGCGCTGGCCGATGCCGGCGATCGCGTCACTTTCGTCTACAACGCCGGCTTCTCAAATCCGTGGCAGGAGCGGTTCGCGGCTTCGATACTGTCCGTCGCCCCGCCCGGGATGGGATCGGTCTATTTCTCGTCGGGGGGCTCGGAAGCGAACGAGACGGCGCTGAAGCTTGCCCGGCAGTACCACATCGAACGGGGAGAGCCGCGCCGTCACAAGATCATCGCGCGTTGGCAGAGCTATCATGGCGTCACCATCGCCACCCTCTCGATCTCCGGCCGCACGAGCTGGCGGCAGCCTTACGATCCCTATCTGTTGCCGGTGGTGCATATTCCGCCGCCTTACGAATATCGGTGCGGCTTGTGCGCCAGGCACGGCGGCTGTTCGCTTGCCTGCGCCGACGAGTTGGAGAAGGCGATCCTGCTGGAAGGGCCGGAGACCGTCTCCGCCTTCTTTGCCGAGCCGATCGTCGGCACCACCTGCTCCGGCGTGGTGCCGCATGCGGATTATTACCGGCGCATCCGCGAGATCTGCGACCGCTACGGCGTGCTGTTCGTCGCCGACGAAGTGCTCACCGGCTATGGCCGCACCGGCCGGCCCTTCGCGATCCAGGAATGGGGCGTGACACCCGACATGATCACCGCCGGCAAGGCGATCGCCAGCGGCTACGCCGCCCTCGGCGCGACGATCATCAGCGACGAGATCACCGAATTCTTCCGCACCAGCAAACGCCGTTTCGTGCATGGCTTCACCTATAGCGGCCACCCCGCCGCCTGCTTCATGGGCCAGCAGGTCTTCGAGATCATGACCCGCGAGAGCCTGTTCGAGAGGCCCGGCAAGACGGGGGCCTATCTGTTCGCGCGGCTGGAAGCGCTGCAGCAGCGCCACGCCTGCATCGGCGAGGTGCGCGGACGCGGGCTGTTCGCCGGCCTGGAATTCGTGGCCGACCGCGCCTCGCGCCGGCCCTTCGCCGAGAGCGAGCAGTTCACCGCGCGCCTGGCAGCGCAGATGCGCCTGCGAAACGTCATCATCAATCCCGGTGTTGCAGGCGCCAACTACGGGCGCGGCGGCGATCATATCCAGATCAGCCCCCCGTTCGTCATCACCGAAGACCAGATCGACCAGATCGTCGACGCCCTCGACGGCTCCCTGACGGCCATCGCCCGAACCGACGCATGAGGAAAAGCCATGTTGAAAGCTGAAGTCTGCCACGGCTCGAAGGGCCGTGTCGTCGTGATGGACTCCATCACCAAGCTGACGCCGGATGATGAAGGCGCCATCGTCGTCTCCGCCTCGCATGGCGGGGCGAGTTCGGGAGAATTCGCCCTCGCCGTCCCGGTCGGCGCGGTGTTCTTCAACGATGCCGGCTTCGGCAAGGAGAACGCCGGAGCCGTGGCGCTCGCCATGCTCGACGAGCGCGGGATCGCCGCCGGCGTCATCGCCCACACCAGCGCCCGCATCGGCGATTCCCGGGACACCTGGGACAACGGCGTCATCTCCGACGTGAACCAGGCGGCCAGGAAGCTCGGGCTGCGCCCCGGGACCCGTCTGCAAACGGTGCTGAGCGAGCTCGTCGCGCCAGAGCGCCGGACGAACTGACCCGAACATGCCCGCCCCAGCGGCGGCTGATCTCAAAGACAAAGCAAAACCGGAAGGGGATAGTTATGAAGTCACAGCTCAAGACACTCGTTGTTGCATGCGCCCTCGCCCTGTCGGCCGGGCTGCCGGCCGAGGCACAGACCCGCATCCGTATCGGCGGCACCGGCACGCCCGAGGGGCCGGACACCAAGGTGATCGAGCTGTTCAAGGCCAACCTGGAGAAGGAGCTTGGCGGCAGCGTCTCGGTGGAGATCTTCCCGGCTTCGCAGCTCGGCACCTGGAGCGAGATGGTCGAGCAGGTGAAGGGCGGCGTTCTCGAATGCATGTATGAGAGCGTCGGCGTCCTCGGCTCGTTCAGCCCGATCTCCAACATCGAAGGCGTCGCCTATCTCTATCGCGATGAGGACCATTTCTTCCGCATCTGGCGCGGGCCGGCGGGCAAGGCGGTGATCGAGTCCATTGCCGAGGACTCGGGCTTCCAGGTCGTCGGTCCGGGGTTCCGCGGGTTCCGGCAGTTTCTGGTCAAGAAGCCGGCGGACAGCCTCGCCGACCTTCAGGGCATGAAGGTGCGCGCGCCCGGCATTCCGGCCTATGTGACCTCCATTGCAGCACTCGGCGTCAACCCGACGTCGATCGCCTTTGAGGAAACCTATGCCGCGCTCCAGCAGGGGGTGGTCGATGGTCTTGAGCAGCCGCTGGTCGCCATCAAGGATCATCGTTTCTTCGAGGTGGCGAAACACCTCGTCGTCACCAACCACATGGCCGAGACGATGGCGTTCATCTGCAACGCCCCCTGGTACGCCGGGCTCGACGCTCCCGTGAAGGCGGCGTTCGAGACGGCGGCGGATGCGAGTGCCGACTGGTATCGCGCCTATACCCAGGAGAGCAGCCAGCAGCTCATCGGCGAGCTGCAGGCGAACGGCCTCGTCGTCCACGCACCCGATCTCGAGGAGTTCGCCAGGCGCGCGGCCGAAGCCAGGCACGACGGAGCGCTCCAGCCCATCATCGACCGGTTCCGCCTGGTGAACTGATTGAACGGCGGCTCCCGGCGTCGTCTTGCCGGGAGCCGCGCGGGAGGAACTCATGTCTCACATCATCATTCGCGTCGGCGCTATGCTGCGCTGGATTTTGCGGCAGGGGCTCGCGCTGATGCTGCTCGCCATCATCGTGCTGGTCTCCTTTCAGGTGGTCGCACGCTATGTCACTCACGGCGCCACCCATCAGCTCGCGGAAATCTGCCGCCTGCTGATGATCTGGATGGTCTTTTGCGGTGCCGCGCTGCTGGTCTCGATGCGCGACCTGATCCTCATCGACGTCGTCCAGCATCGGATGAGCCCAAGGGCTCGCGGCGCGCTCGGGCTGGGAACGGATGCGCTCACCGCGCTGCTGCTGGTCTTCCTCAGCCACTACGCCTGGCAGTTGATCCAGATGGCCTCCGGCAAGATCGCCCCGGCGACGGGGCTGTCCTATCGGTGGTTCTATCTGCCACCGATCGTCTTTGGCGCGCTTGGCCTGTTCTTCATCATCGAGCGCCTGTTCACGCGCCGTCTCGTCTCCCCGGCCGCGTCCCTTCCGCCCTCGTCACCTGAGGAAATCCGCCCATGACCATGCTCGCGGCACTGTCCGCCGTCTTCTTCGTCCTCACGCTGCTGTCCGTGCCGATCGCCGTTTCCATGGGCGTTGCCGCGCTCGTCATTGTCGCCCTGTGGGGAACGCCGGGCGTCCTGCTGGCCCAGAAGCTGGTGAACGGGATCGATTCCTTTCCGCTGCTGGCGATCCCCTTCTTCATCCTGTCGGCGGCGATCATGAACAGCGGCGGCGTCACCACGCGCGTCATCGACCTGTTCGCCAGCGCGCTCGGGCGGGTGCGGGGAAGCTCCGGCGTGGTCAATGTCGGGACCAACGTGTTTCTCTCCGGCATTTCCGGCTCCTCGGTCGCCGATGCGGCGGCGAGCGGCGCCCTGCTGATCCCGGAGATGAAGAAGGAAGGCTATTCGCCCGCCTTCGCGGCGGCCTTCACCGCGGGTGCGGCCGTGCTCGGCCCGATCATCCCGCCCAGCATTCCACTGGTGATCTACGGGGTGATCGCCCAGGTCTCGATCATGAAGCTCTTCGTCGGCGCCTATATCCCCGGCTTCATCATCGCCGCGGCGCTGATCGCCTATGTCACCTATGTCGCCAGGCGCAAGCGGCTGGCGGCGCGCGGGAGCATCGCCTGGACCGAGATCGGCCGGAAGTTCCGGGTCAGCCTCTGGGCGCTGAGCATGCCGCTGCTGCTTGCACTCGGGGCCAAGGGCGGCCTCTTCACGGTCACCGAACTGGGCGCGGTGCTGGTCTTCTACGCCCTGTTCGTCGGCTGGGTGATCCACCGTGAATTCCAGTGGCGCCAGTTTCCCGGGATGCTCACCGACGCCGCCCTGCAGACGGCCAATATCATGCTGATCGTCGGCATCAGCTCGTTTGTTGCCTATCTGATCGTCGTCAACGGCATTCCCCGGGATATCCAGGCGCATCTGCAGGCGGCCGATCTCGGTCCGCAAGGCTTCCTGCTGCTGGTCAACATCATCTTCCTCGTTGCCGGCATCTTCCTCGACTCGACGCCCGCCACCATCATCCTGGTGCCGATTTTCCTGCCCGCCGCTCTCGCCTATGGCATCGACCCGGTCCATTTCGGGCTGGTGGTCGTGCTCAATCTCATGATCGGACTGATCCACCCGCCTATCGGCCTCAATCTCCTGATCACCCAGTCGATTTCGCGCGCGCCGATGGGCCAGGTCGTGCGGGAGAGCTTGCCGATCATCGCGATCATTCTGGCGGTGCTGCTGCTGATCACATATGTGCCGGCCACCGTGCTTTGGCTGCCGAATGCCCTGGGGATGCCGTAGAAACGCGGTGCATTTGGCCGGCCAATCGGCTAGAATAATTAATTATTGTCGATAGGAAGGCATGCGGCATGGCGCGCACCAAAGCTGTCTCTGGGCGTCCCGGTCTCGACGAAGTCGTCGCGGAGGGGGTTCGTGAGAAGATTCTCTCCGGGACGCTGACCACCGGCACGCATCTCGTGGAGGCCGATCTGGGGCAGGAGTTCGAGGTGAGCAATGGAACCGTCCGCTCGGCTCTTCGCCATCTTCAGAACGAAGGCCTGGTCGAGTTCCGTCCGCGCCGCGGCATGTTCGTGGCCGGGCTCAGCGCAGTGGACGCCCTCGAACTGTGTTCGTTGCGCAATTCTCTCGAGGCGCTGGCGGCCGAACTCGCGGCCCGGAACCTGACGGACGAGGATGCCAGCCGACTGAAGAAGACCATGGAGGACATGCGGCGGGCGGTGACGCGCCGCGACAAGCGCGCCTGCATGGAGGCGGACATTGCCTTCCATCGGCAGATCGTCGCCATGTCGCGGCACAAGAGACTGATCCAGATGTACGGGCTTCTGGAAAGCCAGATCCGGCTGTTCATGACCCTCACCGAACCCATGCATAGCGATCTGTTTGCCGACATGATCCCGCTCCACGAGCCAATTGCCGACGCGGTGCTGAGCGGCGATGCGGCCGCGGCGGCGCAACTGTCGAGCATTCACAACAATCCGGATGGCAAGGCACTTGCCCGGCACATGGCGGCGGAAGCGCCTGAACCCGAAGGGAAGGCGCTGCGCCGAGCGGGGTCTCGCCGATGACGGCCGCCTGATCGGCGAGGCCGTCCGATCAGGCGGCCGCCGGTATCGCGCTCCGAGAGAACGGGAAGTCGCCCTTCTGCAAGACAGCGAAGAGACGGCGGCGCTCGGCCATGGCTCGGTTCAACGGCCTGTAGGCGCCTGGCGGCCTGTTCGAGCGCGGACGTTCCGTTGCGCGCAGCGAACAGGAATGGAGCGCAGCGGCCCCTGCTTGCTGGCCAGGAAGCGCGTCTAGAGCATATTCCGTTCAGATCGAACCGATCTGAACGACAAGAATATGCTCAAGGTATTGAATTTGGAGCGATTTCTTATCGATCAGGTGATTCCACCTGATCGGAAAGCGCGTCTAGAGCATCAGCCAGGCTGCCGGCGCCGCGGATGACCGCGTCGCGCGGGCTCCCTGTGCTGCGGGACCGGTCTGGATCGCTTCCGCCGGCCCGGCACTCCGCATCGGCAGCCCCGGTCTGGACGGCCTCGCGGCTTTCCCTCGGCAAGAGCCCGCAAGATCGGCACCGTCATCGCAGGCCCTGCGCCGCGGCACTCGGGCGCGGGCAGTAAAGTCAGCCCCGCAAAGCCAACCTGCCCGAAAGCCAACCTGCCTTTGTGCCGCACCCCTTCCGGCGCCTTCGTGGCAGCGGTTGTGGCGCGGCGGCGCCCGTCTCCTCGGGCACCGGCCGGCACTCGGACCAAGGGACCTGCGCGGGGACATCGATCATGGGCCAACTGCAACCCTACGCTCTTTCGCTGGTCGTCGGCCTGGGGATCGGCGTGCTCTATGGCCTGGTGTCCGTTCGATCGCCCGCGCCCCCGATCATCGCCTTGCTCGGCCTCTTAGGGATGCTTGCCGGCGAGGCGGGCGTGCAGTGGCTCAAGGGTCACTCGAACGTCGTCCAGACGGTGCTGCACGAAAAATCCTTCGCCCTTCGGCGCCCCGGCGAGACAGCGAAGAAAGACGACGTCGCCTGAGCTGCCGGCCGGTTCTCCCCTCACACGAAAGCGAATGCAGATGTCCAGCAAGCTACAGGTTCTAACCCCTTCGAACAGCCAGCTCATCTTCATCGATCAGCAGCCGCAGATGGCCTTCGGTGTCCAGTCCATCGACCGGCAGGCCCTGAAGAACAATGTCGTGGGCCTTGCCAAGGCGGCGAAGGCCTTCAGGATTCCGACGACGATCACGACGGTGGAGACTGAGAGCTTCTCGGGGCCGACCTTTCCCGAACTGCTGTCGGTGTTTCCCGAGGCTCCCATTCTGGAGCGCACGTCGATGAACTCCTGGGACGATCTGAAGGTCCGCGAGGCGCTTGCAGCCAATGCGGCGGACGGGCGCAGGAAGATCGTCGTCTCGGGTCTGTGGACCGAAGTCTGCAACTGCACCTTCGCGCTCTCCTGCCTCGCCGATACCGACTATGACATCTACATGGTGGCCGATGCCTCGGGCGGAACCTCGCTCGACGCGCACACCTATGCCATGGACCGCATGGTGCAGGCCGGGATCGTGCCCGTTACCTGGCAGCAGGTCCTCCTCGAATGGCAGCGCGACTGGGCGCGGCGCGACACCTACGACGCCGTCATGGCCATCGTGCGGGAGCATTCCGGAGCCTATGGCATGGGCGTCGATTACGCCTACACCATGGTCCACAAGGCTCCCGAGCGCGCGGCGCACGGCCCGGTCGTTCCGCCCAAGCCCGCCGTCTGACGGATGCGAGCCGGCTGGACCGGCCGCCCCCCGGATCAGCCGCCGGAACCAGCCACCGTGCCTGTGGGCAGGATCGCGGCCCCGTTCACACGCCATCCGCTGCATCGCCGCGACGTTTTTGGGCGATGCGGCTGCGGCCGGTTGCTCGCGGACGGGACGCGCCGCCAAGGAGAAAGCCATGACCGCCAGCGACCTGATCATCGTCAACGCCAGGGTGACGACCCTCGATCGGCAGAACCCCTCGGCGGATGCCGTGGCCATCCGGGACGGCAGGTTCCTCGCCGTGGGCACGGAAGCGGAGGTGCGGGCCGCCGCGCCGGACGCCGCGATCATCGACGCGAAAGGGCGGCGGCTGATCCCGGGGCTGATCGACAGCCACACCCATGTGATCCGCGGCGGGCTGAACTACAATATGGAGCTTCGCTGGGACGGGGTCCCGTCGCTTTCCGATGCGATGGCGATGCTGAAGCGGCAGGTCGACCGGACGCCGGCTCCGCAATGGGTGCGCGTCGTCGGCGGCTTCACCGAGCACCAGTTCGCGGAAAAACGCCTCCCGACGCTTGAGGAAATCAACGCCGTCGCGCCCGATACGCCCGTCTTCATTCTGCATCTCTACGATCGCGCGCTGCTCAACGCGGCCGCCCTGCGTGTCGTCGGCTACACCAGGGACACGCCCAATCCTCCCGGCGGCGAGATCGTCAGGGATGGCGCCGGCAATCCAACCGGCCTGCTGCTGGCGCAGCCCAATGCAACGATCCTCTATTCGACGCTGGCCAAGGGGCCGAAGCTGGACCCGGACTACCAGATCAATTCGTCCCGCCATTTCATGCGCGAGCTGAACAGTCTCGGGGTGACCAGCGTGATCGACGCCGGCGGCGGTTTCCAGAACTATCCCGACGACTACGAGATCATCGAGAGGCTTCACGCCGACGGCCAGATGACGGTTCGCGTCAGCTACAACCTCTTCACCCAGAAGCCCAAGGAAGAGCTGGCGGATTTCTCAAGCTGGGTGAGACAGGTCTCGCCCGGACAGGGCGACGACGTCTATCGCCACAACGGCGCCGGCGAGATGCTCGTCTATTCCGCCGCCGATTTCGAGGATTTCCGCGCCGAGCGTCCGGACTTGCCGCCGGATATGGAAGCCGATCTGGAGCCCGTCATTCGTCTCCTTGCGGAAAACCGCTGGCCCTGGCGGCTGCACGCTACCTACGACGAAACCATCGACCGCGCGCTCGACGTGTTCGAAAAGGTCAACCGCGACATTCCGCTCTCCGGCATCAACTGGTTCTTCGACCACGCCGAAACGATCACGGACCGCAACATCGACCGGATCGCCGCGCTCGGCGGCGGCATTGCCGTGCAGCACCGCATGGCGTTTCAGGGCGAATATTTCGTCGAACGCTACGGGGCAAAGGCCGCCGAGCGCACGCCGCCGATCCGCCGGATCATGGAAGCGGGCGTGGCGCTGGGCGCCGGCACCGACGCGACCCGCGTCGCCAGCTACAATCCATGGGTGTCGCTCTCCTGGCTGGTGACCTCGAGGACCGTCGGTGGCCTCGCCCTCTACCCGCAGCACGATCGTCTCGACCGCGAGACCGCATTGCGGCTGTGGACTGAAGCGAACACCTGGTTTTCCAACGAGCAAGGCAGGAAAGGTCAGATCAGGGCGGGGCAGCTCGCCGACCTTGCCCTGCTGTCCGAGGATTACTTCTCCGTCCCGGAAAGCGACATCGTCCACCTGCGGTCGGTCCTGACCATTCTCGGCGGCAAGGTCGTGCATGGAGACGGCGACTACGGGCGCCTCGCGCCGGATCTTCCCGCGCCGATGCCGGACTGGTCGCCGGTCGCGACCTTCGGCGGCTACCACCGGACAACGCAAACCCGCGCCCGGATGATGATGAACTGCGGCTGCGCGAGTGGTTGCGCGGTGCATGGGCACGACCACGCCGCGGCGCTTGGCGCAAGCGTGCCGGCGTCGGACGCCCGCACCTTCTGGGGCGCCCTTGGATGCGGCTGCTGGGCGGTCTGACCCTGGCCGCACCGAACCTTACCCTCAGGACGAGCGAGGAACCCGCCATGAGCGAGACACGGCAGGAAACGACAGTCGGGCCGCTTGGCTTCCCCGTCTTCCGGGCGCTGTGGATCGCCACGGTCGTCTCCAATGTCGGCACCTGGATGCACGATGTCGGCGCCGGCTGGCTGATGACCTCGCTGTCGCCGAGCCCGCTGCTCGTCGCGCTGGTGCAGGCGGCGACGACGCTGCCGATGTTCCTGCTGGCGCTTCCCGCCGGCGCCCTCGCCGACATCGTCGACCGCCGCAGGATGCTGATGGCGGCGCAATTGCTCGGCCTTCTCGCGGCCGCGCTGCTGGCGGTCCTGACCCTGTTCGACCTCGTCACTCCCGAAGTGCTGCTGGCGGGCACCTTCATGCTGGGCATTGCGGCCGCGCTGAGTGCGCCGGTGTTCCAGGCGATCGTGCCCGAGCTGGTGGACAAGCAGGCCTTGCCGGACGCCATCGCGCTGAACAGTCTTGGCGTCAACATCTCGCGCGCGATCGGGCCGGCGCTCGGCGGGGTCATCGTCGCTCTTGCCGGAACACCGGCCGTCTTCGCGTTGAACGCGGTTTCGGTCGTGGCCGTGCTGGCCGTCCTCTACACCTGGCAGCGCCCGCGAACCGTTCACGCCCTGCCGCCCGAGCACTTTTTCGGCGCGCTGAAGGCGGGATACCGCTACACGCGCCATTCGCCGGCGATGCGTCTCGTGCTGGTGCGGGCGGTGGGCTTCTTCCTGTTCGGAAGCGCGCTCTGGGCGATGCTGCCGCTGATCGCGCGGCGCGGACTGGGGCTCGATGCGGCCGGCTACGGTGCCCTGCTCGGCTGCATGGGGGCCGGCGCCGTTGTCGGCGCGATCCTGCTGAAGCGGCTGCGCAAAAGGGTTCCCGCCAACACCATCTCCGTCGGGGCGACGCTGTTCTTTGCCCTGTCGACCCTGGCGCTGGCGCTTGCCGCCAATGCCTGGATCGCCGGGGCGGTGATGTTTTCCGCCGGCCTTGCCTGGATCGGAATGCTGACCTCGCTCAATGTCGCGGCGCAGATGGCCTCGCCCGGATGGGTGAAGGCGCGCGCGCTCGCCGTCTATATCCTGGTGTTCCAGGGCGCCATGGCGGGCGGCAGCATCCTGTGGGGCTCGGTCGCTGCCGCGACCAGTGTCCCCACCGCTCTGCTGCTGGCGGCCGCCGGGCAGGCGGCGGCGCTGGTCCTGGCCTTCCGCTGGCGCCTGCCGCAGGAGCAGGCCAACGACCTGGCGCCCTCGAACCATTGGGCGGAACCGGTGGTCTTCGTGCAGCCGGCGGACGACCGCGGGCCGGTTCTCATCGAGATCGAATATCGGATCGAGCCCGCGCGCCTTGCCGACTTCGTCGCCGCCCTGCGCGATTTCCGGTCGTCGCGGCAGCGTGACGGCGCCATCCGCTGGGATGTCTGGGAGGACGTCGCCGAGCCGGGGCGCGTCATCGAGAGCTTCGTCGTCGAGAGCTGGGTCGAGCACCAGCGCCAGCATGCCCGCGTGACCCATGCCGACCAGATCGATCAGCAACTGCTCCAGGCCTTCCATGTCGGCGACCGGCCGCCCGTCGTGCGGCATCTGTTGAGGCCGCTATGACCGACCGGGCGCAGGCGGAACCGCTCGTCCCGCCGCCCGGCGATTTCCTCGAAACCCACGAAAGGAAGACATGCCATGACCACCATCACCCTGACTGACGGCACGACGCTGTTCTACAAGGACTGGGGACCGAAAGACGCGCAGCCCATCATGTTTCACCATGGCTGGCCGCTCAGCGCCGACGACTGGGACGCCCAGATGCTGTTCTTCCTGTCCCAAGGCTACCGGGTGATCGCGCATGACCGGCGCGGCCATGGCCGGTCCGACCAGACCGACACCGGCAACGACATGGACACATATGCCGCGGACGTGGCTGAGATCGCCAAGGCGCTCGATCTGCGCGACGCGGTCCATATCGGCCATTCGACCGGCGGCGGCGAGGTCACGCGCTATGCGGCGCGGGCCGAGCGCGGCCGGGTGGCCAAGGCCATTCTGATCGCGGCGATCCCGCCGGTGATGGCCCGGTCCGATGCCAACCCGGACGGCGTTCCGATGGAGATCTTCGACGGCCTGCGCTCCGCCCTGGAGGCAAACCGGGCGCAATTCTATCGCGATCTGCCGAGCGGGCCGTTCTATGGCTTCAACCGGATGGGCGCGAAGGTCAGCCAGGGCCTGATCGACAATTGGTGGCGCCAGGGCATGAGCGGCGGCGCCAAGGCGCATCACGACTGCATCGAAGTGTTTTCGGAAACCGACTTCACCGAGGACCTGAAGGCGATCACCGTTCCTGTGATGATCATTCACGGCGAGGACGATCAGATCGTGCCGATCGAGAACTCGGCCCTCAAGGCGATCAGGCTCGTCAGGGACGGCACGCTGAAGACCTATCCCGGCCTGTCGCACGGCCTGTTCGCCACCCATCCGGAGGTGGTGAACTCGGATATGCTGGCCTTCATCCGCGCCTGAGACGGCTCGCCAAGGGGATCGGCGGTCGCGGATTGCGCGGCCGCCGCAAGCGCGCCTTCGGCCGGCGCTGTTCGAAACGTTGGGGTCTCGGGCTTGAGCCTCGAAGACAAGGCAGTGAAATCATGAAGATCGTCAGGGTCGCGATTGCCGGTTTCGGGGGCGTGGGCCGCGCCACGGCCACTCTTCTCCTGGCCCGGCGCGAGCGCTACCGGCAGGTTCATGACGCCGACATCCGCCTCGTCGCCGTCTGCGGGTCGCGCGCCGGTCTGGCCGACCCGGAGGGACTGGAAGCCGGGCGCCTTGAGGCGCTCGAGCCCGGCCTGTCGGGCCCGGCCTTCATCGCGGCGAGCGGCGCCGACATTCTGATCGAGGCCGGTCCCAGCGATTTTCGAACCGGAGGGCCGGGCCTTGCCTATCTCCGATCCGCTCTCTCGGCGGGACGCGACGCGATCGTCATATCGAAGGGCGCGCTGGTCCACAGCGGACCCGATCTGCGCGCCCTGGCGCGCTCCTCGGGAGCGATGCTGAAACTCAGCGGCGCCGCTGCCGCCGCGCTGCCGACGATCGACCTCATAGAGCACAGCCTGAAAGGCTGCGAGGTGCTCGAAATCGAGGGCATCCTGAACGCCACCACCAACTACCTGCTCGATGCGATGATGACGGAGGCCCTCGGCTTCGACGAGGCGCTGGCGCGCGCCCAGGCAGGCGGCTTCGCGGAAGCCGACCCGCGCAACGACACCGAGGGTTGGGACACCGCCGGCAAGCTCGTCCTCATCGCCAATTTCGGCCTCGATGCCGGCCTGACGATGGACGATCTGGCCGTCGAGGGCATTGGGTCGGTCGCGGCGCGCGATATCGAGACATGGCGAACGCAGCGTCTCGTTCCAAAGCTCGTCGGGAGCCTCGTGCGGAGCGACGGGGCGACGCGGGCGGCCGTCGGCGTGCGGACCTACCCGATGACCGATCCGCTCGCGCATGTGTCGGGAAAGAACAAGGCGATCCGCATCACCACGGATGCGATGGGCGAGACGATCGCGATCGGATCCGGCACGGAGCCCCTCGCCACCGCGGCCGCCGCGCTGAAGGATCTCGAACACATCCTGACGGCAAGAGCGGCGCGGGCCACGCATGGTTCGGGAGAAGAGCGATGACGGGCAGGACCGTGCAGGCTTCCGCCGTCCTCGAAGTCACTGCGGCGCGGCAGACCCCCTCGGATCGCGAACGGCCCGGCGATAGTCGGACGGGCTCATGTGCCGATGCTTGATGAACACCCGGGCCAGCACCTGGTTGGACGAATATCCCACTTCCTGCGCGATCTCGGTGACCGGAAGGTCCGTCGTCTCGAGGAGTTCGCAGGCTTTCTCCATCCGCAGCCGGGTCAGATAGACCCGTGGCGGCACGCCGACGCTCTGCTTGAACATACGCGCGAAATGAAACGGCGAGAGCCGCGCCTCGGCCGCCAGTTCGTCGAGGCTGATGTCTTCCGAAAGCCGCGCCCGCATGAACTCCAGGCACCGCCGCTCCGCCCACGGAGCCAGCCCGCCCTTTGCAGCCGTCAACGGCGCTCCGCCCAACCGGCACAACTCGGCCAGAATCTCCAAACCTGCAGCCCGCGCCAGCAGCCGCGACGGCGCCCCCTCGTCGTTGCACAGAGCCCACAGGTTCCGCAGCGCCGACCGGATCGCCGGAGACTGGAACACTTGGCCGTACATGCGGGTACTGTCGAACGAGCAACGGCCGTCGCCGGCTTCATCCAGAACGGACTGCCATTGCGCCACCGGGAAAGCCAGGCTGCGGAGCCGATGGCTGCCGTCGTTGATCACTGTGGTCGCGAAGTTCGGCGCGGCGACGGCGAGCGTGCCTTTCGCGGTCGTCATATCGAAGCGGCCTCCTCCGAGGTCCCCCTGGACACGGCTGCAGCCAAGCAGGTCCTCTATCAGGACGATGTCCGGCAGCGCCGGGCGGGACATGTCCCCGGCTGGCCGCTGGACCTCAAGAAGGTCGAGAATTGCGCCCGGAGATTTCATCATGCGCAGGTAGGACGCATGTCGCCCCTTGCTGTGCCACTGGGCGAATGACGAGTAGGCAGGGGCGGTCATTGCCGTCCCTCCGGAGCCGACGGCGCGCGAGGCGAGATCGATGGACGGGCCGGATCGCGAACGGCCCGGCGATAGTCGGACGGGCTCATGTGCCGATGCTTGATGAACACCCGGGCCAGCACCTGGTTGGACGAATATCCCACTTCCTGCGCGATCTCGGTGACCGGAAGGTCCGTCGTCTCGAGGAGTTCGCAGGCTTTCTCCATCCGCAGCCGGGTCAGATAGACCCGTGGCGGCACGCCGACGCTCTGCTTGAACATGCGGGCAAAATGAAACGGCGAGAGCCGCGCCTCGGCCGCCAGTTCGTCGAGGCTGATGTCTTCCGAAAGCCGGGCATGCATGAGCTCCAGACACCGCCGCTGGACCCATGGAGCAAGACCGCCCTTTGCAGTCGTCAACGGCGCCCCGCCCAACCGGCACAACTCGGCCAGAACCTCCAAACCCGCGGCCTGCGCCAGCAGGCGCGACGGCGCGCCCTCCTCATCGCACAAGACCCACAGGTTCCGGATGGCCGACCGGATAGTGGCCGAGGCGAACGTCCCCATACACAGTTTCTGGTAGTCCACGGGGAACCGCCCGTCTGCAGCTTCATCCAGAACGGACTGCCACTGCGCCAACGGAAACGACAGGCTGCGAAGCTCGTGGGCGGCGTCGACAATGACCGTGTTTGCGAATTGCGGGGCGGAGAGAAAAAAGCCGCCCTTCTCACTCTTCACATCGAAGCGCCCGCCTCCCATGTCGCCGCTGACGCGGCAGCCACCATGCAAGTCTTGATAGAGGATGATATCCGGGACGGCGGGGTCGGACATGTCTCCGGCCGGCTGCGCGGCCTCCAGCAGATGAATGATGTCGCCTGCGGACTTCATCGTTCGCACATAGCTCGCCAGGTGGCCGTCGCTGTACCATTGAGCAAAAGAACGATAGGCATCGGCGGTCACGTTGTGTCTCCTATGCGTCTCGCAGCCCTCCCAGGTCGAGCCGGCGGCCTGCTTCATGCCGCGCAGGCCGGCCGGTAGACGCACTGGGGCAAAGCGAATACCTTCGTTTCGGCGGCCTCCGAAAGGCCGTGCCGCGCTCTTCGTCTCCCGCCCCCGAAATCAGTCAGAAACACCCCGGTGAAGCTCGCCTCAATCCCTTCTCACTCACAGGTTGAAACGCTACCGTTCCATCCACAGTGGAGGACTTCTGGATGGAACGCAAGAGTATCGACCTAACACAAAGACGGAAACCGACCGGGGCGGCGGTCATCCGGCCCGAACTGACCACGGCGCTGTTCAGGGCCCTGTTCGAGGAGTGGGCGGAAACCGGCTTTGCGGCGGTAAGCCTGGAGCGCGTGGCGGCACGGGCGGGCGCAGGCAAGGCGGCGATATACCGGCGCTGGCCATCGAAGCTGGAGTTCGCCTGCGAGGCGATACGAAGTGTCGAGGTCATGCGGTTGGGGACCACCGACCAGGGGTCGCTGCAGGCGGACATCAGAGAATACCTTCGAGCGACGCGCGCGGTCCTGCGCCATCCTCTGGTCCGCCGCATCATCCCCGATCTGGTTGCCGAACGTCTGCGATCGAACGAATTGGCGGCGATGCTGCACGGCATCGCCGAGGCGCGGCGACAGTTTGGACACCGGCTGCTGGACCGCGCCATTGCCCGCGACGAACTGCACGCGGATCTCGACAGGGAACTGGCGCTCGACCTTCTCTTTGCCCCCCTCTACTCCCGCTTGATCGTCCGGGGGAAGAGCTTCTCAAGGGCTGAAC
This sequence comes from Stappia sp. P2PMeth1, assembly GCF_900185735.1. NCBI lineage: Bacteria > Pseudomonadati > Pseudomonadota > Alphaproteobacteria > Hyphomicrobiales > Stappiaceae > Stappia > Stappia sp. P2PMeth1. The sequence goes on along the minus strand of NZ_FYAW01000022.1, from coordinate 164,414 downwards.
TCGACAGGCTGGGCATGGCCCTGCATGCGGCGTTAAGGGCCTGTTGAAGCAGGGCCAGCACCACGGGAGTGCGCGGATGCCGGTTCCGCCGGCATGGTGACCGCCCGCCCCTCTCCTTCCCTCCCGTCCCCGTCCTTTTCCGGCCCTTTCCGACCCTCGGCGAAACATCGCAAGAACGGCATCGTCACCGCAGGGGCTGCGACGCCCTGCCGGCGCAGATTGTTAGCCTGTCCAGCGGATACGCCGCCAGACGGCGCGCGGTGTGGACGAAGGGAAGGATCGAGGATGGCTCCGCAGGATGATCGGAACTCACGCCTTACGACAACTGCCGGCGCACCCGTTGCCGACAACCGGAACAGCCTGACCGCCGGCGATCGCGGCCCGGTGCTGATGCAGGACTGGATGCTGATCGAGAAGCTGGCCCACCAGAACCGGGAACGGATCCCCGAGCGGGTGGTCCATGCCAAGGGCTGGGGTGCGCATGGCACGCTCAGGATCACGGGCGACATATCGCACCTGACCTGCGCCAGGGTGCTGCAGCCCGGCGCCGAGACCCCGATGATCGCGCGCTTCTCGACGGTTGCGGGAGAAATGGGAGCGGCCGATCATGAGCGGGACGTTCGCGGTTTCGCGCTCAAGTTCTATACCGAGGAGGGCAATTGGGATCTGGTGGGCAACAATACGCCGGTTTTCTTCGTTCGCGATCCGCTCAAGTTCCCCGATTTCATCCGCACTCAGAAGCGCCACCCGCGCACCAATCTGCGGTCGGCGACGGCGATGTGGGACTTCTGGTCGCTGTCGCCGGAAAGCCTGCATCAGGTGACGATCCTCTTCTCCGACCGCGGTCTGCCTGTCAGCCCGATGCACATGAACGGCTACGGCAGCCACACCTACAGCCTGTGGAACGACGCTGGCGAGCGCGTCTGGGTCAAGTTCCATTTCAAGACGTCTCAGGGGCACCGCCACTACACCAACGCCGAGGCGGAAGAGGTCGTCGGCAGAACCAGGGAAGGCTATCAGGAAGCCCTGTTCGGCGCGATCGAGGAGGGAAACTATCCGCGCTGGATCCTGCAGGTCCAGGTCATGACGGAAGCGCAGGCGGGCGAACTGCCCTTCAACCCGTTCGACGTCACCAAGGTCTGGCCCCATGCCGGGTTTCCGCCGGTCGAGATCGGCGTGCTCGAACTCGACCGCAACCCGGACAATTACTTTGCCGACATCGAGCAGGTGGCCTTCAGCCCCTCGAACGTCGTGCGCGGCATCGGCCATTCGCCGGACAGGATGCTGCAGGGCAGGATCTTCGCCTATGCGGACGCCCATCGCTATAGGCTGGGCACGTATTACGAGGCGCTGCCGGTCAACCGGCCGCTATGCCCGGTGCATCACTATCACAAGGACGGGGCGATGCGCTTCTTCGGCAACACGTCCGATCCGGAGGCCTATTACGAGCCGAACAGCTTCGGCGGTCCGACGGAGGATCGCTCGTTCACCGAACCCCCGCTCCGGATCGAAGGTTCGGCTGCCCGGTTCGATCATCGGCAGGGAAACGACGATTTCAACCAGCCCCGCGCGCTGTTCCTGCTGTTCGACGACGGGCAGAAGGCACGGCTGTTCGCCAACATCGCCGCGGCGATGCGCGGCATTCCCGATGCCATCGCCGAACGGCAGATCGAGCTTTTCCGGCAGGTTCATCCGGAGTTCGGGGATGGCGTCTGCGCCGCGCTGGACGAGTTGGACCCGCAGTTCTGATCGAACGGGATCAGCTCCTGCGCATCAGGATCATCTTCTCCTGCGTCATGTCGCGCATCGTGTAGGGAATGCCGCCGGTTCCGTAGCCGGATTCCCTGCGGCCGGCAAAGGGCATCCAGTCGGTGCGGAAGGCCGTGGGATCGTTGACCATCACGGCCGAGGCATCGAGCCGGTCGGCGGCGCGCAGCGCGACATCGATGTCCTGCGCGAAGATGCTCGCCTGGAAGGCGGTCGGCAGCGCATTGGCCTGTCGGATCGCCTCGTCGAGATCGCGGTAGCGATAGACCGCGACGACAGGGCCGAAAACCTCCAGCGTCGACATCTTCGCATCGGCGGCGGGGTCGAGCAGAACCGCCGGCTGCAGGGTCGTCTCGGACAGGCGCTTGCCGCCGGTCGCAAGCAGGGCCCCGCCCTCGACCGCGTCCTCGATCCACTGTCCGACCCTGTCGGCCTCGCGCGGCAGGATCAGCGGGCCGACGTCGGTGTCCTTGAGGGTGGGGTCGGCGCAGCGCAATGTCTCGACGCGGGCGACGAGCTGCTGCGTGAACGTGTCGGCGATGTCGCTATGGACGAAGATGCGCTGCGTCGACACGCAGACCTGCCCGGCATGGTAGTAGCCGCCCTTGACGATCGGCTCGATGACCCTGCCGAGATCGGCGCTGCGGTCGATGATGGCCGGCGCGGCGCCGCCATGCTCCAGTGCCGAGCGCGTGCCGGGGGCAAGCTTCGCGTGCAGCGACCAGCCGACCCTTGCCGAGCCGATGAAGCTGAGGAAGGCGACCCGGCTGTCGGTCGCCAGCCTTTCGGCCAGGGCGTTGTCCTCCGTGACGAAGGTCTGGCACCACGGCTCGGGGAGGCCCGCCTCGCGAACCAACGCCACGAACTCGAGGCAGGACAGCGGCGTCGTAGACGCCGGCTTGACGATGACCGGACAACCGACTGCGATCGCCGGCGCGACCTGGTGAACGATCAGGTTCAGCGGATGGTTGAAGGCGGAAATCGCCGCGACGACACCGATAGGCTCCTTGGTGGTGAAGGCCCAGCGGTTCTCGGCCGCGGCCGACAGCCCCATCGGGATCTCGCGGCCGGCGAAATTGCGCAGCTCGTCGGCGGCGTTGTGGACGCCGTCGATGGCGCGGCTGGTCTCGGCGATGGCGTCGGGCAGCGGCTTGCCGCCCTCGCGGGCGATCTGCATCGCCAGATGATCGCGCTTGCCCTCCATCAGGGCGGCCAGCTTGCGCAGGATCGCAATGCGCCGGTGCGGCTTCAGCCAGCCCTCGCGATCCCTGAAGACGCGACCGGCCGCCTGCAGCTTGCGCTCCAGTGCGGCGGCATCGTCGGTCTCGATCTCCGCGATCGGCGTGCGATCGAAGGCTTGCACGACTGTCAGCATGGGCGGTGCTCCTCGGCCTGCAGTCAGGCGCATTCCACGTCGGGCGTGCGGTTGCGCAGCTCGTCGACCAGCACGCGGGTGTTTTCGGAATAGTCGATGGGCACATCGACCAGATGGACCCCGCCGCCGGCGAACGCGGCCTCGAGCGTGGGCACCAGATCGGCGGCGGCCGTAACCCGCGATCCCTTCGCGCCATAGGCCTCGGCATAGCGCACGAAGTCGGGATTGCCGAAGCTCATGCCGAAATCCGGGAACCCGTCGACCGCCTGCTTCCAGCGGATCATGCCGTAGGCGCTGTCGTTGAGAATGACGAGGACGAGGTTCAGGCCGAGGCGGACCGCCGTTTCCATCTCCTGCGAGTTCATCATGAAGCCGCCGTCGCCGCAGACCGCCATGACGCGGCGGTCCGGATGAAGCATGGCCGCCATCATCGCCGAGGGCAGGCCGGCGCCCATCGTGGCGAGCGCATTGTCGAGGAGCAGCGTGTTGGCGACATGGGTGCGGTAGTTGCGGGCGAACCAGATCTTGTACATGCCGTTGTCGAGGCAGACGATGCCGTCCTCCGGCATCACCTTGCGAACGTCGTGAACGATGCGCTGGGGTATGACGGGGAACCGGTCCTCCTCGGCGCGGTCGTTGAGGCGGGCGAGGATACGCTGGCGCAGGTCGAGCAGTCCCTCGTCGGGCGTCAGCTTTCCTTCCAGCCGCCCGGCAAGCCCCGCGACGGCAGCGCCGATGTCGCCGATCACCTCGATGTCCGGATGGTAGACCTGCTCGACCGTGGCCGACTGGTAGCCGACATGGATGACCCGAGGCCCGCCGGCGCTTTTCATCAGGAAGGGCGGCTTCTCGACCGTATCGTGGCCGATGGCGATGATCAGGTCGGCGCGCTCGACGGCCTCGTGGACATAGTCGCCCTCCGACAGCGCCGCGGTTCCCATATAGAGGTTCGAGCCGCCGGTGACCGCGCCCTTGCCCATTTGCGTGTTGAAGAACGGCAGCCGCGTGCGCGTCACGAAGTCCGAAAGCGCCTCGACCAGCGCAGGCCTATTGCCCGAGGCGCCGATCATCACCAGCGGCCGCCTGGCGGCAAGGATCATCCGCGCCGCGCCGTCGAGCGAGAGGGCCGAGGCGACCGGCCGCTCCGCGGTATGCACCGGAATGACGGACGCGGTCTCGACCTCCTCGGCCGCGACGTCCTCGGGGAGTTCCAGATGCACCGGCCCGGGACGCTCCTCCGTCGCGACGCGAAACGCGTCGCGCACGGTCGAGGGTATCGCGGCCGCGCTGACGATCTGCTGCGTCATCTTGGTCAGCGGCTTCATCGAAGCGACGATATCGACGATCTGAAAGCGGGCCTGCTTGGCGCTCATGATCGGCTTCTGGCCGGTAATGAGGATCATCGGCATGGCCCCGAGATGCGCATAGGCCGCACCGGTGGCGAGGTTCAGCGCGCCGGGGCCGAGCGTGGCCAGGCAGACGCCGGGCCTGCCCGTCAGCCGTCCATGCGTCGCGGCCATGAAGGCCGCGGCTTGCTCGTGACGGGTCAGGACCAGTTCGATACCGGAGGTTCGCAACGCCTCCAGGAGATCGAGATTCTCCTCGCCCGGCACTCCGAAGACGCGGTCGACGCCCTCGTTCTCCAGTGCGGCAACAAAAAGGTCCGATCCTTTGGGCATGGTTTAGAGCCTCGTGTTGACGGTTTCGATGGAACGCACGGCGATCCTACACGGGTACGCGCAAGTGCCGCCATCGTTCCGCGGTCCCGCAGCCGTCGGGCAGCTTCCCGAAGGAAGAGCGCTTAGGCGCTCATGCCGATGTCTTCAGCACTTCGACGAGGCGCTCGGCAGCCGGGGCCGAGGAAGCCGGGTTCTGGCCGGTGATCAGCAGGCCGTCCTGTACGAAGTACGGACCCCAGTCGGGACCCTTCGAATAGATGCCGCCCTTGGCCTGCAACTCGTCCTCGACGAGGAACGGCACGACGTCCGTCAGGCCGACGGCGGCCTCCTCGCTGTTGGTGAAGCCGGTGACCTTCTTTCCCTCGACGAGCGGACGGCCGTTCGGCGTCTTGACGTGACGGAGCACGCCCGGCGCGTGGCACACCAGCGCGACCGGCTTGTCCGCGGCAAGGAAGCTCTCGATCAGCGACGCCGAGACCGGGCTTTCGGCGAGATCCCACATCGGGCCGTGGCCGCCTGGATAAAAGACCGTATCAAAATCGGCCTGGGATATCTCGGCGAGCTTCACGGTGTTCGCCAGCGCTTCCCGCGCCTCGGCGTCGGCCTCGAAGCGGCGCGTGTCCTCGGTCTGGAAGGCGGGCTCGTTGCTTTTGGGATCGAGCGGCGGCTGGCCGCCGTCCGGCGACGCGAGCGTGATCTCGTAGCCGGCTTCCTTGAACACATAATATGGCGCGGCCAGCTCTTCGAGCCAGAATCCGGTCTTGCGGCCGGTGTTGCCGAGCCGGTCGTGCGACGTCAGAATCATTACAACTTTCATGGCTTTATTCTCCAATCAGATGTTGCTGGTCCGGGCCGGGAAGGACGGTCGCGAAACGATCGACGTGGTGTCGAGGATGGGTCCTCGCAAGTCATCGTTGATCCTGATCGAGCGCGATGGACGGCGAGGCCAAGCCGGTTCGAGGACTGCCCGCGCCTCGCCATCCAGGCCGATCAGCCCGCCGGGTTCGGCACCGGCGTGTTGAGGAGCTGCTGCTCCCACAGATAGGCGATGCCGCTGCCGTAGGCGTGCGACCCGATCGCCTCGTTGAGCGCTTCCGCCGTTTCGGCCCGCGCCCAGTCGCGCTGCCATTCGGACGCCACGGCCAGCCACGTCATCATATTGACGCCGGCCGCAATCATACGCTGGATTGCGACCTGGTGCGCCTCGAGCGAGGTGCCCCCCGACGCGTCGGTGACGACGGTCACGTCCCAGCCTTCCCCGGCCGCCTGGATGGCGGGCATGGCGACGCAGACCTCGGTCCACAAGCCGGCGATGATCAACTGCTTGCGGCCGGTCGCCTTGACCGCATCGACGGTCGGCTTGTCTTCCCAGGTGTTGACGAAGGTGCGGTCGATCACCTCCTGGCCCGGGAACACGTCGGTGATCGAGGGGAACAGCTTTCCGCCGCGGTCGGCGACAACGGTGGTCAGGATGGTCGGGACAGCGAACACCTTGGCCGCCTTGGCGAGGCCGGTCGTGTTGTTGACCACCATATGCGGGTCGTGGCTGTTCAGGTTGGCGAGCTGGTAGGGCTGGTGGTCGATCAGGACCAGCACCGAATCCTCGGGGCGGAGAAGCGAGGCAAGGCCGTTGCGGAAGGTCATGTCAGTCTCCTGAGTCTGGGGGAAGTGCTCATTGACTGCCGGTAAGTAGCGAATGCGCCCCTGCTCTGCGGTGCAGGACATGCCGCCCTGGTGCCGTTCTTGCGCCCTTTCCGGCGCGCCGCGACGCGCAGGCTTGAGTTCGTTCGGTTTCTCGGAAAGGGTGCGACCAGATTTTTGGCGGGTCCGCCGGTCGGACTGCGTGACGGCGAGACCCTGCGGCGAGCGCGGCAAGCCGAACGGATATCGCAGGCGTGCAGCCGCCGGCTGCGACGACCGCCCGGCGGGACCGGGCGATCCGAAGACAGATCTCAAGACAGATCCGAAGACCAAGACAGATCCGAAGACAAGGGGATGACGCATATGAGCTGGAACCCATCGATCGAACCGGGCTGTCCGGACGAGGTCGGCACCGATGCGATCGAGACCCTGATCGTCCCGCGTTCGCGCGACCTTGGCGGCTTCGAGGTCCGCCGCGCCCTGCCCGCGCCGAAGCGGCAGATGGTCGGGCCCTTCATCTTCTTCGATCAGGCCGGGCCGGCCGAGCTGCTGACCGGCCAGGGCGTCGATGTCCGGCCGCATCCGCATATCGGCCTCGGCACGGTCACCTATCTGTTCAAGGGCGATTTCCATCACCGCGACAGCACCGGCGCCGACCAGATCATCAGCCCCGGCGCGCTGAACTGGATGGTCGCGGGGCGCGGCGTCACCCATTCGGAGCGCACATCCGCGACGGCGCGGAGCGGTCCGAACAGCCTGTTCGGGATCCAGACCTGGCTGGCCCTGCCGGACAGCCATGAGGATGTGGCGCCCAGCTTCGAGCATCACGGCAAGGACACCCTGCCCGTCATCGAGGATCGCGGGGTCACCGTTCGGCTCATTCTCGGAAACGCCTACGGCAAGACCGCGCCCGCGACGATGCTGTCCGAGACCTTCTACGCCGATGTGACGCTTGAACCGGGAAGCCGGCTGCCGATGCCGGACAACCACGAAGACCGCGGCATCTACATCGTCGAAGGCTCGATCTCGGTGGCCGGACAGGAGTTCGAGGCCGGCCGGATGATGGTCTTCCGCCCCGGCGACCGCATCACCGTGGCCGCCGGCGGCGAGGGCGCGCGGATGATGATCCTCGGCGGCGCGACCTTCGACGGCCCGCGCTACATCTGGTGGAACTTCGTCGCCTCCTCGCGCGAGCGCATCGAGGCAGCCAAGGCCGAATGGCGCGCCGCGAACTGGGGCAAGGGACGCTTCGATCTGCCCGCCGGCGACCGGAACGAGCACATTCCCCTTCCGGACTGACCGGATCCAGCCTGGAGAAACGAGACATGACCACCTGGCCCCGCCTCGATTACCTCAGTTGGCGTGAAACCTGTTCAGCCTTGCATCTCTATCTCCAGATCGCCGGCAAATACCGGCTGGCGCACACGCCGTGGCTCAATCACTCCTGGAACGCGACCTTCTATGTCACGCCGACCGGACTGGCCACATCGCCCATCCCGGATGGGCCGGGCATCGAAATCCTGTTCGACCTTCGCAAGCACAGGGTCGTGGGCACCTGCGGCAACGGCCACACGGCGGCGTTCGATCTCGGGCCGACCACGGTCGCGGCCTTCCACGCGAGCTTCGTGCGCCTGATTTCGGAGCTCGGCGGCACCCCGACCTTCAACGGCCGCCCGAACGAGGTGCCCTTCCCGGTTCCCTTCGCCGAGGACGACCGCGACCGGCCCTATGACGGCGAAGCCGTGCAGCGCTTCCATCAGGCCTTGCTGGCGGTCGACAGGGTCTTCAACCGGTTCCGCACGTCCTTTCTCGGCAAGTCCAGCCCCGTTCATCTTTTCTGGGGCAGCTTCGATCTGGCGGTTACCCGCTTTTCGGGGCGCCGCGCGCCGCTCCATCCCGGCGGCGTCCCGGCCTTGCCGGATGACGTCGCGCAGGAGGCTTACGACCGCGAGGTCTCGTCAGTGGGTTTCTGGCCGGGCGGCGGCGGCATCGACTATCCGGCCTTCTATGCCTACGCCTATCCGGCGCCCGGCGGATACCGCGCTGCGGCCGTGCAGCCCGATGCCGCCTTCTGGCACGACGGTCTGTCGGAATTCGTCCTGCCCTACGAGGCCGTGCAGTCCCTGGCCGATCCCGACGAAGCCCTGTTGGCGTTCCTGGTCTCGACCTACGAGGCGGCGGCCGATCTCGGCGGCTGGGACCGCGATCTTCTGGAATGCGCGCACGGGGCGCCGCGACAGGTGCGGGCCCCCGATGCGGCAGGGGCGGGGAATGCGCCTGCGGCGGGCGATGAACAGGTCGAGCGGGAGGAGGGCGCGTCGAAGGGACGCTACCGCCTCGTCGTCGACGGCGTCGAGGCCGAGATGACCTACAGCCGGGCCGGCTCCGGGATGATCATCATCGACCACACCGAGGTGCCGGCCGCGCTGCGCGGCCGCAAGGTCGGCGAGCGGCTGGTGCGCCAGGCGATCGAGGACGCCCGCCGCGAAGGGGTCGCCATCCTGCCGCTCTGCCCTTTCGCCAAGGCGCAGATCGCACGGCACCCGGAATGGCAGGACGTGGTGCGCCGATCCTGAGAGGGGGCAGCGGAGCGTGACATCGCTCCCCGGCGCCTTGATCGTCCGCCCCTCCGGTCCCCGGACCGTCGCCGGGGGCCAAACGAGAGCACTCACGCATTCACGGCCTCGCAACGCGCCACCGGACATCGGCCCGGGAATCGGGCTGGCAACAAGGCGGGGCACCGGGAAAAGCGCACGGACCGGTTCGCCCGGCCCGTGCGGCAAAGCGCCCTATTCGACTGCCCTGGCGGCCTGCCGGATGAGGTCGGCCACCTCGTCCGGGCTCGTCATCGGCAGCATGTGACCGTTCTCGATATCGACGATGGTGGAACCGGCCCGCTCGGACATCTGACGCTGCAGGCCGGGCGCAATGGTCCGGTCGAGGGTCGCGATGGCCGACCAGCTCGGCTTCTCGTTCCAGGCCGCGACCCGAGCCTGGTAGTTGAGGATCGCGGTGTTCGATGCCGCCTGCGACCTTGCCACGTAGATCGCGTCGTCCCTGGACAAGCCGTTTCCGACGATGGCGACGAAGGTGTCTTCATCGACCAGGTAGTGACCGTCGTCGAAGATCCTGAGCTTGTCGGGCGTGAACTCGGTCGGAACCGAGGCCATCAGGGCCACGCCGCTTTCGCCGGCGTCGGGTTGGAACGCCGCGACATAGACGAGGCCCTTGACGTTCGGGTCGCCGCCGACTTCGCTGATCACCATGCCGCCGTAGGAATGCCCGACCAGCAGCATCGGGCCGTCCTGACTGTCGACAATCCGCTGGACTGCGGCAATGTCGTCCTCAGTGGAGGTCAGCGGCATCTGCGCGATCGTGACTTTGTAGTCTTCCGCCGTGAGACGGTTGTAGACGCCGCGCCAGGTGCTGCCGTCGACATTCGCGCCATGCACGAGAACGATGTTCTTCACATCGGCGAGCGCCGCGCCCGATTGCGCGGTCAACGCACCCAGAGTGAGGGCGCAGGAAAGCATGAGAGCTTTTAGAGGAGCCATGTTCGGGATCTCTGCTGTTGTTCACGTTGAAGGACAGACGGCCGGCGGCTCATGCAGCGTGGTGCCTTGTCCCGCGGCCAGGTTGCCAAGGTCGCGCGGGCTGTCCGGACCGGTTCGGCAGCCGGCCGGGTCAACCCTCGCCATCGATCGTTCCTTTCGGTAACCATTGATGGTTATGAAATGGCACTGCTATAAGAAGCGCGCAAGACGGCACATATCTGTAAGCCGGTGACCAGGAGATAACTCATGGAGAAGCTGATCCACGGCAGGCCCTACACGGAAACGAAGAAAGGCCCGGTCTTCACGCCCTGCGCGCCGAACAACATCCTGGCGCGGCTGGGGGACAAGTGGACGATCCTCGTCGTGAGCATTCTCGCGCTGGAGCCGGAGAGGCCTCTGCGTTTCTCCGAAATCAGGAACGGGATCCCGAAAATTTCGCAGCGCATGCTCACCCTGACGCTGCGAAACCTTCAGCGGGACGGCCTTGTCCTGCGCCATTACTTTGCCGAGGTTCCCCCGCGCGTCGAATACCAATTGACGCCAATGGGCCGGACGATGCTCCCGGCGCTTGAAGGGTTCACCGACTGGATCAGGGACAACTGGCAGGAGATCGAGCAGTCTCGCCAGCGGTTCGATGCAGCCGCCGGCAGCTAGCGCGGACTGATGATTGCGCCGGAACCGGGGGTGCAAGCCCCTGAAAGCCGGACGGTGCCCTGCGGGCTTGATCCGCCCGCCGCGGGAGGTTATCTGTTTCGCGTCCGCGCCGGTTCGCGCCGCGGGCCTCTTTGTCAATCGAGAGAACCATGGACAGCTACCCTAGTCGTGGCGTCCGTCATCGGGCGCCACTCCGTACAGCGATGATCGCTCCCGGCCAGGGCCGGGTGAGCGGCGCTCGGGCTTAAGGGCCGGCTCCCGTTCACCTCCTCCCCCGCCGCGAGGGGTCGAAGGAGGTGAGCCATGAAGACCACTGTCTTCCTCACAAGAACGTTCTTCCCCGCAAGAACGGTCTTCCTCACAGGACTGCGCGCCCGCCGGCTCTTGCCGGTTCGCCGCCGCGCGGCCGCCATCCCCGTCGCGTCCACCCGCGGGGCGTCCATCCGCCCGGCTGCCGCGCCGCGCAAGCCCGACCTGCATCGCCAGCGGCCGCCCGCGCGCGGCCCGAAACACCGGGAGGCCCGCCATGGAAGAGGGCTCTAGTCGCACGGCCGCGCGGGCATCGCGCCCCGTGGCCGTCGTTTCCCAAAGACATTCCCAGACAGCCTGCCGGCGCCCGGTCCAGCCCCATCGATGAGGGCGGGTCCTCCGTCGCCGGCGCCCCGACCGACGGAGTTCAGACCCATGACCGCCATCATCACCGCCGCGGCCTTCCGTGACTATCTTGCCCGCAACGACCTTGCCTCGATCAAGGCCGCGCTCGCCGACCGCCATCCCGCCGATATCGCCGCCGATGTCGGCGAGCTGGCCCCCGGCGAGATCGCCTCCATCCTGCTGCTGCTGCCCGAGCGCCGCGAGGCGGAGGTCTTCGGCTATTTCCAGCCCGCGCTCCAGGTTGCCATTGCCGGCAGGCTGTCCCGCCCCGACCTGGCGCGGCTCGTCACCGCCATGTCGCCTGACGAGCGGGCCGACCTGTTCAACCGGCTGACGCCGGAGCAGCAGCAGGCGCTGCTGCCGGGCATCGCCCATGCCGAGCGCGAGGACATCCGCCGGCTCGCCTCCTATCCGGAAGGCACGGCCGGCTCGATCATGACCTCGGACTATGCGCTGCTGGCGCCCGGCCTCACCGCGCGCGAGGCGATCGACCGGCTGCGTCACGAGGCGCCCGACAAGGAGACCATCTACGAGGCCTATGTGGTCGACGACGCGCGCCGTCTCGTCGGCGTCGTCTCCCTGCGCGACCTCTTGATCGCCCGCGACGAGGTGCAGGTCGCCGACATCATGCGCAAGCGCGTCATCTTCGCGCGGGTCGGGGACAAGCGCGACGAGGTGGCGCAGAAGATCGCCGACTACGACCTGCTGGCGCTGCCGATCACCAATGGCGGCGATGCGCTGGTCGGCATCGTCACCGTCGACGATGCGATGGACGTCGCCGAGGCCCAGCGCGGCCGGCGGGTGATGCAGTTCGGCGGCAACGTCGCGCCGGGCGGCGGGCCGGACCTCGACCTGCGCTCCTCCAGCTTCGTGCAGATGTTCAAGGTGCGCTCGTTCTGGCTGATCATGCTGACGGTGTTCGGCGTCGTCACCAGCACCTTCGTCGCGGCGCAGGAGGAGATGCTGAGCCAGGTGATCGTGCTTGCCGCCTTCATCGCCCCGATCGTCGACATGGGCGGCAACACCGGCAGCCAGTCGGCAACGCTGGTCATCCGGGCGATGGCGCTTGGCGAGCTCAAGCTGCGCTGGCGCGATGTCTGGTTCGTGATCCGGCGGGAGATCCCGGTGGTGCTGACGCTGGGCGTGGTCATCGCCCTGCTGGAGGCGGTGCTGGCCTTCTTCAGCAAGGGTGTCGGCGGCGACGTGCTTCTGGTGGTCGGCCTGTCCATGGCGATCTGCACGGTGCTCGGCGGCCTGATCGGCGCGCTGCTGCCGTTCGCCGCGCGCCGCATCGGCACCGATCCGGCGACGCTGAGCTCGCCGATGATCACCTCGATCATGGATCTGCTCGGGGTCTTCATCTATTTCGGCCTCGCCTACGCGCTGCTCGGGCATCTGCTGACCGCCGGATAGGCCAGCCTGTCGTCCGGTTGCCGGCAGGCCTGGAGGGCCTGCCTATTGCCCGATTGCCGGCAGGCCTGGAGGGCCTGCCTATTGCCCGATTGCCGGCAGGCCTTGAAGGCCTGCCCATTGCCTGGTTGCCGGCAGGCGTTCAAGGCCTGCCGGCGGCCGGCCCGGCGCGAGGAGGCCAGCACCCATGCCGATGCACCAGACGCCGCGCGGGCTTGCCGCCCTGCGCGAGGACCTGCACCGCTTTGCCAACCGGCGCCTGCTGACGGCGGCGCGTCTTGTAACGACTGTCACGATGCATCTCTATCGTCTCGGCCTTGTCGGTCCCGCCGGGGCAAGGGCGGGGCTGGGCGTGGCCGGACGGCTGCAGCGCGCGGGCATCCGCCTGTTGCGCCGGGGCCGCCGGCGCGATCGGAGCCGCTGAGGAAGGATGGATTGAACGATGATGGCGATCGAAGTCGCGGCGCTCAACCTGAGCGCTGCCATGCTGCTGGGAGCGGCAATCGGATTTGAGCGGCAATGGCGCCAGCGCCTTGCCGGCTTGCGCACCAACACGCTCGTCGCGCTGGGCGCGGCCAGTTTCGTCGTGTTCTCGTCGATCGTTCCCGGCGATGCCAGCCCGACCCGGGTGGCGGCTCAGGTCGTCTCCGGCATCGGCTTTCTCGGGGCCGGCATCATCTTCCGCGAGGGGCTCAACGTGCGCGGGCTGAACACGGCGGCGACCCTGTGGTGTTCGGCCTCCGTCGGCGTGCTCGCCGGCATCGGCGCCCTCGGCTACGCGGCGGTGGTGGCGGGCCTGGTGATCGTGGTCAATCTGCTGTTGCGCCCGCTGGTCTTCCGGATCAACCGGCAGCCGCTGTCCTCCTCGGAACTGGAGATCGGCTATGCCGTCAGCATCGTCTGCCGCAGCGATCAGGAGGCGCATGTGCGCGCGCTGCTGCTTCAGGGGCTTGCGGCCAGCGCCATGCATCTTCGCCAGCTCGACAGCAGCAATATCGAGGGCAGCGACCGGGTGGAGATCCAGGCGATGGTCCATGCCGACACCCGCTCCGACAAGCCGATCGAGCAGATCGTCGGCCGGCTCAGCCTGGAACCGTCCGTGACCGCCGCGCGATGGCGGATCGAGCCGCTCGGCGATTGATCTGCCTTAAGGGCGGACGGATGCCGCCATGATGATTATATAGAGGGCCGCGAACACCCGCGGACAGTACCGGAAGGACAGCCATATGCTTCATGTCGATATCCCCACCCGCTCGGAAATCGCTGCGCTCAACGGCACCAGGAGCGATGCCTGCGTGTCGATCTACCTGCCGACGACGCCGCTCACCCAGGAGAGCGGTGCCTCGCGGATCGAGCTCGGCAATCTCGTCCGGCAGGCGCGCGAGCAGCTCGAGGCGGCGGGGTTCGACAAGCGGCGGCTGGCGGCGCTGCAGGAGCAGATCGACGCGCTGGCGGAGGATGACGAGTTCTGGCGCCTGCAGGCCAACAGCCTCGCCCTGCTGGCGACGCCGGAGAGCCTGCGCACCTTCCGCCTGGCCAACCATCTCACCGCCCTGGTGGAAGTGTCGGACCGGTTCCACCTGAAGCCGCTGCTGCGCGCCGTCACCTTCCCGCAGTCGGCCTATGTGCTGGCCCTGTCGGAAAACGCCGTGCGGCTGGTCGAGGTCCATGGCGAGCTGCCGGCGGCGACGGTCAGGATCGACGGGCTGCCGAAGGACGCGGCCAGCGCCGTCGGCAAGTCGACGCTGAACGACCGCTCCGCCAGCGGCCGCATCCAGGGCTCGGAGGGGCAGAATGTCCGCTTCCAGCAATATGCGCGCAAGGTCGACGCGGCGCTGCGCCCGTTCCTGGCCGGGCGCGAGACACCGCTGATCCTGGCGGCGACCGGGCGGCTCGCCTCGGTGTTCCGCGCCGTCAACAGCTATCCGCACCTGCTGCCGGACGACATTTCCGACAGCCCCGACCGGATTTCCGATGCCGATCTGGCGGCGGCCGCGCGCCCCGTCCTCGATGCCGCCCATGCCCGCGACCTTGCGGCGCTGACGGCGCTCTATGCGGCGCGTGCCGGCGAGGGCAGGGCCACCGCCGATGTCTCCGACGCCGCCCGGGCGGCGACATTCGGCGCCATCGACACGCTGCTGGTCGACATCGACACGGTGGTCGCCGGCACGGTCGACGAGGAGAGCGGCGCCGTCACCTTCGCGGAAGCCGCCAGCGCCGGCACCTATGGCATCGTCGACGAGATCGCCGGCCGGGCGCTGGCGAGCGGGGCGCGGGTCCTCGGCGTGCGCCGCGCCGACCTGCCCGGCAAGGGCGACCTTGCCGCCATCCTGCGCTTCGCCGTCTAGGGTCACCCGGCTCCGAAGTCCGGGGGACGGTCCCGCCACCGGGGCCGCCCCCCGTCGTCTCCTCCGCCCCGTTGTCAGGGAAGCCCGTCATGGAACGCATCACGATCACGGTCGACGAGGACCTGCTGCGGGAGATCGACGCCCTCGGCGCCAGGCGCGGCTATGCCAGCCGCTCCGAGATCTTCCGCGACATGGCGCGCGAGGCGCTGGCGCGCGAGGCGATCGGCCCGGACGACGAGCTGGAGAACGAGCGCCTGTGCTACGGCGCGCTCACCTATGTCTATGACCACGGCATCCGCGACCTGCCCAACCGGCTGACCGACAATCACCACGCCCATCACGCCCTGTCGGTCGCCACCACCCATGTCCATGTCAGCGCCGAGAACTGTCTCGAAGTGTCGATCCTCGCCGGCACCGCCGGCGATCTGCGCCGCTTCGCCGACAGTGTCGTCAGCCAGCGCGGCGTGCGTCATGGCAGCCTGCATGTTTTCCCGGCGCTCGAGGGCGAATCGCTGCTGCTGCGCGGCCATGCCCATGATCATGATCATGCCCCCGATCACGATCACGATCACGATCACGATCATGATCATGCCCCGGACCCCGGCCATCGCCACGGTGGCGGGAACGACCGCAACCGCTGAAACGCCCGGCCGCCCAGGGCGGAGCCGGATTGCGCCGAGGTCGCGCTTGACGGATGGCGGCAGTATGATGTTATTCTAATTCATCATACGGTTTGCCCCTATCGATTGCCGTCCCGACCAACCGCCCTTTCGGAAAGCGTCACATGTTCAAGCTCCTTCGCGCCGCCGCGCTTGCGCTGCCCCTTGGCCTGTCGCTGTCCCTCAGCCCGGCGGTGATGCCGGCCGCGCCGGCGGTTGCCGGCCCGGCACTCGACTTCTCCTGGCCGGTGAATGTCGGTCCGCTCAACCCGCATCTCTATTCGCCGAACCAGATGTTCGCGCAGGCCATGGTCTACGAGCCCTTGGTGCGCTACCGCGCCGACGGCACGGTCGTCCCCTGGCTGGCGGCGTCGTGGGAGGTGTCGGACGACGGGCGCGTCTACACCTTCGCCCTGCGCGAGGATGTTTCCTTCTCCAATGGCGAGCCCTTCGATGCCGCCGCCGCCAAGGCGAATTTCGACGCGGTGCTCGCCAACCGGCCCCGCCATGCCTGGCTCGAGCTCGCCAACCAGATCGTCTCGGCCGAGGTCGCCGGCCCGCATCTGTTGCGGCTGACCCTCAAGGACGCCTATTACCCGGTGCTGCAGGAGCTGGCGCTGCCGCGCCCGTTCCGCTTCGTCGCGCCGTCGCAATTCATCGAGGGCGGCACGAAGGACGGCATCGCGGCCCCCATCGGCACCGGTCCCTGGATGCTCACCGAGACGCTGCTCGGCGAGCGCGACACCTTTGCCCGCAACGAGGCCTATTGGGGCGACAGGCCGGCCTATCAGGCGATCACCGTCAAGGTCATTCCCGATCCCAACACCCGCGCCATCGCCTTCGAGACCGGCGAGATCGACCTGATCTATGGCACCGACGGGCCGATTTCGCCGGACACGTTCGAGCGCTTCCGCGCCATGGGCGAGCGGGCCGGCCTCACCGCCGCCCTGTCGGAGCCGCTGGAGACCCATGCCCTGGCGATCAACACCAATCGCGGCGCCACCCGCGACCTTGCCGTGCGCCGGGCGATCAACCAGGCGGTCGACAAGGACACGATGATCGCCACGGTGCTCTACGGCACCCGCCGCCGCGCCGACACGCTGTTCGCGCCCAACGTTCCCTATGCCGATATCGGCCTTGAGCCCTATCCGTACGACCTCGACGAGGCGCGGCGCCTGCTGGAAGACGCCGGCTGGACGGCTTCGACCGAAGGCGGCATCCGCGAGAAGGACGGCGAGCGGCTCAGCGTCGAGCTCTGCTTCGTCGGCACGGATGCGATCGCCAAGTCGATGGCCGAGATCGTCCAGGCGGACCTGCGCCGCGTCGGCATCGAGGTCCTGCTCACCGGCGAGGAGGAGAGCAGCGTCTATGCCCGCCAGCGCGACGGCCGCTTCGGCCTGATCTTCAACCGCACCTGGGGCGCGCCTTACGATCCGCATGCCTTCGTCAGCTCCATGCGCGTGCCCTCCCATGCCGATTATCAGGCCCAGCTCGGCCTCGCCGACAAGGCCGAGATCGACGCGATGATCGGCAAGGTGCTGGTCACCACCGACGAGGCGGCGCGCCAGGCGCTCTACCGCGATCTCCTCACCCGCCTGCACGATCAGGCGGTCTACCTGCCGCTCACCTATGTCACCGCCGTCGCGGTCGCGCGCAAGGAGGTGGGCCCGGTGCCCTTCGGCGCCATGTCGAGCGAGATCCCCTTCGACCGCCTCACCCCGGCGGCGGACTGAGGCAGATGGCCGGCTTCATCCTCCGCCGCGTCCTCCTGCTGCTGCCGATGCTGCTCGGCGCCTCGCTGGTCATCTTCCTGATGCTGCGGCTGGGGCCGAGCGATCCGGCGATGGACTATCTGCGCCTGTCCAAGGTGCCGCCGACGCCGCAGGCGCTGGAGGACGCGCGCATGATGCTCGGCCTCGACCGGCCGATCGTGACCCAGTATCTCGACTGGCTCGGCAAGGCGGTGCGGCTCGATTTCGGCACCTCCTATGCCACCCAGCGCCCGGTGCTGCCGGATCTGCTGCACTTCCTCCCCGCGACGCTGCAGCTTGCCGGCGTCGCGCTGGCGCTGACCATCGGCCTGTCGGTGCCGCTCGGCATCTGGGCGGCGCGCTACCGCGAGCGCTGGCCGGACCAGATGGTGCGGCTCATCGCCTTCATCGGTGTGTCGATGCCGAATTTCTGGCTCGGCTTTCTCCTGGTGCTGCTGTTCTCGGTCCATCTCGGCTGGCTGCCGCCGATGGGCCGCGGCGGCCTTGCCCATCTGGTGATGCCGGCGGTCGCCGTGTCGCTGATGTCGCTCGCCATCAATGCCCGGCTGCTGCGCGCCAGTATGCTGGAGGTCGCCGGCCAGCCGCATGTGCGCTATGCCCGGCTGCGCGGCCTGCCCGAGCGGCGGGGCGAGCGCGCCCATGTGCTGCGCAATGCCTGGCTGCCGGTCATCACCGCCATGGGCATGCATATCGGCGAGATGATCGGCGGCACCTTGATCATCGAGAGCATCTTCGGCTGGCCGGGCGTCGGCCGCTACGCCGTCTCGGCGATCCTCAACCGCGACTATCCGGTGATCCAGTGCTTCACCCTGGTGATGGTCGCCATCTTCATGCTGTGCAATCTCGTGGTCGACATCGTCTATGCGCTGGCCGACCCGCGCATCCGCCTGTCGGCGGAGGGGGTGGAATGACCGACCTGCCGCTCCATGGTTCCTCCGCGCGGCCCTCCCGCCGTCTTCTCTCCCGGCTGACCGCGCCGTTCTCGGGCCGCTGGCCGGTGCGCCTCGCCCTTGCCGTCGTCGCCCTGCTGGTCGTCGCGGCGGTCGCCGGTCCCTGGATCTCGCCGCATGACCCCGACGTGATCGACCTGACCGCGCGCCTGCAGGCGCCGGACGCCGTCCACTGGCTCGGCACCGATCATCTCGGCCGCGACATGCTCTCGCGGCTGATCGCCGGCGTGCGCGTCTCGCTCGGCGCGGTGGCGGTGACGCTGGTGCTCATCCTCGCGCTCGGCATCGCCGTCGGCGGCGCTTCCGGCTTCATCGGCGGGCGCACCGACCAGCTCATCATGCGCGTCACCGACGTCTTCCTCACCTTCCCCACCCTGGTGCTGGCGCTGTTCATGATCGGCATGCTCGGCACCGGCCTCGTCAATGTCATCATCGCCATCGCCCTGTCGCACTGGGCCTGGTATGCGCGCATCGTCCGCGGCATCGTCCTGTCGCTGCGCCACCGCGACCACCTGCTGGCCGCCCGCCTTGCCGGGGCGAGCCGGCTGCGCATCTTCGCCGCCCACCTCCTGCCGGCGACCCTGTCGCAGCTCATGGTGCTCGCCACGCTCGATATCGGCCACATGATGCTGCATGTCTCCGGCCTCTCCTTCCTCGGCCTCGGCGTCACCCCGCCGACCGCCGAATGGGGCGTGATGATCGGCGACGCGCGCCAATATGTCTGGACCGCGCCGATGCTGATCTTCTGGCCGGGCCTTGCCCTCTTCGTCTCGGTGATGGCGTTCAACATCCTCGGCGACGCGCTGCGCGACCGTCTCGACCCGCATCTGCGGGCGGAGCATTGCCATTGACCGCCGCTCCGCCGTTCCCCACCTCCCCGGCGCCCGTCCCGCCGACCCCGCAAACCCTCTCCATCGAGGGGCTGACGGTCGCCGCCGGCCATGACGGTGCCGGCCCCGTGCTGGTGCGCGACCTGACGCTGGAGCTCCGGCGCGGCCGCGTGCTGGCGCTGGTCGGGGCCAGCGGTTCGGGCAAGTCGATGACCTGCATGGCCGCGCTCGGCACCCTGCCGCCCGGCACCAGGACGCTCTCCGGCCGCGTCCGTCTCAATGGTGCCGAGTGCGCGCCCGAGGCCCTGCGCGGCCGCGAGGTCGCGACGATCCTGCAGAACCCGCGCAGCGCCTTCAATCCGGTGCGCACCATGCGCGACCATGGGCTGGAGACGCTTGCCGCGCTGGGCCTTTCCGGCCCCGACAGCGAAGCGCGCATCGAGGCGGCAATGGTCGAGGCCGGGCTGGACGAGCCCGCCCGCATCCTGCCGCTGCATGCCTTCGAGATGAGCGGCGGCATGTTGCAGCGGATGATGATCGCGCTGGCGCTCCTCGCCGAGGCGCCGTTCCTCTTCGCCGACGAGCCGACCACCGATCTCGACCTGGTGGTGCAGGCGCGCATTCTCGACCTGCTGCAGCGCCTCGTTGCCGCGCGCGGCCTCGGCGTGCTGCTCGTCACCCATGACATGGGCGTCGTCGCCCGCCTCGCCGACGAGGTCGCGGTGCTCGATCACGGCCGGCTGGTCGAATGCGCGCCGGTCGAAGAGGTGTTCCGCGCCCCGCGCCATCCGGTCACCCGGATGCTGGTTGCGGCGCATCTGGCGCTTTACGGACTGGAGCTTGCCCCATGACGCTAATCCGCGCCGATGGCGTGTCCCGGACCTATCGCAGCTTTTCGCTGGTCGGCGCGGGCGCCGCGCGCACCGCGCTCGCCGGCGTCTCGCTGTCGGTCGCGGCCGGCGAGACCGTCGCCCTGCTCGGCCGCAGCGGCTGCGGCAAGAGCACGCTGGCGCGGCTCCTGTGCGGGCTGGAGCGGCCCGATCGCGGCACCGTCTCCTATCGCGGCACGCCGCTTGCCCGTCTCGACCGGGCAGGCGCGCGCCGCTTCCGCCGCGAGGTGCAGATGGTGTTCCAGGATGCGCCGGGCGCGGTCAATCCCCGCTTCGACATCCGCACGATCATCGCCGAGCCGCTGCGCCATCTGACCTCGCTCGATGCTTCGGCCCGCGCCCGCCGGGTCGACGAACTGCTGGAGATGGTCGAGCTGCCGGCCTCGCTCGCCTCCGTGCTGCCGTCGCAGGTCAGCGGCGGCCAGCTCCAGCGCGTGTGCATCGCCCGCGCCCTGGCGCCCTCGCCGGCGCTGATCGTCCTCGACGAGGCGGTCTCCAATCTCGACCTGCACCTTCAGGCCGCGACGCTGGCGCTGCTCAAGCGGCTGCAACAGGCTTCCGGCCTTGCCTATCTCTTCGTCACCCACGACCTGCGGCTGGTCGAGCGCTTCGCCGCCCGCACCGTTGTCATGGACGCCGGCACGGTGGTCGAGGAAACGCCGAGCGGGGCGCTTGTCGAGCTCCGCCACCCCGCCTCGCTGCTGCTGAAATCGGCGATCCTGCCGCCCCTGCCAGCGCGCATGCCAGTGCGCATGCCGGCGCGCATGCCGGCGCCCGCCCCGGTCGCCTGAGCGCCCCTTCTGCCTCAGGCGGGAACCGGTTCGGGCCGCGCGCCCGCCGGCTGCGGCTCGGCGGCGCCCTCCGGCCGGCCGAGCGCCAGTCTCTCGTCCGCCGTGTTGCGGATCAGCATCGCGTCGTGGCTGACCAGCATCACCGCGCAGCCGTCCTGCTCCACCGTCTCGCACAGGAGCTGGATGACCTGCGCCTGGGTGATCGGGTCGAGCCGCGAGGTCGGCTCGTCGGCGAAGATGAAGCGCGGCCGCACCAGGAGCAGCCGCAGCAAGGCCAGCCGCTGCAGCTCGCCGCCGGAGACCGCGTCGGGCAGCCGCTCGAGCAGCACCGGGTTGAGCCCGAGCCGCTCCAGCAGGGCGTCGATCCGGCCCGCGCCCGCGCCGTGGCGGCGGGCGACATCGGCCAGCGTCCGGCCCAGCCGCAGCCGGCGCGGAAAGGCGGCAACCGGATCCTGGTAGAGCTTCTGGAACGCGGTGGCCGGCAATCCGCCGTCCCGCCGCACCTCTCCCGCCAGCGGCGGCACCAGGCCCAGCAGCACATCGCCGAGGGTCGACTTGCCGCAGCCGGACGGGCCGGTGACGCCGAAGATCCGCCCGGCGCGCAGGTCGAGATCGACGCGGTCGATCAAGGTCCGCCCGCCGCGCCCGACCGTGAGCCCGTGGGCCGAGACGACCGGCGGCCCCGACGAGGTGCTGGCGGTGGTGCTGGCGGTGGCGCTGGCAGCGGTGCTGCGCGGTGTCCAGTGGCGCGGATCGGCGGCGATCAGCGCCCGCGTATAGCGGTCCAGCGGCGCGGCGAGGACCCGCGCGGTCTCGCCCGCCTCCACCACCTCGCCCTGGCGCAGCACCATCAGCCGGCCGCCGATCCGCTGCGCCAGCTCCAGGTCGTGGGTGATCACCAGCAAACCGCCGCCCTGGCCGAGTTCCTGCAGCAGCAGGTCGGCGACATCGTCGCGGCGGGCCGCGTCCAGCCCCTTGGTCGGCTCGTCGGCGATGACGATCCGCGCCCCGCCTGCCCGCGCGGCGGCGATGGCGACGCGCTGCGCCATGCCGCCGGAAAGCTGGTGCGGGTAGCGCTGCGTCGCCGCCGGGTCGAGGCCGAGCCGGGCAAGGTCCGTCTCCGCCTGGCGGCGGGCCTCGGCCGCCGTCAGCGCGCGCACCAGCCGGTGCGTCTCGCCGACCTGCGCCCGCGCCCGCATCAACGGGTCGAGCGACAGCCACGGCTCCTGCGGCAGCACGGCGATCTCGCGGCCCCATAGCGGGCGGAACCGGCCGGCCCGCGCCGTCTCCAGCCGGTGGGTGCCGAGCGTCACCCGCCCGCTGGTGGCAAGGCCCGGCGGCAGGGTTCCCATCAGCGCCTGCGCCAGCAGGCTCTTGCCGGAGCCGGTCTCGCCCAGCACCACCAGCGGCGTTCCGGCCTCCAGTGTCAGGCTGACCGGTTGCAGCAGGGTCGTCGGTCCGTCCGAGACGGT
The DNA here is from genome assembly GCF_900185735.1 of Stappia sp. P2PMeth1. Classification (NCBI taxonomy): domain Bacteria; kingdom Pseudomonadati; phylum Pseudomonadota; class Alphaproteobacteria; order Hyphomicrobiales; family Stappiaceae; genus Stappia; species Stappia sp. P2PMeth1. Next base: position 141,968 of record NZ_FYAW01000022.1, on the reverse strand, counting down.
GATGTCGTCGGCCTCAAGCAGGATCATGCGGAGCGGCTCCCGGCCATGAGTGTCAATCCGAGCAGCAGGGTGAAGGTGGCGACCACCGGCGACAGCAGCGCCAGCGGCGCCTCGCGCCAATAGGGCAGCAGCTCCACCATCATCCGGCCCAGTTCCGGCGTCGGCGCGCGCATGCCGACATTGACGAAGCCGAGCGCGGCGATGGCCATGATCGCCGTCGCCGTGCCGAAGGCGGCGGCGGTCAGCATCATCGGCCCGACCTCCGGCCAGATATGGGCGCGGAAGATGTAGGCGGGGCCGAAGCCGAGCAGCCGCGAGGCCTGGACGGCGGGCGAGGCCAGCGTCTCGCGCGTTGCGGCGCGCGACAGGCGGAAGAACTCGACCCACAGCACCAGCGACAGGCCGGCCCAGAAGCCGAGCGCCGTGCCCGGCACGATCGCCAGCACGATCAGCACCAGCAGCAGGCCCGGCAGCGCCAGCAGCGCGTCGGCCAGCGTCACCAGGGCGCGTTCGGTCCAGCCGCCACGGGCGGCGGCCAGGGTGCCGAGCGCCAGGCCGGCAAGGCCGGCGGTGGCGACGGCGGCCAGGGCGATCGCCGGCGACAGCCGCAGCGCGCTGGCCAGCCGGTGGAAGATCGAGCGGCCGAGATGGTCGTAGCCGAGCGGCGCGGCCGCCTCCGGCCCGGCCAGCGCCTTGATCAGCGACTGCACCAGCGGGTCGCCGGGCACCAGCAGCGGCCCGGCCAGAGCGAAGCCGGCGACCAGCGCCACCAGCAGCAGCCCGACGAGGCGCGGCCAGCTTGCGGCAAGGCTCGCGGTCCGGTTGGCATTTCCGGTAAGGGAGAGGGGGGTGTCGGTCATGCGCTCACCCTCGGGTCGAGCCGCCGCACGGCGAGGTCGATGCCGGCATTGACCAGCACGAAGCCGAGCCCCAGCACCAAGGCGGTGCCCTGCACCATCGGCACGTCGCGCGAAAAGATCGCATGCACCAGCGCATGGCCGATGCCGGGCCAGCCGAACACCGATTCGACCACGACGACGCCCTCCACCAGGGTGACGAATTGCAGGCCGAGATAGGTGACGAGCGGCACCGAGACGTTGCGCAGCCCGTGCCGCAGCAGGGCCTGGCGCGGCGACAGGCCCTTCCACTGCGCGAAGCGGTAGAACGGCATCGCCGCGATCCGGGCCATGGCGTCGCGGGCGATTCTTGCGTTGACGGCGGCCAGCCCGAGCGCCAGCGTCAGGCTCGGCAGGATGAAGTGGCGCGCCTCGCCATGGCCGGCGGCCGGCAGCCAGCGCAGATGCACGGCAAGGAAAAGGATCAGCAGCAAGGCCATCAGGAATTGCGGGACCGCCTTCAGCCCGGTCGACAGCACCAGCAGCGTCCGGTCGAGGACGCCGCCCGGCCGCAGCCCGGCCAGGATGCCGAGCGGCGGGCCGATCAGCAGCGACAGCAGCAAGGCGGCAACGGCAAGCTGCAGCGAGGCGCCGAGCTGGTGGCCGATCTCGTCGATCACCGGCTGGCCGGAGACCAGCGAGGTGCCGAAGTCGAGCCGCGCCAGATCGGCGAACCAGCGGCCGAGCGCCGGCAGCACCGGGCCGCCGAGCCCCAGTTCCTGGCGCACCGCGTCGGCCGCCTGGGCGTTGACATTGTCGTAGCCGTAGCGTCCGGCGGCGATCCGCCAGGCGGCATCGCCCGGCAGCGCGCGCATCATGGCGAAGGTCGCGGTGCCGATCAGCACCGCCACCATCACCGCCTGCACCAGCCGGGAGGCGAGGGCGCTCATCGCGTCCGCCGCAGTGCCGGCAGGCCGAAGCTGCGCTCCCACGGGTCGATCACCGTGCCCTCGATGTCGCGGGCAACCGCCAGCGTCTGGCGATACCAGGCGATCGGGATCACCGGCAGGTCCTCCTGCAGGATCCGCGCGGCCTCGGCCCGTTCGGCCGCGCCGCCCTCCCCGCGCGCCAGGCTGCGGGCGAGCGCGGTGAAGGCCGGATTGTCCCAGCCCATCGCGCCCCAGTCGCCGGTCGGCGCATAGTCGGACAGCACCGTGCCGATCGGGTCGGGGATCAGCGAGAAGTTGCGGGCCAGCAGGGCGATCTGCAGCGATCCGTCCTGGTGGCCGGCCGGGATCTCGGACGAGTTGGTGGTGTTGATCACCACCTCGACGCCGATGGCGCGGAACTGCTGTTCCAGCACGGCGGCGACCAGCGGCAGTTCGGGCCGGTCGGGATAGGTCAGCAGGGTCAGCGAGAAGCGGTCGTCGCCGCGCCGCAGGATGCCGTCGTCGCCGGGCGTCCAGCCGAGGTCGCCGAGCAGGGCGCGGGCGGCATCAATGTCATGCGCCAGCGGCTCCAGCGCCGGGTTGTGCCAGTCCGCCACCGACGGCGGGAAAAGCTGGCCGGCGCCCTCGGGATAGCGCAGCACGGCGCGGGCGATGCCCTCCCGGTCGATGGCAAGGCTCAGGGCCTGGCGCACCGCCGGCTCGGCGAGGAACGGATGGGCGGCGTTCACCTTCAGCAGCAGCGTGCGCGGGATCGCCACCGAGTGCACCTCGACGGCGTCGGACAGGCCGAGCCGCGCGACGCTGGCCGGGTCGAGGGCGAAGACGAAGTCGGCGTCGCCCGACTCGGCCATCAGCGCCCGCGTCTCCACCCGGCTGACGGCGGTGTAGCTGACATGGGCGATGTGCGGCGCCTCGCCCCAGTAGCCGTCCCAGGCGGTGGCCTTGAGGGCGAGCGGCGGCGTCATCTGGGTGACGCGGTAGGGGCCGGTGCCGATGATCGCGACGCCCTTGCCGTCGCCGTCATAGGCGGCCGGCGCCAGGATCTGCGAGCGGAACTCGGCCAGGAAGGCCGGCAGCGCCGCCAGCGGCTCGGTGAGCGTGATCGCCACCGCATCGCCATCGGCGGTGATCGCGGCGATCGGCAGGCCGGCCAGCGGTCCCGGCTTTGCCCGCGCGATCTCCAGCGCGTTCGCCACCGCCTCCGCCGTCATCGGCGTGTCGTCGTGGAAGCGCACGCCCTCGCGCAGGACGAAGCGCCAGGCCAGCCCGTCCGGCGACACCTCCCAGCCGGTGGCAAGGCCCGGCTCCAGCCGCCCGTCGGCGGCCGCGTTCACCAGGGTCTCGGCAAGGCCCATCCGGGTGAAGATATAGCCGCTGGTCGAGGGCTCGGGCGCCTGGATCTCGAATTGCGCGACGACGTCGAGCGTCTCGTCGGCGGGCTGGGCAAGGCTCGGCGCGGTCGCGGCGAGGAGCGTCGCAAGGAGCGCTGCCGGGAGCTTTGCCCGGAGTTTTGCCCGGAGCTTTGTAGGGACGGGGGGGAGCAGTCGGGGCATCGGAACGGTCCTGTCCTGGGAAGGCGGCGGAGCGGCCGCCGAAGGGGGAGAGGCGGAGGATAAGGGCCGGCGCGCGAGGTCGGCCGCGTCGCCGCGCTCATTCGTTATCTTATAACATCCACAATCGCAACAGGCTTCGAGGTCCTGCGGGCGCCAGAAAGGAGCGCCAGATAGGAGCGCCAGAAGCGGGAGACAGTCAGGTCACGGGCAGGCCACGGGCAGGGCGCGGCGTGGCGGGCCCGGATCGCCGGCCAAGATTGATGGGCGACGCGGAGGCGTCGCCGTCGGCGGGATCGGCGGACCTGGCGAAATTGAGACGGGATTCTCGAAATTTCTCGAAATCTCGCAAAATTTCGCAAGTTTCCGCGCAAAAATCGCGCAGCGCATTTCTTCGAAAAAAGAGAATTATATCAATATCTTAATTGAAAACCGGCAGCCGCGGCGGGGCCGCGTTTGCGCAAGCGCTCGCAAGCGGATCGGCGCGCTATCCCCGCCCGGCCTCTAGCCGGCCGGACAGTTATCCCCGGTTGCCACCTCGACCGGATCGCCCGCGAATCGCGCTTTCGTCCAGTCCAGCAGTTGCGGTGTCAGGTCGGAGCCGGGGCCGACCAGGCTGACATGGGTGAGCCCCGGAAAGGTGCGGTAGTCGATCGCCTGGCCGGCGGCGCAGCGGCGCGCCACGAAGCCCGCCTGCAGCGCCGGGTCGATCACCTCGTCGGCAAGGCCCTGCGCCAGCAGCAGCGGCGCGGCGATGGCCCCATCGGGGTCGTTCTGCGCCAGCCGCTCGCCGAACGGCCCCTCGCCGATCGGCTGGCTGAACAGGCCGGACTTCGGCAGCAGCCGGGTCAAGGCCAGCGACCAGGCCGCGCGCCAGTCGAGAAGGCAGCGGCGGGCGATGTCCGTTGCGATCATCTCGTTGAAATCGCTGACATAAGCATCGCCGATCTGCGGGTAGAGCCGGCGGTAGCTGGTGTAGAGATAGGCCGAGATGATCTCGCCGAAGCCGCTGCCCGCGCCCTGGCCGAGCATCGCCGCGATCTCGGTCACCGGCGCCATCGCGGCGACGCCGGCGATCTCCAGCTCCGGCGCGTCGGTGCCGGCCCGCATGCCGGTCCACAGCGCCGCGTGGCCGCCCTGCGAATGGCCCCAGACGACGACGCGGCTGCCGAGCTGCCAGTCGGCCACCTGGCGCGCCGCGCGCACCGCGTCCAGCACCGAATAGGCGGCGACCTGCCCGACCAGATAGCCGTGATGGCCCGGCCCGCCGAGGCCGGCATAGTCGGTCGCGACCATCGCCCAGCCGTGCTTGACCACATCCTCCATGCCGGGCGTGCCGCCGAAGGGCGCCGGCGACAGCGACGGCGCGCAGCCGCGTGCCGCGCCGGTGGTGCCGTGCGCCCAGGCGATCACCGGTCGCGGGGTGTCGACGAGACGGTCCGGCAGCACGACCAGCGCGCTTGCCACCGTCGGCGATCCGTCCTCCAGACGGGTTGTATAGAGCACCCGCCAGGCCTTGGCGCCGGCCGGAATGTCGATGTCATAGGGCTCGCTGCGCAGGATCGCGCCCGGTTCGGCGGGCCGGGTCGCCGGCGGCGTGTAGAAGGCGTCGGGCGGCGCCGGCAGGGTGATCCACCAGCCGGCGGCCAGCACCATGACGAGCAGCACGGCCAGAGCCGCCAGCCACCGGCCGACCGTGCGACCCCGCCCGCGCTTGCGGCTATCACTCGGATTTTCCTGCATTTCCGCCCCCTGCCCGTCCGGTCCCGGACGCTCGTTCCGATGCCATCCATCTCACGAACCGGCTGCGCGAGGCAACGGGGGAATGTAACTTCAGGCTGTATCAGCGGACGATTTCGACGATCTCCACCCGCCGGTTCCTCGCCCGCCCCTCGTCGCTTCTGTTGCTGGCCACGGGGGCGACCATGCCGGCGCCGGCCGGTGTCATCCGCGCGGCGGCGATGCCATGCGTCCCGGCCAGCCGGTCGACCACCGCCTGGGCGCGCCGCTGCGACAGCGACAGGTTGTAGTCGAAGCCGCCCTTGCCGTCGGTATGGCCGACGATCAGCACGGCAAGGTCCGGATTGTCGCCCATCAGCCGGCCGAGTTCGCCGATCTGGTCGGCGGACTCGGCAGTGATCTCGGCGCTGTCGAACTCGAACGTGATGCCATAGACGGCGATGCGCCCGTCGCGGGCCAGCGTCTGCGCCATTTCGTCGGCGGCCAGCACGGCGATGCGGCCGGTCTCCATCGGCGTCGCCTCGACCACCGTCACCGCCAGATGCGGCATCAGGGGGCGGTCGCCGCGTGCCCTCGTCTCGACGCCGAGCAGGGCGACGGTGACGCGCGCCTCGGCGTCGTTCCGCTCGGCCAGCAGGTAGACCGTGCTGTCCCAGGTGGTCGGCAGGCCGATGCCGGCGCGCCCCGCGTCCCAGAAGGTCGGGATGGCGCCGCCGGGCGAGCAGTCGGCCTTGCCCCGGCAGAACAGGCGGGTCGCAAAGCCCTTCGCCTCCAGCTCGCTCTGGTGGTTGCGCAGGATCTCCAGCATCGAGCGCCCGCCCGGCCCCTCGTAGCGCAGCGAGGTGATCCGACCCGAGAATTCCGCCTGCCAGGCATCCGGCGTGTCCTTGCCGCCGCGCTCCAGCGGGGCGACCGGCAGCCGGATCTCGTCATAGGCGCGGCTTTCATGAGCGGTGATGACGGCGCCCTCGTAGCGTCCGACCAGCGGATGGTCGGACGCCCCGGCAAGGTCGGCGGGCTGGCCGCTCGCCGGCAGCGGCAGGCCGAGCATCAGCGCCAACGCCAGCGTGGGTGTGGCGCGGCGAGGAAGCCGGCCGAGAAGGACGCGGGGGAGGAAGCTCGCCAGGAATCGGGACGGCATGCGGTGTCTCCAGCATTGCTGCCTTGTGGACCCCGGACGCCCCGCCGGTTTCCGCAAGGCGTCTTGCGCGCCTGCGACCTCAGGCTGCATCGCCTAGCGGAAGAATGCGGCCCGAATTTGGCCCGCCCCCAAACCGTCCGCCCCGGACAGCCGCACCGAAGCGCCGCGCCGGGTGGCGATCCGGGCGGCGATCCGGGGCGGGACGCGGCGGCCTCAGGCCTTGCCGAGCTCCTTGGCATGCAACCAGGCGGCGTGCTGCGGCGCGCGCTTGGTCTTCGACCACTCCTCCAGCATCTCCCATTTCACCGCGTCGAGCTTCTTCAGCATCTCCTCCTCGGCCGGATCCGGGCAGGCCAGTTCGATGCGGTGGCCGTTCGGATCGAAGAAATAGATCGAATGGAAGATCGAGTGATCGGTGACGCCGAGCACCTCGATGCCGTTCTTTTCCAGCCGCTCCTTGTAGGCGAGCAGCGTGTCGCGGTCCTTCACCTTGAAGGCGATATGCTGCACCCACACGGGCGTGTTCGGGTCGCGGCCCATCTCCGGCTTGGTCGGAAGCTCGAAAAAGGCGAGCACATTGCCCGCGCCCGCGTCGAGGAAGACATGCATGTAGGGGTCCGGCTCATGCGTCGAAGGCACCTTGTCCTCGGCGATGGCCAGCACGAAGCCCATGTTCAGGTTGTCGACATACCAGTTCACGGTCTCCTTCGCGTCCTTGCAGCGATAGGCGACGTGGTGGATCTGCTCGATCTTCAGGTCAGCTTGGACAGTCATTGCGGGCTCTCCCGGTTTCATCGTTGAAACGGAACGCCCCGTCCGCGTTCGGCAGGCTCGCAGCAGCCACGGGCCCCTCAGCCGCAGGCTGCCGCGGAAAGGCTCAGGTCGTTGGTGGGCCTTGCAGTCTGGCGGCGGCGAAGGCCTCGCGCAGCACCTCGCGGTCGCCGATATGGTTGGCCAGCACCAGCACCAGCCGGGCGTTCAGCGCCTCGCTGTCCTCGCGCGGCAGCCCCTCGTGCAGCGCGATCAGCTCGGCATAGAAGCCGTCCGGATCGGCGATGTTGGGCGCCAGCCGCAGGCCCGTGTCCTTGGTGGTTTCGCTCATTTCGGGTTTCCTTGCGTTCCGGCCGGTTCGGGCCGTTATCCCCGCACGCGGGTTTCGCCTCGGGCGGTGGCGATCCGCAGCGCCTTTGTCACCTCGCCGGCATCGAACGCCTCCCAACGGGCGGCGACATGCTGGTCGGGTCGCATCAGGTAGACGGCGCTTTTCGCCTCGCCGAGATAGCGCGCGGCGAGCGCGCCGCTCGGATCGTCGCCGGCCGACAGCGCCACCCGTTCGACGGCAATGCCGTCGATGACAAGGGTTTCCGGCGCCTCGACGTCGATGGTGAGAAGTTGGAAGCGGTTGCCCAGCCGGTCGAGCAGCCAGCCGCCGGCAACCGGCGCGTCGCTCGCCGGGGCGCCCGGCCGGCTGCGGGCCGGCATCGCCGCGCAGTCCGGGCCGTTGAGCGGCGAGCCGTCATAGGTCGCCGGCAGCGACAGGCGGCCGGAATTGACCAAGGGCCGGGCAAAGGCGTGATGCTCGGCCAGCTCCAGCACCGCGTCGCGGAACACCCGGCTGGCCTGGCTTTTCGGCGTGATGAAGTCGGTCGAGCGCGACGAGTTGAGGATGTTCTCGTCGGCGGCGAAGACGCGCTCGGCATCGTAGCTGTCGAGCAGCGCCTCGGGCGCCGTGCCGTCGAGCACCAGCTTCAGCTTCCAGGCGAGGTTGTCCGTGTCCTGCAGGCCGGAATTGGCGCCACGCGCGCCGAAGGGCGAGACCTGGTGGGCGCTGTCGCCGGCGAAGATCACCCGGCCGTGGCGGAACTTCTCCATCCGCCGGCACTGGAACGTGTAGATCGACACCCATTCCAGCTCGTAGTCGACATCTTCGCCGAGCATCGCCTTCAGCTTCGGCGCGATGCGCGCCGGGTCCTTCTCCGCCTCCCGGTCGATATCCCAGCCGAGCTGCAGGTCGATGCGCCAGACGTCGTCCGGCTGGCGGTGCAGCAGCGCCGACTGGCCGCGGTTGAACGGCGGGTCGAACCAGAACCAGCGCTCGGTCGGGAAGTCCGCCTTCATGACCACGTCGGCGATCAGGAAATTGTCTTCGAACACCCGGCCGAGGAAGTCGAGCCCGAGCATGGCGCGGGTCGGCGAGCCGGCACCGTCGCAGGCGACCAGCCAGTCGGCCTCGATTCGATAGGGCCCCTCCGGCGTCTCCACGGTCAGCTCGACGCCGTCGCCATGCGGCGTCACTGCGCTCACCTTGTTGCCGCCGCGCAGCTCCAGCAGCCCGGTGTCGCGGCCGATCTCCAGCGCCCGCTCGACCAGATACTGTTCCAGGTAATACTGCTGCAGGTTGATGAAAGCCGGCCGCTTGTGCCCGCCCTCGGGCAACAGGTTGAACTCGTAGACCTTGCGTTCGTCGAAGAAGACCTTGCCGAGATTCCACACGACGCCCTTATCGGTTATCCTCTGGCCGCAGCCCAGACGGTCGAGGATCTCCAGCGGCCGCTTGGCGAAGCAGATCGCCCGCGAGCCCCAGCTCACCTTGTCGTTTTCGTCGAGCACGGTGACGGCGACGCCCTGCTGCGCCAGGTCGATGGCGAGCGCCAGGCCGATCGGCCCGGCGCCGATCACGACCACCTTGTGGCGGGCCGGCGCTGCGGCGTCCTGGTCGGCGCAGCGCGTGTACGGATAGAGCGGCGTTTCGAAGATCTTCGTCATCAGCGGCCCTCCCTGGCCGGTCTTCTGCGGGCTGAAACCGTCGTGGCCGGAGCGTCCTCGCGCACCGGCCGGCGACGGCAGGTCTCGTCAGCCCTGCAGGGCCTGCCACATCTCCTTGTCGCGCTGGGCCGTCCAGATGCGCGGTGTATCGATGCCGAGCGCCTCGTCATAGGCGCGCGCCACGTTGAACGGCAGGCAGTGCTCGTAGATCGCGTAGGACGAGAACTTCGGATCGCAGGCGGCGCGGGCCGCGTCCCAGGCTTCCTTCAGCGAGCCGCCGCGCGTTGCCACCTGCGCCACCGGACGGAAGGTCGAGGTGACGAAGTCGGCCGTTGCGTCGAGCGCCGCGTTGACCATCTCCTTGCCGACCAGCGCATCGCCCCGGCCCGGCGCGATGGCATCGACGTCGAAGGCGCGGATGCGCTCGAGCGTGCCCGGCCAGTCGCGGAAATGGCCGTCGCCGCAATAGCAGGCGGAGTGGTACTCGACGATGTCGCCGGTAAACATGACGTTCTGGTCCGGCACGTGGATGACGATATCTCCGGCCGTATGGGCGCGGCCGAGGAAGCTGAGGTCGACGCGGCGCTTGCCGAGGAAGACGCTCATCCTGTCGGTGAAGGTGGTCGTCGGCCAGGTCAGCGGCGGAATGTCGGCGACATTGTCATAGCCCTGGAACAGGCGCGGGAAGCGCATGAACTCGGACTCCCGGTCCTCGGCGCCGCGTTCGGCGACCATCGAACGGGCCTTGTCGCTCATGATGATCGTCGGCGCCTGATAGGCGGCAGCGCCCAGCACGCGGACGGCATGGTAATGGGTCAGCACCAGATGGCTGATCGGCTTGTCGGTGACCTCGCGCACCTTCTCGATCACCTTGCCGGCAAGGCGCGGGGTGGCCTGCGCCTCGACGATCATGACGCTGTCGTCGCCGATGATGACGCCGGTGTTCGGGTCGCCCTCGGCGGTGAAGGCCCAAAGCCCGTCGCCGATTTCGGTGAAGGAGATCTTCTTCTCGGTCATGTCGCCCTGGGAGGCGAATTGCTTGCTCACGGGAGATAGTCCTCTCAGATTTCGATGGGCCGCATCGCGGCCCCGTTGGGCGCGGTTACTGTGCGTCCGAGGCGATGATGTCGAGCTGGGCCTTCAGCGACTGCGCCTCGCCGTCCATCGGCGTGACGATGTCGTCGATGACCGGCCGGCCGCCTTCCTCGATGACGAGGAAATGCGCCTCCTGGAAGCCCTGGTACTCGGCGTCCGGGCCGAAGCAGGTCAGGCCGCGGAAACGGGCGACGACGCGGGTCGCCCCGCGCTCCTGCCCGGCCGCCGCGATGCTGATCTCCTTCAAGGGGCAGCCGTCCTGGCCGTTGACGACGACGTCCCAGTCGAGCGGCGTGCCGATTTCCTTGGCGAAGGGCGTGTCCGCCGCCTTGCGGTAGCGGGCGGCGAGGTCGGCGCTGTAGAGGCTGGCCAGGCGCTCCTCGGAAAAATAATCCTGATACTCCTGCGGCGTGTCGGCCCAGTTGGCCTCCGCCGCCGTCATCAGCGCCCGCACCGGCGCGGTCATATCGGCGGCCCGCACCGGCGTGATCGCTGCCGTGCCGAGGGCAAGAGCGGCAAACGCCGCCAGCATCCGCACAGTCTTCATCGCGAAGTCCCTCCTTCGATCAGCGCCGCACGGCGCCTCAAGCCTTCTCGTATTTCTCGACCGTCTGCTCGATGGCGCCGAAGACCGAGTGGCCGTCCGCGTCCAGCATCTCGATGCGCACCGTGTCGCCGAAGCGCATGAACGGCGTCGTGGCCGCGCCGCTCTCGATCGTCTCGATCATGCGGATCTCGGCGATGCAGGAATAGCCCACCCCGCCCTCGGCGACCGGCTTGCCGGGGCCCCCGTCCATCTTGTTGGACACCGTGCCGGAGCCGATGATGGCGCCGGCCGACAGCGGCCGGGTCTTGGCCGCATGGGCGATCAGGGTCGGAAAGTCGAAGGTCATGTCGATGCCGGCATTGGCCCGGCCGAACGGCTGGCCGTTGAGGTCGACATGCAGCGGCAGGTGTACCTTGCCCCCGTCCCAGGCCTCGCCCAGCTCGTCCGGTGTCACCGCCACCGGCGAGAAGGCGGACGATGGCTTGGACTGGAAGAAGCCGAAGCCCTTGCCGAGTTCGGCCGGGATCAGGCCGCGCAGCGACACGTCGTTGACCAGCATGACGAGGCGGATGGCCGCGCGCGCCTCGTCCGGCGTGGCGCCCATCGGCACGTCGCCGGTGATCACGGCGACTTCGCCCTCCATGTCGATGCCGAAGGCCTCGTCGGCCATGCGGATCGGCTCGCGCGGAGCGAGAAAGGCGTCCGAGCCGCCCTGATACACCAGCGGATCGGTCCAGAAGCTCGCCGGCATCTCGGCATTGCGCGCCTTGCGGACCAGCTCCACGTGATTGACATAGGCCGAGCCGTCCGCCCACTGGTAAGCGCGGGGCAGCGGCGACAGTGCGTCGTGCTCGTGGAAGCGCAGGCTCGGCACCGCATCGTGCTCGAGGCTCTCGGCGAGGATCGCCAGTTTCGGCGCGACCTCGTCCCAGGTGTCGAGGGCGGCCTGCAGCGTCGGGGCGAGGTGGGTGGCCTCGGTGCAGCGGGTCAGCGCCTTGTTGACGACGACGAGCCTGCCGTCGCGGCTGCCATCGCGAAGTGTTGCGAGTTTCATGGCTCAGTCCCAGTTGCCCTCAGGCGTGCCGTCGAAGCGCTTCTTCAGCTCCGACCAGCAGTCGAGGTAGTTGTCCTGCAGGGTGTCGAGTTCCGCCGCGAAGCGCGTGAGGTGCTGCGGGAAGCGGGTCTCGAACATGAATGCCATGGTGCCTGTCAGCTTCTGCGGCTTCAACTCGGCGCGGCTCGCCTTCTCGAAGCCGCTGGCATCGGGCCCGTGCGGCAGCATCATGTTGTGAAGGCTCATGCCGCCGGGCACGAAACCTTCCTCCTTGGCGTCGTAGCGGCCGTAGATCAGCCCCATGAACTCCGACATGATGTTGCGATGATACCATGGCGGGCGGAAGGAATGCTCCGCGACCATCCACCGCTCGGGGAAGATGACGAAGTCGATATTCGCCGTGCCTTCCTCGCCGGACGGGGCCGTCAGCACCGTGAAGATCGACGGATCGGGATGGTCGAACAGGATCGCGCCGACCGGCGAATAGGTGGTCAGGTCGTATTTGTAGGGCGCGTAGTTGCCGTGCCAGGCGACCACGTCGAGCGGCGAGGCCTCCAGCTTCGTCTCGTGGAAGCGGCCGCACCACTTCACCACCAGCCGGCAGGGACCTTCCTTGTCCTCGAACCAGGCAACCGGCGTCTTGAAGTCGCGCGGGTTGGCAAGGCAGTTGGCGCCGATCGGACCGCGGTCGGGCAGGGTGAACTTGGCGCCGTAATTCTCGCAGGCATAGCCGCGCGCCTTGCCGTCCAGCAATTCGACGCGGAACACCATGCCGCGCGGGATCACGCAGATCTCCTTGGGCACCACCTCGATCACGCCGAGTTCGGTGGCGATGCGCAACCCGCCTTCCTGCGGCACGATCAGCAGTTCCCCGTCGGCATTGAAGAAATAGTCGTCGACCATGTCGGTATTGGCGACAAAGACATGGCTCGCCATGCCGGCCTGGCCGTTGACGTCGCCGGCCGTGGTGATGGTGCGCATGCCGGTCAGGAAGGTCACCGGCGTCTGCGGGATCGGCACCGGGTTCCAGCGAAGCTGGCCGAGCGCCAGCGAATGGTCGTCGACCGTCGGCGCGCTCTTCCACTCGGGCAGGGAGACGGGCGAGAAGCGGCCCGAATGCTTCACCGACGGGCGGATGCGGTAGAGCCAGGACCGCTCGTTGGTGCCGCGCGGCGCGGTGAAGGGCGAGCCGGAAAGCTGCTCGGCATAAAGGCCGTAGGGCGCGCGCTGCGGCGAGTTCTGTCCCTGCGGCAGGGCGCCGGGAAGCGCCTCGGTCTCGAAATCGTTGCCGAAGCCCGGCATATAGGCCGGGCTGTTCGAAAGTGCCATGTCCGATCCCTCCTGATCCAGACAGTTGATGGTTGCATGTGTAACTGTTTTATCTGAAACTATCAACGTGCGAGACGCCGCTCGGCGGATTTTATCGGCATGGGGGCCGCAAATGACCGGACGCCTGCTGCTTGACGAGTTTCTGCCCTACCGGCTGGTCAGGGCGTCGGAGCTGGTCAGCCGCCGCTTCGCCGCCCGCTACCGCGCGGCCTATGGCATCAGCCGCCCGGAATGGCGCACCTTCGCGATTCTCGGCCAGCTCGGCCACACCACCGCGACCGAGATCGGCCGCCGCTCCGCCATGCACAAGACCAAGGTCAGCCGGGCGGTGGCGACGCTGGAAAAGCGCGGCTGGCTGTCGCGCGCGACCGATGTGGCCGACCGCCGGGCCGAACAGCTCGAACTGACGCCGGAAGGTGCCAGGGTCTATGGCGAACTGGTGGACCTTGCCCGCGCCTTCCAGGCCGAGCTGCTGCGCGACCTCGGCTTCGAGGCTGCCGACCGGCTCGATGCCGGCCTTGCGGCGGTGGAGAAGCGCTTCCTCCGCGAGGGGTAAGCCGTGCCCGCCGGGCGGGCGCGCGCGCGTCAGTGCGCCTCGTCCCAGTTGTCGGCGGCGCGCGCGTCCACATGCAGCGGCACGGAGAGCGTCACGGCCGGCTCGGCCGCCGTTTCCATCACCTGGCGCACCAGGGCGATGGTCGCGTCCACCTCCGCTTCCGGCACCTCGAAGATCAGCTCGTCATGCACCTGCAGCAGCATGCGGGCTGCGAGCCTGGAGGCCGACAGCCGGTCGTCCATCCGCACCATCGCCCGCCGCAGGATGTCGGCTGCCGAGCCCTGGATCGGCGCGTTGATCGCCGCGCGCTCGTAGAAGGCGCGCATGTTCGGATTGGAGGTGTTCACCTCCGGATAATGCGCCCGGCGGCCGAAGATCGTCGTCACGTAGCCATTGGCATGAACGAACTTCTTCGTCTCCTCCATGTAGTCGCGAATGCCGGGGAAGCGCTTGAAATAGGTGGAGATATACTCCGCCGCCTCGCCGCGCGGGATGCCGAGCTGGGCGGCAAGCCCGAAGGCCGAGATGCCGTAGATGATGCCGAAATTGATCGCCTTGGCTCGGCGGCGGACCATCGGGTCCATGCCCTCGATCGGGACACCGAACATTTCCGAGGCGGTCATCGCGTGGATGTCCAGCCCGTCGGCGAAGGCCTGCTTGAGCTGGCCGATGTCGGCCATATGGGCGAGCACGCGCAGCTCGATCTGGCTGTAGTCGGCCGAGACCAGCTTCATGCCCTTGCCGGCGACGAAGGCCTTGCGGATCTTGCGGCCGGACTCGGTCCGCACCGGAATGTTCTGCAGGTTCGGCTCGGATGAGGACAGGCGGCCGGTGGTCGTCGCCGCCAGCGCGTAGGACGTGTGCACGCGCCCGGTCTGCGGATTGACGAACCCCGGCAGCGCGTCCGTATAGGTGGACTTGAGCTTGGAGAGCTGTCGCCAGTCGACGATGCGCGCGGGCAGTTCGTGCCCTTCCGCGGCAAGGTCCTCCAGCACCGAGGCCGAGGTCGACCAGGCGCCGGTCTTGGTCTTCTTGCCGCCCGGCAGGCCCATCTTGCCGAACAGGATGTCCCCGAGCTGCTTCGGGCTGCCGATGTTGAAACTCTCGCCGGCAAGCTCGCGGATCTCGTCCTCCAGCGCCGCCATGCCTTGCGCGAACTCGCCCGACAGGCGCGACAGCATCTGCCGGTCGATGGAGATGCCGCGCTCTTCCATGCGGGCGAGCACCGGCACCATCGGCCGCTCCAGCCGCTCATAGACGCCGGCCATATGCTCGGCCGCAAGCCGCGGTTTGAGCACCTGCCACAGGCGCAGGGTGACGTCGGCATCCTCCGCCGCATAGGCGGAGGCCTTGTCGAGCGGCACCTTGTCGAAGGTGATCATCGCCTTGCCGGAGCCGGCGACTTCCTTGAACGGGATTGGCGTGTGGCCGAGCCAGCGCTCGGACAGCGCGTCCATGCCGTTGCCGCCCTTGCCGGCATCCAGCGCATAGGACAGCAGCATCGTGTCGTCGAACGGGGCGACCTCGATGCCGTAGCGTTTCAGCACCAGCCAGTCATATTTGAGGTTCTGCGCGATCTTGAGGACGCCGGGGTCCTCCAGCAGCGGCTTGAGCACGGCGAGCGCCTCGCCCAGGGCGATCTGTCCGGGGATCAGGCCGCCGCCGCCGAGCAGGTCGCCCTCGCCGTCGACATGGCCGAGCGGGATGTAGCAGGCCCGCCCCGGCTCCGTCGCCAGCGACACGCCGACGAGATCGGCCTGCATGGCATCGAGCGAGGTCGTCTCCGTATCGACCGCCACATGGCCGCGTTCGCTCGCCTCCGCCACCCAGGCCCTCAGCCGGTCGAGATCCATCACCGTCTCGTAGCCGGACGGGTCGATGGTCTGCGCCAGCGCTTGCGCGGCCGCCGCGTCGGCGACCGCCTGGGGCGTCCACGCCCCGTCCCGTCCGGCGACGGCCGCTGCGACGGCATCGCCGCCCGACCCGCCGCTGGCGGCCTCGGCACTGGTCTCGCCGCCGTCCGGCTGGGCTCCGGGGCCGCCCTCCATCATCCGGCCCTTGCCGTCCGGCTCGTGCCAGCCGCGCACGACGAGTCGCGCCGGCTCGACGCCGGCAATGTCGAGGCCGGTGACCTCGGCGACCCGTCGGGTCAGGGTGGTGAACTCCATCGCCTTGAGGAAGGCGATGGCGCGGGTGCCGTCGAGCCCGTTGACGGTGAGCGTTTCCACCGGCTGCTCGACGGGCACGTCGTCCTTCAGCGTCACGAGCTGCTTGGAGATGCGCGCCTGGTCGGCAAAGGCGATGAGGTTCTCGCGGCGCTTGGCCTGCTTGATCGTGTCGGCGCTGGCAAGCAGCGTCTCCAGGTCGCCGAACTCGCTGACCAGCAGCGCCGCCGTCTTCAGGCCGATGCCCGGCACGCCGGGAACATTGTCGACGCTGTCGCCGGCCAGCGCCTGCACCTCGATCACCTTGTCCGGGCCGACGCCGAATTTCTCGAAGACCTCGGCCTCGCCGAAGATCTTGTTCTTCATCGTGTCGATCATGCCGATGCGCGGGCCGATGAGCTGCATCAGGTCCTTGTCGCCGGAGGCGATGGTGACGCGCGCGCCCGCCGCCGCCGCGGCCCTTGCATAGGTGGCGATCAGGTCGTCGGCCTCGAACCCTTCTTGCTCGATGCAATGGACCGAAAAGGCGCGGGTCGCCTCGCGGATCAGGCCGAACTGGGGGATCAGGTCCTCCGGCGGCTCCGGACGCTGGGCCTTGTAGGCGGGGTAAATCTCATTGCGGAAGGTCTTCGCCGAATGGTCGAAGATCACCGCCATATGGGTCGGCTCGTCGCCTTCCTCCGGTGTGAGCCCCTCCTGCAAGAGCTTCCACAGCATGTTGCAGAAGCCGGAGACCGCGCCGACCGGCAGGCCGTCGGACTTGCGCGTCAAGGGCGGCAGCGCGTGATAGGCGCGGAAGATGAAGGTGGAGCCGTCGACCAGGATCAGGTGGTCGTCGGCGGTGAGGGCGGAGGCGGCTTCGTTCGACATGGCGCGGATCATGCCCGCGTTGGCCGCGCGAGAAAAGCCTGCTTCTCGCCCCCTGCCCCGCTTATTTCACCCCGCCTGTTCGGCCCCGCTCATTCGGCCGCCTGCGCGACCGGACGGCGCGGCGGGTCGCGCTCCAGCCGTGCCCAGGCCGGACGGTGGAACAGGAACCGGCCATAGCCGGTGCGCTCGATCAGCCACGCCAGCACCAGAGGCGCGACGACGCCGGCGGCGGTGACGATCGCCGACACCGTGCCGACATCCGGGATCAGGCCGGTCTTCAACAGCACGATCCGGGTCACGGCCATCGGGAAGAAGAAGGCGAGATAGATGACGATCGACTGGCGGCCGCAATGGGCGAACGGTGCCGCGATGCCGGCCTGGGTCAGCAGCGCCGAGGTGACGATCACCGCCAGCGCGCCGGCCGTGCCGAGCGCCAGGCCGACCAGCGGCAGGTCGGCGAGACCGTTGAACACCAGAACGCCGTTGACGATGCCCCAGGCGATGAGGCCGGCGATGCCGAGGGCCGGATGCTGCCGGGCCCAGTCGGCGAGCGCGAAGGCCCGGGTGGCGAAGATGTAGCCGGCGTAGAAATAGACGTAGCGCGAGCTGAATTCGTCGATCAGCACCGATCCGGTCGAGATCGGGGCGATCTGCAGCACGGCGGCTGCGGCGAGCACCAGTTGCCACGGTACGCCGCGGTCGTGCAGCACCTTGGTGATCACGAACATCACCGGCAGCATGTAGATGAACCACAGGGTGCCGAAGGGCTGCACATAGGCGAGAAGATAGTCGCTG
Organism: Stappia sp. P2PMeth1; assembly: GCF_900185735.1. Lineage (NCBI taxonomy): Bacteria > Pseudomonadati > Pseudomonadota > Alphaproteobacteria > Hyphomicrobiales > Stappiaceae > Stappia > Stappia sp. P2PMeth1. Next base: position 124,574 of record NZ_FYAW01000022.1, on the reverse strand, counting down.
ACGACGCTGCCCCATCCGGTCTCCGCGGCCATGGACGGCGCCTTGACGGCGAACTGGATCGTCAGCCAGAGCACGTAGAAATAGGCGAAATGCACGACCTTGCGGTCGAGATAGCGGCGCCATGGCCGATCGATGACCAGCGCCAGGAACAGGCCCGAGATCATGAAGAAGTCCGGCATGCGGAACGGCCGGGCGAACTCGACCACCAGTCCGAGCCAGCCCTCGCGGCCGGCGGCATTCTCGACGCCCAGCGTCGAATGCATCATCACCACGAAGATGATGCAAAGCCCCTTGGCCGTATCGACCCAGTCTATGCGTCCCGTGGCGATGCGTCCCGAAGGGCCGGCGATGCCCGTCTCCCGTCCGGTCATGACGTCCTGCTTCCCGGTTGTGTTTGGCGGGGAGTTTGCGCCAGACGGGTGTAGGGGGGGTTAACCCGTTTTCACAATTTGGTGAGGCGGCGGCGCGACGCGACGGTCAGTCGCGCGGATCCGGACCCTGGCCGCCCCGGCCGTCGCCGATCTGTCCCCGCCATGGGGACGAGCCGTCCGGCCCGCGTCCGCCCTTGCCGTCGCCATCGATATCGGCCCAGTCGTCCCGGTCGAGATCGACGACACCCTCGCCGCGGCGGCGGGCGCCGGCCCGCACCACGGTCACCTTCGCGTTGCGCACCATCACCCGCGCGATGGCCGCCCGCAGCGGCGGCACGAACAGCAGCAGGCCGAGCGCGTCGGTGACGAAACCGGGGATCAGCAGCAGCACGCTGGCGACAACGATCAGCGAGCCCTGGAGGATGTCTTCGCCCGGCACCTCGCCGCGCTCCATCTCGGCGCGCACGCGCCGCAGCAGCGACAGGCCCTGCAGCCGCAGCATCAGGCTGCCGGCGACCGCTGTCGCGATGGTCAGAAGCACGGTTGGCACCGCGCCGATTTCCGAACCGACCTCGACGAAGACGAGGATCTCGATCAGCGGCAGGCCGATTACGACAAGAAGGAGGATCAGTCCGATGGGCATGGCGTTGGCGACACGGTCTCATGATGTGCGATTAGCGGCGATTCCGGCCGGCACAGGCGGCGCCGGGCCGGAATCGTCGCCCCTCAGGTAAGGACCAAGTGACGCAAATGCGAGCTTTATGTGGTTTCGGACCACGAAAACTGCGACGGACACTTGTGTTGAAGGCTGGATGTTGGTTCAAGGGAGCTTACATAAGCTACGATGGGGTCAAAGCTGTGGCCTGCCGCGCGGGGCGTCGGTGACGGTCCGCTGCAGGGCCGCACCCGAACCCGGCAGCGGGCCCGGAAACGAACCCGACTGGCGGAATGCCGTGACGGCGTCTGCGACGCAACCGGCCGGATGTGAAACGGATCATATGTTCAACGACATCACCACTATCATCTTCCTGATCCTGGCGGTCGTGATCTTCTTCAGGCTGCGCAGCGTCCTCGGGCGGCGCACTGGCAACGAGCGCCCGCCCTTCGATCCCTATTCCGCCCCCGAGCGGGACAATGGCGCCGGCGGTCCGGTCCAGGACGACAACGTCATCCCGCTGCCCGGGCAGACCGCGCCGCAGGGCGGGCCGTCGCCGGCTCCCGCCTCGGCGACGCTCGACAAGGTGGCTCCGGAAGGCAGCGCGCTCAACCAGGCGCTCCGGCAGATCCTCTCCGCCGACCGCTCGTTCGAACCCCAGGGCTTCCTGCAGGGCGCCCGCGCGGCCTACGAGATGATTGTCACCGCCTTCGCCAATGGCGACCGCAAGACCTTGAAGAACCTGCTGTCCAGGGATGTTTACGAGGGCTTCGTCGCCGCCATCTCCGACCGGGAATCGCGTGGCGAGACCATCGAGTCCACCTTTGTCGGCATCGACAAGGCCGATATCGTCGAGGCGGCGCTGAAGGGCTCCATCGCCCAGGTCACCGTCAAGTTCCGCTCCGAACTGATCTCCGCCACCCGCGACCGCAACGGCGCCATCGTCGACGGCGACCCGAACGCGGTCAGCGACGTCACCGACATCTGGACCTTCGCCCGCGACACCAATTCGCGCGATCCCAACTGGCGTCTGGTGGCGACCGAATCGGTCGAGTGATGTGCGTGCCGCCGGCCGGACGGCCCTTGCTGCCGGCCTGGCGGCGGCACTGCTTGCCGGTATCGCTGTGGCGGGTCCGGCTCTGGCGCGCGGAAAACCCCTCATGCTGTCTGCGCCCCTGACCTTCGCGGACCTGTCCGGCTGGGCCGGCGACGACCACCGAGCCGCCCTTTCCGCCTTCCTGCGCCATTGCCGCGAGCGGCTGCCGGTCCTGCCGGGCGATCTGGCGCGGCTCTGCGCGCCGGCACGAGCCGCCGCCGAAAGCAACGAGCCGCTGGCCGCCCGCGCCTTCCTGGAGCGCCATTTCGAACCGCGACGGATTGTCGCCGACGGGTTCGTCACCGGCTATTTCGAGCCCGAATATGACGGTGCAAGGCAGCCGGGCGGCGGCTACGATACCCCACTGCTTGCCCGCCCGCCGGAGCTCGTCGCCCTGGCCGGGCGACCCGTGCCGGAGGGCCTGCCGGCCGACGCGCCCTTCGCCTTTGCCGACAGCGCGGGCCGCCTGGTTGCGCCGCCCGACCGGGGTGAGATCATGGACGGGGCGCTGGACGGACGGGGCCTCGAACTCGTCTGGCTCGCCGATCCGGTCGATGCCTTCTATGTCCATGTCCAGGGCTCTGCCCGCATCCGCCTGCGCGAGGGCGGCAGCCTGCGCGTCGGCTATGCCGGCAAGACCGGCCATCCCTACAGCCCGATCGGGCGGGTGATGATCGAGCGCGGCCTTGCCGAGCCCGGTACCGTCACCATGCAGGTGCTGCGCAAGTGGCTGGCGGAAAACCCGGCCGAGATCGACGCCGTCCTGCGCCGCAACCGCTCCTATATCTTCTTCCGCGAGGTGAGCGAGGCGGCGGAGCACGAGGGGCCGGTGGGGGCGGCCGGGCTGCCGCTGCTGCCCGGGCGCAGCCTCGCCGTCGATGCGGCGCATCACGCCTATGGGGCGCTCGTCTTCGTTTCCGCCGATCTTCCCTCGGGCCCGAATGGCGCGCAGGAGCAGTTTCGCCGCCTGATGATCGCCGAGGACACCGGTTCGGCCATTGTCGGCCCGGCACGCGGTGACATCTTCTTCGGCTCGGGCGAGGTGGCCGGCGAGCGGGCCGGGCGCATCCAGCACCGGGCGGACATGGTGCTGCTGGTGCCGCGCGGACGCGAGGGCGCGCCGTGAGCCGTCGCCGGGGCCGCCAGCCCTCGCCCGAGGAACGCCGCCTGTGGGAGCAGGTGACGGCGGATGTCGATCCGCTGGCGCCGCGCGGCCGCGCAAGGGCCGAGGCGCGACAAGCGGAAGCCGAGGAGGCACCCGCCCCCGTGCCGGCGGCGGCTCTGCCGGCGAAGCCTGCGGCGACGGGCGCCTCTGCGCTGCGTCCGCCCGCTCCGCCGGCGCCGCCACCCCTGTCGCCGCTCGAGCCGCGCCAGCGGCGCCGGATCGTCCGCGGCAGCCGCGCCATCGACATGCGCATCGACCTGCATGGCCTGACCCAGGCGGAGGCGCATGTGCGCCTGCGCGGGTTTCTCGCCCATGCCCAGGCGAGCGGTGCCGGCCTCGTGCTGGTGATCACCGGCAAGGGCGCCCCCGGCGGCAGCCCGATCGCGGGAGAGCGCGGCATCCTGCGCCGCGTCGTGCCGCAATGGCTGGCCTTTCCCGAGTTTCGTCCGCTGGTGGTCGGGTTCGAGGAGGCGCATGCCGCCCATGGCGGCGGCGGCGCACTCTATGTCAGGATCCGCAAGGGCGGAGAGCGGAGGGGACGATGACGCCGTTCGGTGCGAAGCTGCGGGAGTTGCGCAAGAAACGCGGCATCACCCTGTCCGACATGGCGGCGGCGCTGGGCGTGTCGGCGGCCTATCTTTCGGCGCTGGAGCATGGCAGGCGCGGCCGCCCGACCTGGTACATGGTGCAGCGGATCATCGCCTTCTTCAACGTGATCTGGGACGAGGCCGAGGAGTTGCAGCGGCTCGCCGAGATCTCCGACCCGAAGGTCTCGATCGACACGGCCGGCCTGCAGCCGGAGGCGACGGAACTCGCAAACCTGCTGGCGGCGAAGATTTCCGGCCTGTCGCGCGACAGTCTTGCCCATCTGTTGCATCAAGTGCGGGTGGCGGCGGCGCGAGACAGGATCTAGTTGCCCGAATCTGAAGGTCATCGAACGACCTCCGGTTCTTTTCCGGCGCCCCTTGAGCGGGGCGGGCGGCGGGCGTAGGGTCCGCAGTCGCCGCCGGCAGGGCCGCGCGGGCCTCTCGCCCCAAGCCATGCGGCGACGAGAACGACTGCGCCGCAAGAAGGACCGCGCTGCAAGTGACGATGCCGAAGACCTCCGCCCGCGCCGCCGACCCCTTTGCCGGGCTGATCGACGCCGATGACCTGCGCCACCGGCTAACGGCGCTGACTGCCGCGAAAGACGGGGACGGGTCCGACCTTGCCGTTCGCGGGCAGGTCCTCGCCGAACTGAAGGCGGCGATGCGCGACGCGCGCGTCCGGGTCGAGGAACTGCTCTTCGCCGATGGCGGCGGCACGCTCTGCGCCAAGCGGCTCAGCCATGTGCAGGACGAGATCCTGCGGGTGATCTTCGATTTCGCCATCCATCACGTCTACCGGGTCAAGAACCCTTCCGCGGCCGAACGCATGTCGATCGTCGCCGTCGGCGGCTACGGCCGCGGCACCCTGGCGCCGGGCTCGGATGTCGACCTGCTGTTCCTGCTGCCCTACAAGCAGACGCCCTGGGGCGAGCAGATCGTCGAATACATCCTCTACATGCTGTGGGATCTCGGCCTGAAAGTGGGCCACGCGACCCGCAACATCGACGAGTGCCTCCGCCTTGCCCGCACCGACATGACGATCCGCACGGCGTTGCTGGAGGCACGCCATGTCTGGGGCGAGGAGCCGCTCACCGACGAACTGATCGCCCGTTTCGACAAGAGCGTGGTCGCCGGCACCGGCCCGGAATTCATCGCTGCCAAGCTGGCCGAGCGCGATGCCCGCCACACCCGCCAGGGCACCTCGCGCTACCTGGTCGAGCCCAACGTCAAGGAAGGCAAGGGCGGCCTGCGCGACCTCAACACCCTGTTCTGGATCTCCAAATACTTCTACCGCGTGCGCTCCGGCTCGGGCCTCGTCAAGGCCGGCGTCTTCACCCGCTCCGACTTCCAGCGCTTCAAGAAGGGCGAGGATTTCCTCTGGGCGGTGCGCTGCCACCTGCATTTTCTCACCGGCCGGGCCGAGGAGCGCCTGTCCTTCGACGTCCAGCGCGAGATCGCCGTGCGGCTCGGCTATACCCAGCATCCGGGCATGAAGGACGTCGAGCGCTTCATGAAGCACTATTTCCTGGTGGCCAAGGATGTCGGCGACCTGACCCGGATCTTCTGCGCCGCGCTGGAGGAGCAGCACGCCAAGGCGCCGCAGCCGCTGTCGAAGCTGATCGACCGTATCGCCGCCCGCGCCCGCCGCCGCCAGGTCCAGACCGGCTCGCCCGACTTCGTGATCGACAAGGGGCGGCTCAACGCCGTTGCCGACGATGTGTTCGAGAAGGATCCGGTCAACCTGATCCGTCTCTTCGCGATCGCCGACCGGCACGCGGTGATGCTGCATCCCGAGATGCTGAAGCTGGTTCGCCGGTCGCTGAAACTGATCACCAGCCAGGTGCGCGAGGATCCGGAAGCCAACCGGCTGTTCCTGCAGGTGCTGACCTCGCGCAACGATCCCGAGACCGTGCTGCGCAAGATGAACGAGACCGGCGTGCTCGGCCGCTTCGTGCCCGATTTCGGCAAGGTCGTGGCGATGATGCAGTTCTCCATGTACCACCACTATACGGTCGACGAGCACCTGATCCGTTCGATCGGCGTGCTGGGCGAGATCGAGCGCGGCGAGGCGGGCGAGGACCATCCTCTCTCCACCGACCTGATCAAGACGATCCAGAACCGGAAGGTCCTCTTCGTCGCCATGTTCCTGCACGACATCGCCAAGGGCCGGCCGGAGGACCATTCCATCGCCGGCGCCCGCATCGCCCGCCGCCTGTGTCCGCGTCTCGGCCTGACCCCCTCGGAGACGGAGACCGTCGCCTGGCTGGTCGAGCATCATCTCGACATGAGCACCATCGCCCAGTCTCGCGATCTCGCCGACCGCAAGACGATCGAGGATTTCGCCCGCGAGGTGCAGAGCCTCGAGCGGCTGAAGCTGCTGCTGATCCTGACCGTCGCCGACATCCGCGCCGTCGGCCCGAATGTCTTCAACGGCTGGAAGGGCCAGCTCCTGCGCACGCTCTATTACGAGTGCGAGCCGGTGCTGACCGGCGGCCACAGCCTGTTGCCGCATGGCATGCGGGTCGAGGCTGCGAAGCGCGAGCTCGCGGCAACGCTCGCCTCCTGGGACGAGGAGGAACTGGCCGCCTATCTGGAGCGTCACTATCCGGCCTACTGGCTGCGCGTGCCGCTGGAGCGCAAGATCACCGATGCGCAGATGATCCGCGCCGCCGACCGCGCCGGCACCGGCTTTTCCTCGCGGGTCGTCACCCATGCCTTCGAGGAGGTCACCGAGATCACCGTGCTGGCGGCCGACCATCCGCGGTTGCTGTCGACCATCGCCGGTGCCTGTTTCGTCGCCGGCGCCAATATCGTCGACGCGCAGATCGACACGACGACGGACGGGTTCGCCCTCGACACGATCTACATTTCCCGCGAGCTGCCCGGCGACGACGACGAGATCCGCCGCGGCGAGCGCGTCTGCCGGCTGATCGAGAAGGCGCTGCGCGGCGAGGAGCGTCTGCCCGACAGCGTCGCCCGCAAGGCGGCGTCCCGCTCGCGGATGAAGGCGTTCCGCGTCGAGACCGAGGTTCTGGTCAACAATTCCTGGTCGAACCGCTACACGGTACTGGAGATTTCCGGTCTCGACCGGCCCGGTCTGCTCTACGATCTGACGCGGGCGATCTCCGGCCTCAATCTCAACATCAATTCCGCTCATATCGCCACGTTCGGCGAGCGGGCGGTCGACGTCTTCTATGTCACCGATCTGACCGGACAGAAGATCGGCAATATCGGCCGGCAGGAGGCGATCCGCGAGCGTCTGCGCGAGGCGGTCGAGGGGGAGGCGACCGAGGAGCCGCCGGCCCGCCGTCGTCCGCGCCGCGCGGGCACCGCCTGATCGCCCTGCCCGGCCGTGGTGTCCAGAACCGTGCTACCTGACCTGTGCCGTCCGATGCGCCTTCCCGTCACTCCTGAACGGACCTTCCGCCCATGGCTGGCTCGATGAGTCTCCTGCGAAACTTCGTTACCGTCGGCGGCGCCACCATGGCGAGCCGCATCCTCGGCTTTGTCCGCGACGTGATGATCGCCGCCTTTGCCGGCGCCGGGCCGGTGGCCGACGCCTTCTTCGTCGCCTTCCGCCTGCCCAACCTGTTCCGCCGCCTGTTCGCGGAAGGCGCGTTCAATTCCGCTTTCGTGCCGCTGTTCGCCCGGGCGCTGGAAGAACAGGGGGACGCGGGCGCGCGCCGCTTCGCCGGTGAGATCATCGCCGCCCTGCTGTGGACGCTGCTGGCGCTGACCGCCGTTGCCCTTCTTGCCATGCAGGGGCTGGTCTTCCTGCTTGCCCCCGGCTTTACCGAGGATCCGGGGAAGTTCGAGCTGGCGGTGCTGCTGTCGCGCATCACCTTTCCCTACCTGCTGTGCATGTCGCTGGTCGCCTGCCTGTCGGGCATCCTCAACACCTATCGCCGCTTCGCCGCCGCCGCCTTCGCGCCGGTGATCCTCAACCTGGTGATGATCGCCGTGCTCACCGGCATCTGGTATGCGGGGCTCGAGCCGGGCACGATGCTCGGGGTGGTGCTCGCCAGCGGTGTTGCGGTCGCCGGTTTCGCGCAACTGGCGCTGCTTGTCGGCGCCGTGCGCCACATGGGTTTTTCGGTGCCCATCCTGCGGCCGCGTCTGACCGCCGGCGTTCGCCGTCTCTGCCGGCTCGGCGTGCCGGGGGTGCTGGCCGGCGGCATCACCCAGATCAACATCGTCGTCGGCACGGTGATCGCGTCCGCCCAGGCCGGCGCGGTCTCCTATCTCTATTATGCCGACCGGATCTACCAATTGCCGCTCGGTGTCGTCGGCATCGCCATTGGCGTGGTGCTGCTGCCCGACCTGTCGCGCTCGCTGCGTGCCGGCGAGAACGGTCAGGCCAACGGCACGCTCAACCGGGCGATGGAATTCGCCCTCGCCCTGACCCTGCCGGCAACCATTGCGCTGATCGCGGTGCCCGAGCCCATCGTCTCGGTGCTCTATCAGCGCGGCGAGTTCGGGGCCGAGGCAGCCAGCGCCACCACCGCCGCGCTGATCGCCTTTGCGTTCGGCCTGCCGGCCTTCGTGCTCAACAAGGTGTTCTCGCCCGGCTTCTTCGCCCGCGAGGACACCGTGACGCCGATGTGGTTCGCCGGCATCGGCATGGCGGTGAACGTGATCGGCGCGCTGGCGCTCGCTCCGTTCCTCGGCCATGTCGGCATTGCGCTCGCCACCTCGCTCGCCGGCTGGGTCAATGCCGGACTGCTGGGCGCGGCGCTGTGGCGGCGGGGACATTTCCGCGTCGATCGCAGCGCCCGCCGCCGCCTGCCGCTGCTGGCCCTGGCGAGCCTGGCCATGGGCGGCGGCCTGCTGCTCGGCGACTGGCTGCTGGCGCCGTTGATCGGCGCGCCCTCGGTGCTGGTGCGTTTCGCCGCGCTGGGCCTCCTGGTGGCGGCTGGCATGGTGTTGTTCGCGCTGTTCGTGCAACTCACCGGCGCGGTCGATCTCAAGGGTTACCTCGCGCGCGCCCGCGCCGCTCGCGCCCGCCGCCGTGCCGCCCCGCCCCCCGCCCCGGACGATCCGCTCGGATAGGCTGTGAGGTCTTGGCCGAACACGCGGCGCAGGTGGTCGGGTTGCCGTCGCCGCGTGCTTTGTCGGCTTAATTTTTGACCAGACGATCAAACTTTGTCCATCCGTTCAAAAAACAGCCGCGAACAGGCGCTGCCTCCATTGTGAGCGTGCCTGGAATGTGGTCCAATTTCGCTCGCCGGGCGAGGGGCCGCAGCAGGGCTTCCGCAGGGTGATGAAACGGGCGCGCCCTCGTGCAAACCGCGGCGGGGTGCAGAAGTCTGCGAGGGGGAGTCAGATGGCAATCAACGATCATTTCGCCTGGACGCGTCGGGCCGTCCTGGGGCTTGCCGCATCGTTTGCGGTCATGGCAGGCGGCCTGCCGGCGCTGGCCAAGGACAAGCCGCTGAAAGTGGCGGCGATCTATACCGTGCCGGTCGAGCAGCAGTGGGTCGGGCGCATCCACCAGGCGCTGCAGGCGGCGCAGGCGCGCGGCGACGTGACCTACACCTATTCCGAGAATGTCGCCAACACCGACTATGAGCGCGTCATGCGCGAATATGCCGAAGGCGGCATGGACCTGATCGTCGGCGAGGCCTTCGCCGTGGAGCGGGCGGCGCGCAGCGTGGCGGCGGAATATCCCGACACCGCCTTTCTGATGGGCTCGTCCTTCGGTCCGGCGCAGCCGAATTTCGCGGTCTTCGACAACTGGATCCACGAGCCGAGCTACCTGACCGGGATGATCGCCGGCAAGGCGACCAAGTCCAACGTCATCGGCATGGTCGGCGGCTACGCCATCCCCGAGGTCAACCGGTTGATGAACGCCTTCATGGAGGGCGCTCTGTCGGTCAACCCGGATGTCAAGTTCCTGGTGACCTTCATCAATTCCTGGTACGACCCGCCCAAGGCCAAGGAGTCGGCCTTTGCGATGATCGACAAGGGCGCCGACATTCTCTACGCCGAGCGCTTCGGCGTGTCGGATGCCGCCAAGGAGAAGGGCATCCTCGCCATCGGCAATGTCATCGACACCGCCGGCGACTATCCCGGCACCATTCTCGCCAGCGCCCTGTGGCATATGGAGCCGACCATCGACCGGGTGATCGAGGCGGTCACCTCCGACAGCTTCGAGCCTTCGGACTACGGCCAGTATTCCTTCATGTCCTATGGCGGCGGCAGCTTCGTCGTCGACGAGAGCCTTGCCGATGCGGAGGTGGTGAAGGCCGCCCGCGAGACGGAGGCGGACATTCTCGGCGGCCTGTTCCGCGTCAACGTCAACGACGCCGAGCCCAAGTCGACCATGTGATCGCCTGATCGCGGCCCGCCCCCGGTCTCAGACAGAGACCGGGGGCGGGCTCGCCGTGCTTCCCTTTTGCCCCGGAGTGGAGATGAGCGAGCCGCTGCCCGGCCGGCCGCACGAGCGCAAGACCGTGCTGTCGCTCGCCGGCATCACCAAGCGCTTCGGCGCGATGACCGCCAACGAGGCGGTCGATCTCGACCTGCATGCGGGCGAGATCGTCGCCCTGCTCGGCGAGAACGGCGCCGGCAAGACCACGCTCATGAACATCCTGTTCGGCCACTATGTCGCCGATGAGGGCGAAGTGCGCATCGTCGGTCCTGACGGCGAACTCGTGCCGCTCGAGCCCGGCTCGCCCCATGCGTCGCTCAATGCCGGCATCGGCATGGTGCATCAGCATTTCGCCCTGGCCGAGAACCTCACCGCCTTCGAGAACATCGTGCTGGGCACAAGGCCGCTGCTGGCCCCCTCCACCTCCTCCCGCGCCGACCGGCAGCGGCTGGAAGCGTTGATGCGCGACAGCGGGCTGACCGTCGATCTCGACCTGCGCGTCTCGCGCCTGTCGGTCGGCGAACAGCAGCGGGTGGAAATCCTCAAGGCGCTCTATCGCGATGCGCGCGTCCTTGTGCTGGACGAGCCGACCGCCGTGCTGACGCCGCAGGAGTCCGAAGGGCTGTTCGCCACCTTGCGCCAGCTCGCGGACAGCGGCCTTGCCATCGTCTTCATCTCGCACAAGCTGGCCGAGGTGCTCAGCGCCTCCGACCGTGTGGCGGTGCTGCGCATGGGCCGCAAGGTCGCCGACCTGCCGACCGCCGAGTGCGACCGCCAGAAGCTCGCCGAACTGATGGTCGGCCATTCGCTGTCCCAGAGCCGGCGCGAGCCGCGCGCCCCCGGCGAGGTGCTGCTGGCGCTTGAGGGCGTCTCCGCCGGCAGCGGCCGCGAGGCGGTCAGGGACCTTTCGCTGGCCCTGCGCTCGGGTGAGATCCTCGGCATTGCCGGGGTTTCCGGCAATGGTCAGGCGATGTTCGCCCGCCTCGTCTCCGGTCTGGAGCGCGCCACGTCGGGCCGCATCCTGCTCGCAGGACGCGATATCACGGCGCAGGATGCCCGGGCGATGATCGCCGCCGGCCTTGCCCGGATCCCGGAGGATCGCCACCGCGACGGCATCGTCGGGGCGATGAGCGTTGCCGAGAACCTGGTGATCGAGGAAATCCGCTCCGCCCGCTACCAGCGCCTCGGCTTCCTCGATTTCGGGGCGATCGCGGCGCGCGCCCGTGAGGCGATCGCCGCCCATGACATCCGCTGCCGGGGCGGCTCCGCGATCTCGCGGCTGCTGTCGGGCGGCAACATCCAGAAGATCGTGCTGGCGCGCACGCTCGACGCCGAGCCGGCGGTGGTGCTTGCCGCGCAGCCCTCGCGCGGGCTCGACATCGGCGCCACCGGCGAGGTGCATCGCCGCCTGCTCGCCGCGCGGGCACGTGGGGCCGGCGTCATCCTGATTTCCGAGGATCTCGACGAGCTCTTCGCCTTGTCGGATCGCATCGCGGTGATCCATCGCGGCCATCTCACCCCGGCGCGCGATGCCGGCGAGCTCGACCGCGCCACTGTCGGCCTGATGATGGCCGGCCACGCGGAGGAGGCCGCATGATCCGCTTCGAGCCGCGCGAGACCGTCTCGCCTCTCCTGCGCACCGGCGTTCCGGTCGCCGCCGCGCTGGCCGCCCTGGCGCTCGCCGCCCTGCCGATCATGGCGGCGGGTGCGCCGGTGCTGCAGGCCTATGTGCTGATGGCGAGGGGTGCCTTCGGTTCGTTCTTCGCCGTCTCCGAACTGCTGTCGCGGGCGACCCCGCTGATCCTCACCGGCCTTGCCGCCGCCCTCGCTTTTCGGGCGCGGCTGTGGAATATCGGCGGCGAGGGCCAGCTCTATGCCGGCGCGCTTGCCGCCGTTGCCATTGGGTCCGGGGCGATCTCCGCCCCGCCGGCGGTGATGATCCCGCTGGTGCTGCTCGCCGGCGCGCTGGCGGGGGCGATGATGATGCTGGTGCCGGCGCTGTTGAAGCTGCGGCTCGGCGCCGACGAGGTGGTCACCACCCTGCTGCTCAACTTCGTCGTGGTGCTCTTCGTGCAGATGATGCTGGAAGGGCCGATGAAGGACCCGATGGGCATGGGCTGGCCGCAATCCGAGCCGATGGCGGATGCGGCGACGCTGCCAAAGCTGTTCGACCGCATGCGTGTCCATGCCGGGCTGATCGTCGCGCTCATCGCCGCGCTGCTCGCCCATATCCTGCTGGCGCGCACGGTCTGGGGCTTCGAAATCCGCGCCGTCGGCGAGAACCAGGACGCGGCCCGCCATGCCGGCATCCCGGTGACCGCGACCTTCGTTCGCGTCGCATTGTTCAGCGGCGCGCTGGCGGGGCTCGCCGGCGTCGGCGAGGTGGCCGGCCTCAAAGGCTATCTCACCGCCGACCTGTCGCCCGGTTTCGGCTATGCCGGCATCGTCGTCGCCATGCTGGCCGGCCTGTCGCCGCTCGGCGTCGTGGTCGCGGCCCTGTTCATCGCCGGCGTCTTCGTCGGTGCCGACAGCATGAGCCGGGCCATCGGCGTTTCCAACTATCTGGCCGACCTCGTCGTCGCCACCTCGCTGATCGCCGTCCTCGTCTCCGGCCTCTTCGTGCGCTTCCGCATACGGCTGGTCGGACCGGGGCGCAGGGCATCCGCCGGCAAGGACACCGGGGCATGATGGAAATCCTCGACATCCTTGTCTCGCCGAATTTCTGGGCGGCGGCGCTGCGGATCGCCACGCCGCTGATCTTCGGCGTGCTCGGCGCGCTGCTGTGCGAGCGTGCCGGTGTCCTCAACCTCGGCATCGAAGGCATCTTCACTGCCGGCGCCATGGCCGGCTGGATGGCCGCATGGCTTGGCGCCGGCCTGTGGGGCGGCGTGCTGGTCGCGGCGCTCGCCGGGGCGACCTTCGGCCTGCTGCATGCGGTGCTGACCGTGCCGCTGGGCCTCTCCCAGCATGTCTCGGGCATCGGCGTGACGCTGTTCGCCACCAGCCTCAGCTATTACGCCTATCGCACGGCCCTGCCCGACGTCACCTCGCCGCCGCGCATCACCGCCTTCCAGCCGCTCGACATACCGGTCCTCTCGGACCTGCCCTTCCTCGGCACCGTGCTGTTCCAGCAGACGGCGCTGACCATGTTGGCGCTGGCGATGGTGGTGGTGGTCGGCTTCGTGCTCTACCGCACTCCGCTCGGGCTGGCGATCCGCGCCGTCGGCGACAATCCGGCGGCGGTCGAGGCGCAGGGCCTCTCGGTCATGGCGCTGCGCATGGGCACGGTCGTTGCCGGCTCCGCACTGATGGCGCTGGGCGGCGCCTTCCTGACCATGTCCGCCTTCGACGCCTTCTTCTTCGGCATGGTCAACGGCCGCGGCTGGATCTGCATCGCGCTCACCGTCTTCGCCTCCTGGCGTCCCGGCAAGGCGCTGATCGGTGCGCTGCTGTTCGGCGCCTTCGACGCCTTCCAGGTGCGGCTGCAGACCGAGGTCGGCGCCTTGGTGCCCGGCCAAGTGTTCCTGATGCTGCCCTATCTGCTGTCGATCCTGGCGCTGGTCATGGTCGCCCGCAAGGCGGACTATCCGCGCGCGATGCTGAAGCCCTATTTCAAGGGCCAGCGATAGGCGAAAAGTCAGTCGCCGCGCATGAGTGCGGCGATTTCGGCCAGCATCTCGTCGGTCATCGCCGCCGCCGGTGCGGCCACCGACGAGGGATCTGCCAGCGCCCGCCAGTCGAGCGGCGCGTCGGTCAGCCGCGACAGCGCCTCGGCCAGCGTGCCGCCCTCAGTGCGCACCAGACCCGCGGCCGTCTTCACCAGATCTTGCGCAGCAGCGCGGCCGACATGCGGCAGCAGGGCGAAGGAAAACCGCTCGGCGAGCGACAGCCCGCCGCTGCCGGTGGCGGTCGCCGCCATCCTTGTCGCATCGGCCTCCATGCCGGGGGCAAGCGCCTGCGCATGGCGCAAGGCCGCGCCGGTCGCCAGCATCAGTTGCGGCAGCACCAGCCATTCGCCCATCCAGGCGGCGCCGTCCCGCTCCTCGCGGTGCAGGGCATCGGCGGACAGCGCCGCCGTCTGTGCGGCGGCAAAACGGGCGAGCGCCACCAGCGTCTCGGCCCGCACCGGGTTCTGCTTCTGCGGCATGGTCGAGGAGCCGCCCGCCTCGGCAAGCCGGATCTCGCCGACTTCCGAACGGGCGAGCAGGATCACGTCCTCGCCGATCTTGCCGAGCGTCAGCGCGATCTCGCTTGCCTCACGGGCGATCCGGCGCAGCGGCTCCCGGTCGGTCATCCAGGGGAGCGATGGCGCAAGGCCAAGCTCCTTGGCGAGGGCGCCGGCCAGTTCCGCCGCGCGCCCCGGCACGTTCATCGCGGCAAGATCGCCGGAGGCACCGCCAAGTTGCACCACCAGCGCCTCGCGCCGCAGCCGGGCAAGGCGCTGTCTCGCGCGGGCGAGCGGCAAGGTCCACGTCGCGACGCGCAGGCCGAAGCTGATCGGCGTTGCGATCTGGCCGCGCGTGCGGCCGGCCATCGGCGTTGCCCGGTGCCGGGCGGCGAGCGCGGAAAGCTGCGCCACGATGTCCACTAGCCGCGCCTCGAACAGCGCCAGCGTGCGAGCGAGGCGCAGCATCAGGCCGGTGTCGGCGATGTCCTGCGAGGTGGCGCCGAAATGCAGGTAGTCGGCTGCCGGCCGCGACAGCTTCTGCCGCAGTGCCGCCACCAGCGCGGGGACGGGGACGCCGGCCGCGGCCGTTCCGGCGGCAAGCTCCGCAGGCGTCGGCGCGATACCGGAAAGCTCCCGGTCGAGGGCCGCCGCGGCACCCGCCGGGATCAGCCCGCCAGCGCCCTGCAGCCGGGCAAGCGCCCGCTCCACCTCCACCATCGCGGCGATCTCCGCCTCGGCAGAGAAGAGGGCCGCCGTCTCGTCGTCGCCGAACAGGCCGGCATGAAGCGGCGAAACGAGAGGGATGTCGGCCATGGCCTCTGCCTTTTGGAGGGATCCGCGACGTTCAGATGTCGAAGAACACCGTCTCGTTCTTGCCCTGCAGGCGGATGTCGAAACGGTAGAGCGGCACCCCGTTCTCGGTCTGCCCCGCTTCCGTTGCGACCAGCGTCGCCACCGCCTCCGGCTCGAGCCGGCGCATGTCGGGGTCCTTCGCCAGCGCCTCGCGATCTTCCGGGAAATACATGCGCGTGTGAAGGTGGATGTTGATGCCGCGGGCGAAGATCAGCACCGCCACATGCGGGGCATGGCCTGCCGCGTGCGGGCCTGGCCGCACGGTCTGGAAGCGGAAGGTGCCGGTGTCGAAATCGGCGGTCGCGCGGGCGAAGAGGCCATAGTCGCCGACCCGGCCCATGCCGTCCGCCTGCCAGATCTCCAGCATCGCGTCGCGCACCGGCGCGCCGGCGCCGTCGATCACACGGCCCTCGATGACGATCACCTCGCCGGTGTTGCTCTCGATCACCGGACCCGGCTGGTTCGGCAGCGCCGGCCGGCCGATCGTCTGCGGCGCGGTGCCGATATGGACGTAAGGTCCCGCGGTCTGGGAGGGGGTTTCCTTCAGCCGGTCGTTCATCACAGGCCCTCCGTCCGGTTCTCGAAATGGGTCTGCCGCCGGCCGCGCAGCACGATGTCGAACCGGTAGGCGAGGCAGTCGAACGGCTCCTGGTTGCGCATGTCGAGCCGCGCCACCAGCCGGTCGATCACGGTCTTGTCGGGGATCGTGTTGACGATCGGGCAGAGCGGGATCAACGGGTCGCCTTCGAAATAGAGCTGGGTGATCAGCCGCTGGGCGAAGGCCTCGCCGAAGACCGACAGGTGGATATGCGCCGGCCGCCAGTCGGAGCCGTTGTTCGGCCAGGGATAGGGGCCCGGTTTGATCGTGCGGAACAGGTAGCGCCCGTCCGCATCGCTGACGCAGCGCCCGCAGCCGGTGAAGTTCGGGTCCAGCGGGGCGAGATAACCGTCGCGCGCATGGGCGTAGCGGCCGGCGGCATTGGCCTGCCAGACCTCGATCAGCGCGTTCGGCACCGGCCGGGCGTTCTCGTCGAGCACCCGTCCGAAGACGTAGATGCGCTCGCCAAGCGCATCGCCCGTGGTTGCCGCATTGCGGATCAGGTCGTGATCGAGCGGCCCGAGCGGGGTGTGGCCGAGCGCCGGCCCGCTCTGCTCCAGGGCGGTCTGCTCCAGCGCATGCAGCGGCCGGACCGGCGCGCGCAGCACGGTGCTCTTGTAGCCGGGCGACAGCGGCAGCGGCTGCTGCGTGCGGTCGCGCCGGTAGAAGGCGGTTGTCGTCACGTCTTGTCTCCTCCCGATCCGCTGCGGGTCTCCTCCATCTCCACGAAGGCGGCGCGGGCGATGCGGATCGCCCGGTTGGCGGCCGGCACACCGGCATAGATCGCCACATGCAGCAGGGCCTCGCAGACATCCTCGCGGCTGGCGCCGGTGCGCGCCGTGGCGCGGCAATGCATCGCCAACTCCTCGTCATGGCCGAGCGCGGCGAGCAGGGCGATGGTGA
Organism: Stappia sp. P2PMeth1; assembly: GCF_900185735.1. Lineage (NCBI taxonomy): Bacteria > Pseudomonadati > Pseudomonadota > Alphaproteobacteria > Hyphomicrobiales > Stappiaceae > Stappia > Stappia sp. P2PMeth1. The sequence goes on along the minus strand of NZ_FYAW01000022.1, from coordinate 107,809 downwards.
TCATCGACCGCTCCCGCCGGCTGATCGTGTCGCGCGCCCAGACCCCGCCCCAGGCACCCCGGGTGATCAGGTCCTGGAACGGGCCGTCGAAGTCGTCGCGCGCCGCCTCGGCACGCGCCACATGCGCCTCGCCCAAGACGGCCTTGCGGGTCGCCATGCCCGCCTCGAAGGGGTCCTGCCCGTTCATCCTGCCACACTCCCCGCCCATGGTGGAGCTTCAGGATGGATGCGGCAATTGGTAATGTAAAATGAGTATTTCGCTATTTTGTATAACCGGAGAGACAAATGCCCGTCGGAGCAGGGATCAAGCTGCGCCATCTGCAGGCCTTCCTGGAAGTGGCGCGGCTACGCAGCCTGACGGAGGCGGCAAGCGCCCTCAACGTCACCCAGCCGGCCGTCTCCAAGACGCTGAAGGAGTTGGAGGCCCTGCTCGGCGTCGGCCTGATGGAGCGCGGGCGCTCCGGCGTGTCGCTGACGGCGGAGGGCGAGATCTTCCGCCAGTATGCCGGCCTGTCGGTAGCAGCGCTCGCCGAAGGGCTCGACGGTATCGACCAGGTGCGCATGGGTTCGGAGCGGCTGCTGCGCGTCGGCGCCCTGCCGAGCGTTGCGGCCAGCATTGTCCCGCTCGCCGCCGGTCGATATCTGGACCGCGGACGCGGCGCCACGCTCGACATCGTCACCGGCCCGAACGGCCATCTCCTCGGCGAGCTGAAGACGGGGGCGCTGGACGTGGTGATCGGGCGGCTCGGCCAGCCGGACGCGATGCAGGGGCTTGCCTTCCAGCAGCTCTACAGCGAGCAGGTGGTGCTGGCCGTCCGTCCCGCTCACCCGCTGATCGCCGACCCGGACCTTGTCCGCCTGCCGGACTTTCCCGTGCTCTTTCCTAATCGCAGTGCGGCGATCCGGCCGCTGGTCGAGCGGCTGATGGTGGCCAACGGCATCGGCCGGCTGCCGCGACGGATCGAGACGGTGTCGAATGCCTTCGGCCGCGCCTTCACCCGCTCCACCGATGCGGTGTGGATCATTTCCAACGGCGTCGTCGCCAATGATCTCGCTGAAGGCCAGCTTGCGGCGCTCGCCGTCGACACCCGCATCACGCTGGGGCCGGTCGGCATCTCGACCCGGGCATCCGAGGCGCACACGCCCGATCTGCTGCTGTTCATGGCGGTGATGCGCGAGGCGGTCGCCCAGCGAGGGCTCTAGGGTTGAGACGAGGCTGTCTCAGCCGGTCGGTGGAGCCTCGCCCGGTCTCGGCGACGGACGCTTGGGATCCTCCTCGTCGCGATAGGCTTCGAGGGCCGACATGCGCCGCTCGCTGCGCTCGGGATCGCGCGCGGTGACCCCGGCTACCAGCGTCTCGGCGATCACCATCAGGGCCGCCGAGGAATCCCAGGGCGAGGGCACGGAGATGCGCGCGGGCAGCACATGCGTTGCAACGCTGGCGATCGGCGACAGCCAACTGTCGGTGATCAGCACCACCGTGGCCCCGCGTTTCGCGGCGGCCGTGGCCATCCGGCCGAGATCCGCCTGATAGCGGCGGATATCGAAGACGACGAGCACATCGCGCCGGCCGACATCCAGCAGCGCGTCGCGCCAATTGCCTTCCTGCCCGGCCATATGCATGACGCCGGAGCGCAGGATACGCAGATGGGCCGCCATGTAGCGCGCCAGCGCGTCGGTGAAGCGGCCGCCGAGCAGATAGAGCGTGCGCCGCTCGTCGGACAGCAGCGACACCACGGCTTCCAGCTCCGCCGCCGGCAGGTGGCGGAAGGTCTCGCCGATATTGGCGCGGGCCGCCTCCGCGACGGCGCCGATGCCGGTTCCCGTACCGCCTGCCTGTGCCCCGTCCTTGGCCTTGGCCAGCGGCGACTTGAGCTGGTCCTCCAGCTCCGTGCGCAGCCGGGTCTGCAGCGCCGCATAGGTGCCGCAGCCCATGCGCGCGGCAAAGCGCAGGATGGTCGGCGAACTCACGCCGGCGGCGCTGGCGAACTGGGCGACGGTGCCGAGCCCCAGCACCGGATAGTTGGCGAGCAGGGCGAGCGCGGCGCGCCGCTCCGTGGCGGTGCATTCGCCCAGCCTCTCGCGGATCTCTTCGGCAAGCGATGTCATGGTGGTGAGGCCGCCTCCCCGGCCGGATGCCGGACCCTTGTCCAGGTTCCCAGCCGAAACCCGATTGACATCGGTCCCGGCAATGTATCAAATCATACAGGAAGCGAGTGCAAACGCAATTTTGTAACAAATATAACAGCAGTTGCGTTTCTTTCGCGAGGGGATCCGGCCGGGGGACAGGGATGGGATCGACAGCGGCACGCGAAGGCGAACTCCTGCCCGGCGACACGGCGCAGGCGGAGACGGTCGTCGTCGCGGAGAACCCGGGCGGCCGCGGCCCCCTGGTTCTGCTGTGCGACCATGCCTCGCGCCGCCTGCCGCCGGACTATGGCGATCTCGGCCTCGACGAGGCGGCGCGGCGCGCCCATATCGCCTGGGACCCGGGTGCGCTCGGCGTCTCGCGCCATCTGTCGCGCCTGTTCGACGCGCCGCTCGTCTATCCCGACCTGTCGCGCCTGGTGCTGGACTGCAACCGCGACACCGCCGCCCATGACCTCATTCCGGTGGTCAGCGAGACGACCGAGATCCCCGGCAATCGCAATCTCGACCCGGCCGAGCGGGCCCGCCGCATCGCGCTCGCCCATACGCCCTTCCATTCCCGCATCGAGGCGCTGCTCGACGCGCGCGCGGCCGCCGGTCTCGACAGCGTCGTCGTCTCGGTCCACAGCTTCACGCCGCTCTACAAGGGGTTCAACCGTCCCTGGCCGGTCGGCATCCTGTCCAATCGCGACCGGCGGGTCGCCGAGGCGATGCTCGCCGACCTTGCGGCGCAGAACATTGCCGATCTCGGCGACAACGAGCCCTATGCGCCGGGCGACGGGGTCTATTACACGGTGGGCCGTCACGGCGAGGCACGCGGGCTGCCTTGCGTGATGATCGAGGTGCGCAACGACGAGATCGCGGACGCTGCCGGCGAAAGCCTGTGGGCGGCGCGGCTTGCCCGCGCGCTGCGCGCCGCGCTGGCGGATCTGGCGCGAAGCGGGGGGGCGTGACCATGCCGCGCCTGCTGCGCAGCTATGTGAAGGTGGTCGATGCGATCAACTATCGCCTCGGCCGGGTCATCATGTATGGCCTCTTCGTCATGGTCGCGGTGCTGCTCTGGTCGTCGATTTCCAAGACCTTCTTCCTGCCGTCCCTGTGGACGCTGGAGGTCGCCCAGTTCGCCATGGTCGCCTATTACATCCTCGGCGGGCCCTATTCGATCCAGCTTGGTTCGAATGTGCGCATGGACCTTTTCTATGCGGGCTGGACAGTGAAGAAGAAGGCTTGGTTCGACGCCTTCACGGTGCTGGTGCTGATCTTCTATCTCGGCGTGCTGCTCTATGGCGGCATTGGCTCGACCGCCTACTCGCTCGGCCATTTCGGCACCGAGCCTTTCACCTTCCTGAAGAACCTCGTCGTTGCCTTCGTGACCGGCGGTCCCGAGGCGGCCGGCAAGGTCATCGGCCATATCGAACGCAGCCCGACCGCCTGGCGGCCGATCCTGTGGCCGATCAAGACGATCATGTGCCTCGGCTTCCTGCTCATGCTGCTGCAGGCCGTTTCCGAACTGATCAAGGACATCGCGCGCATCCGCGGAGAGGAGATCTGATGTCCTATGAGATGATCGCGCTGCTGATGTTCTCGTCGATGATGCTGATGCTGCTGACCGGGCAGCGCGTCTTCGGTGCCATCGGTGGCGTGGCGGCCGTTGCGGCGCTGGCGCTGTGGGGCACCGGCGGCTCGGACATTCCCTTCGCCTCGGCCATGAAGCTGATGAAGTGGTATCCGCTTCTCACCCTGCCGATGTTCATCTTCATGGGCTATGTCCTGTCGGAATCGAAGATCGCCGACGATCTCTACAAGATGTTCCACGTGTGGATGGGGCCGGTCTCCGGCGGGCTTGCCATCGGCACGATCGGCCTGATGGTGCTGGTCTCGGCGATGAATGGCCTGTCCGTCGCCGGCATGGCGATCGGCGCCACCATAGCCCTGCCCGAACTGCTGCGTCGCGGCTACGACAAGCGTATGGTCACCGGCGTCATCCAGGCCGGGTCCTCGCTCGGCATCCTGGTACCGCCTTCGGTGGTGCTGGTGCTCTATGCGATGATCGCCCGCCAGCCGGTCGGCCAGCTCTGGCTCGCCGGCGTGGTGCCCGGTCTGATGATGGCGACGATGTTCATCGTCTATATCTATGTCCGTTGCCGCATCACCCCGTCGCTCGGTCCGGTCCTGCCGGTGGACGAGCGCTCGGTGCCGCGCGCCGAGAAGCTGCGCCTGCTCGGCGCCGGCGTCCTGCCGCTGGCGATCTTCGCGGCGATGATGGTGCCCTTCGTCAATGGCTGGACCTCGCTGGTCGAGAGTTCCGCCATCGGCGCCATGACCGCTTTCCTGGCCGCTGTCCTCAAGCGGCGGATGACCTGGACCGTCTTCGAGACCTGCCTGCGCCAGACCCTGGCGATCTCCTGCATGTTCATGTGGATCATCCTTGCGGCCCTTGGCTTCGGCGCCGTGTTCGACGGGCTCGGCGCGGTCAAGGCGATCGAGACCCTCTTTACCGAAAGGCTCGGCCTGTCGCCCTGGATGATCCTGATCCTGATGCAGGTGTCGTTCCTGGTGATGGGCACCTTCCTGGACGATACGGCGATGCTGGTCATTGTCGCGCCGCTCTACGTGCCCTTGGTCGCGGCGCTCGGCTTCGATCTCGTCTGGTACGGCGTGCTCTACACGGTCACCACCCAGATCGCCTACATGACCCCGCCCTTCGGCTATAACCTGTTCCTGATGCGGGCGATGGCGCCGCCGCAAATCTCCATGCGCGACATTTACGGCTCGATCACGCCCTTCGTGCTGGTCATGATCCTGGCCCTGGCATTGATAATGATGTTCCCGCAGATCGCCCTGTGGCTGCCCGACTATGTCTATGGCCGCTGAGACCGGAGGGCCGAACCGATCCGTTCGTTCGCAGCAGAAGGAGAACCGCCGACCCGCATACGGACCGCCGCGCCACCACAACAATCAGAACGGGCGCGCCTTGCATCTCGTCAACGAAACCAAGGGGAATGAGACATGACCAACAGACGCGACTTTCTGAAGAAGGCGGGCCTCGGCACCGTCGCCGCAGCCGGCGCCTCGACGCTGGCCGCCCCCGCCGTTCTCGGTCAGGCACCGATCAAGTGGCGCCTGCAGACCTATGCCGGCGCGGCGCTCGCCGAGCATGTCATCAAGCCGCATATCGACGCCTTCAACCAGGCGGCCAACGGCCAGATGGAGATCGAGCTGTTCTTCGCCGACCAGCTCGTGCCGACCGGAGAGCTGTTCCGTGCCATGCAGCGCGGCACCATCGACGCGGTGCAGTCGGATGACGATTCCATGGCCTCGCCGACGGAAGTGACCGTATTCGGCGGCTATTTCCCCTTCGCCAGCCGCTACTCGCTGGACGTGCCGGTGCTGTTCAACCAGTACGGCCTGAAGGAGATCTGGGAGGAGGAATACGCCAAGGTCGGCGTCAAGCACATCTCCGCCGGCGCCTGGGATCCGTGCCACTTCGCCACCAAGGACCCGATCCGCAGCCTTGCGGACCTGAGGGGCAAGCGCGTCTTCACCTTCCCGACCGCCGGCCGCTTCCTCGCCCAGTTTGGCGTCGTGCCGGTGACCCTGCCCTGGGAGGACATCGAGGTCGCGATGCAGACCGGCGAGCTCGACGGCGTCGCCTGGTCGGGCATCACCGAAGACTACACGGTCGGCTGGGCCGACGTGACCAACTATTTCCTCACCAACAACATCTCCGGCGCCTGGGCCGGGTCGTTCTTCGCCAACATGGACCGCTGGAACGAACTGCCCGACCATCTCAAGACCATGTTGCAACTGGCCATGGATGCGTCCCACTACTATCGCCAGTGGTGGTACTGGGGCGGTGAGGCAAGCCTTCGCGTTCACGGAACCAAGATGGAACTCACCTCGATCCCGGACGCCGAATGGGCGACGGTCGAGGACGCCGCCGTCAAGTTCTGGGACGAGATCGCGGCCGAGTCCGCGACCAAGGCCAAGGTCGTCGAGATCTTCAAGAAGTACAATGCCGACATGCAGAAGGCCGGGCGGCCTTACCGCTACACCTGATGCCGGCCGGCCGGGGCGGCGGCTGCCGCCCCGGTCGCGTTTTCGTTTCACACGCGCTTTCGCCCCGCTTAACCGACAATGATGGTTCCAATGGCTGGCAATCTCACTTTTGACGCTCTCAAGGCTGCCGTCGCCGACGGCACCATCGACACCGTGCTGGTCTGCGCCGTTGACATGCAGGGCCGTCTGATGGGCAAGCGCTTCCATGCGCGCAACTTCATCGACCACTCCTTCGAGGAGACCCATTGCTGCAATTACCTGCTGGCGACGGATCTCGAGATGTACACGGTCGAGGGCTATGCCGCGACGAGCTGGGCCGGCGGCTATGGCGACTATGTCATGAAGCCCGACCTTTCGACCCTGCGCCCCGTGCCCTGGCTGGACGGCACGGCGATGGTGCTGTGCGACCTGCTCGACCATCATCACGAGGCGGTGCCGCACTCGCCGCGGGCGCTGCTCAAGGGGCAGATCGCCCGTCTCGAGGCCTTGGGCTTCGAGGCCAAGATGGCGACCGAGCTGGAGTTCTTCCTGTTCGAGAAGAGCTTCGACGACATCCGCCGCTCGGGCTTCCGCGATCTGCAGCCGATCTCCGCCTATAACGAGGACTACCACATCCTCCAGACCACCAAGGAAGAGGAGGTGATGCGGCCGATCCGCAATCATCTCTATGCCGCGGGCATCCCGGTGGAGAACTCCAAGGGCGAGGCCGAGGCCGGGCAGGAGGAGCTGAACATTCGCTACGCGGATCCGCTCGCCTGCGCCGACCACCATACCATTGCCAAGCACGCCACCAAGGAAATCGCCTGGCAGCATGGCCGCGCGGTCACCTTCATGCCGAAATGGCATCATGCCCGCGTCGGCTCTTCCGCTCATGTCCATCAGTCGCTGTGGAAGACGGACGGCACCAGCGCCTTCTTCGATGCGGACGCGCCGCATGGCATGTCGCAACTGATGCGTCACTACATGGCCGGCCTGATCCGCTATGCACCGGACTACACCTGGTTCCTGGCGCCCTATGTGAACAGCTACAAGCGCTTCCAGAAGGGCACCTTCGCGCCGACCAAGACCGCCTGGTCCATCGACAACCGCACCGCTGGCTTCCGGCTCTGCGGCGAGGGCACCAGGGGCGTGCGCGTCGAGTGCCGCATCGGCGGCTCGGACCTCAACCCCTATCTGGCTCTGGCCGCGCAGCTTGCGGCGGGTATCCGGGGCATCGAGGAGAAACTGGAGCTCGAGGCGCCGGTGACCGGCGACCTCTACCAGTCGCGCCGGCTGAAGGAGGTGCCGCGCACGCTGAGGGCGGCGACGGAGACCCTGCGCAAGTCCAAGATGCTGCGCGAGGCTTTCGGCGATGCGGTGATCGACCATTACGTCCGCGCGGCGGAATGGGAGCAGGAGGAATTCGACCGCGTGGTGACCGACTACGAACTCGCCCGCGGTTTCGAGCGCGCTTAGGAAAGTAACAAAAGGTACTGTTGCAACACTTTTGGATTGGAGGTAGCGTGAAGCCGTCCGGGCAGTCCGGCAACGATCACGGAGGTTGCAATGCGCAAGTACGATCCTCTTGGAGCCTATCTGAAGACCAGAAATATTGAGCAGGTTCCTATGACATTTGCGGAGATCGAGAAGCTCATCGATGACCGGTTGCCCGCCTCCGCTCGGCGGCATCGCGCTTGGTGGAGCAACAATCCGAGTAACAGTGTTATCACAAAAGTGTGGTTGGACGCAGGCTATGTCACTGCGAATGTCGATCTGGCGAGGGAGCGCCTCACGTTTCGCCGGGGGCGGCCGCCTGTGTCGTCGGCGCCGGCTGCGTCGCCGCGCCGCGCGGGACGGCTCTATGGTTGCATGAAGGGAACGCTGACCGTTGCCGAGGGGGCCGACCTCACCATGCCGGCCGATCCGGACTGGGCGGGGGTTTATGCCGATGGCTGAGCGGTTCCTGCTCGACACCTGCGCAATGATCTGGATCTCTCAGGGAGATCCGATCGCGGAGGACGCTCTGGCGATGCTGGATACCGGCTCGCCGGTCAGTCTGTCCGCGATGTCGGCCTGGGAACTCGGTGTGCTCGTCGCCAAGGGGCGGCTGGCGTCCGTCAAGCCGCCATTGCGGTGGTTCAACGACTTCGTGGAGGCGGCCGATCTTGAGGTGGAGGCGGTGACCCCCGACATCCTGGTCGCCTCTTCCTTTCTGCCAACACCGGTTCACAACGATCCCATGGACCGGATCCTCATTGCCACGGCGCGCGAATACGACCTAACCATCGTCACTCGCGACCGGGCCATCCTCGCCTATGGCGAGGCGGGACACGTAAAGACTCTAGCGTGCTAAATGAAAGCCGAGGTCATGTCTGAAACAGTGAAGCTGATTTCCCCTGTCGACGGGTCCGTCTATGCGGAGCGCCCCGTAGCCAGTGCCGCCGAGATCGACAAGGCGGTGGCCGAGGCCCGCGCCGCGCAGGCTGGCTGGGCCGCCACCCCGATTTCCGAGCGCTGCGCCGCAGTGCTTGCCGCCGTCGCCGCGCTTGAGGCGATGAACGACGAGATCGTGCCGGAACTCGCCTGGCAGATGGGCCGGCCGGTACGCTATGGCGGCGAGAAGGGCGGTACGCGCGAGCGGACCGACTATATGGTCAAGATCGCCGAGGAGGCGCTGCGGCCCCGCCACCATACCGACCGACCGGGCTTCACCCGCTATGTGCGGCCCGAACCGCTCGGCATCGTCATGGTCATCGCGCCGTGGAACTATCCGTTCATGACGGCGATCAACACCATCGTCCCGGCGCTGATCGCCGGCAATGTGGTGATCCTCAAGCACGCGGCGCAGACGCTGCTGGTCGGCGAGCGGCTCGACAAGGCATTCAAGGCGGCTGGTCTGCCCAAGGGCGTCTTCCGCAACATCGTGCTGAACCACGGTCAGACCGAGGCGCTGCTCGGGTCGGGCCGCATCGACCATATCAACTTCACCGGTTCGGTCGCCGGCGGGCGCGCCATCGAGAAGGCGGCGGCCGGCACCTTCGCCACGCTCGGCCTCGAGCTCGGCGGCAAGGACCCGGCCTATGTCCGCGCGGACGCCGATGTCGCCTTCGCGGTCGAGAATCTGGCCGATGGCGCCTTCTACAATTCCGGCCAGTGCTGCTGCGGCATCGAGCGCGTCTATGTGCATGAGACGCACTATGACGCGGTGGTCGAGGGTCTGGCGGCGGCCGCCTCCGCCTACACGCTTGGCAATCCGCTCGATGCGGCGACGACGCTCGGGCCGATGGCGCAGGCGCGCTTTGCCGCCCATGTGCGCGAGCAGACCGCCGAGGCCCTGCGCAAGGGCGCGAAGGCCTTGGTCGACCGGGCAAGCTTCCCGCAGGACAAGGAGGGCACGCCCTACCTGATGCCGCAGGTGCTGGTCGATGTCGATCACCAGATGTCGGTGATGCGCGAGGAGAGCTTCGGCCCGGTGGTCGGCGTGATGAAGGTGCGCTCCGACGAGGAGGCGATCGCCCTGATGAACGACAGCCCCTACGGCCTGACCGCTTCGATCTGGACCGCCGACGAGGAGGCCGCCATCGCCATCGGCGACCGGGTGGAGACCGGCACGGTCTTCATGAACCGCTGCGACTATCTCGACCCGGCGCTGGTGTGGACCGGCGTCAAGGATACCGGCAAGGGCGCCGCCCTGTCGGAGATCGGCTACCTGTCGCTGACCCGGCCGAAGTCCTTCCACCTGCGCGCCCGCTCGTAAGGGCGCGCAGACATCTCCGTTTCGCGCTTCTTCCTCTCAGGATCCAAGGCATGACCACCACCCCGTCCGTCAACTGGAACTATCCGACCTCCGTCCGTTTTGGCGCCGGCCGCATCAGCGAGCTCGGCCAATGCGCCGCCCTGCTCGGCATGAAGCGCCCGCTGCTGGTCACCGATCCGGGCCTTGCCCGCCTGCCGATGACCGCCAACGCGCTGGAGCTGCTGCGCCAGGCCGGCCTGGAGCCGGACATCTTCAGCGACATCAAGCCGAACCCGACCGCATCGAACGTCGAGGCGGGCGTTGCCGCCTATCGCGCCGGCGGCCATGACGGCGTCATCGCTTTCGGCGGCGGCTCCGGTCTTGATGCCGGCAAGGTCATCGCCTTCATGGCCGGCCAGACCCGGCCGATGTGGGACTTCGAGGACATCGGCGACTGGTGGACCCGCGCCGATCCGGACGGCATCGCGCCGATCCTCGCCGTGCCGACCACGGCCGGAACCGGCTCGGAGGTCGGCCGCGCCGGCGTCATCACCAACGAGGAAACCCACACCAAGAAGGTCATCTTCCACCCGAAGATGCTGCCCGGCATCGTCATCTGCGATCCGGAGCTGACCGTCGGCATGCCGCGCTATTTCACCGTCGGCACCGGCATGGACGCCCTCGCCCACTGCCTGGAGGCCTATTCCTCCACCTTCTACCATCCGATGGGCGACGGCATCGCGGTCGAGGGCATGCGCCTCGTTTTCGAGAACCTGAAGCGCGTCGCCGAGGTGCCGGACGATCTCGTCGCCCGCGGTCACATGATGTCGGCCGCCGCCATGGGCGCGGTCGCCTTCCAGAAGGGCCTTGGCGCCATCCACGCGCTCTCCCACCCGGTCGGCGCGCTCTACGACACCCATCACGGCATGACCAATGCCGTCTTCATGCCCTATGTGCTGGTGTTCAACCGTGCGGCCATCGAGACCAAGATCGACCGGCTCGCCGGCTATCTCGGTATGTCCGGCGGTTTCGACGGGTTCCTGCAGGCGGTGCTCGACCTGCGCGCCGCGCTCGACGTGCCGCATACGCTGGAAGGGCTGAAGGTCGACGGCGCCAAGGCCGCGAAGATCGCCGAGATGGCCATTGTCGATCCGACCGCCGGCGGCAACCCGATCGAGTTGACGCTCGAGGGTGCCGCCTCGATCTTCGACGCGGCGCTGACCGGCCGGCTCTGATGTCGGCGGCGCGGCGGCCTCAGGGGCCGCTTCGCCGATTGACAGGGGGCCTGTCTGCCCCCTACATCCCCACTGGCTTTCGCGGGCAGGAATGGCCCGCGACAGCCGCGACCGGCCGGCCCTGGGGGCCGGACGACACCGGCAGGACAATGACAGGGTGGGACCGGGCAGATGAGTGACACGCGGATCGACCGCCGCTTTGCGGCATTGCAGGCGGCGAACCGCCCGGCGCTGGTGACCTTCGTCACCGCCGGCGATCCGGACCTTGCCACCTCGCAGGCGATCCTCGATGCGCTGCCGGCCGCAGGCGCCGACGTCATCGAGCTCGGCATGCCCTTCTCCGATCCGATGGCCGAAGGCATCCCGGTGCAGCTCGCCAACCAGCGCGCGCTCGCCGCCGGCCAGACCATGGACAAGACGCTGGACATGGTGCGCACCTTCCGCCGCCACGACCAGGACACACCCATCGTGCTGATGGGATATTACAACCCGATCTACGTGCGCGATCCCGCGGTTTTCGTGAAGACGGCGGTCGAGGCCGGCGTCGACGGGTTGATCATCGTCGATATCCCGCCGGAGGCCGACGACGAGCTCTGCCTGCCGGCGATGGCCGCCGGGCTCAACTTCATCCGCCTGACGACGCCGACGACCGACGACAAGCGGCTTCCCGCCGTTCTCGCCAACACGTCCGGTTTCGTCTATTACGTATCGGTGACCGGCATCACCGGCGCCACCATCGCCAACCGCGACCGGGTCACCGAAGCGGTCCGCCGCATCAAGCGCCACACCGCGCTGCCCGTGGCGGTCGGCTTCGGCGTCAAGACGGCGGAGGATGCCGAGGTGATCGGCCGCGACGCCGACGGCGTCGTCGTCGGTTCGGTGCTGGTGGAAGCGGTGCGCAACAGCCTTGATGGCGAGGGCCGGGCAACGCCGGCGACCGTCGAGGCGGTGGCGAAGGTGGTGCGGGCGCTTGCCGGCGGCGTCGCCCGGGCCCGCGGCTGAGCCGCAGCGGCCAAGGACGGCCGGAAAGCCAATGACGGCCGGGAACATGCAAGACAACGGACGGTATCTGCCTTGAACTGGATCAACAACGTCGTTCGCCCGAAGATTCGCGGCCTGCTGCAGAAGCGGGACGTGCCGGAGAACCTCTGGATCAAGTGCCCGGAGACCGGCGAGATGGTCTTCCACCGCGATCTTGAGGCCAATCAATGGGTGGTGCCCAATTCCGGTCACCACATGCGGATTTCCGGCAGTCGCCGGCTCGAACTGTTCTTCGACGGCGGCACCTTCGAGAAGGTGGCGACGCCGGAGGTCGCCGCCGATCCGTTGAAGTTCCGCGACGAGAAGCGCTACACCGACCGCCTGCGCGATGCCCGCGCCAAGACCGGTCTGGACGATGCCGTGACGGTGGCGACCGGCAAGCTGCGCGGCATGGACATGACCGCCGCCGTGCAGGACTTCGCCTTCATGGGCGGCTCGCTCGGCATGGCCGCCGGCGAGGCGGTGCTGACCGGCATGCAGACGGCTGTCGCGCGCAAGACGCCCTTCGTGCTCTTCGTCGCCTCGGGCGGCGCGCGGATGCAGGAAGGCATCCTCTCCCTGATGCAGATGCCGCGCACCACCGTCGGCGTGCAGATGCTGCGCGAGGCGGGCCTGCCCTATGTGGTGGTGTTCACCAATCCGACGACAGGCGGCGTCACCGCCTCCTACGCGATGCTTGGCGACGTCCACATGGCCGAGCCGGGGGCGCTGATCGGCTTCGCCGGGCCGCGCGTCATCGAGCAGACCATCCGCGAGAAGCTGCCCGACGGGTTCCAGCGCTCCGAATACCTTCTCGATCACGGCATGGTCGACATGGTTGTGCATCGCCACAAGCTGCCCGAGACGATCGCCCGGGTCTGTTCGATCCTGATGAAGGCCGAGGTCAGCCTGCCGGACGAGGAGGAACTGAAGTCGCTGCCGGGTTCGAACGGCACAGCCGAGGTTTCGCCGGAATTCGCCCATGGCGGCGACAGTTCCTCGGGCGGCGACAGCGGCGGTGGCGGCAGCGACGGCGGCGGCGAAAGCCACTAGCCGGCCGCGCTGTCGCAGGCACGACACCGGCGGACGCTGCCAGGCTTGCCGCGTCCCCGGAAGTTCCCCTAACCATGAAGGCTGCTGCAGGCGCGCTTCCAGCGCGGCGGGACGGGCGGACAATGGACCAGGTAACCGCGATCCTCGACCGATTGCTTGCGCTGCACCCGCGCGAGATCGACCTGTCGCTCGGCCGCATGGAGCGCCTGCTGGGCGCGCTTGGCCGGCCGCAGGACCGGCTACCGCCGCTCGTCCACATTGCCGGCACCAACGGCAAGGGCTCCACCATAGCCTTCATGCGGGCGATCCTGGAGGCGGCCGGGCTCAAGGTGCATGTCTACACCTCGCCGCATCTCGTCGCCTTTAACGAGCGCATCCGCCTTGCCGGACGTCTCGTCACCGATGCGCGGCTGATCGAGGCGCTCGACGTCTGTGAGCAGGCCAACGCCGGCGCGGAGATCACCTTCTTCGAGGTCACCACCGCCGCCGCCCTGCTGCTCTTTGCCGAGGAGCCGGCGGATGTGCTGCTGCTGGAGGTCGGTCTCGGCGGCCGGCTCGACGCGACCAATGTGGTCGACGCGCCGCTCGCCGCCACCATCACGCCGCTGTCGATGGACCATGAGCGCTATCTGGGCGAGCGGCTGACCGACATTGCGGCGGAAAAGGCCGGGATTCTCAAGCGCGGCTGCCCGGCGGTGATCGCGCCGCAGCCGGACGAGGCGATGGCGGTGATCGAGCGGGTCGCTGCCCGTCTTGGCGCGCCGCTCCAGGTGTTCGGGCAGGATTTCACCGCCTTCGAGGAAAACGGCCGCCTCGTCTATCAGGACGAGGAGGGGCTGATGGACCTGCCCTTGCCGCGCTTGTTCGGCCGCCACCAGATCGTCAACGCGGCCATGGCCATCGCCTCGCTGCGTGCGGCCGGCCGTCTGCCGGCGGACGAGGCCATCGAGGCCGGGCTCCTGTCGGTCGACTGGCCGGGCCGCATGCAGCCGCTGACGGAGGGTCCGCTACTGGATCTCTGCCCGCCCGGCAGCGAACTCTGGCTCGACGGCGGCCACAATCCCGGCGCCGGCATCACCATTGCCGAGGTGATGGCGGAGCAGGAGGAGCGCAGCCCAAGGCCGCTCTATCTCGTCTCCGGCATGTTGAAGACCAAGGATCCGGTCGGCTTCTTCCGCCCCTTTGCCGGTCTTGTGCGCGAGGTCGCCTGCGTCCCGCTGACCACCACCGATGCCGGCCGCGATCCCGCCTGCCTTGCCGGATCGGCGCGGGAGGCGGGCCTTGCGGCCGATGCCCATGCCTCGCTTGTCGCAGCACTCGCCCATGTGCGGGAGCGCGCCGCCGGTGACACTGTGCCGCCGCGCATCCTGATCTGCGGCTCGCTCTATCTCGCCGGCGAAGTGCTTGCCCGCAACGGCATGAAGCCGGTCTGAGGAAACCCGCTCACAGCTTGCGCAGCCGCACCTCGTTGATCGCGTGGGTCTCGGCCTTGCGCAAGATCAGGTCGGCGCGCGGCCGGGTCGGCAGGATGTTTTCCTGCAGGTTGACCAGGTTGATCTCGTTCCACAGCCCTTCGGCGATCGCCAGCGCCTCGGCGTCGCCGACCTTTGAATACTTGTTGAAATAGGAGCCGGGATCGCGGAAGGCGGTCTCGCGCAGCCGCATGAAACGCGACACGTACCAGTCGTGCAGCACGTCTTCGTCGGCGTCGATATAGATCGAGAAGTCGAAGAAATCCGAGACGAAGGGCACCTCCTTGCCGTCGCGCGGCAGGTTGGTCGTCTGCAGCACGTTGAGCCCTTCGAGGATCAGGATGTCCGGCCGGTCGACCGTGACGAACTGCCCCGGCATCACGTCGTAATAGAAGTGGGAATAGACCGGCGCGCGCACATGCCGCCGCCCGGCCTTGAGGTCCGACAGGAATTTCAGCAGCGTTGCCCGGTCGTAGCTTTCGGGAAAGCCCTTGCGCCGCATCAGGCCCTCCGCCTCCAGCACCGCGTTGGGATAGAGGAAGCCGTCGGTGGTGACGAGGTCGACCTTCGGGCTCGCCGGCCAGCGCGCCAGCAGCGCCTGCAGCAGGCGCGCCGTCGTCGACTTGCCGACCGCCACCGAGCCGGCGATGCCGATGACGAAGGGGTTCTTGACGTCGTTGCTGCCGAGAAAGCGCGTGGTTGCGCGGTGCAGTTGCTGTGTCGCCTCGACATAATAGGCGAGCAGCCGCGACAGCGGCAGCAGGATCGATTCCACCTGGGCGATGGACACCGGATCGTTGAGCGACTGCAGCCGGCGCACCTCCGCCGCCGTCAGCGTCATCGGCGTGTCGGCCCTGAGTTTCGCCCACTCCGCCTCGGTAAAGACCCGGTACGGCGACAGATCGTCCTCGGTGAACCTGTTGAGGCTGTGCTCCATGGCGACCATGCAATCCTCGCTCCTGCCGGATGCCCGGCCGTTCGCTCGCAAGACCCGGAAACGGTCGCGTGGACCGTGCCGGGCAGTCCGTCGCAAGGCCGGTTGTCAGCCGGGCCGCCGCGATGCCTTCTCCTCAAGACCCGTCTGTGCCGTGCGGCGTTCCAGCTCCGCCATCACGTCCGCAAGCGGCACGTCGCGCACCTTGAGCAGGACGAGCAGGTGGTAGAGCAGATCGGCGGCCTCGCCGGTCAGCTCCCGCGCATCGCCGGCCACCGCCGCGATCGCCGTCTCCACTGCCTCCTCGCCCACTTTCTGGGCGATCTTCGCCGGCCCCTTGCCGATCAGCTTGCGGGTGTAGGAGCTCTCGTCGTCGCTTTGCGCCCGCGCCGCGATGATGCGGTCAAGGTCGGTCAGTGTGAAGCCGGTCATTGGTCGGACATCTCCTGCGGCTTCGCGCCCCTGCCGGTAGTTTTCTGCGGCCGGGGCGGGCCCTGGTGTCAGGCCGCGTCGAGCCGCATGGGAATGCCGGCCCGGGCCATGTGTTCCTTGGCTTCGCGGATGGTGTGGGTTCCGAAATGGAAGATCGAGGCGGCGAGCACCGCCGTCGCGTGGCCGTCGCGCACGCCCTCGACCAGGTGGTCGAGCGTGCCGACGCCGCCGGAGGCGATCACCGGCACCGGCACCGCATCGGCGATGGCGCGGGTCAGCGCCAGATTGAAGCCCGTGCGGGTGCCGTCGCGGTCCATCGAGGTGACCAGCAACTCGCCGGCGCCCAGCTCCACCGCCTTGCGGGCGAAGTCGACGGCGTCGATGCCGGTCGCCTCGCGCCCGCCATGGGTGAAGATCTCGAAGCGTTCCGCTTCGCCGGGCGCGTTGACCTGCTTGGCGTCGATGGACACGACAATGCACTGGGCGCCGAACTTTTCCGCCGCCTCGCGGATGAAATCGGGGTTCTTCACCGCCGCCGTGTTGATCGACACCTTGTCGGCGCCGGCCACCAGCAGCTTGCGGATGTCCTCGACCCGGCGCACGCCGCCGCCGACGGTCAGCGGCATGAAACAGGCCTCCGCCGTCCGCCGGACCACGTCGAAGATCGTGTCGCGGTTCTCGTGGCTTGCAGTGATGTCGAGGAAGCAGAGTTCGTCCGCGCCGGCCGCATCATAGGCCTTCGCGGCCTCCACCGGATCGCCGGCATCGACCAGATTGACGAAGTTCACGCCCTTGACGACGCGGCCGTCCTTGACGTCCAGACAGGGAATGACACGTGCTTTCAGCATGTTAGGCGATTACCCGACGTATTTCGCGGTCGCAGCATACAGGTCCTGACCCGTGCTGCAAAGCCGGGAAAGAGCGCAAGGGCGGCGACGACTAGCATCTTACCCTGCGGCAAGGATCTTCAAGGCTTCGGCCGGGTCGAGCCGCCCGTCATAGAGCGCCCGGCCCGAGATCGCGCCTTCCAGCACGGCGCAGTCGGGGGCGGCGAGGCGCTTGACGTCCTCGATGGAGGCAAGACCGCCCGAGGCGATCACCGGGATCGAGGTGGCGCCGGCCAGATCCAGCGTGCCGTCCCAGTTGATGCCGGCAAGCACGCCGTCGCGGTCGATGTCGGTGTAGATGATCGCGGCAACGCCGGCGTCCTCGAAGCGGCGGGCGAGATCGATGGCCGAGAGTTCCGAGGTCTCCGCCCAGCCCTCGACCGCCACCTTGCCGCCGCGCGCGTCGATGCCGACAGCGACCCGGCCGGGAAAGGCCTTGCAGGCGGTCTTGACCAGATCGGGATCGCGCACCGCCACCGTGCCGAGGATCACCCGGGCGATGCCCTTGGCGAGCCAGGCTTCCACATGCGCAAGGCTGCGGATGCCGCCGCCAAGCTGCACCGGATTGGTCGTTGCTTGCAGGATGGCGTCGACCGCCGCGCCATTGCGGCTCTCGCCGGCGAAGGCGCCGTCGAGGTCGACCACATGCAGGTAGCGGAAGCCCTGCGTCTGGAAGCTGAGGGCCTGGGCGGCCGGATCGTCGTTGAAGACGGTGGCCTGCGCCATGTCGCCGAGTTTCAGGCGGACGCATTGGCCGCCCTTCAGGTCGATGGCGGGAAACAGGATGGGCATGATGGGTGTTCCGTCTCGTCGCAGGTGCCGCTTACGGCGCCCACTCGATGAAATTGGCGATCAGCGCAAGGCCGAGCCGCTGGCTCTTTTCCGGGTGGAACTGGGTGCCCACCATCGTGTCGCGTCCGACGATCGCGGTGATCGGTCCGCCATAGTCGGCGGTGGCGATGACATGCGCCGGGTCCGCCGCCTTCAGGTGGAAGGAGTGGACGAAATAGGCATGCAGGCCCGTCTCGCCGGTCTCGATGCCGGCAAGCAGCGGGTGGTCGGCGAGCTGGCGGATCGTGTTCCAGCCCATATGCGGGATCTTCAGTGCCGGATCGTCCGGCGTGATCGCGGTGACGTCGCCGGGAATCCAGCCGAAGCCTTCGCTTTTCTCGAACTCCAGGCCGCGGCTCGCCATCAATTGCATGCCGACGCAGATGCCGAGAAAGGGGCGCCCCTTCGCCTCGACCGCCTCGACGAGGGCGGCCTCCATGCCGTCGACCGCGCGGATGCCGCGCCGGCAGTCGGCAAAGGCGCCGACGCCCGGCAGCACGATCCGGTCGGCCCGCGCCACCACGTCCGGGTCGGCCGTCACCCGCACGCTGGCGCCATGGCCATGGGCATGCGCGGCCCGCTCGAAGGCCTTTTCGGCCGAGCGCAGGTTGCCGGAGCCGTAGTCGATGATGGCGATCAGCATGGGTTCAATCCGTCAGGCGATGCGGGAAGGTGGCAGGGGCGGCGCGGTGTGCCGGAGTCAGCCTTGATGCGGGGCAAGGCTCAGGCCGACGACCCGCTCCGCGCCGATGCGCGGCACCGGGTAGCCGGGGCGATGCGGCGGTGGGGTCTCGGGCTTCGGCGTGGTGCCGGCGGCGTCCGCCTGCGCCTGGTGGGCGGCAAGCCTTGCGAAGAAACGCCGTTCCGCCTCCTCGCGGTTCTGCGCCTCGATCACCGCGACGAACTGCCAGCCGCGCCGCTCCAGCGTCCAGCGCCACAACCCGTTCGCCTCGAAGGCGAAGAGGATCGACAGCGCCGCCGTGGCAATGCCGGGCATCGGCCCGCCGACAAACCGCGAGGCGAGTTCGGCGGCAAGGCCGACCAGCAGATAGGCGAGCAGCACCAGCCACAGCCGCTTCACCAGCAGCCAGGGCAGGGTGAAGACCAGCGCCGCCCAGTTGAAGCGGTCGGGGATGAAGACGGTGCGCTCGGCCGCACCCTCGCCGATCGTCTCGGGCGAGGTACCGGGCGGGATCAGCACCATATGGATCGTCATCTGTCCCTCCGTCCGGCGGTCTCAGCCGCCGAGCTGGCCCTTGGTCGAGGGCACGCGGCCGGCCTGTCGCGGGTCCGGCTCGATCGCCTTGCGCAGCGACCGCGCCACCGCCTTGAAGCAGGTCTCGGCGATGTGGTGGCAGTTGCTGCCCGTCAGGTTGGCGATATGCAGCGTGATGCCGGCATTCATCGCGAAGGCGCGGAAGAACTCCTCGAACAGCTCGGTGTCGAAGTCGCCGACCTTGTCGCGTGGGAAGGTGACGTCCCACACCAGGAACGGCCGGCCCGACACGTCGAGGGCGCAGCGCGTCAGCGCCTCGTCCATGGCCAGATGGCAGTCGGCATAGCGGGTGATGCCGGTCATGTCGCCGAGCGCCTGGCGCAGCGCCTGGCCGAGGGCGATGCCGACATCCTCGGCCGTGTGATGAAAGTCGATATGGGTGTCGCCGCTGGCGCGGATCGTCATGTCGATCAGCGAATGCCGGGACAGTTGCTCCAGCATGTGGTCGAGAAAGCCGACCCCGGTCTGCACCGAATAGGCGCCGGTCCCGTCGAGGACGATCTCGACGGCAATGTCGGTTTCCTTCGTCTTGCGCGAGATCTTCGCGGTGCGCATGGGCGACCCTGTCCTTCTGTCGCCGGCCTGCTGCCGGCAGCGAAGCCTTGTAACAGGAGGCTTGCCGCAATGAAATACCTGCGCGCGCCGCGCCGCGATCTGGCCAAGATCGCCCTGCACGGGTAAGACGGATTTTCGACACTTGCAACGTTCCGGAGACCTGCCGATGCAAAGCGCTGCCCTTCCGCTGGACGAGGACCCGTCCCCTTTCGCGCCGGCGAGCGCCCGCGACCGCCTGATTGTCGGCCTTGATGTGCCGACGGTGGAGGAGGCCCGCGCCATCGTGCGCGAGACCGCGGGTGCCGTCGGCACCTACAAGATCGGCATGCAGCTTCAGTTCGCCGGCGGCCTGGAACTGGCCGCCGAGCTTGCCCGCGAGGGCCACAGCATCTTTCTCGACGTGAAGCTTCTCGACATCGACAACACGGTGATGAAGGCGGTCGAGAACATCGCCCGCATGGGCGTGCGCTTCGTCACCATCCACGCCTATCCCAAGGCGATGCGCGCGGCCGTTGCCGGCCTTGCCGCGGCCGGCGGCGATGTCTGCCTGCTCGGCGTCACCGTACTGACCTCGATGGACGAGGACGACCTGCACGATGCCGGTTATGCCGGCGGCGTCGAGGATCTGGTGATTGCGCGCGCTGCCGATGCCCGCGCGGCCAATATGGGCGGCATCGTCTGCTCGCCGCTGGAGGTCGCCTCGCTGCGCCCGGTGGTCGGCCCGCGCCTCGTCACCGTGACGCCTGGCATCCGTCCGGCAGGGTCTGAGGCCGGCGACCAGAAGCGCATCATGACACCGGCCGATGCGATCGCCGCCGGTGCCGACTATCTGGTGGTCGCGCGGCCCGTGATCATGGCCGCCAACCGCCGGGCGGCGGCGGCGGCCATCGTCGAGGAGATCGGCCGCGCGCTCTAAGCGAACCCAGGACCCGGTTCAGCGGGGCTCGGCGAGCCCCGCTGCCAGGCGCTCCAGTGCCGCCTGCACGCCACCCGCGCCGTGCGGAACGCCGAGCATCTTGAGCCCCAATTCCAGCGTCCCGAGCGTGCCCAGCACCATCGGCGCGTTGACATGGCCCATATGACCGATGCGGATGCCCTTGCCGGCGATCTCCCCGATCGTGCCGCCGATGGTGACGTTGCAGGTCTGCTGGCACCAGCGGCGCAGCACGGCCGGATCGAAGCCCGGTGTCAGCACCACGGTGACCGAGTTGGAGCGCTGGGCCTCCTCCAGGATGTTCAGCTCCATCGCCCCGCCTTCGGCCCATTTGGCGACGCAGGCGCGCACGGCGGCGGCCAGCAGCGCATGGCGGCGATGGGCGGCGTCCAGCCCCTCGTCCAGCAGCAGGTCGAGCGCCTGGCGGAAGGCGAAGAGCAGGTGCTCCGGCGGCGTGCCGCAATATTTCTGGTAGTGCTCGCTGCCCTGTCGGAACGTCCAGTCCCAGTAGAAGGTCTTCAGGGTTGCCGTCTCATGCGCGGCGAGCGCCTTGGCATTGGCGCCGACAAAGGCAAGGCCCGGCGGCGTCATCAGCCCTTTCTGCGCGCCGGTGACGGTCACATCGACGCCCCACGCGTCCATCTTGTAGGGCACGCAGCCGAGCGAGGCGATGGTGTCGACCATGAACAGCGCCGGATGGCCGGCCGCATCGATCGCCTTGCGCAGGGCGGCGATGTCGTTGAGCACGCCCGAGGCCGTGTCCACCTGCACCACCAGCACCGCCTTGATTTCATGCGCGGTATCCGCGGCAAGGCGCGCGGTCACCGCCAGCGGATCGACGGCCCGGCGCCAGTCGCCCGGCAGCACCTCGATCTCGAGGCCGGACATTTTCGCCATCTCGCCCCAGCCGCGGGCGAAGCGGCCCGAGTCCAGCACCAGCACCCGGTCGCCGCGCGACAGCGTGTTGGTCAGCGCCGCTTCCCAGGCGCCGTGGCCGTTGGCGGCATAAAGGAAGGCCTTGCCTGTGGTGCCGAACACCTTCGGCAGGTCGGCGAGCAGGCTGTCGGTCAGCCCGACGAGCGAGCCGGTATAGATGTCGATCGCCGGGCGGTGCATGGCCCTGAGCACTTCGTCCGGCACCGTGGTCGGCCCAGGGATCATCAGGAATTCGCGGCCGCTGGCGAGCGTCATGGCAGGCTCCGGAAAGGCTGCGCGGCAAAAGGCGGCCCGCATGTCGTGGCGGGCCCGCCGCGCGGGCGGGGGAGAGAATGGCCGTGCAAGCTGCGCGTGAGGCGAACCCTGCAGGATCAGACCATGGTGTTTTCCACCACCACGCGTCGTTGTGCAATCCGTTCGTGCGACGGCGCGCCGAGATCGAGCCTGTGCCGCGGCAGGCCGGTGACGAGGAATGGGGCAGGGGCCGCGGGCCCCCGCCCTCCATCACTTGCTCAGAAGAAGGCCTGCAGGCCGGTCTGGGCGCGGCCGAGGATCAGCGCATGGACGTCATGCGTGCCCTCGTAGGTGTTCACCGTCTCCAGGTTCTGGGCGTGCCGCATCACGTGGTACTCCTCCTGGATGCCGTTGCCGCCATGCATGTCGCGGGCCTGGCGGGCGATGTCCAGCGCCTTGCCGCAATTGTTGCGCTTGACGATGGAGATCATCTCCGGCGCCACGCGGCCTTCGTCGAACAGGCGGCCGACGCGCAACGAGGCCTGCAGGCCGAGCGCGATCTCGGTCTGCATGTCGGCGAGCTTCTTCTGGAAGAGCTGGGTCTGGGCCAGCGGCTTGTTGAACTGCTTGCGCTCCAGGCCGTAGTTGCGGGCCCGGTGCCAGCAATCCTCGGCCGCACCCAGCGCGCCCCAGGAAATCCCGTAGCGGGCGCGGTTGAGGCAGCCGAACGGGCCCTTCAGGCCGGAAACATTCGGCAGCAGCGCGTCCTCGCCGACTTCGACATTGTCCATGACGATCTCGCCGGTGATCGAGGCGCGCAAGCTGAGCTTGCCGCCGATCTTCGGCGCGGAAAGGCCTTTCATCCCCTTGTCAAGCACGAAGCCGCGGATCGCCCCGTCATGGGCGTCGGACTTGGCCCAGACGACGAAGACATCGGCGATCGGCGCGTTGGAGATCCACATCTTGGAGCCCTTCAGCCGGTAGCCGCCGTCGATCTTCTCGGCGCGGGTGCGCATGCCGGCCGGGTCGGAGCCGGCATCGGGCTCGGTCAGGCCGAAGCAGCCGACGAATTCGCCGCTGGCGAGCTTCGGCAGGTACTTCCTGCGCTGCTCCTCGCTGCCATAGGCATAGATCGGATACATCACCAGCGACGACTGCACCGAGTTCATCGAACGGTAGCCGGAATCGACCCGCTCGATCTCGCGGGCGACGAGGCCATAGGCGACATAGGAGGCGTTGGCGCAGCCATAGTCTTCCGGCAGCGTGATGCCGAGCAGGCCGAGTTCGCCCATCTCGTTGAAGATCTCGCGGTCGGTCTTCTCCTGCGCATAGGCCTCCAGCACGCGCGGCTGCAGCTTGTCCTGGGCATAGGCGCGGGCCGTTTCCATGATCAGGATCTCGTCCTCGTTCAACTGGTCGCGCAGCAGGAACGGGTCTTCCCAGGAAAAGCGGCCGCCGCCGGTCGGGTCGGACTTGTGAACGGATGCGTGTGCGGTCATGGCTGTGGTCTCCTCCGATCCGCCTGCGGGCGCTGCTGCTGGCGGAGTGCGTTCGTTATCAGGGCCCGCGCCGCTCTGGGCGGCCGGACCCGCGAAAGGGGTGAATGTCCGGGCGCGAGTGTCCGGTCTGTCGCCCCCGGCGAAAAGTGATATGTTGTCCCAAGTTCATGAGCGGATGGAATAGGGTTTGAAACGCGGCTTCGTTCCCCATGTCGACAGCCTGATCGCCTTCGAGTGCGCGGCACGGCACGGCAGCTTCACCCGCGCGGCGGAGGAGTTGCATCTCACTCAAGGTGCCGTCTCCAAGCAGGTGCGCCATCTCGAGGTCCGGCTCGGCGTCGAACTGTTCAAGCGGGTGCGTCAGCGCATCGTGCTCACCGATGCCGGGAGGCTCTATCTGCACGATGTGCGCGGCGCGCTGGAAAGCCTGACCGCCGCCACCCGCCAGGTCATGTCCTTCGCGGGCAACGAGGACGTGCTCAACCTGGCCACCCTGCCCTCCTTCGGCACCCGCTGGCTGGCTCCGCGCCTCTCGGGCTTCATCGCCGTCCATCCGACCGCCAGCCTCAATGTGACGGTGCGCCTGCGGCCTTTCGATTTTGCCAAGGAGCCGTTCGACGTGGCGATCCACTACGGCGATCCGGTCTGGGCGGGCGCCGTTGCCGAGCCGCTGTTCCGCGAGGAGGTGATCGCGGTCGCCTCGCCGGCCTTCCGCGCCCGCCACCGGATCCGCCGGCCGCAGGATCTTGCGCCGCTCACCCGGCTGCATCAGTCGACGCGGCCGCTCGCCTGGCGCCAGTGGTTCGAATGCGCCGGGGTCGAGACGGAACTCGCCTTCCAGGGGCCGCGCTTCGAACAGTTCGTGATGATGGCCGAAGCCGCCGCCAACGACCTCGGCGCGGCCCTGGTGCCGCGCTTCTTCGTTTCCGAGGAACTGGCCTCCGGACGGCTGGTGCAGCTCTTCGACACGGTGCTGCGGCTGCCCTCCGCCTATCACCTCGTCTTTCCGGAGGACCGCTCGCTGCGCCCCGTCGCTGCCCGGTTCCGCGACTGGCTGATGGGGGAGGTGGCGGCCGGCGGCGGCGACCGGCCTGCGCTGCCGGGCTGAGGCGCCACCGGCGGCCACCGCTTCGCCAGCCACGACGGGCACAGCGGCAATAC
Organism: Stappia sp. P2PMeth1; assembly: GCF_900185735.1. Classification (NCBI taxonomy): domain Bacteria; kingdom Pseudomonadati; phylum Pseudomonadota; class Alphaproteobacteria; order Hyphomicrobiales; family Stappiaceae; genus Stappia; species Stappia sp. P2PMeth1. The sequence continues at coordinate 83,428 of NZ_FYAW01000022.1, read as the reverse complement.
GCAAGATTCCGGGTTTGCAGCCGCGGCGAATCCTGTTGCTATCGATCTGTCTTCGTCAAGGAGATGCGGCGGTCCTGGCCGTGGGGTTTCCCCCTCCCTCCTCACGGTCAGGACCAGTTTCCCGTCCGCTTCGGCCTCCCGGCCGACAGGCGTCCGGCCGCAGCCTTCGGCGTGCGGTCTCAGCCGCAGGAGGGCGTCGCCTTGCCGGTCACCGTCACCCGCACCTTGGTCACTCCCCGACGCAGGAATTTCAGCTCGCGTGCTGCCCGCCGCGAGACGTCGAGCACCCGGCCCCGCGCGAAGGGTCCCCGGTCGACGATGGTCAGGGTCACGGTCTCGCCATTGGCGAGGTTCTCGACCTTCACCCGCGTGCCGAAGGGCAGGGTGCGATGTGCCGCAGTCAGGGCTTCCGGATTGTTGGGGGTGCCGCTTGCGGTGCGCCCGGTCAGTTCGTACCAGGAGGCGCTGCCGCATTCCGCCAGGGCAGGCTTGGCGGTCAGTCCGGCGCAGAGCGACAACGCCAACAGGCGGGCCCGGGGCTTGCGAATCATTTTCGGCAATCCATATTGTCAATCCTAACTATCTTGCGGATCGCGCCACGCGGCTCCGACACGGTATTGATCATCTCCTCCGGGAATGGCCGTTTTTCATGACTTTGTTGTGGCAAATCCCGCTTCATGCCGCTACGGCTTCTGCGAAAGTGGAACGATGTTGCGGGGGCGGACCGAATGACATCGGATGACGCGGCAAGGCCGGACCTGGCATGGCCCGCTGAGGGGCTGCATGCCGCGATCATCGCTGCGTCTCAGGATCCCATCTATTTCTGCACGCCGGACTATGTCATCCGCGAGGCCAACGAACCTTACGTGATGATCGCCGGCCTCAGCCGCGAGCAGACGATCGGTCGCACGGTGCAGGAGATCGCCGGCGCCACGGCCTTCCCGCGCCGTGCGCCGTTCCTGGAAAAAGCCCTGTCCGGTTGCGCCACGGTGCTGCAGGACTGGATCAACGTGCCCGGCCAGGGCCGCCGCTTCTTTCACGTGCGCTACCAGCCGGTGCATGATGCCGCGGGTCACTTGCTCGGGGTTGCCGCCTATGGGCGCGACATCACCGATCTGAAGGCGGCGGAGGAGGTGCTGCGGCTCTATGAGAGCGCCGTCACCCAGATGTCGGACCGCCTGTCGATCGTCGATCGCGATTACCGCTACATCCTCACCAACGAGAGCAATGCCCGCTGGCATGGCCGTACCGCCGAGAGCTTTCGCGGAGAGTCGCTGATCGAGATTGTCGGCGAGGCGCGGTTCGCTGCCGAGGTCCGCCCCTGGCTCGACCGATGCCTTGCCGGCGAGGCGGTGGAATACGATTTCCACGAGACGGCGCCGGACGGCTCTCCGGTGGTGATGGACGCCCGCCTCGAACCCTTCCGAAACAGCGATGGCGAGATCGACGCGGTCGTCGTTACCCTGCGCGACGTCACCGAGACCCGTCGCCTGTCGGAGCGGCTGGAGCGGCTGGCGCTGCAGGACGATCTCACCGGCATCGCCAACCGCCGCGCCTTCGAGACCGGGCTGGAACGGCGCGTTGCCGCCTTCCGGGCGCGCCGGAGCGAAGGCTTCAGCGTCGTCTTCATCGATCTCGACGGCTTCAAGCTGGTCAACGACACGGCCGGACACGGCGCTGGCGACCGTTTTCTTCAGGATATCGCGCGGCTGCTGCAGCAATCGGCCGGCGAGGACGTCGAGGTGGCGCGCATCGGCGGCGACGAGTTCGGCCTGATCATCGACAGCATGCTGCCCCTTGCCGCTCAGGCGATCTGCAACCGGTTGCTGGCCACGTTCGAGGGATATCGCCTGAACTGGGAAGGCATGAGCTTCCGCAGCAGCGCCAGCATCGGCATCGCCACCGTGGCGGTGCCCGCGGCTGGCGACGAGGAGGGCGCGCGGCAGGCCGTCACCGTCGGCCGGGTGCTGCAATGGGCCGACTTCGCCTGCATGCAGGCCAAGGCGGCCGGAGGCCATCGCATCGTCGTGCATGACGGCATGAGGAAGCCCGGCGACGACAGGAAGGTGGAGATCCGTCACCTGCTCGCGGTCGAACGGGCAATCGCCGGCAACGGCTTCGTGCTGAATGTCATGGCCATCGTCGATCTCGCCAGCGGCTTGCCGGCAATGCAGGAGGTGCTGCCGCGTCTTGCCACCGAGGACGGCGAGTTGCACGGACCCTCGATGATCCGCGCCATTGCCGAACGGCACGGCCTGATGCGGGCGGTCGACCGGCTGGTGGTCAATGCCGTGCTGTCCCGTCTCGAGGCGGGAACGAGCCACCGGTTACCGATCGCGATCGACCTGTCGGAGGAAACCCTGCACAGTCCGGTCTTCGCCCGCCAATTGTTCGATCGGTTGGGGCGCTCGCCGGGTCTTTCGGAGCGGCTCGTCTTCGAGGTGCCGGAGACGGCGCTGTCGCGGCTGAAGCCGGAGGCGTGGAACCTGATGGCGGACCTGCGCGCGCTCGGCTGCCGCATCGCGCTGGACAAGTTCGGCCGTGGGTTCGCCGCCTTCACCCAGTTGCGCGCCAATGCGTTCGATTTCATCAAGATCGACCGGCTGCTGACGGCGGGCCTTGCCGGCGATCCGGTCAAGCGGGCCGCGGTTTCGGGGGTCGTCGGCCTTGCAGAGGCGCTCGGCCTGCCGACCGTCGCCGAATATGTGACGGAAGCCCGGCATCTCGACATCCTGAGGGAACTCGGCGTTTGCTTCGCCCAGGGGCAGGCCGTGTCGCCGCCCGAAACCTGGCACTGAACCTGGCACCCCAGCCCGGCATTGACGGGTTGCGGCCGCCGCCGGCTCACCAGGGAGCCGCCTCCGGCCAGTCCTCGCCGGGAAACCGCTCGCGCGCCTGCGCCGCCAGGGTCGTGCGGGTCGTCGCGTCGGCCGCCGCCAGCCGCGCCTGCCACACCATCTTGCGCCAGCGCTTGGGCAGCGCGCCGGCTCCCGGCATCGCGTCCACCCTCTCCTGCACCCCGGCAAGCCAATGTGCCGCCTGCTCGCGCTCACCGAGGCGGATGAGCGCCTGGCCCACCGCCAGCCCATAGCCCGGATTGACGCGTGCGTAAGGGTCGGCAAGCGCCTCCCCCACCGCGTCCTGGCTATCGTGCTCCTCCGCCGCCATGCGACCGGCGAAGGCGGCAAAGCGGGCGAGCTCGGCGGTGCCGTCCTCGGCGATCAGCCCGCGTTCGGCGCACAGGGTCCCGAGATCGCGGGAGAAGCCGGCGATCAGCTTGCGGGCGATGTTGAGCGTGTAGAGATGGTCGTGGCTGGCATGGGAGGAGAGGAGCCGCAGCACCTTGACCCGCGCCGGCAGATCCTGCCCGGCAAGGGCCACGGCGCCGGCCGCGTCCGTCGCGTCGAAAATGCCGAAGACCAGCGTCAGCTCCGGTCCTTCGCCGCACCGTGCCAGCCGTGGCGCCAGGTCCGGGGCGGTGGCCATCGCCGGCCGGACCACCGCGCCGCTCTGGCTGCCGGGCCGGCCGAGTAGCAGTTCCGGGCCGAAGGCGAAGACCTGCCCGTCGCCGCGCCGCAGCGCGGTGACGAGCGCGCCATAAGCGCCCTTCGAGGCCCCGTAATGGACGATCCGCGCCGCGCCGGAGGCCGCAAGCGCCGCATCGATCGCCCGGTCGATCGCTGTCTCGCAGCCGAGATACCATGTGGGGTCCGGACAGTTGAGAAACAGGCAGGCGTGGCGGGTGTTGGAGAAGAACCGCTCCAGCCCGAAGCGGCCGGGGGGCACGCGCACCTGCGAGAAGACCACGGCAAGCAAGTCGCTGCCTCCGGCGGGCGCGGGGCGAAAACGCCAGGCAAGCCCGCTTGCCGGATCGTGTCCCTCGCCTGTCGGCGCGTCGCCGTCCATCGTCCCGCCACCCATCCTCCCGCCTCAGATTTCCGGGCCGATCCAGAAGTCCGCTCTGGTTGCCTTGCGCGGCTGGCGTGCCTCCGCGATATGGGTCGTGCGCGGGTCGAGCGCGGCGAGCGCCTCGTATTGGGTGAGGAACACCTTGCCGTTGAGATGGGTCAGGAAATCGGTCCGCTGCAGCCGGTCCATCACCGGGCCCTTGACCTCCGACAGGTGGAAGCCGACCCCCGCGGCCTCCAGCCGCCGGCTGATCTCCTCCAGGCTCTCCAGCGCCGAGGCGTCGATCTCGTTCACCGCCGTGCACATCAGCACCACATGGCGCAGCTTCGGCCGTTCTGCCACCAGCTCCGTCAGCCGGTCCTCCAGGAAGCGGCTGTTGGCGAAGAACAGGCTCTCGTCGACCCGCAAGGTGAGCACGGTGTCGCCGGTGATCACCTTGTGCCGGTTGACGTTTCGGAAATGCTCCGTGCCCGGGACGATGCCGACGATCGCCATGTGCGGCCGGGCGCTGCGATAAAGGTGCAGCGCCAGCGACACGCCGACACCGACGGTGACGCCGGTTTCGACGCCAAGGACGAGCGTTGCCGCAATGGTGGTCGCCATCGCCGCGAAGTCGCTGCGCGAATAGGCCCAGACCCGCCTGAGCGCCTTCAGGTCGACCAGCGACAGCACTGCCACGATGATCGTCGCCGCCAGCGTCGCCTGCGGCAGGTCGGCGATCAGCGGCGTCAGGAACAGGGTGGCCAGCGCGATGCCGACCGCGGTGAAGGCGCCGGCGGCCGGGGTTGCCGCGCCTGCGTCGAAATTCACTACCGAGCGGGCGAAGCCGCCGGTCACCGGATAGCCGCCGGACAGGCCGGAGGCGATGTTGGCCGCGCCGAGGCCGATCAGTTCCTGGTCGGGGACGATGCGCTGGCGCTTCTTGGCCGCCAGCGTCTGGGCGACGGAAACGGACTCGACGAAGCCGATCACCGAGATCAGCAGCGCCGGCACCAGAAGCTGGCTCCATAGGTGCGGGTCGAGCGAGGGAAGCGCCGGGGTCGGCAGCCCGGCGGGAATGTGGCCGACCAGCTTCACCCCCTTGTCGCCGAGGGAGAAGACATGGGCCGCCAATGTCGTCGCCGCCACGGCTGCGACCGGGCCCGATTTGGCAACGATGTCGGCAAGCCGTGGCCGCAGCCCGGCGCGGATCAGCGCCGGTTTCAGCCCGCTGCGCACCCAGAACAGGAAGGCGGTGACCGGCACGCCGATGGCGAGAGCGTAGGGATTGACATTGCCGAGTTCGGAAGCGAGCCCGGCGAGGATCTCCACCAAGGTGTTGCCGGAGCCGCCAAGCCCGAGAATATGCTTGAGCTGCCCGGCGGCGATGATCAGTCCGCTCGCCGTGATGAAGCCGGAAATCACCGGATGGCTCAAGAGGTTGGCGAGAAAGCCGAGGCGGAACAGCCCCATCGCGATCAGCATCGCGCCCGACAGCAGAGCCAGCACGATGGCCGCACCGAGATATTCGGGCGTGCCCTGGGCGGCGAGTTCTCCCACCGCCGAGGCGGTCATCAGCGACACCACCGCCACCGGCCCGACGGCGAGCGCCCGGCTGGTGCCGAACAGCGCATAGGCCACCAGCGGCAGGATCGAGGCGTAGAGACCGACTTCCGGCGGCAGGCCGGCCAGCAGCGCATAGGCGAGCGACTGCGGGATCAGCATGATCGTGACGATCAGCGCGGCGATCAGATCGTCGGTCGCCGTGTGCCGGGTGTAGCTGCGTCCCCAGTCGAGGATCGGGAGATAGGAGGCAAGGCGGGTCATGTCCGGGCCGGAATAGAGGTCGCAGGAAAAGGGACGCCGCGCGCAAGCGCGCGGCGCGTCGAGACGGTCCCCTCGCAAGGGGAGACCCACCTGCCGTGCGGCTCTGGCTCCGGCGTCAGCGCCGGTGGGCCTTAGCCGGGCAGGCCGTGGCTGGCGATCTGGCGCAGGGCCGGGGCAAGGGCGGACAGGTCGTAGCCGGCCTCCGCCGCCAGTTGCAGCAGTTCGGCCGGGTCGCGATCGGCAGCCTGGGACAGGGCCCAGAGGTTGATCGAGCGCGTGCCGGTCCGGCAAAAGGCGAAGACGGGACCGCCGGCGGCCTCCAGCACCTCCTGAAAGCCGCGGATCGTGTCGGGCGTGATGCCCTCGCGGCCCGAGACCGGAAGCGCCGCATAGGCGAGGCCCGCCTCGGCGGCGGCGCGGGCGATTTCTTCGCCCGCCGGCTGGTCCGCGACCTCGCCGTCCGGCCGGTTGTTGATGATGGCGACGAAGCCCGCATCGCGGATCGCGGCGACATCCTCCGGCTGGATCTGGAACGATACGGTGAGGGTGTCGTCGACCCGTGCGCTCTGCATTCTTCCTGTCCTTACAATCCGTTGACCGGCACCTTCAGGAAGGTCCGGCCGCTTTCGTCCTTGGGGGGCAGCTTGCCGGCGCGCATGTTGACCTGTATCGAGGGAATGATCAATTTCGGCATGTCCAGGGTCGCATCGCGCGCCTGCCGCATGGCGACGAATTCCTCTTCCGTCACACCGTCGCGCACATGGATATTGTGCTTGCGCTCCTCGCCGACCGTGGTTTCCCAGCGGATCTCGCGGCCGTTCGGGCCGTAGTCGTGGCACATGAACAGCCGGGTCTCGTCGGGCAGTGCCAGCACCTTGTGGATCGACCGGAAAAGCTCATGCGCATCGCCGCCGGGGAAGTCGGCCCGCGCCGTACCGCCATCGGGCATGAACAGCGTGTCGCCGACAAAGGCGGCATTGCCCATCACATGGGTCATGCAGGCTGGCGTGTGGCCGGGCGTGTGCATGGCGAAGCAGGTCATGCCGCCGACGGTGTAGGTGTCGCCGTCGCGGAACAGGTGGTCGAACTGCGAGCCGTCGCGCTGGAACTCGGTGCCCTCGTTGAACACCTTGCCGAACGTGTCCTGGACGATCCTGATGTTCTCGCCGATGCCGATGCGCCCGCCGAGCTTGCCCTGGATATAGGGAGCGCCGGACAGGTGGTCGGCATGGACATGGGTCTCGATCAGCCACTCGACCGTCAGCCCATTCTCGCGGACGAAGTCGATGATCCGGTCGGCGGATTCGAAGGAGATGCGGCCGGCGGCGTAGTCGATATCCATCACGCTGTCGACGACGGCGCAGGCCGTGGAGGCCGGATCCTTGACCACATAGGAGATGGTGTTGGTCTGCGGGTCGAAGAAGGCGGTGACCTCCGGCCGGGTCGTCGGATCAATGGGATAGGTCGTCTCGGTCATCGTGTCGTGCTCCATCGGTGTCGATGTCGTTTCGTGAAAGGCCGTGTCCGGCGGGCTCAGGCGGTCTGCGGCTGCCGTACCCGCCAGGCTTCGACGAGGCGGATCGCGGCGATCGCCGCCACCATCGCGCCGGCGAAGACGAACGGCTCGCTGCGGCCGAGGCCGAGTGCCGGCACCACGCCGCCCGGGCAGAAGCCGGCAAGGCCCCAGCCGATGCCGAACAGCGCCGAGCCGCCGATCAGGCGCATGTCGAGGCGGGTGGTGCCCGGCAGCGAGAAGCCGGCGGCAAGCACCGGCGCCGGGCGGGCCATCACCAGCCGGTAGCCGATCACCGTGACGATCAGCGCTGCGCCCATGACGAAGGCGAGGGAGGGGTCGAAGGTTCCGGCGATGTCGAAAAAGTTCAGCACCTTGGCCGGATTGGCCATGCCCGACAGCAGGATGCCGGTGCCGAACAGAAGGCCGATGAGGAAGGCGGGAAGGATTCGGGTCATCGGTCAGGCTCCGGCGATGTGGCGGACGATGAAGACGGTGGCGGCCGTGGTCGCCATGAAGGTCAAGGTGGCGGTGATCGAGCGCTTCGAGAAGCGCGCCATGCCGCACACGCCGTGCCCGGAGGGGCAGCCGCTCGCATAGGACACGCCAACACCGGCGATCAGGCCGCCAGCCACCAGCATCGGCAGCGACACGGGCACCTCGATCTGGGGCAGGCTGCCGGTTGCCGCCAGCAGCACCAGCGGCGAGGCGATCATGCCGACAAGGAAGGCCAGGCGCCAGCCCCTCTCTGCGGCCGCGACGGACCCGGTTGCATAGGGGGGCAGCAGGCCGCCGATGATGCCGCTGATGCCGGCGATACGGCCAAGCAGCGCCATCAGCATGACGGCGGAGAGGCCGATCAGCGCGCCGCCGGCGGCGGAAGAAAAGGGTGTGAACTCGCTCATGTCGATGTCTCGCGGAACGGGGGGTGGCGGAGATCTCGGGAGAACGAAGAGCCTGCGGTGTCAATGGCACCTTGTGTGGTTGCGACTTGCTGACCCATCAGGGCTTCCTCGGATTGCAAATATATAAAGGGGCAATAAATTAGCAAGCATGAATATTCAAGACATGGAAAATAAGGCCGACGAGGCCGCCGCTCTCCTCGCCGCGATGGCCAACAGCCGCCGCCTGCTGGTGCTGTGCCATCTGGTGCGCGGGGAGCATTGCGTCGGCGCGCTGGCCGAGCGGGTCGGCCTCAGCCAGTCTGCCTTGTCCCAGCATCTCGCCAGGATGCGCGCCCAGGGCCTGGTGGAGGCCCGCCGCGACGGCCAGACCGTCTATTATCGGCTGGCCGGCGACGAGGTTCTTGCCGTTCTCGAGGCGCTTTACGGCATCTATTGCGCCGCCCCTTCCGCGCCGGGCGTCGAAGCGGGAGCCTGATCCGGCAGCGGATCCGCCGGGCTTGCCGGGCGCATCGCCGCCGGTCCTCCCAGCGCCACGGTCGAGCCGTCCCGCCGCATCCTCAGCACGATCCCCGGCAGGTCGTTCAGCGGGTTCTCGTCCGCCTGCGGCAGGTCGCGGTCGGCGCGCGGGGCCGACAACTCGTTGAGCGGCCGCAGGATGCGCTCGTGAATCAGCGAGCCGACCCTGAGCGGCAGCCGTTCGCCGGTCTGCGTCATCACCTCGAACCGCGTCGGCCAGAGCCGCAGCACCCAGCGCCCGCCTTGCGTGCCGTCGGTGTCGTCGCCGTCGCGGCGCACCAGCACCAGATCGGCGCCGCGTCCGTTCTGGATGCGCGGCAGCGCCGGCAGGTCTTCGGCCGCCGTCTGTCCGGTCAGGAAGCCGGTGAAGGTGACGAGCGACCAGCCGGGCGCCGGACGGTAGCCGTCCTGCGCGAGGGCTTCGGCCAGCGCCTGCGGGTCGCCGCTCCATTGCAGGATCAGCGGTTCCTCCTGCTCGCCGCTGAGTTCGATCCGGTGCGTCGGCAGCTTTTGCCAGCCGCCGGACAGCCATTCGTCCGCGCTCAGGATCTCCACCGGCATGCTCGGGCGGTACATCTCCCGCGCCTGGTCGAAATTGCGCGCCATGTGAATGCCGCCGACCACCGACAGCGTCGCTGCCGTCAAGGCCGCCAGCGACCAGCGGCCGATCTTCTCGTTGTGCACCGAGCCGAAGACGAAGGCGAAGGCGGCGACCATCGCCGTGCCGAAGGTGATGCCGCCGACCACGTCGCTCATCCAGTGCGCGCCGAGATAGATGCGGGAGAAGGCGACGGCGCCGATCAGCGGCACGGCCAGCGAGAAGATCCCGGCCTTGGTCAGCGGAGAGCGGTCGTGCGCGACCAGCACCGCGACGATGCCGAACAGCACCACGGTCAGCGTCGCATGGCCGGAGGGAAAGGACAGCGCGTCGGCGCCGGTGTAGATGTCGATCGGCCGCTCGCGCTGGAACAGCATCTTGAACAGCGGCACGAACACCGCCGCGCCGGCGATCGCGATCATCAGCCCGGTTGCCCGGCGCCAGGCCTTGCGGGCGAACAGATAGGCGATCACCACCGCCGCCACGGCGGCGATCACCACCCCGTCGCCGAGCATGGTGATGAAGGTCATGATGTCGTCGCCGACCGGGGTGCGCAGGTCCTGGAACAGGTTGCGGATCGCCGTGTCGGCGCGGCTCAGCCCATTGTCGGGCGAGATCGCCGCGGCCAGCGCCACGAACAGCGGCACCGTGACGATCAGCAGCAGCGCCGACACGATCATGCCGGCCGAGCGCGGATGCGCCGGGTCGAGCATGCGGGCGAACCACCGGCTGACGCGGTTCTCGTGCCGGCCCAGCCATTCGACGGTCCTCAGCCGGCTGCCGGCATAGAGCGGCAGCACGATCAGGATCAGCCAGCGGGCGATCATCACCGCGACGAACAGCAGCACCAAGAGCACGCCGAGCACCGTCGCCAGCCGGCCGCTGATCGCGCCGAGAGCGCTGAAGGCGGTGCCGGCGATGACGCCGGGGCCGAGATGGACGATGGCCCAGGCGATCGCCGAGGTGACGTTGATGAAGGTGAAGCGGCCGACCGGCATGCCGACCATGCCGGCGATGCCCGGCACGATCGCCTTCACCCCCGGCACGAAGCGGCCGATGAAAACGCTCTTGCCGCCATGCTGCCGGAAATAGGCCTCGCCCCGCTCGACCAGCGTCCGGTAGCGGTTGAACGGCCAGACCGACTTGATTCGGTCCTTGTAGACATGCCCGACCCAGTAGGAGATCGCGTCGCCGGCGATGGCGCCGAGCGTCGTCCACAGCAGGATCGGCCAGGGATCGAGCTTGCCGAGGCCGACCAGCGTTCCCGCGCCGACCAGCACCACCGTGGAGGGCACGAACATGCCGACGATGAACAGCGCCTCGCCCATCGCGATCAGGAACACGACCGCATTGGCGAGGGTCGGGTTCTCGCCGATGAAGGCGACAAGCTGGTTGAGAAGGTCCGTCACGAGACGCGGCCCGGCATGAACTGGTTCCTGGCTGGCGAGGGGTGGATTTCCCCGGTCGCGGCCCGCTACATGTACGTCCTGCGGCCTGCTTCGCCAATCCTCGCAAGACGCATTTTTCCCTGTGCGCTCCGAAGGCTGGCCCGGCGGTCATGATCGGTGCGGACGGCGGCGCCATTGCATCGCGGCGCCGGGCACGGCACCTTGTGCTCGATCAAACGGTGCTTGAAAACAAGACAGCAGGAGACGTGTGCCCGTGTTCCAGTCGGCTTCCCTTCCCGTCGACCTGTCGCGCACCGATTTCGATGCGCTCGAGCCGAAGCTGCGCACCGAGCTGCTCGCCGCCCAGCTCGAGGTGATCGAAAAGAAGCCCTTCTCCGTGCTGATCGTCATCGCCGGCGTCGACGGCGCCGGCAAGAACGACGCCATCGCCCGCCTGCACGAATGGCTGGACGTGCGCTATGTCACCTGCAACGCCTATGACGAGGCGACCGACGAGGAGCGCGGCCGTCCGGACCTGTGGCGCTATTGGCGCGACCTGCCGGCGCTGGGCGAGACCTCGATCGTCGTCTCGTCCTGGTACAACGAGCCGCTGCGCTGCTTCGTCCAGGGCGAGATCGGCGAGGCCGAGTTCGAGCGCCGCCTCGCCCGCATCAACCGGTTCGAGGGGCTGCTCGCCCGCGAGAACGTGCTGGTGCTGAAATTCTGGTTCTCGCTGACGCCGGCGATGCAGAAGCGCCGGCTCAAGGGGCTCGGCAGAAAGGGCCGCGCCCGCCGCATCCTTGCCGAATGGACCGACATCGCCCATGCCTCCGGCGCCCAGGCGGCCTTCGAGCAGGCGGCGCTCGCCACCTCCACGCCGATCGCCCCCTGGATCGTCATCCCCAGCGATGAGCCGCGGGCCCGCGACCTGGCGCTGGGCCGCTGCGTCGAAATGGCGATCCGCCGCCGGCTGGAGGCCGCCCCCGCCGATCCGTTGGCGCTGCCGGCCGTGGTTGCCCGCGTCGAGCGACGCAGCGCGGTGGAAGCGGTCGACCTCGGCGCCCGCCTGTCCAACCACCGCTACCGCACCGAACTTGACCGCCTGCAGGACGAGCTCGCCCGGCTTGTCGACCGCAAGGCCTTTCGCGACCGTTCCCTGGTCGTCGCCTTCGAGGGCAACGACGCGGCCGGCAAGGGCGGTGCCATCCGCCGCCTGATTCGCCCGCTCGATCCGCGCCGCTATCGGGTCCACCGCATCGCCGCCCCCAGCCAGGAGGAGCACGCCCATCCCTGGCTCTGGCGGTTCTGGAACCGGTTGCCGCGCCGTGGCCATGCGGCGGTCTTCGACCGATCCTGGTACGGGCGGGTGCTGGTGGAGCGGGTCGAGGGCTTTTGCAGCGAGGCGGCCTGGTCGCGCGCCTACAACGAAATCAACGAGTTCGAGGCCGAACTCGCGGATGCCGGAGCCATCGTCGTCAAGTTCTGGCTGGCGATCAGCCGGCAGGAACAGCTTGCCCGCTTCAAGGAGCGCGAGGAGGTCCCCTACAAGCAGTTCAAGCTCACCGATGACGATTGGCGCAACCGGCTGAAATGGGATCACTATGCCGAGGCCGCCGGCGACATGGTCGACCGCACCTCGACCCGCCTCGCGCCCTGGCATCTGGTCGCCGCCGAGGACAAGCGATTCGCCCGCGTCGAGATGCTGCGCCAACTCGTCGGACGGCTCGAACAGGCCTTGTGAGGGCGTGGCGCCTCAGTCCGCGCCGGAGGTGAAGCCGGCGCGGAAGGCGCTCGGCGACAGGCCGGTGGCGGCCGAGAAGACACGGGAAAAATGCCCCGGATCGGCAAAGCCGAGCCTGTAGGCGATGTCGGCGACGCTTGTCTGAGTGTAGGCGAGCAGCCGCCGCGCCTCCAGCATCTGCCGACCCCGCAGCACGGCGGAGGCGGGCTGGCCGAGCACCTGTCGGCAGGCCCGCGTCAGGTGCGGCACCGTCACCGCCAGCGCCGCGGCATAGGGGCCGAGCCCGTGCCAGTGCCGGTAATGGGCGTCGACCAGCGCCTGGAAACGCCCCGCCAGCCGCGCCGCCGCCTGGCCGCTGGCCGCCGGGCTTGCCGTGTCCGGACCCGCGTCGAGCCGCCTCAGCACCCAAATGAAGGTCAGCGCCGCCAGCGCCGCCAGCGCCTCGTCCCGCCCCGCCCGCCGCCCCAGCAACTCCGCCTGGACCGCTTCCATCTCCGGCGGCGCGGTGCGCGCCCGGCCCCTGCACGGGGCAAGCAGCCGCCCCTGCGGATCGATGCGGGCGCGGATCGGCTCGAACACCGCCACCGGCAGGGTCAGCACCATGCCGGCACTGCCCGGCAGGAAGCGGAAGCCATGGGCAACGCCTGCCGGCATGTTCAGGACGTCGCCGCCGGCCAGCGCGCTCTCGCCCCCCTCACCGAGCAGCACGCCGCCGCCGCGCTCGATCCAGAAGAGCTGGTGCAGCGACGGGTGCCGGTGCCGGGCGATGCGCCAGCGGCGGGGTCCGCTGCGAACCGAGAGATGTTCGATATGGAGCATGTCGGGAAAGCCGGACCCCACCGGTTCCCCATAGAGTCCGTAATCCGGCGCAGCCTGGAATGTTCGATTCATCCCTATATTTGACCGAATTCTGCATTCCCTTGTCCAGTGCTTCGCGCCCATTCTCGGCACACTGGCAGGCCCGCTCGCGGGCCGATCGCGTCAAGGATCCGTGCGCATGACCCCCGATCTTTCCGGCTGCAGCCCCGCCGACGTTCCCGCCCGCACCGGGGTCGTCATTGTCGGCGGCGGTCCCTCCGGCCTGCTGCTGTCCCAGCTTCTGCATCTTGCCGGCATCGCCAATGTGGTGCTGGAGCGCCGCTCCCGCGCCTATGTTCTGTCGCGGATCCGCGCCGGCGTGCTGGAACAGGGGGCGGTCGACCTGCTGCGCCGGGCCGGCGTCGGCGCCCGCATGGACCGCGAGGGGCTTGTCCATGACGGCGTCGAGATCTCGTTCCATGACCGGCGCCTGCGTATCGACCTTGCCGATCTCACTGAGGGCAAGACCGTCATGGTCTATGGCCAGACCGAGGTGACGGCAGACCTTTACGAAGCACGGGATGCCATGGGCGGCACGGTGCTGCACGAGGCGGAGCACGTTCAACTGCACGATCTGGAGGGCGGGCGGCCCTTCGTCACCTTCCGCCTCGGCGAAAGATATCACCGCATCGAATGCGATTTCGTCGCCGGCTGCGACGGGTTTCACGGGGTCTCGCGCCGGTCTATCCCCGCCGACCGGCTGCGGCTGTTCGAGATGGTCTATCCGTTCGGCTGGCTCGGGCTGCTCGCCGACGTGCCGCCGGTGCATGACGAACTGGTCTATGCCGGCCACGAGCGCGGTTTCGCGCTGTGCTCGATGCGCTCGCGCACGCGCAGCCGCTACTATGTCCAGTGCCCGCTCGACGAGAAGGTCGAAGACTGGTCCGACGATCGCTTCTGGACGGAACTGGTCTCCCGCCTGCCCGCCGACATCGCCGGCCGCCTGGTCACCGGTCCGTCGATCGAGAAGAGCATCGCGCCCTTGCGCTCCTTCGTCGCCGAGCCGATGCGCTTCGGCCGGCTGTTCCTTGCCGGAGACGCCGCCCATATCGTGCCGCCGACCGGCGCCAAGGGCCTCAATCTCGCGGCCTCCGACATTCACTACCTCTCCGAGGCGTTGATCGCTCATTACGCGTGCGGCGACGACAGCGGCCTTGTCGCCTATTCCGAGCGCGCGCTGGCAAGGGTCTGGAAAGCCGAGCGTTTTTCCTGGTGGATGACGACGACGCTGCACGCCTTTCCCGATCGCGGCGCCTTTGCCGCCCGCATGCAGGAGGCGGAGTTCGACTATCTCGCCTCCTCCCGCGCCGCCCGCCAGGCGCTCGCCGAGAACTATGTCGGCCTGCCCTATTGAGGGTCGCGTTTCACGCTTGATGCCGGTCAAGGCGAATCCTGCAAAAGTGTGCAGGCTGACCCCGCGACCTCCGCCGGACCGCCTTGCGGCCGGCGGAGCGCATCGGTTTTGCGGCAGGAGGAGGCGCGCGTGACAGACAGCGACCGGCAGGTATCCGACACACGTGGCAGGCAGGCAGCAGCGGACCCGCTCGCCGAACCGGACACCAGCCCTCCCGCCGCCTCCGGCCGGCGCGGGCGGCGGGTCGATCTCTCCGGCCTTTCGGAGCAGCGGGTCGTTGCCGCACAGGAAAGCGAAGTGACCGCGGTCGAGCGGATCGCCTCGCAGGACATCGGCACGAGCGACGAGGGGCTTGACGCGATCCTCGAGGGCGCCTCGCCCGACGATGCCGGCGTGATGCGGCGGGCGCTCGGCCTGCCCAAGGCCGCCGGCACGCCGCGACGGACCAGCGACGAGCTGTCCGCCGACTGGCGCGAGGGCGCTTATCCCTATCGCTTCAAGATGCTGCGGCGCGACTACGAGCGGCAGAAGTTCACTCTGCAGACGGAACTGCTCAAGCTGCAGTCCTGGGTCAAGGATGCCCGCCAGCGGGTGGTGATCCTGTTCGAGGGCCGCGACGCCGCCGGCAAGGGCGGCGCGATCAAGCGCTTCATGGAGCATCTCAATCCCCGCGGCGCGCGGGTCGTGGCGCTGGAAAAGCCCAATGAGGTCGAACGCGGCCAGTGGTATTTCCAGAGATATGTCAGGCACTTGCCGACCGTCGGCGAGATCGTTCTGTTCGACCGGAGCTGGTATAACCGCGCCGGCGTCGAACGGGTCATGGGGTTTTGCAACGAAGAGGAGTATCGCGAGTTCCTGCGCCAGGTGCCGGAGTTCGAGCGCAACCTCGTGCGCAGCGGCACCCATCTGATCAAGTTCTGGTTCTCGGTCAGCCGCGAGGAGCAGAACCGCCGCTTCCGCGAGCGCAACGTCCACCCGCTCAAGCAATGGAAACTGTCCCCGGTCGACCTTGCCTCGCTCGACAAGTGGGACGACTACACCCAGGCCAAGGAAGCCATGTTCTTCCACACCGATACGGCCGATTCGCCCTGGACGGTGATCAAGTCCGACGACAAGAAGCGGGCGCGGCTCAACGCCATGCGTTACGTGCTGCACGCCATGCCCTACAAGGACAAGGACGGCGAGCGGATCGGACGCGTCGACGATCTGTTGGTCGGGCGCGCCAACGTCATCCATGAGCGCGGCGAATACGACCAGCGTCGCGGCTGGGAAGCCCCGGACGCCATCGCCCGGTCGCTGTAAAGTGCGGCAGGGTCGCGACCGCGCTTGAAACCGGCGCGGTTGCGGCCGAAACTGCGGCGAACCTGCCCCGAGCCTTGCGCCGATTCCGGAAAACGCCGCCCATGTCCTTCGATCTTCTCGTCAAGAACGCGACCCTGCCCGACGGGCGCGAGCGCATCGACATCGCCTGCCGGGACGGCCGCATCACCGCCGTCGAGCCCGGCATTTCGGGCGAGGCGGGGCGCGTGATCGAGGCCGGCGGCCGGCTGGTATCCCCGCCCTTCGTCGACAGCCATTTCCACATGGACGCGACCCTGTCGCTCGGCCTGCCGCGCATGAACGAGAGCGGCACCTTGCTGGAAGGCATCGCCCTGTGGGGCGAGTTGAAGCCGCTGCTCACCGTCGAGGCGGTGGTTGAGCGGGCGCTGCGCTACTGCGATCTTGCTGTTTCGCAAGGGCTTTTGGCGATCCGCACGCATGTCGACGTGTGCGACGACCGGCTGACCGGCGTTAAGGCGCTGCTCGAGGTGCGCGAGAAGGTCGCGCCCTATATCGACCTGCAGCTCGTCGCCTTCCCGCAGGACGGGCTCTACCGCTCGCCGACGGCGGAGCGCAATCTTATCCGCGCCCTCGACATGGGCGTCGACGTGGTCGGCGGCATCCCGCATTTCGAGCGGACGATGGACGACGGCGCGCGCTCGGTGCGGGCGCTGTGCGAGATCGCAGCCAGGCGCGGCCTGATGGTCGACATGCATTGCGACGAGAGCGACGACCCGCTGTCGCGCCATATCGAGACGCTGGCCTGCGAGACGCAGCGCCTCGGCCTCCATGGCCGGGTCGCCGGGTCGCACCTCACCTCGATGCATTCGATGGACAATTATTACGTCTCGAAACTCCTGCCGCTGATCGCCGAGGCGCAGGTGCACGCCATCGCCAACCCATTGATAAACATAACACTTCAGGGCCGGCACGACACCTATCCGAAGCGCCGGGGCCAGACCCGCGTGCCGGAAATGCGCAAGCACGGCATCAATGTCGCCTTCGGCCACGACTGCGTCATGGACCCCTGGTATTCGATGGGATCGGGCGACATGCTGGAGGTCGCCTCGATGGGGCTGCACGTCGCGCAGATGATGAGCCGGGACGAGATCCGCTATGCTTTTGAATGCGTTACGACCCACCCGGCGCGGGCGATGGGGCTCGACGGCTACGGCCTCGCGCCCGGCTGCAACGCCGATTTCGTGCTGCTGCAGGCGGCCGACACGATCGAGGCGATCCGCCTGCGGGCGCGCCGCCTGGCCGTCGTGCGGCGCGGCAAGGTGATCGCGCAGAGCGATCCGGCGATCACCCGCCTGTCGCTCGACGGCCGGCCGGAAACACTCGATCCGGCGGCTTACGCGCCTGGAAAGTAAGGCTTTTCGCCGATTTTCGGCGTTTGGGAATTTTGAGACGGATTTTGCGAAATTCGCTCTCAATTTCGCGAAATTTCGAGAATCGCGTCTCGAAATTGCCCAAAGGCCGGACTTGGAGCCGGTCGCCAGGTTTGCCATAAGGGAGGGACGAAACGCCCCCCGGTCGGACAGGCGCCCCGACAAGACCCCGACAAGACCCCGGACAGGACCCATGCAGCGACCGACAGGAACCATCGACGGGGAGAGGACCGGGGATAACCCGGCCGCCGGCTGCCCGGTCGCCGGCCATGGTGGAGCCGCGTCCGCGACCGCCGAGGCTCCGGCGCCGGACGTCGGGGCAAAGACGCCCGGCACCTATGTGCCGCCCTGCCCGATGCGGCCGACGGCGCCGCCGCCGGTCTGGAAGCTGATCGGCCTTGCCCGCCGCAACTTCCTCTCGGTCTGGCCGTCTTCGGCCTTCGCCAAGCCGTGGCTGCGGGTCGCCGTGCTGCGCAAGCAGATCTTCGTCTGCAACAGCCCGGACCTGGTGCAGGAGGCTTTCGTGCGCAAGCACGACACGTTCGAGCGCAAGAGCGCGCAGATGCGCCACGCGCTGGAACCGCTGCTCGGCGACGGCCTGTTCATCTCCGACGGCGAGACCTGGCGCCGGCGCCGCCAGATCGTCGGCCCGATCATCCATGCCTCGAAGGTCCGCGACTTTTTCCCCGTGATGGCCGAGACGATCGCCGAGCGGCGCGCCGCCTGGGAGGCGGCCGGTGCCGACGCGCCGGTCGACATGCTGCAGGAGATGGCGCATCTGACGGCGGAGATCATCTGCCGGACCATCTTCGGCCGCCAGCTCGGGCGCGACTATGCCGCCGAGGTGGTCAACAGCTTCACCGACTACCAGCGCCATATCGACCAGATCGACCTGATCTCGCTGCTCGGCCTGCCCGACTGGCTGCCGCGCCGGCGCGGCCGCGCCATCCGCCAGGCGGTGGCGCGCATCGACAGGGTGCTCGACGAGATCATCACCAGCTACGAGGCGCGCCGCCGTGACGGCGAGACCTCGGTGATCGGCGGGCTGCTCGACGCCCGCGACGAGGACGGCAAGCCGTTGTCGCGCGAGGCGATCCGCAACGAGGCGGCGGTGATCTTCATGGCCGGTCACGAGACGACGGCCAACACGCTGGCCTGGACCTGGTTCCTGCTGTCGCAGGCGCCCTGGGCGCGCGCGGCGCTGAAGGACGAGCTCGACACGGTGCTGGCCGGCCGCATGCCGACCTATGACGATGTCGCGCGCCTGCCCTATACCCGCGCGGTGATCGAGGAGACGCTGCGGCTCTATCCCCCCGTGCCGATCCTCGCCCGCGAGGCGCTGGCCGACGAGACGGTCGGCGGCGTGGCGACGCCGAAGGGCTCGCTGGTGATGGTCGTGCCCTGGCTGCTGCATCGCAATCCGGAGCTTTGGCCGCGCGCCGATCATTTCGAGCCGGAACGGTTCCTGGGGGCGACGCGCGGCGGCCAGTCGAAATTCGGCTACGTGCCCTTCGCCATCGGACCGCGCATCTGCGCCGGGCTCGCCTTCGGCCTGACGGAATCGATCCTGTCGCTGGCGATCCTCGCCCAGGGCTTCGAGGCGCGGCTGGAGCCGGGCACCGACGTGCAGCCGGTCTGCCGGCTGACCCTGCGCCCGGGCGAAACGCTGCCGATGCGGCTTCAGCCGCGCATCCCCGGCACGCCGCGCGCATGAATCCGTCCCGGCCATGACCGCCATGCGCGGCTGCCGGCGCACCCCCCCGGTCGCCTTCGAGGAAACCCATGCGCGCGAGGTGCCGGGCGAGCCCTGGCGCCGCGAACCGGTGCTCGGGCCGGTCAAGCGCGCCGTCCACGCGGCGCTGCGCCGCCTGCCGGTGGGCTTTGCCCCGCGCCTTGCCCGCGCGCTGGCGCCGCTCGTCCAGCATCTGCAGCGGCGGCGGATCTATGCCCGCCGGCTTGTCTGGACGCTTGCCCGGCTGCACCCGGACGCGCCGCTTGCGGCGGCCGAGCTGGCAGCGGCGGTGCGGCGCTGGTGGCGGCAAGCGGGCGCGGTTATGGCCGAATATGCGACGGTCGAGCGGCTGCGCGCGGCGGGGCGGCTGGAGGTCGACGACCCGCACGGCACGCTGGCCGGCCTGCCGGCGGATGCGCCCGTCATCTTCGCCTGCGTCCATCTGGGGCCGTTCGAACTGTGCTTCGAGACCGTGCTCAACACGTTCGGCCGCGAGGCGGTCGGCACCTGGCAGCCGGAGCCCTCGCCCGCCGCCAATCGCATCCTGCACGAGATGCGCGCCCGCTACGGGCTCTATGTGTTTCCGCCCGGCCAGCGCTCGGCCCGGCACCTGCACCGGCTGGTGGTGGGAGACGGCTTCGACGCGATCCTCTTCGTCGACGAGGTGCGCGAGCGGCAGGTCCACCTGCCGGCCTTCGGCCGGCCGCTGCCGGAGCGAGGCAACGCCTCCGTTGCGATCAAGCTGGCCTTGAAGACCGGGGCGCCGGTGGTGCCGATCCATGTGCTGCGCTCAGGCGTGGCGCGCTACCGGCTGTATGTCGGCGCGCCGCTCGACTTCCGGCGGGAGGGCGTGCCCGAGAGCGCCACGATGGCCGGGATTGCCGCGCTCGACCGGCATTTCGAGCCTGTCGTCCGGCACAATCTCGACCAGTGGTACATGCTGAAGGAACTGCGTCTGCCGGACTTCGACCCGGCGAAGGTGTGAGCTTGAGGGGGCCGTGCGGCCCCGTCAGTAGAGCAGCCGCACCAGGACGAGCGTCAGGCCCGGAAACAGCACCAGGATCGCCACCCGCACGATGTCGCTGGCGATGAAGGGCACGACGCCGCGGAAGGTCTGCGACAGCGGCACGTTCGGCGCCATCGAGTTGATGACGAAGAGGTTCATGCCGACGGGCGGCGTTATCAGCCCGACCTCCACGACGATCAGCACGATGATGCCGAACCACAGGGCGAACTCTTCCGGCGGCAGGCCGAAGTCGAGCGCCGCGACGATCGGAAAGAAGATCGGGATCGTCAGCAGGATCATCGACAGCGAATCCATGATGCAGCCGAAGATCAGGTAGCAGATCAGGATGACGACGAGCACGGTCCACGGGTTGAGCCCGAGCCCGGCGACATAGGCCGCCGATTGCTGCGGCAGTTGCGAGAAGGCGAGAAAGCCGTTGTAGACCGTGGCGCCGAGCACGATGAAGAAGATCATGCCGGTGGCGCTGGCGGTCGACAGGAAGGACTCCACCAGCCCCTTGCGGTCGAGCCCGCCATTGATGAGGGCGACGATGCCGGTGCCGGCGGCGCCGACCGCCGCCCCTTCCGTCGGCGTGAAGACGCCGGAATAGATGCCGCCGATCACCGCAACGAAGATCACCATGACCGGCCAGACGGCGATCAGCGCGGCGATCCGCTCCGCGCGGCTCGCCTTGTCGCGGCTGCCGGCGCTGTCCGGGCGCAAGCGCACATAGAGCGAGACGGTGAGCATGTAGCCGAGGGCGGCGAGGATGCCCGGAATGAAGGCGGCGACGAACAGCTTGGCGATGTTCTGCTCGGTCAGGATGGCGTAGATCACCAGCACCACCGAGGGCGGAATGAGGATGCCGAGCGTGCCGCCGGCGGCAAGGCAGGCGGTCGACAGGGCGCCGGAATAGCCGCAGCGCCGCATCTCGGGCAGGGCGACCTGGCCCATGGTCGCGGCGGTGGCGAGCGAGGAGCCGCAGATCGCGCCGAAGCCGCCGCAGGCCGCGACCGCCGCCATGGCGACGCCGCCGCGCCGGTGGCCGACCATGGTCTCGGCGGCGCGGAACAGGGCGCGCGACATGCCGCCGCGCGTGGCGAACTGGCCCATCAACAGGAACAGCGGCACGATCGACAGCGAGTAGTTGGAAAAGGTGCTGTAGACCAGCGACTTGAGCTGGGCGAGGATCGGCACCGTGCTCCCGGTGACCAGCGTCGTGCCGGCGATGCCGACCATCAGCATGACGAGGCCGATCGGCAGGCGCAGGAAGATCAGCAGCAGGAGGACCGGGATCGACCACAGGCCGTATTCGAGGGATGACACGTCGTCTTACTCCCGGCCGGCGGCAACGGGCCGCGCGAGGGTCTCGTCCAGGCTGCGCCAGACCGTATAGGCGCAGACCACGACGGCGAAGCCCGCCCCGGCCAGCGCGGCGGCATAGGGCCACCACAGCGGAAACTGCAGGATGAAGGTGGTCTCGCCATAAGCCTTCTTGTCGAGCATGCCGAGCCACAGGCGCCAGGCGATCAGGCCGCTGGCCAGCGTCATCAGGATGTTGGCGACAAGGTCGACGCCGGCATTGAGGCGCGCGCCGAAGCGGGCGAGGAACAGGTCGACGGTGACATGGCCGCGCTTCAACTGGCACCAGGGCAGGAAGGCGAAGATGGCGAAGGCGGTGCCGGCCTCGACCAGCTCGTAGTCGCCGGGGATCGGCCCGAGGCCGGCGAAGATCAGCGCCCGGCCGGCGATCGACACGACGGTGATCACGGTCAGCGCCACCAGCGCGGCGCCGCCGGCGATCGCCAGCCAGGCGGACAGCCGCTCCAGCAGCCGTTCGACGGCCAGGCGTCCCGAAGACTGGCGCCCCGAAGACTGGTCCCCCGAAGAGTGGCGCCCCGAAGACTGGCCCATCCGATCTCGTTCCTCCCAACCGCGGGCCGCCGCCTCCACGCCGGCCCACCTGGCTCTGCTCTGCCCCTGCTCTTACAGCATCGGCCCGAAAACCTGAATCGGTTTTCGGACGGCGCGCGTACCGTCCGGAGCGCAGGCCGGCTTGGCATGACCGACAGGGTGGGCCACGCAAAAGGTGATGTAAAATGAGATTTCAGGGCATTTGCATAACCGCAGGGCCCGTTGCCGGCGGGCCTCAGGCGGCGAAGAACGCCCGCCGCGCCATCCGCACGGCGCCGTCCAGCGCATCGCCGAGCGGCGCGGCGAGATGCGCGGCAAAGCGCGGCGCGAGGCGCGCCGCATAGAAGGGGGCAAGCCCGCCCATCAGCACGATGCGCCGGCAGGCGGGAAAGACCAGCGCGCCGAGCATTTCCTCGACCTCGGCCGTGAAGGCGGCCAGCAGCGCCTCGGCCTCGCCGTCGCCGGCCTTTGCCGCCGTGAAGACCGCTGGGGCATGGCGGGCGAAATCCGCCTGGCGGGCGGTGGCGGCGAAGGCGACCATGCGCGCCGGATCGTCGCCGAAGGCGGCAAGCAGCGTCTCGGCGAGCCTTCCGCGCGGGCGCACCCCGTCGCGCGACAGCAGCGCCGATTTCAGCGCCTCGCGGCCGAGCCGGGCGCCGCCCCCCTGGTCGGCGAGATGCACGCCCCAGCCGCCGACGCTGCGGATCTCGCCGCCATGGCGGGCGAGAAAGGCCGACCCGGTGCCGAGGATCGCCATGATCCCGTCATCGGGCCCGAGCGCGCCTTCCAGCGCGATCTCGCCGTCGCCGACGAGCTCCACCTGCGAAAAGGGAAGGGAGAGAAGCGCGCGGCCGTCGCGGCCGAGCTGGCGGGCGCCGGCAAGACCGAGCAGCGCCGGGCAATCCGCGAGCGCCTCCGCCGGCAGGCCGGCCTCGGCTAGGGCGGCGCCCGCCGCCGCAAGGATATTGGCGGCGGCCTGCCCCGGGTCGGTCGCGACATTGGCGGGGCCGGCGAGGCCGCGCGCGACGATCTCGCCGTCACGGCCGGCAAGGGCGGCGCGGCAGGTGCTGCCGCCGCCGTCGACGGCGATGAGCCAGGAGCTCATGCGAGGACGCTCATGTCTCGCTCAGTGGGTGGCGGGCTGCTCGGCGAGCTTGCGGGCCTGCTCGATCCAGCCGTCGCGGTCGATGCGGCCGCGGAAGTCGAGGCGGCTGTCGAGCGCGGCGATCTGCTCGTCGGTGAGCGCGGCGATCTGCCAGTAGTGGAAGATGCCGGCGCCGTTCAGCGCGGTCTGCAGCTTCGGGCCGATGCCGCCGATGGCGGTGAGGTCGTCGGCAACGCCGCGCGGCGTCGCCAGCAGCACCTCGGCCAGCGGATCGGAGACCTTGCCCGACGCCCTGGCCGGCTTTGCCCTGACGTCGGCCTTCGGCGGGGCCGCCGGAAGCTGGGCATGGCTGCGCATGAAGTCGAGAATGCGCGGGGCGATCTCGGAGCGGAAGCGCGAGCCGTTGAACACGCCGTAATGGCCGACATCGGGCTGCATGTAATGGGCGCGCATGTCGGGGGCGAGGTTGACGCACAGGTTGTGCGCCGCCATCGTCTGGCCGCGGCCGGTGATGTCGTCCTTCTCGCCCTCGACGGTGAGCAGGGCCGAGCGGCGGATGGCGCTGCAGTCGACCAGCTCGCCGCGATGGCGCAGCTCGCCCTTGGCAAGCGCGTGGCGGATGAACACGGTCTCCACCGTCTGCAGGTAGAACTCCGCCGTGAGGTCCATCACCGCCAGATATTCGTCATAGAAGTCGCGATGCTTCTCGGCATTGTCGCCGTCGCCGGAGACGAGATGCTGGAAGAACTCGTGATGGGCGTTGACGTGGCGGTCGAGGTTCATGCTCATGAAGCCGGAAAGCTGCAGGAAGCCCGGATAGACGTCGCGCATGAAGCCCGGCTGCGGGAACGGCACCTTCATGATGACGTTGCGCTCGAACCACTCGATGCTCTTGCTCTCGGCGAGATCGTTGACGGCGGTCGGGTTGATCCGCGTGTCGATCGGCCCGCCCATCAGGGTGACGCTGGCCGGGGCGCAAGGGTCGCCATGCGCCTCCATCACCGCCGTTGCGGCGAGCACCGGCACCGACGGCTGGCACACGCCCATGACATGGGTGTCCGGCCCCAGGAAGTGCAGCATCTCGATGACATAGTCGATATAGTCGTCGAGATCGAAGCGCCCTTCGGTGAGCGGCACCATGCGCGCGTCGATCCAGTCGGTGATGTAGATGTCGGCGCTCGGCAGCATCGTCTCGACCGTGCCGCGCAGCAGCGTCGCATAGTGGCCCGACATCGGCGCCACCATCAGGATGCGCGGGCCCTTGTGCTTGCGCTCGCCGAGCTTGCGGTCGAAATGCAAGAGGTTGCAGAACGGCTTCTTCCAGACGATCTCCTCGCGCACCGGCACCTTGACGCCGCTGACGGTGGTCTGGGTGAGGCCGAATTCCGGCTTGCCGTAGCGCCGGGTCATCCGCTCGATCAACTCGCAGCCGGCGGCGACCGAGCGCCCGATCGGGGTGTGCGAGAGCGGGTTGAGCGGGTTCTGGAAATACAGGCGCGCCATGTCGGCGCTCGCCCGCAGCGGACTCATCGCCGCATGATTGAATTCATAGACCTGGTAGAACACGTGACCGACCTCGCAATCTCCGTGAGGCAGCGCAGCATGGACGGCTGCCTTTTGTCGCATTGCAAAAATAATATGACAAAGATGAAGGCCGCTTCAACAGGCAGGACGGTCTCCGGCCGGTCATGCGGTGACGGAATACCGGAAGTGCGGCCCTTGCCGCCGGAATCTCCTCCGGATGTCCCTGAAAACGCAAGCCAAGACAGGATCTTGCGCAAATCGGCAACGCGGTGGAAAAAAGTTGCCGGAGCCGTCAATTTTCAGGAGATATCGTAAAAAATTACGATGCAAGATCTGCGACGACCGCATCCAATACGAGCAAACCGGCCGGCGTGACCCGCATCCGCGTGCCGCCGAGTCGTTCCACCATGCCGTGTTCGACGAGGTCGGCGACGCGGCGCGGATCGGTCCGGCGGTCGGAAATCGCCTCGAAGCGGGCAAGGTCGACGCCCTCCACCAGCCGCAGGCCCATCAGGAGGAACTCGTCGCCCTGCTCCTCCCGGGTCAGCGACACGTCCTCCATCAACCCCTCGCCGCGCGCCTCGACGGCGGCGAGCCAGGTCTCCGGATGGCGCTCGGTGGCGGTGGCGAACTTGCCGTTGCCGCCGGTCAGCCGGCCATGGGCGCCGGGGCCGACGCCGACATAGTCGCCATAGCGCCAATAGACGAGATTGTGCCGGCACTCGGCGCCGGGCACCGCATGGTTGGAGACCTCGTAGGCCGGCATGCCGTGGCGGGCGCAGATCTCCTGCGTCAGGTCGTAGAGATCGGCGGCGGTGTCGGGATCGGGCACCACCAGCTTGCCGGCGCGGTGCAGCTCGAAATAGGGCGTGCCCTGCTCGATGGTGAGCTGGTAGAGCGACAGGTGGTCGGCGGCAAGGCCGATCGCCTCCTCCAGCTCGGCGCGCCAGGCGGCGGCATCCTGGTCGGGCCGGGCGTAGATCAGGTCGAAGGAGATGCGCTCGAAGGTCGAGCGGGCGATGCCGATCGCCGCGCGCGCCTGATCCGCGTCATGCAGCCGGCCGAGGCGCCTCAGGTCCGCGTCCCGCAAGGACTGCACGCCGAGCGACAGCCGGTTGACGCCGGCGGCGCGATAGCCGCGAAACCGCTCCGCCTCCACCGAGGAGGGGTTGGCCTCCATCGACACCTCGACGGTCGGCGAGATCTCCCACAGTCCGGCGATGGCGTCGAGCACGCGGCCGACGGTCGCAGGGAGCATCAAGGACGGGGTGCCGCCGCCGAGAAAGATCGACTCGACCCGCCGCCCGCGCGTGCGTGCGGCGAAATAGGCAAGCTCCCGCTCGAAGGCGGCGGCAAAGCGCGGCTGGTCGATGCCGGCATGGCGGACATGGCTGTTGAAGTCGCAATACGGGCATTTGGCCTCGCAGAAGGGCCAATGCACATAGATGCCGAAACCGCCGTCCGCCTCTGCCATCATGCCTCCAGGCAGCGCGCGGAGAACTCCGCGAAGGCGCGGGCGCGGTGCGACAGCGCGGCGCCGGCCTGCCCGTGCTTTTCCTCCGCCGACATCTCGCCGAAGGTGCGGGCGTGGCCGTCCGGCTGGAACATCGGATCATAGCCGAAGCCGCCGCTGCCGCGCGGCGGCCACACGGCGGTGCCCTCGACCTCGCCGCGGAACAGGGCGACCTCGCCGTCCGGAAAGGCAAGGCAGAGCACGGCGACGAAGGACGCGCGGCGGTCCGCCGGATCGAGCGCGCCGGCGGCCTGCAGCTTTTCCTCGATGGTGCGCATCGCCATCGCGAAGTCCTTCTCGGGACCTGCCCAGCGGGCCGAATAGACCCCCGGCGCCCCGTCCAGCGCGACGACGCAGAAGCCGCTGTCGTCGGCGAGCGCCGGCAGGCCGGAGGCCTCGGCGGCGGCGCGCGCCTTCAGCTCCGCATTGGCCTCGAAGGTGGTGCCGGTCTCTTCCGGCTCGGGCAGGCCGAGCGCGCCGGCCGAGACGACCTCGTAGCCGTAAGGTGCCATCAGCTCGGCGAATTCGCGCAGCTTGCCCGGATTGTGGCTCGCCAGCACGATCCGGCCGGGCTCGAGCCGGCGGATGGGCGTGGATGCGGTGTCGGTCATGCGCGCCTCACGAGATCGCCATCTTCTGCAGGTCGACCAGCCGGGCGATGCCGGACTTGGCGAGCTCCATCAGCTCGGCGAACTGCGCCTCGGTGAAGGGCGCGCCCTCCGCCGTGCCCTGGATCTCGACGATGCCGCCGGCGCCGGTCATGACGAAATTGGCGTCGGTATCGGCGTCGGAGTCCTCGAGATAGTCGAGGTCGAGCACCGCCTGGCCGCCATGGATGCCGCAGGAAATCGCCGCCACATGGTCCTTCAGCACCTTGCCGGCGAGCATGTCGCGGGCGCGCATCCACTCGATGCAGTCATGCAGGGCGACCCAGGCGCCGGTGATCGCGGCGGTGCGGGTGCCGCCATCGGCCTGGATGACGTCGCAATCGACCGAGATCTGCCGCTCGCCGAGCAGCGGCAGGTCGACAATGGCGCGCAGCGACCGGCCGATCAGCCGCTGGATCTCCAGCGTGCGGCCCGACTGCTTGCCGGAGGACGCTTCGCGGCGCATGCGCTCGCCGGTGGCGCGCGGCAGCATGCCATATTCGGCGGTCACCCAGCCGCGGCCCTGGCCGCGCAGCCAGGGCGGAATCCGCTCTTCCAGGCTCGCGGTGCACAGAACATGGGTGTCGCCGAACTTGACCAGGCACGAGCCTTCCGCGTGTTTGGAAACGCTCCGTTCCAGCGTCACGGCGCGCAGCTCGTCCGCCGCGCGTTTGGATGGCCGCATGTCGATCCCCTTCAAAGCCTGCCGCTCGGGGCGCCAATGCCCCTTGCTCCTGTTCCGCGTCCCTCTTAATCCAATATGGGACAGGAATGAAATGCCTGTCTGCCGCTTGTCCCGCCTCGCCGGCCGGTCGGCGCCTTTGTCAGGGGCAATCACGGGATATGGGCAATCGCGGGCGGGCCGCACTATATTCGCTGAGGCTGGCCGCGTTGGCGGCAAGGCAGGATGTCAAGGTGCGGAAGCTGGAGTTGCTGAACCGGGGAGCGCGAACGTGACGCTGGGTGTGCCGTCCGTCAGCCTGAGCGATCTCGACAAGCGGTCGCGGGAGATCTTCCGCGCCATCGTCGAATCCTATCTCGACACCGGCGAGCCGGTCGGCTCGCGCAACCTGTCGCGGCTGCCCTCGATCCAATTGTCGCCGGCCTCGATCCGCAACATCATGTCCGACCTGGAACATGCCGGCCTGCTCTACGCGCCGCATACCTCGGCCGGGCGGATGCCGACGGAAGGGGGCCTGCGCTTCTTCGTCGATGCGCTGCTGGAGGTCGGCGACCTGACGCGCGAGGAGCGCGACCAGATCGACATCCAGGTCAAGGCGGCGCGCAGCGAGCGCACCAGCGAGCAGCTCCTGACCGAGGCGAGCCAGATGCTCTCCGGCCTGTCGCGCGGCGCCGGCGTCGTCTTCACCCACAAGGCGGACGTGCGCCTGCGCCATGTCGAATTCGTCCGCATCGAGCCGCTGAAGGCGCTGGTCGTGCTGGTCGGCGACGACGGCTCGGTGGAGAACCGCATCGTCGACCTGCCGCCCGGCCTGCCGCAGACCGCCCTGATCGAGGCGTCGAACTATCTCACCAGCCTGATCCGCGGCCGCACCCTGGCCGAGGCGCGGCGCGAGCTGGAGACCCAGCGCGACCGCCACCAGAAGGAGCTGGACGCGCTGACCGCCAAGCTGGTGGAAGCCGGCATCGCCACCCGCTCCGGCGCGGTCGACGCGGCCGGCTCGCTGATCGTGCGCGGCCGCTCCAACCTGCTGTCGCATCTGGAGGCGGAGCAGGACCTGGAGCGCATCCGCCTGCTGTTCGACGATCTGGAGAACAAGCGCGAGCTGATCCAGCTTCTGACCGCCGCCGAGGGCGGCGAGGGCGTGCGCATCTTCATCGGCTCGGAGAACAAGCTGTTCTCGCTCTCCGGCTCCTCCATCGTCGTCTCGCCCTTCCGCGATCAGGACGAGCGGATCATCGGTGTGCTCGGCGTCATCGGCCCGACCCGGCTGAACTATGCCCGCGTCATCCCGATGGTCGATTACACCGCCCGGCTGGTCGGCCGACTGCTGCGCTGACCGCCCCTTTCCGTTGCCTTGCCGGACCCTCAGATGACCCCGCTTTCGCCCGCAGAACTCGAACGCTACGCCCGCCACATCGTCCTGCAGGATGTCGGCGGCCCCGGCCAGCAGAAGCTGAAAGCCGCAAGGGTGCTGGTGATCGGCGCCGGCGGGCTCGGCGCGCCGGTGCTGCAATATCTGGCGGCGGCCGGCGTCGGCACGCTCGGCATCGTCGACGACGACACCGTGTCGCTCTCCAACCTGCAGCGCCAGGTGATCCACGACACCGACCATCTCGGCGAGCCGAAAGTGGCGAGCGCGGCCGAGGCGATCGCCCGGCTGAACCCGCATGTGAAGGTCGAGCCGCATGTGGCGCGGCTGACCGCGATGAACGCGCTGGCGCTGATTTCGCGCTACGACCTCGTCATCGACGGCTCCGACAATTTCGCCACCCGCTATCTCGTCTCAGATGCCTGCTTCTTTGCCGGCAAACCGTTGGTCACCGGCGCGGTCGGCCGGCTCGACGGCTCGCTGACGCTGCTGAAGCCGCATGAGAGCGGTGAGGACGGCACGCCGAACCCGACCTATCGCTGCCTCTTCCCCGAGCGCCCGGCGGACGGGCTGCTGCCGACGTGTGCGCAGGCCGGCGTGCTCGGCGCGCTGACCGGTATCGTCGGCACGCTGCAGGCGATGGAGGCGATCAAGGAGATCGCCGGCTTCGGCGAGGGTCTGCTCGGCCGGCTGCTGCTGATCGACGCGCGCTCGATGCGCTTCGAGACGATCCGCTACCGCTGGAGCGCGAAGAACCCCTTGAGCGGCACCGTCCGCAAGCGCTTCGACGAACTGGCCGGCGCGTGAGCTCCTTCTTCCGCCTGCGCCGCCAGCCGGCCCTGCCCGAGGAGATCACCCTGGAGATCGACGGGCGGATGCAGCGCATCGCGCTGCGCGCCAATCCGCGGGCGCAGCGCTACATCCTGCGCGTGCCGGCCGATGGCGGCCCGCCGGTGCTGACCGTGCCGAGGGGCGGCAGCCTTGCCACCGCGCGCGACTTCGCGCAGCGCCAGCGCGGCTGGCTGGCCGGGCGGCTGGGCGAGCGGCCCGAGGCGGTGCCCTTCGTCGAAGGCGGGGTGATCCCGCTGCGCGGGGCGGCGCACAGGATCGTTGCAGCGGGGGGCTTGCGCGGGCTGGTGCGGCGCGAGACGCAGGCGGAAACGCAGGCCGAGGCCGGCGCGATCGGCCACCTGCTGGTGCCCGGCGCTGCCGAGCACATTGCCCGCAAGCTCACCGACTGGCTGAAGCGCGAGGCGCGGCGGGACCTCGAGACCGCGGTGGCGCGCCACGCGGCGGCGCTCGGACGCCGCCCCTCCGGCCTTACCCTGCGCGACACCCGCAGCCGCTGGGGCTCCTGCACGGCGGACGGGCGGCTCTCCTTCTCTTGGCGGCTTGTGCTTGCGCCGCCTTCGATCCTCGATTACGTCGCTGCCCATGAGGTCGCTCATCTTGCCGAGATGAACCACGGCCCGCGCTTCTGGGCCCATTGCCGCCGCCTGGCCCCGCATACGGAAGAGGCGCGCGACTGGCTGAAGCGCGAGGGCGGCCGCCTGCATCTCTACGGCTGAGGCGGCCCGCAAGACCCGCCGCAGCCGCCTCCCACACGGCGCCCGCCCGCCCGCGCGGCCGGCGCCCCCGCACGAAGGCCGATCGCATGCTCAAGCCGGACACCTGGGCGCTCACCATCCTGCTCGCCAGCCTGACGGCGCTCGGCCCGATCTCCACCGACATGTATCTGCCGGCGCTGCCCTCGATCCTGCGCGATCTCGAGGCGACCCATGCCTCGGTGCAACTGACCCTGTCGGTGTTTC
This sequence comes from Stappia sp. P2PMeth1, assembly GCF_900185735.1. NCBI lineage: Bacteria > Pseudomonadati > Pseudomonadota > Alphaproteobacteria > Hyphomicrobiales > Stappiaceae > Stappia > Stappia sp. P2PMeth1. The sequence continues at coordinate 52,823 of NZ_FYAW01000022.1, read as the reverse complement.
TCGTCGGCTTCGCCGTCGGCCAGGTGGTCTACGGCCCGCTCGCCGACCGGATCGGCCGCAAGCCGGGACTGATCGCCGGCCTTGCGATCTATGCGGTGGCGAGCCTTGCCTGCACGCTGGCGCCGAGCGTCGAGGTGCTGATCGTCGCGCGCTTCTGCCAGGCCTTCGGCGCCGCCGGGCCGGTGGTGCTGGCGCGCGCGGTGGTGCGCGACCTCTACGAGGGGCCGCGCGCCGGCCAGGAACTCGCCCGCATGGGCTCGATCATGGGCCTTGCCCCGGCGATCGCGCCGTTCTTCGGCGGGCTGATCGCGGCGGCCGGCGGCTGGCGCCTCGTCTTCCTGGTGTCGGTCGCCTTCGCCGCCCTGGTGATCGCCAGCGTCTGGCGCGGCCTGCCCGAGACGATCCGGGCGCGCGAGACCGCGCCCTTTTCCGTCCGCGCCGTGCTGTCGGGCTTTGCCGGCCTGCTGCGCCACCGCGCCTATGTCGCCTATCTGGCGGTGGTGACGCTGACCTATAGCGGCCTCTTCGCCTTCATTTCCGGCTCGTCCTTCGTGCTGCAGGACATTTTCGGACTGACCCCGCAGCTCTACGGCATCGCCTTCGGCGCCTGCGCCGGCGCCTATGTGGTCGGCACGCTGATCGGCCAGCGGCTGGCGCCGAAAAAGGGCGCGGAGGTGACGATCCTCACCGGCTGCGTGCTGCTGGCGCTGGGCGGGGCGGCGATGATCGCCGCGGTTCTCGCCGCGCCCTCGGCCGCCTCCGTCATCGCGCCGATGATGCTCTATATGGTGGGGGTGGGCCTTGCCCTGCCGCAGGCGCAGGCGGCGGCGCTGATGCCCTTCCCGGACCGGGCCGGCAGCGCCTCCTCGCTGATGGGCATCTGCCAGATGAGCATCGCCGCGCTGGTCGGCATCGGCGTCGGCGCCACCCATGGCGCCACCGCCCTGCCGCTGGCGCTGATTGTCGCCGTCAACGGCTTCGGCGCGGTGCTGGCGCTGCTGGCGAGCCGCCGGGTGCGCTCCGCCACCTGAGGCGGGAGCCTGGTCAGCCGGCGAAGGTCAGCCGGGGAAGGTCAGCCGCCAAAGATCCGGTTGATGAGGTCGAGCGGGCCGCCGCCGCCCTCGCCGTCCTGCATCGGCGGCAGCCGCCGCGCCGGATCGCCCTCGGCCGGGATGTCGCGCATCGGCATGTCGAGCGGCGTGGTGGCGGGTTCGGCGACCCGCACCGGCCGGTCGGAGACGCCCGGCAGGCTGGCGACCGGCAGGCCCTGGTGGCCGGCCTGCATCACGTCCTTCCAGATCTTGGCCGGCAGCGAGCCGCCGGTGGCGCGTTTGGTCGGCGAATTGTCGTCATTGCCGAGCCAGACGGCGGTGGTCAGCGTGCCGGTATAGCCGATGAACCAGCCGTCGCGGAAATCCTGGCTGGTGCCGGTCTTGCCGCCGGCCGGCCGGCCCTCCAGATGGGCGATCTTGCCGGTGCCGGTCATCAGGGTCTGCGCCATCATCATGTTCATGTCGGCGAGCGTCGCATGGTCGACGACCCGGCCGGGACCGTCGCCGGCGCGGGCATAGAGCACCTTGCCGTCGACCGTGCGGATCGAGCGGATGACATGCGGCACCACCGCGTAGCCGCCATTGGAGAAGGGCGTGTAGGCGGCGGCGATCTCCAGCGGCGTCACTTCCGAGGTGCCGAGCGAGATCGACAGGTTGGAGGCGAGCGGCGAGGAAATGCCGAGTTTGCGGGCGGCGCGGATGATGGCGCGCGGGCCGACTTCCTCGGCGAGGCGCGCGGCGACGGTGTTGAGCGACAGCGACAGCGCCTCGGTGAGCGTCACCGGGCCGCGATAGGTCTTGGTGTAGTTCTGCGGCGCCCATTTGCCGATCCTGACCGGCTCGTCGACGCGCACGGTCGCCGGCGTCAGCCCGCGCTCCAGCGCGGCGAGATAGACAAAGGGCTTGAAGGCGGAGCCGGGCTGGCGCCTGGCATTGACCGCCCGGTTGAACTGGCTCTGGGAATAGTCGCGGCCGCCGACCAGCGCCTTGACCGCGCCCGATCCGTCCAGCGTGACGATGGCGCCCTGGCCGACGCCGAGCTTGGCGCCCTCCTCCGACAGCGCCCGGCGCAGGGAATCCTCGGCGATGATCTGCAGGCCGAGATCGATCGTCGTGTCGACGATGATGTCGGTCTCGATGGCGCCGACATAGCCGGGCAGCCGCTCCATCACCCAGTCGGCGACATAGTTCTCGCTGGCCGAGGTGTGGTGGGTGACGACGCGCATCGGCGCGGCAAGGGCATCGCGCGCCTCCGCGTCGCTGAGATAGCCTTCCTCGGCCATCGCCGCCAGCACGGTGGCGGCGCGGTCCTGGGCAAGGTCCGGATTGCGGGTCGGGGCATAGCGCGAGGGCGCCTTGAGCAGGCCGGCCAGCGTTGCCGCCTCGGAGACGCTGATGAGCCGCGCCGACTTGCCGAAATAGCGCCGGGCGGCGGCATCGACGCCATAGGCGCCGGCGCCGAAATAGACCCGGTTGAGATACATCTCCAGGATCTCGTCCTTGGAGTAGTTGGTCTCCAGCCACAGCGCCAGCACCGCTTCCTGCACCTTGCGCCGCAGGGTGCGGTCGGGCTCCAGGAACAGGTTCTTGGCAAGCTGCTGGGTCAGCGTCGAGCCGCCCTGCGCCAGCCGGCCGGAGGTGAGGTTGGTCACCACCGCCCGGCCGAGGCCGAGCGGGTCGAGGCCGAAATGCGAATAGAAGCGCCGGTCCTCGATGGCGATCACCGCCTGCGGCAGATAGGGCGGCAACTGCTCCAGCCGCACCGCCTCGCCGCCGGTGTCGCCGCGATTGGCCATCAACGTGCCGTCGGAGGCGACGATGCGCACATTGGGCGGGCGCTGCGGCACCTTCCATTCGGAGGTCGGCGGCAGATAGGCGGCGTAATAGATGAGGACGCCGATGCCGGCGATGCCGGCCCAGATGCACAGGACGAAGCTCCAGTAGAGGCCGCGCCGCAAGAACCGGGTCAGGCCGCCGCGCTGGCGCTTGGCGCGCGACTTGCCGCGTCCGCCGCCCTTGACCGCGCCAAGGTCGAGGCCGCCGCCGTCGCCGCCGCTGGCGGCGGGCTTGCGGGCCGGACGCCCCCGCGGGGGCGGCGAGGCGGGCACGCGGCCGCCGGCGGCCGGCCGGTCGGCTCCGGTCAGGCGCATGTCGAGCGTCGCGCCGCCACGCTCCATCTTCGGCTCGACGCGGGTGGTGCGCCGGCCTCCGGTTGACGATCCCCGAGCCATCGATTCGGCCTGTTCCCTCCAGTGCGCGCGGATCTCGCCGCGCCGGCCAGACCCGCGCGGGTCAGATGCGCGCGCGTCCAAGCTTCGCCTTGGAGCCTAAATGCGGCGATTTAAGGGGGTGTTAAGCCTGGTCGCCGGCGGCGCCGGATGCACCGCGCGGCTTTACAGCCCGGCCCGCCGCGCGCTACGCCTTGACCGGCTCGGGACGACGAGGCAGGCGGCGCCGCGCCGCCGCAACTCCGCGAAAGGTGCAAGCATGGCAAAGGGATACTGGGTGGCACGGGTCGATGTGAGCGATCCGGACGCCTACAGGAAATATATCGAGGCGAATGCCGAGGCGTTCCGTGCCTATGGCGGCCGCTTCATCGTGCGCGGCGGCCGCTTCGAGTGCAAGGAAGGCACGGCGCGCCAGCGCAACGTGGTGATCGAGTTCGACAGCTACGAACAGGCGCTCGCCTGCTACGAGAGCGCCGGCTATGCCTATGCCAAGTCGCTGCGCGCCGCCCATGCGGTGTCGGACCTGGTGATCATCGAGGGCTATGACGGCCCGCAGCCGTAACCGCCGGCCCCCGGAACGGAGGGGCCGGAGGGAGGGCCGGAGCTGAGGGGCGGAACGGGGGGCGCAGCGGCTACTGGCCGGCGTAACGGCCGGCATCCGCCCCGTAATGGTTGACATAGCGGCTGTTCAGCGCCTCCACCGGCATGACGATGAGCACGTCGGTGGTGCCGAACTGGTGGTCGACCACGGCGCCCTCGCCGATATAGGCGCCGAGCCGCAGATAGCCCTTGATCAGGGGCGGCAGCTCGCGCAGCGCCTGGCGCTCGTTGACCTCGGCCTTGGGCATCCGGTTCATCTCGACATAGCGCGCGTCGAGGGCGCGCACCCGCCAGGGCTCCGGCGCCCGCGCATTGTGGTGCAGGAAGGCGAGCTGCGAGGCCATCCGGTCCGGATCGGTGCCCTCGATCGAGGCGCAGCCGACCATCACGTCGATGCGGTGCATCAGCACATAGGCCCAGATGCCGTGCCACAGCAGCTCCACCGTGCGCTTGGTGCGATAGGGCTTGAGCACGCAGGAGCGGCCGAGCTCCAGGAACTGCAGGCGCGGATGGGCGTCGACCAGCGACTGGATGTCGAACTCGGCCGAGGTGTAGAAGCCGCCATGGCGCTCGGCGACGTCCTGGCGCAGCAGCCGGTAGGTGCCGACGATGCGCGGCACCTTGCGGCCGAGCTTGTTGCGCTCGAACGCCTCGTGGTCGAGCACCAGGAGGTGGTCGCAGATGTCGTCATAGGCGTCGACGTCGCGCTTGTTCGCTTCGGTCGCGGCATCGGCGATCGCCGACATTTCCTCGTAGAAGACGTGATAGCGAAGCTGCTGGGCCTTGCGGATCTCCTTGGCGCTGCGCGCCAGGCGCACCTCCAGCGAGCCGATCCGGCCGAGGCTGGGAACGTCGCGGCTTGCCGGTGCGGCCTTGATGCCGGGCAGCCAGCCGGACGAGGCCATCGCCGGCACGAACTTGCGCATCAGGCCGCGCGGCGACAGCGGCGAAAGAACAACGTTTCTCGTCATGGCCCCGAAGCCTTCCCTGCTTGCCTCCCGCAGACGCCGCCAGATATCTCTGCCGGTCCGAATGCCTGGTCCGGTCAGGGTCTTGTCGTTGGTGCCGGCCGTCGCGCATACGGCAGGGAGACAGCCGGCAAAGCATGCCGGCATCAGCCTGGTGCGAGTCGGCCGCGCATGGCGGACGGTCGTTTGCGTTGACCGTGCCGTAGACCATACTTTCCCAACACTTGCGTGACAATCGGCGAAGTTTTCAGTCGGCGCCCGGAAGCGGGGTCTCGGGGAGGCGGCGGACAATGCGCCGGCGAAGCAGATCCGGGTCGAGCGGCTTCGACAGGACCGCATCGGCACCGGCGGCAAGGGCCGCCTGTTCGGCGTCCGGAGTGACGTCGGCGGTGACCACATAGACCGGCGCGCGCGGCCAGCCGCCGGCCTGCTCCATCTGGCGGAAGCGGCGGATCGCCGCGATCCCGTCGATGCCCGGCATGTGCAGGTCCATCAACAGCATGTCGCAGGACCCGTCGGCGGCGGCGGCAAGGGCGGCGGCGCCGTCGGCGACCACCACCGGCTCGTGGCCGAGCTTGCGCAGCAAGGCCTCGCTGAGCATGCGGTTGATGTCGTTGTCGTCGGCAACGAGGACCCGCAAGGGCCGGGCGCTGTGGGGGCCGTCCCGCTCCGCCGCCTCGGCCTCGGTCAGGGCGCGCGGCTCCGGCCGGTCCCAGGGCGACATGCCGGAACCGGGGCCGGAACCGGGGCCGGAACTGAGGCCGGAACCGAGGCCGGTGTCGCGGCCGAGCAGCGTCGCGCACAACTCGCGCAGCGAGGCGGCGCGTACCGGGCGAATCAGATAGCCGCCGAAGCCGGCCTCGCGCAGGCGCGGCAGCCGGTCGCGCTCGCTCGGCGCCAGCAGCACGCCGGCGGGGGCGGCCAGCCCGGCGGCGCGGGCGCTGGCGAGCCAGGCGCCGGCATCGGCCACCGCGAGCGGGTCGAGCAGCACGAGGTCGGCGGTGAGCAGGGCGTCGTCGTCCTCCTCGTTGCCGGGGGCGAGCAGCACGGCCGCGGCGCCCTGCGCGGCGAGCGAGCGGGCGATCAGCGGCATCTCGATGCGGCTGGTCGAGACCAGCGCGATGCGGGCGCCGGCGAGCGCCTGCGGGGCCGGCTCCGCCTGCCGCGCGGAGGCCGCGATCTCCAGCGGCAACTCGACGCGGAAGGTCGCGCCCTCGCCCGGCGCCGAGCGGGCGGTGACATCGCCGCCCATCAGCCGCGCCAGCCGGCGCGAGATGGCAAGGCCGAGGCCGGCGCCGTCGAAGCGGCGGGCCGGGCCGTGGTCGACCTGCTCGAACTCCTCGAACAGCCGCTCGGCCTCCTGCGGCGCGAAGCCGATGCCGGTGTCGCGCACGGTGATCGCAAAGCGGCGCGGCGCCGCGCCGGCTTGCTCCGCCACCGGCTCGATCGACACCTCGACGCCGCCTTGCTCGGTGAATTTCAGCCCGTTGCCGGCCAGGTTGAACAGGATCTGGCGCAGCCGCGTCGGATCGGCGACGAGCCGGGCCGGCATCTCCGGCGAAATGTAGCAGCCGATCTCCAGCCCCTTCGACTGGGCGCGCGGCGACAGGAGTTCGACGACGCTTTCGGCGAGCGGGGCAAGCGCGATCTCCTCGGGCGCAAGGTCCAGCCGGCCGGCCTCGATGCGCGAGAGGTCGAGCACCTCGTTGATCAGGAGCAGCAGGATCTCGCCGGAGGCGCGCACCGCCTCGACATAGCTCGCCTGCTCGGCGGTGAGCCTTGTGTCGGCGAGCAGGCCGGTCATGCCGAGAATGCCGTTGAGCGGCGTGCGGATCTCGTGGCTGACGGTGGCAAGGAAGCGGCTCTTGGAAGCGTTGGCGGTCTCCGCCTGGGTGCAGGCGGCAAGCAGGGCGTCCTCGATGCGGCGCCGGTCGGTGACGTCGCGCAGGATCGTCTGGATCAGGGGCTCGCCGCTGCGCCCGTCGCGCACCGGCACGTCGCGGCGGGCGAACCAGCGCGGACCGGTCGCGGTCTCGATCCGGATGTCGCGGCTGGCCTCGGCCTCGCCGCCCTGCTCCGTCTCCGCCGGCAGGGTCGGCGCCCAGCCCTCGGGCAGCAGCCGTTCGGCCGCGTCGTTGGCATAGACGATCTCGCCGCCGGCGCGCCAGCGGGTGACCACGTCGCCGAGCGTGTCGAGCACGTCGCGCAGCCGGCCGTCGCTCTCCTTCAGCCGCCAGATCTCGTCGCGCAGCCGTTCGGTCTCGGCCGTGAGCAGGCCGCGCTCGGCGTCGAGCGCGGCAAGGCGGGCGTTTGCCTGCGCCATGGCGCGGCGATGGGCGCCGCGCTCGCCCTGCAGCACGCCGGCAAGGCCGATGGCAAGGCCGGCGACCGCCAGCGCGCTGCCGGCGGCGACAAGGCGCAGATGCTCGGGAACCAGCCAGACGGCCAGGGCGGCGCCGGCCAGGAAGCTGGCGGCGGCGACGCTAAGCGTCAGCAGCGAGGGGCCGGACGACGCGGAGGCGGTCGCCGCATGGGTGTCGGGGCGGGTGTCGGGGCGGGTCTCGGGGCGCAGCGACGCCTCGCCCGCGCGGGCCTGGGCGCGCTCGGGCGCCGGGACCGCGCTGTCGCGGTGCTCCGTTCCGTCCTGGCGTTTCGGGGCGGCCACCTGCTCTCCTCGTCACTCGGCTGGCTCGCGCAGGGCGCACGAACCCGCCCAGTGTCGGCCGGAGAGATTGAGAAACCGTTGCGGCAAAAGGCTTTGCGCCAGCGGGTCCTGACCCTAGGCAGCCGCCGTCAGGTCGTCGAGGATGCCGGCCGCCAGCTCGAAGGACCGGACCCGGGCGGCATGGTCGTGGATCATCCCGGTGACGATCAGCTCGTCGGGCCGGTAGCGCTCGAGGATCGCAGCCAGCCCCCGCCGGACGGTGTCGGGCGATCCGGTGGCCGAGACGCTGAGCGCCTGGTCGACCTGCGCCAGCAGATGGGGTGGGATCTCGGCGGTCACGTCCTCGACCGGGGCGGGCAGCTTGCCCGGACGTCCGGAGCGAAGCCTTGCGAAGGACAGCACCTGCGAGGAGCGCAGATAGCGGGCTTCCGTATCCGTGTCGGCGACGAAGACGCCGGCGGCGACCATCACGCGGGGTTCGGCGAGCTGGTCGGAGGGGCGGAAGGTGCTGCGATAGACGGCGAGCGCCTCCTCCAGCATGGCGGGGGCGAAATGCGAGGCGAAGGCGTAAGGCAGGCCGAAGGCGGCGGCAAGCTGGGCGCCGTAAAGGCTCGATCCGAGGATCCAGACCGGCACATGGGTGCCCTCGCCGGGAATGGCGCGCACCGGCCCGCCCTCAGACGGGTCGCCGAGATAGGCGATGAGGTCGACGACATCCTGCGGGAAATTGTCCTCGCCCGCCATGTGCCGGCGCAGGGCGCGGGCCGTTGCCATGTCGGTGCCGGGCGCACGGCCGAGGCCAAGATCGATGCGGCCGGGAAACAGCGTTGCCAGCGTGCCGAACTGCTCGGCGATGACCAGCGGCGAATGGTTGGGCAGCATGATGCCGCCCGCCCCGACGCGGATGGTCTTCGTCGCCGCCGCCACCTGGCCGATGACGACGGCGGTCGCCGCGCTGGCGATGCCCGGCATGTTGTGGTGCTCGGCAAGCCAGTAGCGGTGATAGCCCACAGCTTCCGCCTTGCGGGCGAGGTCGATGGTGTTGGCAAGCGCGTCGGCCGCCGTCCTGCCTTCCGGCACGGGGGCCAGATCGAGAAGGGAATAATGTTTCATGAGGATCTCCGTTGGAGCCTCACTTAGGACGCGGGAGCCCGGCAGCCAAGGGTGGAACGCTTGCTCAGGCGGCGCGCCGCTCCAGCGCGGCGCCCCGGTAGCTCAGCGCCTCGGCGAGATGCAGCCGCGAGACAGCCTCCGAGCCGTCGAGATCGGCCAGCGTTCGCGCCACCTTCAGCACCCGGTGATAGCCGCGCGCGGAGAGATGCAGCGCGTCGGCCGCCGATTGCAGCAGGTCGAGGCCGGCGGCATCGGGGGCGGCGACCTGTTCGATCAGTCGCGCGCCGGCCGCCGCATTGGTGCGGGCGGCAACGCCGAGCGCGGCGAAGCGTTCGCTCTGGCGCCGGCGGGCCCGCGCCACCCGCTCGGCGACGGTGGCGGAGCTTTCGCCCTGTGCCGGGCGCAACAGGTCGGAGGCGGCAACCGCCGGCACCTCGATCCGAAGGTCGAGCCGGTCGAGCAGCGGGCCGGACAGGCGCGACTGGTATTCGGAGGCGCAGCGCTCGCCGCGCCGGCAGACATGGCCCGGCTCGCCGGCATGGCCGCAGCGGCAGGGGTTCATCGCCGCGATGAGCTGGACGCGCGAGGGGTAGCTGGTGCGGTGGTTGGCGCGCACGATCACCGTCTCGCCGCTTTCCAGCGGCTGGCGCAGTCCGTCGAGCACCTGCGGCTGGAACTCGGGCAGTTCATCAAGGAACAGCACGCCGTTATGGGCGAGCGACACTTCGCCCGGCCGGGCGCGGATGCCGCCGCCGACCAGCGCTGCCATCGAGGCGGAGTGATGCGGCGCGCGGAACGGCCGCCGCTCGCTGAGCTTGCCGTCGGCAAGCTCGCCGGCGATCGAGGCGATCATCGAGACTTCCAGCAGCTCGCGCGGGCTGAGCGGCGGCAAGATCGACGGCAGGCGCATCGCCAGCATCGACTTGCCGGCGCCCGGCGGGCCGATCATCAACAGGTTGTGGCCGCCGGCGGCGGCGATCTCCAGCGCCCGCTTGGCGCTTTCCTGGCCGCGCACCTCGGCAAGGTCGGGGAGGACGGACGGGTTGGCGCTGAGCTTCGGCTGCGGCCGGGAGAGGATCTGCGTGCCCTTGAAATGGTTGGCGAGCTGGATCAGCGAGACGGGGGCGAGGATCTCCATCTCCGGATCGGCCCAGGCCGCTTCCGCGCCGCAAGCCGCGGGGCAGATCAGCCCGCGGGCCAGCGTGTTGGCGCCGATCGCCGCCGGCAGCACTCCGGCGACGGGCGAGATCGTGCCGTCCAGCGCCAGCTCGCCGAGCACCACATAGCGCTCCAGCTCGGCCGCCGGCAGCGCCCCCATCGCCGCCATCAGGGCGAGCGCGATGGGCAGGTCGAAATGCGAGCCTTCCTTGGGGAGGTCGGCCGGCGCGAGATTGACCGTGACGCGCTTGGCCGGCAGCGACAGGCCGGAGGCGATCAGCGCCGAGCGCACCCGCTCGCGGCTCTCGCCCACCGCCTTGTCCGGCAGGCCGACAATGGTGAAGGCGACCTGGCCGGGGCCGATCTGCACCTGCACGTCGACAGGTTTCGCCTCGATGCCCTGGAACGCGACCGTGGTGACCCGCGAGACCATTGATTGACCGCCCCCCTCGCCCCGCCGCAATGGCTTGCGCGAAACCGCTGCAACCGCAATGGACTGCAACCTAGCGCAACCGCAGGTCGGTCACAACCACGGCGAGGAGAGGGAGGGAGAGGGGCGGGGCGCGAGGAGAGGGGCGGAGCGCTTACGCGCCGGCCCGCTTGGCCTCGACCACGTCCCAGACACGGGCGGCGATGTCGGGTCCGCCGAGGCGGGCGACGGCGCGGATGCCGGTCGGGGCGGTGACGTTGATCTCCGTCAGGTAGCCGCCGATGACGTCGATGCCGACGAGGATCAGGCCCTTGTCGCGCAAGGCCGGGCCAAGCCTTGCGCAGATCTCGCGCTCGCGCGGGGTGAGGTCGGCCTCCCGCGCCGCGCCGCCGCGCACCATGTTGGAGCGCAGGTCCCCCTCCTGCGGCACCCGGTTGACCGCCCCGGCGAACTCGCCGTCGACGAGAAGGATGCGCTTGTCGCCCTTGGAGACCTCCGGCAGGAAGCGCTGGATCACCCAGGGCTCGCGGAAGGTGACGGCGAAGAAATCGTAGAGCGAGCCGTAGTTGAGATCGTCCGAGGTGATGCGGAACACCGCCGCCCCGCCATGGCCGAACAGCGGCTTCATGACGATGTCGCCATGCTCGGCGCGGAAGGCGTCGATGGCGGCGCGGTCGCGGGTGATCAGGGTCTCCGGCATCAGGTCGGGGAACTCGGTGACGAAGAGCTTTTCCGGCGCGTTGCGCACCGAGGCCGGGTCGTTCACCACCAGGGTCTTGGGGTGGATCTTCTCCAGCATGTGGGTCGCCGCGACATAGGCCATGTCGAAGGGCGGGTCCTGGCGCATCAGGATCACGTCCATCTCGGCAAGGTCGGTCAGTTTCCGCTCGCCGAGGGTGAAGTGGTTGCCCGGCTCGTCGCGCACGGTGACCGGCTCCAGCGCGGCGGTGACCGTGTCGCCGGTCATCGCCAGCCGGTCCGGCGTGTAGTGGAAGAGCGCGTGGCCGCGCGCCTGCGCCTCCAGCATCATCGCGAAGGCGCTGTCGCCGGCGATGTTGATCGAGGAAATGTGGTCCATCTGGACCGCGACCTTCAGCCGGGGGGAGGCCTGGCCGGCGGTCGAAGGGGTGGAAGAGGTCATCGGAAGGTCTCCGGGGAAGGTCTCCGGCGCCGGATCGGCGCGCTGAACGACGGACGGGAAGGCGGGGCGGACGCCCCGCGGTTGGGGACAGGATATGCGGCCCGCGCCGGGCTTTGTCCAGAGCGGCCCGGCCGCTCACGCTTCCGCGACGGTGAAGGCGTCGGCGACATGCACCGGCAGCGCCCAGGGGCAGACCAGCACCGCGTCGAAGCGCAGCGTCATAAGGCTGAGATCCTCGCGCCCGGCGCACCAGGTCCGGGCAGCGGCGGCGATCCGGCGCCGGGTCGCCGGGGTGATCGCGGCAAGCGCCGCGTCCCGGTCGGCGCGCGCCTTGACCTCGATGAAGGCAATGGTGTCGCCGCGCCGGGCAATGATGTCGATCTCGCCGCTGCCGGCGCGAAAGCGCCGGGCGAGGATCCGCCAGCCCTTCGCCCGCAGATAGAGCGCGGCGAGCGTTTCGGCCCTCAGCCCCAGCCGGTAGGCGCCGCGCCGCCGGCGGCGGGTGCGGCCCGGACCTTGCGCGCCGCCCGCACTCATGCGGAGGGCTGGAACATGGCGGCGAGGATCACCGCCAGCACGGTGACGAGAAAGCCGCCGACGGCGAGCTTCCAGGCATCGCGGCGGTGCTTCAGCCCCGGCCAGCCGAGCGGCTTGATCACCTGGATCGCGGCGACGGCGGCGAAGAACACCATGATGATCTTGGTCATGCGCGGCGCTCCGCAGGGTCGGGGTGACGAGGCTCAACCGCCCGAGTAGCACGGGCGGCACGGCAGGGCAAAGGAGCGGCGCGCGGCCTCACTTCGCCTTGATCTCCAGGGCGCGGGCGTAAAGCTCCTTGCGGTCGAGGCCGGTGAGCTGCGCCACATGCTTGGCGGCGCCCGCCGCCTTCATGGTTTTCAGCGCCTCGGCGAGCAGCGCGTCGGCATCGCCCGCCTCGGCTTCAGGCCGATCCGGCGGCGGGGCGATCACCACCACGAACTCGCCGCGCGCCGGGCCTTCCGCGAAATGGCGGGCCAAGTCCTCCAGCGTGCCGCGCTCGAAGGTTTCGAAGCGCTTGGTGATCTCGCGGGCGACCGCCGCCTCCCGCGCGCCGCCGAACACCTGCGCCATGTCGGCGAGCGAGGCGGCGATGCGGTGCGGGCTTTCGAAGAAGATCAGCGTCGCGGGAATGCGCGAGAGCTCCTCCAGCCGGGCAAGGCGCGGCCCGCCCTTCTGCGGCAGGAAGCCGGCAAAGCAGAACGTGTCCGACGGCAGGCCGGAGGCGACGAGGGCGGCGAGCGGCGCGCTGGCGCCGGGCACCGGGAAGACCTTGTGGCCGGCCTCGACCACCTCGCGCACCAGCCGGTAGCCGGGATCGGAGACGAGCGGCGTGCCGGCATCGGAGACCAGCGCGATGGCCTTTCCGGCCTCCAGCGCCGCCATCAGCCGCGGGCGGACCTTCTGGGCATTGTGCTCGTGATAGGCGGTGAGCGGCGTCTTCAGCCCGAAGCGCTGCATCAGGACCGCGGTGACGCGCGTGTCCTCGCAGGCGACGAGATCGGCGCCCGCCAGCACCTCCAGCCCGCGCACCGTCATGTCGCCGAGATTGCCGATCGGTGTCGCGACGATATAAAGGCCGCAGGCGAGCGAGGGCGCCGTCATGCGATGGGCGCCGATGAAGAAATCGCGGGAGGCCGGCTTCGGCGCTTCGCTCTGGTCCGGCTCGGTGGAGGACATGCGGTCGGCTTTCATGCGAACGGGAGCCCGCGCGGCGGGCTTTCGCCCGTTTTGGCAGGAAACGCCGGCAAGGCCAAGGCGGCGAGCGAGGATTTGCAGCCGGCGGGCGGGGCTGATAAGCATTTCCGGCGGATGCCTTGGGCAGACGGGGCCGGGCAAACGGGAGATCGGGGACAGTGCTTGGAGGTCTGGACAAGATGATGCATGCGCGGCGATCCGTCCTTGCGCTCTCGCTCGGAGCTGCCCTGGCGCTTGCCGGCTGCAGCGGCTCGACCATGGGCGAGTATCCGGGCTACCCCTCGACGCCGTCGGGTCCGCCCGCCCCGAGCGGCGAGACGCTCGGCCAGGGATCGGTGCGCGTCGCCATGCTGCTGCCGATGAGCGGCGGCGGCAATGCCTCCTCCATCGCCAGCGTGTTCCGCAACACCGCCGAACTGGCGCTGTCCGACTTCCAGGGCGCCGACGTGCAGATCCTGATCAAGGACAGCGGCGGCACGGCGCAGGGCGCGCAGGCCGCCGCCCAGGCGGCGATCGCGGAAGGGGCGGAACTGATTCTCGGGCCGGTCTTCGCGCCGGCGGTCGGCGGGGCGGGCGCGACCGCGCGCTCCTCCGGCATTCCGGTCGTCGCCTTTTCCAGCGACGAATCCGTCGCCTCGCGCGGCGTCTATCTGCTGAGCTTCCTGCCGCGCAGCGACGTGGCGCGGATCGTCTCCCACGCCTCGCGCCAGGGCAAGCGCTCCTTCGCCGCGCTCCTGCCCGACGACACCTATGGCGCGGTGGTCGAGGCCGCCTTCCGCCAGGAGGTCGGCCGGGCCGGCGGGCGTATCGTCTCCATCGAGCGCTACAGCCTGAGCGGCAACGACACCACCGACATTGCCGCCAAGGCCGGGCGAATCGCCGCCAACGCAGCGCAGATCGACGCGATCTTCGTGCCGGCCGGCAATGTCGCGCCCTTCGTGGCGCAGACCCTGTCCACCGGGGGCGTCAATCTCGGCCAGACCCGGCTGCTCGGCAGCGGCCAGTGGGAAACGCCGCAGGTGCTGAACGCGGCGCCGCTGACCGGCGCCTGGTATCCGGGTCCGGACGGGTCCGGCTTCCAGGCCTTCGCCTCGCGCTACCAGGCGCGCTATGGCAGCCAGCCGCCGCGCAACGCCTCGCTCGCCTATGACGCGACGATCCTCGCCGCCGGCCTTGTGCGCTCCGCCGGCCCGGCGCGGTTTTCCGAGCGGGTGCTGACCAACCGCGACGGCTTCCTCGGCATCGACGGCGTCTTCCGCTTCGACCGCGACGGGCGCAACGAGCGCGGCCTTGCGGTCTACGAGGTGACGGGCAGCGGTTCGCGGGTGATCTCGCCGGCGCCGCGCGCCTTCGGCTCGGGAAGCTGACGGCGACAGCCGCCGCCACCCGTCATCCAGCCCGCGGGAGGGACCGTTGAGCCTCACTGACACGCGCATCCTTCTCATCATCGGCGGCGGCATCGCCGCCTATAAGAGCCTCGACCTGATCCGCCGGTTGCGCGAGCGCGGGGCGAGCGTGCGGGTGGTGATGACCGAGGGCGCCTGCCGCTTCGTCACGCCGATGGCGGCCGGCGCGCTCGCCGGCGACAAGGTGTTCACCGATCTCTTCGACCGCGACGACGAGCACGATGTCGGCCATATCCGCCTGTCGCGCGAGGTCGATGCCATCGTCGTCGCGCCGGCGACCGCCGACCTGATGGCGAAGATGGCGGCCGGGCTTGCCGGCGATCTCGCCAGCGCCGTGCTGCTCGCCGCGAACAAGCCGGTGTTGCTCGCCCCGGCGATGAACCCGGCGATGTGGGCAAGTCCCGCGACCCGCCGCAATGTCGGCCAGCTTGCCCGCGACGGGCTTGCCTTCGTCGGGCCGAATGCCGGCGAAATGGCCGAGAGCGGCGAGGCGGGCCTCGGCCGGATGGCCGAGCCGCTGGAGATCGTCGCCGCGCTGGAAGCCATGCTCACACCGGTGCCGCAGGACCTTGCCGGCCGGCATGTGCTGATCACCTCCGGGCCGACGCATGAGCCGATCGACCCGGTGCGCTACATCGCCAACCGCTCCTCCGGCAAGCAGGGCCATGCCATCGCCGGCTGGATGGCGCGGCACGGCGCCCGCGTGACGCTGGTCAGCGGGCCGGTGACGCTGGCCGATCCGCCGGGCGTGACGGTGGTGAAGGTGGAGACCGCGCGGCAGATGCTGGCCGCCGTCGAGGCGGCGCTGCCGGCCGATGTCGCGGTGATGGCGGCGGCCGTCGCCGACTGGCGCAGCGACAGCGAGAGCGGGCGCAAGATCAAGAAGGACGGCAGCGGCAAGGTGCCGGTGCTGGCGCTCGCCGAAAACCCGGACATTCTCGCCACGATCGGCCGTCACCCGACCGCGCGCCCGCGCCTCGTCGTCGGCTTTGCCGCCGAAACCAACGACGTCGTCGACAATGCCCGCGGCAAGCTGCAGCGCAAGGGCGCGGACCTGATCGTCGCCAATGACGTGTCGCCGGAAACCGGCGTCATGGGGGGCGATGCCAACACCGTGCGGCTGGTCGGCCATGACGGCGTCACCGACTGGCCGACGCTGGCCAAGGACGAGGTGGCGCGCCGGCTGGTCGCCGAGATCGCCCGCCGGCTCGCCGCCACACTCGGCCCGGCGTGAGGCGGCCCGGCGTGGAGCGGCCCGGCGTGAGGCGGCTGCCCTCCCGCAAGCCCGTCTTCAGTCCGTTTTGCCCATGTTTCCCGCATCCACACACGGATCCCAGCCCATGACCCTTCCCCTGCGCGTGCGCCGCCTTGCCCATGGCCTCGACCTGCCGCTGCCCTCCTACCAGAGCGAGGAGGCCGCCGGCATGGACCTTCTCGCCGCCGTCGAGGCGCCGCTGGTGATCGCGCCGGGCGCCCGCGCGCTGGTGCCGACCGGCATCGCCATCGCCCTGCCGCCGCATACGGAGGCGCAGGTGCGCCCGCGCTCCGGCCTTGCCGCGCGCCACGGCGTCACCGTGCTCAACACGCCCGGCACCATCGACCCGGACTATCGCGGCGAGGTGAAGGTGATCCTGATCAATCTCGGCGAGGAGCCCTTCACCGTGGAGCGCGGCAGCCGCATCGCCCAGATGGTGGTGGCGCCGGTGGCGCGGGCCGAGCTGATCGAGGTCAACGAGCTGGACGAGACCCGGCGCGGCGAAGGCGGCTTCGGCTCGACCGGGCATCATTGATCCCGCATTGGGGTATGTTTTTCCAAAGAACCGGCCGATTTCGGATTGAAGTTCCAGGCTTGCGCGGTTTCCGGCGACGGCAGGGGCTCGTCAGGGCGACGATGCCTGCCTAGATTGGGAGAGAATGACGCGCCGGGCCTTGCGCGATCCGGCGAGACCAAGGGAGTTCAGCATGAGCGACAAGAAGCCCGGCCGCGGCCGCATCTATGCCTCGATCACCGAAACCATCGGCGACACGCCGCTCGTGCGGCTCGACCGGCTGGCGAGCGAGGCCGGCGTCGAGGCGGAGATCCTCGGCAAGCTCGAATTCTTCAACCCGATTTCCAGCGTCAAGGACCGCATCGGCGTGTCGATGATCGAGGCGCTGGAGGCCGAGGGCAAGATCGTCCCCGGCAAGACCACCCTCGTCGAGCCGACCTCCGGCAATACCGGCATCGCGCTCGCCTTCGTCGCCGCCGCCAAGGGCTACCGGCTGATCCTGGTGATGCCGGAGACCATGTCGATCGAGCGGCGCAAGATGCTGAAACTGCTCGGCGCCGAGCTGGAGCTGACCGAGGGTCCGAAGGGCATGAAGGGCGCCGTGGCCCGCGCCGAGGAGATGGTCAAGGAGATCGACGGCGCGGTGATGCCGCAGCAGTTCGAGAACCCGGCCAACCCGGCGATCCACCGCCGCACCACCGCCGAGGAGATCTGGAACGACACGGACGGCACGGTCGACGTGTTCGTCTCCGGCATCGGCACCGGCGGCACGATCACCGGCGTCGCCTCGGTGCTGAAGGCGCGCAAGCCCGGCCTGCATGTGGTCGCGGTCGAGCCGGCCGACAGCCCGATCCTGTCCGGCGGCACGCCCGGCCCGCACAAGATCCAGGGCATCGGCGCCGGCTTCGTGCCCGGCATCCTCGACACGGCGGCCTATGACGAGGTCGTCACCGTGAGCAATGACGAGGCCTTCGAGATGGCGCGCAAGGCGGCGCGGGTCGAGGGCCTGCCGGTCGGCATCTCCTCCGGCGCTGCCATCGCGGCGGCGCTCAAGGTCGGCGCGCGGGCAGAGATGAAGGGCAAGCGCATCGTCGTGATCATTCCCTCCTTCGCCGAGCGCTACCTGTCGACGGCGTTGTTCGAGGGGCTGGAGTAAGGGTCACTGCCTGTCGGAAGCGGGCCCCGTAGGCCCTCGGCTCGCCGGTCCCGGATCGGCGCTGCGCGCCGTCCGGGAGGACGCCAGGAAGGGGTGGGCGCGTGGGGTGCGCGGATGGACGGCACTGCGGGGCCGGGCGTCTGCGCCGTCCAACACGCCCCGTCTCAGGCGGGGGCGCCGATGCGGTCGGGATGGGCGGCGGCGAAGGGCTCCAGCGCGTTGCAGGCCGCGTCGATGGCCACCAGCTTCGGCAGGGTGGCGAGGTCGACGCCCCAGCGGCGGGCATTGTAGATCTGCGGCACCAGGCATAGGTCGGCGAGCGTCGGCGTGTCGCCGTGGCAGAACCGCCCGGTGCGGGGATCGTCGAGCATGCGCTCCAGCGCCGAGAGCCCCTTGCCGATGAAGGTACGCATCCAGGCGGCCTTGGTCTCGTCGCCGCCGCCGGCGAGCTCGGCGACGTGACTGGCGACCGACAGGTTGCAGACCGGGTGGATCTCCATGGCGATGGCATGGGACAGCGCGCGGACCCGGTGGCGGCCAAGGGCATCGCCCGGCAGCAGGGTCGAGGCCGGCTGGCGGGTCTCGTGCAGATATTCGATGATCGCGAGCGACTGGGTCAGCACCTTTCCGTCGATCTCCAGCGTCGGCACCAGCCCTTGCGGATTGCGGGCAAGGTTCTCCGCCGCCCGGTGGGCGCCGGTGAGCAGGTTCACCGGGGCCGCCCGATAGGCGATGCCGAGCAGGTTGAGCGCGATGCGCACGCGGTAGCTTGCGGACGAACGCCAGTAGTCGTGAAGGACGGGCTGCGTCACCGATCTCTCTCCCGTGAAGATGTTTCTGCCGCGATGCGGCCTGTTCCCCCGCATATCGCATGGCCGTCGCCGCCGGCCAAGTGCTGCCGGGATCGGCCGGATTCGGACGGCTCACAAAAAATTTGACTATTTGGTCAAAATTCGGCCCAATGACCCCGGACGCGCTCCCAACCAACGAGGCGCGCGCCATTGAGATCTTCTTGGCAGATCTGCCGAGGAGATCTGCCAAGCAAATCGCCAGAGCCGGCGCAGGCCGACAGCGGGACCCCCTTCCGGTCCCGGTCCGACGACGAAACGGATCGCCTGCGCTCCAGAGGAGAACATCGACGCCGGACCCGCGGCAGCGGCCCGGTGCTATCGGAGGTGCAGCCATGGCTGATGCACTCGTGACCCCCGACATTCGCGCGGGGCGCCTGACGGCCGACGACTACCTGGAGAATTTCGAGGACCTGCATCCGCCGCTCGGCGTCCATGAGGCGCGGGTCGAGGCGGATCGCTGCTATTTCTGCTACGACGCGCCCTGCACGATCGCCTGTCCGACCTCGATCGACATCCCGAAATTCATCCGCCAGATCGCCACCGGCAATCCGCTCGGCTCGGCCAAGACGATCTTCGAGCAGAACATTCTCGGCGGCATGTGCGCCCGCGTCTGTCCGACCGAGACCCTGTGCGAGGAGGCCTGCGTGCGCAACCTCGCCGAGGACCGGCCCGTGTCCATCGGCCTGCTGCAGCGCCATGCGACGGATACGTTTCTCGCGCGGGATGCATCCCTGCCTTACGAGCGCGCCGCTCCCACGGGTAAGCGCGTTGCCGTCGTCGGCGGCGGCCCGGCCGGGCTTTCCTGTGCCCATGCCCTGGCGCGCCAGGGCCATGACGTGACGATCTTCGAGGCCCGTCCCAAGCTCGGCGGCCTCAACGAATACGGCATCGCCGCCTACAAGACGACGCAGGATTTCGCCCAGGCGGAGGTCGACTTCGTCCTTTCGATCGGCGGCATCACCGTGGAGTGTAACAAGGCGCTCGGCCGCGACGTCACGCTGGAAGGTCTGCGCCGCGACTTCGACGCGGTGTTCCTCGGCATGGGGCTCGGCGGCGTCAATGCGCTGAAGACCGAGGGCGAGGACCTGGCCGGCGTCATCGACGCGGTCGCCTATATCGCCGAGCTGCGCCAGGCGCAGGACCTCTCCGCCCTGCCGGTCGGCCGCAAGGTCGTGGTGATCGGCGGCGGCATGACCGCCATCGACATCGCCGTGCAGATCAAGCGCCTCGGCGCGGAAGAGGTGACCATCGCCTATCGCCGCGACCGCGAGGCGATGAAGGCCAGCGCCTATGAGCAGGAGATCGCCCTGACCAACGGGGTGGTGATCCGCGAGTGTCTGGCGCCGCGCCGGCTGATCGGCGAGGGCGGCCATGTGCGGGCCATCGAGCTGGAGCGGATGCTGCCCGACAGCGCCGGCCGGCTGACGGGAACCGGCGAGACGGTCACGCTGGAAGCGGACCAGGTGTTCAAGGCGATCGGCCAGACCTTCGTGCCGGACGCGCTGGGCGGCAGCGAGGCGCTGGAGCTCGATGGCGGCCGGATCGGCGTCGATGCCGACCGCCGCACCTCGCTTGCCGGCGTGTGGGCCGGCGGCGATTGCGTCGCCGGCGGCGAGGACCTGACGGTCGCCTCGGTCGAGGACGGCAAGATCGCCGCGGCCTCGATCCATGCGGCGCTGACCGCCTGAGCGCGGCAGGTCTCCCGAACCCTTAGCTTTCACTCCCGAACATCCGTGGGGAGGATTCTCAGATGGCCGATCTTCGCAGCAATTTTCTCGGCATCAAGTCGCCGAACCCGTTCTGGCTGGCCTCCGCGCCGCCGACCGACAAGGAATACAACGTCGTCCGCGCCTTCAAGGCGGGCTGGGGCGGCGTCGTCTGGAAGACGCTGGGCGAGGACCCGGCGGTGGTCAACGTCAACGGCCCGCGCTACGGCGCGATCCACGGGCCGGACCGCTCGCTCATCGGGTTCAACAATATCGAGCTGATCACCGACCGCCCGCTGGAGGTGAACCTGCGCGAGATCAAGCAGGTCAAGCGCGACTGGCCGGACCGGGCGCTGGTCGTGTCGCTGATGGTGCCCTGCGAGGAGCGGAACTGGATCGATATCCTGAAGCGCGTCGAGGAGACGGAGGCCGACGGCGTCGAGCTGAACTTCGGCTGTCCGCACGGCATGTCCGAGCGCGGCATGGGCTCGGCCGTCGGCCAGGTGCCCGAATATATCGAGATGGTGACGCGCTGGTGCAAACAGCACACGCGCATGCCGGTGATCGTCAAGCTGACGCCGAACATCACCGACATCCGCAACCCGGCCCGCGCCGCCCATGCGGGCGGGGCCGACGCGGTGTCGCTGATCAACACGATCAACTCCATCGTCTCGGTCGATCTCGATCAGATGGCCCCCTATCCGACCATCGACGGACAGGGCGCCCATGGCGGCTATTGCGGCCCGGCGGTGAAGCCGATCGCCCTCAACATGGTCGCCGAGATCGCCCGCGATCCGCAGACGCACGGCCTGCCGATCTCCGGCATCGGCGGCGTCACCACATGGCGGGACGCGGCCGAGTTCATGGCGCTGGGCGCCGGCACGGTGCAGGTCTGCACGGCGGCGATGACCTATGGCTTCCGCATCGTCGAGGACCTGATCGACGGCCTGTCCGACTGGATGGACGAGAAGGGCTATACCTCGATCGACCAGGTGGTCGGGCGGGCGGTGCCCAAGGTCACCGACTGGCAGCGGCTCAACCTCAACTATGTGGTCAAGGCGCGCATCGACCAGGATGCCTGCATCAAGTGCGGCCGCTGCCACATCGCCTGCGAGGACACCTCGCACCAGGCGATCACCGCGATGAAGGACGGCTTGCGCCATTTCGAGGTGATCGACGAGGAATGCGTCGGCTGCAACCTGTGCGTCTCGGTCTGCCCGGTCGAGGACTGCATCACCCTGGAGCAGATCACCGAGGGCAGCGACCCGCGCACCGGCAAGCCGATCAACCCGAACTACGCCAACTGGACGACCCATCCGAACAACCCGAACCGGGTGGCGGAAGCGGCGGAATGATCGAAGGGTGCCCGTCGGCGGCGCGGTAACGGTTGCCGCCAACGGGCACCAACTGCGAGGCCGGGTCCGTCCGCGCGGCGGGCCCGGCCTCGTCGTTTCCGGCGCGGCGCTGGTCCGCAGGTTCCCCTGCGTTAACCCGATCTTGGCAGTTTGCGGCGATCAATCGCCTGGGAGACGGGAGACGACGCCAGGAGGTCCGGCGAACTTATGACCAAGATCAGCGTATCCACCATTTTGCGCGCCTCGTTCCTGGGGTTCACGCTGGCGATCGGGGTGTTGCTCGCCCTGTCGGCCCGGTCGGCCTGGACGGAGTTCCAGACCGCCCGCCAGGTGCAGGACATCGCGCGGATCGCGGCGCCGCTGCTCGATACCCTGCTGTATCTGCGCCTCGACCGCGGCAACAGCTTCCGCGACCTGAAGGCGGATGTGGTCGGCCTGACGGAGCGCACGCGCGAGTTGCGCCTTGCCGGACGCTCCGCGGCCGAACGGGTCGTGAGCGCCATCGAACAGTCCTCGATCAGCGACCGCGACGCCCGGCTGGCGGAATTCACCGGCGCGCGCGACCGGCTTTTCGCGCTGATGCAGGAGGTCGACGCCGCGCTGGAGCAAACGGATGCGGCCCGGCGCGGCGCGGTGGCCGAGCGCTGGCGCGATGAACTGACCAGCCAGATCAACGCCAATTTCGCCTTTGCCGGCGAGCTCGGCACCCGCGTCCAGTACAAGGATCCGGTCGTCGACGCGCTGCTGGCCTCCCAGTCCGCCGCCCTGGATGCGCGCAGCACGGCGGGCGAGGCCTCGCTTCTCGTCTCCAACGCGACCTCGGGCGTCGCGCTGCCGGACGATGCCACGCGCAGGTTCTACGGGTCCACGGCCTCGGCGCTGGCGTCGCTGAAGATGGCCCGGTCGCTGCTCGGCGACCTGCCGCTGTCGCCTGGGCTCGCCAAGGCCTTCACCGATACGGATGCGATCTACAATGCCGGCTTCCGCGAGCTGAGCGAGCGCCAGTTCCTGGCCCTGCAGGCCGGCACCACCCCGCCGCTCGCCCTGGCCGAGTGGATGGCCGCGACGCTGCCCACGCTCGACGCCATCGCCTCCATCGCCATCGAGGCGCTGGCCCAGGCCGAGGTCGCGGCGGCGGAAACCGCCGCTGCCGCCGAGGCGCATGTCTATCGGCAGCTCGGCTTTCTCGGCATCGGCCTGGTGCTGGCCGCGCTGCTGCTGTTCCTGGTCGGCCGCCGGGTGACCAGCCCGCTCGGCGTGGTGACCGAGCGCATGCGGCTGCTGGCGGACGGCCAGCTCGACACGCAGGCGCCCTTCGTCGACCGGCAGGACGAGATCGGCGCGCTTGGCCGGGCGCTCGCCCTGTTCCGCGAGAACGCGCTGGAAACCGAGCGGCTGCGCCAGCGCGAGGCGGAGAAGGAGCGCGATGCCGCCGAGATGCGGCGAGCCGACATGATGCGCCTGGCCGACAGTTTCGACGAGGCGGTCGGCTCCTCGGTGAGCGCGCTGACCCAGGCGGCCGAGCGGCTGAAGAGCACCGCGTCGGGCCTGTCGAGCGTCGCCGAACGCACTTCGGGGCAGGCGATCGCCGTTGCCGCCGCCTCCGAACAGGCCTCGGCCAATGTCGCCTCCGTCGCCGGCGCGACCGAGGAACTGTCGTCCTCGGTGACGGAAATCCGCAGCCAGGCCGGCCGCTCGAGCGAGATCGCCGAGACGGCGGTGGCCGAGGTGGAAGAGACCAACAAGCAGGTGGCCGGGCTCGCCGCCGCCGCCGAGCGCGTCGGCTCGATCGTCATCATGATCGAGGACGTCGCGGCCAAGACCAACCTTCTGGCGCTCAACGCCACCATCGAGGCGGCGCGGGCGGGCGAAGCCGGCAAGGGCTTCGCCGTCGTCGCCGGCGAGGTCAAGCAACTGGCCGACCAGACCGCCAGGGCGACCTCCGACATCAGCAGGCAGATCGCCGACATGCAGGCGGCCTCGCTCGGCGCGGCCGAGGCGATCAAGGCGATCGGCGAGACGATCCGCCGGATGAGCGACATCTCGTCCGAGATCTTCGACTCGGTCGGCAGCCAGGGCCAGGCGACGGTGGAGATCGCGCGCAATGTCGCCGAGGCCTCGACGGGCACGGCCGACGTCTCGCGCAACATCTCCGGGGTCACCGCCGCGGCCTCCGACGCCAGCGAGGCGGCAAGCGAGGTGCTGGCGGCGGCCTCGCAACTGTCCGACCAGTCGGCGGCGCTGTCGCGGCAGATCGAGAGTTTTCTCGGTCACGTGCGGGCGGCTTGACCGCCCGCAGAAAAACCAAGCTAGCGGGCGGCGTGACCGCCCGCGGAAGGGGTTACACGAAAGGGCTCTAGCGGCGCAGCTCGCTCGCCATATGGGCGATGGTGCGGCGATAGACCTCCGCCCGGTTCCAGTCGCGCAGCACCCCGTAATTGTGGCTGCCCGGTGCCCAGTCGCCGCCGGGCTTCCAGCCGTGCTGGCGCAGGAAATTGGCGGTCGAGGCAAAGACGTCCGCATGGCTGTGGATCAGGTTCGGCCGGCCGTCGCCGTCGAAATCGACCGCAAAGCGCTCGTAGCTGGAGGCGAGGAACTGGGTCTGGCCGATCTCGCCGGCCCAGGCGCCCTTCATCTCGGAAATCCGCATGAAGCCGCGGTCGGCGATCCTGAGCGCGCTCATCAGCTCTTTGGTGAAGAACTCGGAGCGGCGGCAGTCATAGGCGAGCGCCGAGAGCGAGGAGAAGATCGGGATGTCGCCCATGAAGCCGCCGAAGCCCGATTCCAGCCCCCAGATCGCGACGATGATCTCCTTCGGCACGCCATAGCTGCGCTCGACCCGGTCGAGCAGCACGGCATGCTGCTGCAGCCGCCGCTTGCCCATGGCGATGGTCGAGGGCGGGGCGCGGCGGGCGAGGAATTCCTCGAAGGACAGTTTGAAGGATTTCTGGTTGCGGTCGAGCCGGATCACCCGGCTGTTATAGGTCATGCCGCCGAGCGCCGCCTCCACCGTGCGGCTGGAAATGCCGGCGGCCACCGCCTCGCGCTTGAAGCTGGCGAGCCAGGCCGGGAAGCCGGCGGCGTTGTTGCCGCATTTGGCGGCGAGCGCCGGACCGGCCAGCGTCAGCGGGGCAAAGAGCAGAAGGGCGGCGAAAACGAGGGCCTTGCGCATGCGGTCTCCCGGTCGGGTCGCAGGGTCGATCGGGGACGGCGACGCACGTCCCTTGCAAAAAAGCAGGATACAGGCGGTAAGGGCAAGATCAAGGCGAACCGGGCCGCGGCAGCAGCCCGCCGAAGATCAGGTCGGTCAACGCCTGCAGCGCCTGGCGGCGGAACGCCTCGTCATGGACGCCGGTGCCGGTGATCGCCTCGATCTGCGGGGCGAAGTCGGCATAGGTCTGGGTCGTCGCCCAGATCAGGAAGATGAGGTGGGTGGGGTCGACCGGCCGGATGCGGCCGCGCTCCGCCCAGTGGCGCAGCACCTGCGACTTCTCGTCGACCAGCGCCTTCAGCGGTCCTGCCAGCACGTCGCGGATCACCGGCGCGCCCTGCAGCATCTCGTTGGCGAAGAGGCGCGAGGCCTGCGGATAGTCGGCGGAAAATTGCAGCTTCTGCTCGATATAGGCGGTGAGTTCCTTGCGCGGGTCGCCATCCGGATCGAGCGTGCGCAAGGGCGCCAGCCAGCGGTCGAGCAGGTCGGCGAGCACCGCCTTGTAGATCTCCGACTTGGAGCCGAAATAATAGAGCAGGTTCGACTTCGACATGCCCGCGTCCTCGGCGATCTGGTCGACGCGGGCGCCGCGATAGCCGAAGCGCGAGAAGGTGCCGAGCGCCGCCTCGAGGATGCGGGCGCGGTTCTTCTCCTGGATGCGGGTGCGCGGGGCGCCGTCGCTTTCGGGCTCGGTGCCTGCGTCCGGTATCCGGCCTGCCTCCATCTGCTGCTGTCCTTCGCTGTCGGGCGCCATTGCGGCGGTCATCGGGCCGCGCCGTTGCGGGCGGCAGCATCGCGCGGCGGCCCGGCGGCGGCAAGCCCGGCCGGGGGGACAGCGCCGATGCCGGCGAGGATGATGCCGGTCACCGTGCGCTTGGCGTCCTCGAACTGGGCATCGGAGAGCGGCCGGCCGCCGTTCAGCGTGTCGATCTGGTGGTTGAAGTCGGCATAGTGCTGGGTCGTCGCCCAGATCATGTACAGCAGGTATTGCGGGTCGATCGGCGCGATCCGGCCGCTGGCGATCCAGCGCTCGATCACCGCGACGCGGGAGGCGGTCCACTCGCGCAAGGTGGTCTCCAGATAGTCCTGGATCACCGGCGCCTTGTGCAGGATCTCGTTGGCCCAGACCTTGGAGCCCATCGGATGGGCGCGCGAGATGTCCATCTTCTTGGCGATGTAGCTGGTCAGCGCCTCGACCGGATCGTCGCTCTCGTCGAAGGAGTTCGCCGCCTCCAGCCAGATGTTGAAGATATGCTCGACCACCCGCCGGTAGAGCACTTCCTTGGTCGGGAAATAATAGTGCAGGTTGGCCTTGGGGATGCCGGCCCGGTCGGCGATCATGCCGGTGGTGGCGCCGCGAAAGCCGCTCTGCGCGAAGACCTCCTCGGCCGCCTTGAGGATGACGCGCTCGTTCTCCGCCCGGATCGCGCTCTTCTGCGTCCTGTCCGGTATTCGGGCCTGCGCCCTGCCTTTTAACCTGTCCGTGCCGCTCATCTCTCCGGGCCGTCCGCTGCGGTGAGTGCCAATTCGGCAGGCGAGCCGAAAAAATGATCTTGACCGGATGGTCAAGCCTTCCTACGCTCGATTTGACCATTTGGTCAGGTTTTTCCGCCTGGCGCAATGGCAAAGACGCGACTGGCAACCCGGCGGGCACAACAGACCGGGGCCGCGCACCTTTCAGATTTCGGCCGGAGCGCGAGGACGCGAAGGCCGCCCGGATGGCCGAACCATCCGGAACGGGGAATGGCCGGCGGCGCGACCAGCGCCGCCCGATGCCGGAGAGGCATCGAGGGAGAGGACAGGAGAGGCCGGCGCGCGTGCGTGGCTTCCCGCCGATCCCGGCCGCGATCGCAGACGCACGAGGGCGCCCGGAACCGCATGTCGCGCCGGGCGAGCGGAGGGAACATGCCGAAGTCCGGCCTTGCCAGCATCGAGAACGCCATCGGCGGGGCGCGTGTCGTCTCCCGCTCGACGAGGACGCAAGCGGTGTTCAACCCGGCGACGGGCGAACAGACCGCCGTCCTGCCGCTGTCGAGCGCCGCCGAGGTGGCGGAGGCGATCGCCGCGGCCAAGGCCGCCTTCCCTGCCTGGCGCGACACGCCGCCCTTGAAGCGCGCGCGCATGATGTTCCGTTTCAAGGAACTGCTTTCCGCCCATGCCGACGACATCGCGAGGGCGATCTCGGCCGAACACGGCAAGACCCATGACGATGCCTTGGGCGAGGTGGCGCGCGGCATCGAGGTGGTGGAATTCGCCTGCGGCATCCCGCATCTCTTGAAGGGCGAGTTCGCCCGCAATGTCGGCCCGGCCATCGACAGCCATTCCGACCGCCAGCCGCTCGGCGTTGTCGCCGGCATCACCCCGTTCAACTTCCCGGCGATGGTGCCGCTGTGGATGTATCCGATCGCGGTTGCCTGCGGGAACACCTTCGTGCTGAAGCCGTCCGAGCGCGACCCTTCCGCCGTCATGGTGGTCTATGACCTGTTCCACCAGGCCGGCTTCCCGGACGGGGTGCTCAACGTCGTGCATGGCGACAAGGAGGCGGTCGACGTGTTGCTGACCCATCCGGACGTCAAGGCGGTGTCCTTCGTCGGCTCCACGCCGATTGCCGAATATGTCTATGCGACCGGCACCGCGCATGGAAAGCGGGTGCAGGCGCTGGGCGGCGCCAAGAACCACATGATCGTCATGCCGGATGCCGACATGGACCAGGCCGCCGACGCGCTGATGGGCGCCGGCTACGGCTCGGCCGGCGAGCGCTGCATGGCGATCTCCGTCGCCGTTCCCATCGGCGAGGAGACCGCCGACCGGCTGGTGGAAAAGCTGGTTCCGCGCGTGCAGGCGCTGAAGATCGGCCCGGCCACCGACCGCGAGGCGGAGATGGGCCCGCTGGTGACTGAGGCGCATATGCGCAAGGTGCTCGGCTACATCGACCAGGGCGTCAAGGAAGGCGCCGAGTTGCTGGTCGACGGCCGCGGCTTCTCGCTGCAGGGCTACGAGAACGGCTATTTCGTCGGCGGCACCCTGTTCGACCGGGTGACCCGCGACATGACGATCTACCGCGAGGAGATCTTCGGTCCCGTCCTGTCGGTGGTGCGCGCCAAGGGCTACGACGAGGCGCTGTCGCTGATCAACGAGCACGAATACGGCAACGGCACCGCGATCTTCACCCGCGACGGCGATGCCGCGCGCGCCTTCGCCGACCGGATCGAGGTGGGCATGGTCGGCATCAACGTGCCGATCCCGGTGCCGGTCGCCTATTTCTCCTTCGGCGGCTGGAAGCGCTCGCTGTTCGGCGACCATTCGATCTACGGCATGGAAGGCGTGCGCTTCAACACGCGCCTCAAGACGGTGACGACGCGCTGGCCGGCCGGTATCAAGGACGGTGCCGTCTATACCTTTCCCAACATGGAGTGAGGCCGGCGCCGCCGGCTGAGGATCGACCGAGGGAGTGACCTGAATGACCGCACCGGGCAAGAACCTGCGCATCGACGCCGACCGCCTGTGGGACGCCCTGATGGAGATGGCGAAGATCGGCCCGGGCGTTGCCGGCGGCAACAACCGCCAGACGCTGACCGATGCCGACAACGAGGGGCGCAAGCTGTTCCAGGCCTGGTGCGAGGCGGCCGGGATGAGCATGGGCGTCGACACCATGGGCAACATGTTCATGACGCGGCCGGGCACCGATCCGGACGCCCTGCCGGTCTATGTCGGCTCGCATCTCGACACCCAGCCGACGGGCGGCAAATATGACGGCGTGCTCGGCGTGCTCGGCGGCCTGGAACTGGTGCGCACCCTCAACGACCTCAACATCCGCACCAGGCGGCCCATCGTCGTCGCCAACTGGACCAACGAGGAGGGCACGCGCTTTGCCCCCGCCATGCTGGCCTCCGGCGTCTTTGCCGGGGTGCACGACCTCGACTGGGCCTATGCGCGCAAGGACGCGGACGGCAAGACGGTCGGCGAGGAGCTGAAGCGCATCGGCTGGGTCGGCGAGGAAGCGGTCGGCGCGCGCAAGATGCACGCGATGTTCGAGCTGCATATCGAGCAGGGCCCGATCCTGGAGGCCGAGGGCAAGGATATCGGCGTCGTCACCCACGGCCAGGGCCTGTGGTGGCTGGAGGTGACGGTGACCGGCAAGGACAGCCATACCGGCTCGACGCCGATGCCGATGCGCCGCAATGCCGGCCTCGGCATGGCGCGGATGACCGAGCTGGTGCACGAGATCGCGATGAAGCACCAGCCGCGCGCGGTCGGCGCCATCGGCCATTGCGACGTCTATCCCAACTCGCGCAACGTCATCCCCGGCAAGGTGGTGTTCACCGTCGACTTCCGCTCGCCCGACCGGCAGACGCTGGACGCGATGAAGGCGGAGTTCGAGGCGCGCGTGCCGAAGATCGCCGAGGATCTGGGCTTGATGGCGACGATCGAGGCGGTCGGCCATTTCGATCCCGTGACCTTCGACGAGACCTGCGTCAAGGCCGTGCGCAATGCCGCCGAAAAGCTCGGCTACAGCCACATGGACATCATCTCCGGCGCCGGTCACGATGCCTGCTGGATCAACAAGGTCGCGCCGACGGCGATGATCATGTGCCCCTGTGTCGACGGGCTGTCGCACAACGAGGCCGAGGAGATCACCAAGGAGTGGGCGCGGGCCGGCGCCGACGTGCTGCTGCATGCGGTGCTGGAAGCGGCGGAGATCGTGGAGTGAGCGCTGGCGCGCGTGGTGATGGCGCGCGTGCCGGACAGGTTTGTGGCTCTCCGGTCCCGGGTCGCGGCTTCGCCTTGCCCGGGATGACGCCGGAGAGGGTGGTGTGCAGGGTGGGGTTCGAGAGTTGGCGCTGCCTTTCCGCGCACGCGGAAAGCGGCGGTGCGCGGCAGGCCGGTTTGTGGCTCTCCGATCCCGGGTCGCGGCTTCGCCTTGCCCGGGATGACGCCGGAGGGGGTGGTGTGAAGGGTGGGATTTGAGAGTTGGCGCTGCCTTGCCCGTGAGGGCGAGGGAGAGGATGGAGCGACAGGCGGGGCGCGAGAGTTGGGCACTGCCTTGCCGCGTCTTCCCGGACGAGCGTCAGCGAGATCCGGGATCGGCGAGCCGGGGAGGGTGATGGGTGGCGTCATGGGTCTACATCATGGCCTCGCGGCCATACGAGACCCTCTACACGGGCGTGACGACGGATCTTGCGAGACGGGCGTATGAGCATCGCACCGGCCTCGTTTCCGGCTTTACCGCGCGCTACGGCGTGAAGGCGCTGGTCTGGTACGAAGAGTACGACGACATCGAAAATGCCATTCGCAGGGAGAAGCAGATCAAGCGATGGCACCGAAAATGGAAGTTCGAGCTGATCGAGACGATGAACCCGGAATGGGCCGACCTGTATGAGACGATGAACCGATAGTTTGTGGCTCTCCGGTCCCGGGTCGCGGCTTCGCCTTGCCCGGGATGACGCCGGAGAGAGGCGCGAGCGGCACGCGGGTGAGTTGTCAGGAAACGACAGACGAGATTGGGGAACAGCGATGGCGAGCAAAGTGATCAAGGGCGGAACGGTCGTCACGGCCGATCTCACCTACCGCGCGGATGTGAAAATCGACGGCGGCAGGATCGTCGAGATCGGGCCGGACCTTTCCGGCGACGAGGTGCTCGACGCGACCGGCTGCTACGTGATGCCGGGCGGCATCGACCCGCATGTGCACCTGGAAATGCCCTTCATGGGCACCTATTCCGCCGACAATTTCGAGAGCGGCACGCGCGCCGCCCTTGCCGGCGGCACCGCCATGGTGGTGGATTTCTGCCTGCCTTCGCCCGGCCAGTCGCTGCTGGAAGCGCTGACCATGTGGGACAACAAGTCGACCAGGGCCAATTGCGACTACTCCTTCCACATGGCGATCACCTGGTGGGGCGAGCAGGTGTTCAACGACATGGAAGCGGTGGTGCGCGACAAGGGCATCAACAGCTTCAAGCATTTCATGGCCTACAAGGGCGCGCTGATGGTGGACGACGACGAGATGTTCGCCTCGTTCCAGCGCTGCGCCGAGCTCGGCGCCCTGCCGATGGTGCATGCGGAAAACGGCGACGTGGTCGCCCAGTTGCAGGCCAGGCTGATGGCCGAGGGCAATGACGGGCCGGAAGCCCATGCCTATTCGCGCCCGGCAGAGGTGGAAGGCGAGGCGACCAACCGCGCCATCATGATCGCCGACATGGCCGGCGTGCCGCTCTATGTGGTGCACACGTCCTGCGAACAGGCGCATGAGGCGATCCGCCGGGCCAAGCAGAACGGCATCCGCTGCTATGGCGAGCCGCTGATCCAGCACCTGACGCTGGACGAGAGCGAGTATCGCCATCCCGACTGGGACCATGCGGCGCGCCGGGTGATGTCGCCGCCCTTCCGCGACAAGAAGCACCAGGACAGCCTGTGGGCCGGCCTGCAGGCGGGCACGCTGCAGGTGGTGGCGACCGACCACTGCGCCTTTACCACGGAGCAGAAGCGCACCGGGCTCGGCGACTTCACCAAGATCCCCAACGGCACCGGCGGGCTCGAGGACCGCTTGCCGATGCTGTGGACCCATGGCGTCGCCACCGGCCGGCTGACCATGAACGAATTCGTCGCCGTGACCTCGACCAACATCGCCAAGATCCTCAACATGTACCCGAAGAAGGGGGCGATCCTGGTCGGCGCCGATGCCGACCTGGTGGTCTGGGATCCGCAGAAGGAAAAGACGATTTCCGCCGCGACCCAGCAGTCGGCCATCGACTACAACGTGTTCGAGGGCAAAAAGGTGAAGGGCCTGCCGCGCTTCACACTGACCCGAGGCGAGGTCGCCATCGAGGACGGTGCGATCAAGACGCGCGAGGGGCACGGCAAGTTTGTCGCTCGCCCGCCGTTCCAGGCGGTCAACGCGGCGCTGTCGACCTGGAAGGAACTGACCTCGCCGCGCAAGGTGGAGCGCTCGGGCATTCCTGCAAGCGGCGTGTGAGGGACGACATGACCATCCGGTTGCTGCCCTTTCTGGCTCTGCTCCTTGCCGGCGCGCCGGCCGCCGCCGACACGACGGCGATCGACGGGCGCTACGGCGATGCGGAAGGCTGCGCTCTGATGGCCGCGGGGGCGGCAGAGGGGGGAGCGGTGACGGGGCCCGAGTTCTTCTTCCTGATGGACGACGAGGGCATTTCCACCGCCGTCTCCTATTGCGCCTTTTCGCCGGAGCGGCGGATGCGGGCGGACGGCCTGGAAATCCTCGCGCAGTGCCACGAGGAAGGCGAGGAGGAGGTGACGCCCTTCACCCTCACCCTGCGGCGGGAAGGCGAGGGCTATCTCGTCGCCTTTCCCGACGGGATGACATGGGGACCGTTGATGCGCTGCGCGCCATGACCCGGACGGGCGGGTGCGGGGCGATGGGCACGGATCGAGATGGATGCAGGGAGCCGCAAGTCCGGTCATGATCGCGACAGATGCAAGCAAGGACGCCGCAAGGGCGACAGGGGACGCAAGGATGACCGGGCCGGAGCGCAGCGTGATCGACATCGAGAACCTGTCGCTGACCTTCGAGACCAATGACGGCCCGGTGCATGCCCTGTCGGACATCGACCTGTCGATCGGCGAGGGCGATTTCGTCTCGCTGATCGGTCCGTCCGGCTGCGGCAAGACCACGCTTCTGCGGGTGATCGCCGATCTGGAGGCGCCGACCGGCGGCACGATCAGCGTCAACGGCATGAGCCCGGAGGAGGCGCGGCTGAAGCGCGCCTATGGCTATGTCTTCCAGGCCGCCGCGCTCTATCCCTGGCGGACCATCGCCGACAACATCGCCCTGCCGCTGGAGATCATGGGTTTTGCGAAGGGAGAGCGCGAGGAGCGCATCCGCCGCAACATGGAGCTGGTGAACCTCTCCGGCTTCGAGCGCAAATATCCCTGGCAACTGTCGGGCGGCATGCAGCAGCGCGCCTCCATCGCCCGCGCGCTGTCCTTCGATCCCGACCTGCTGCTGATGGACGAGCCGTTCGGCGCGCTCGACGAGATCGTTCGCGATCACCTCAACGAGCAATTGCTGAAACTGTGGGCCAAGACCCGCAAGACGGTGGTCTTCGTCACCCATTCGATCCCGGAAGCTGTGTTCCTGTCGACCAGGATCGTGGTGCTGTGCCCGCGTCCGGGCCGCATCTACGACGTGATCGAAAGCGACCTGCCGCGCGAGCGCACGCTCGACATCCGCGAGACGCCGGAATTCCTGAAGATCGCCCACCGGGTGCGCGAGGGGCTGCGGGCGGGGCACAGCTATGACGATTGAGGCCTCGCTGGCGCCGCCCGCCCGCTCGCCTTTCGCCGGCCTGATGCAGGGCACCGCCGGGCCGGTGCTGGTGGTCGTCGCGGCGATCATCGCCGTCTGGTATCTGGCGGCGGTGATGCTCAACGCGCCGTTCCAGCGCGACATGTACAAGCGCGGCGGCATCGAGGAGGCGCCGCTGGCGCAGCTCGTTGCCGACACGCTGTCGCAGGACCGCCCCGTGCTGCCCGCCCCGCATCAGGTGGCGGTCGAGCTGTGGGACACCACCGCCAACAAGGCGGTGACCTCCAAGCGCAGCCTCGTCTATCACGGCGGCATCACCCTGTCCTCGACCCTGCTCGGCTTCGTGCTCGGCACCGCCCTCGGCATCGGCCTGGCGATCCTGGTCGTGCACAGCCGGGTCCTCGACAAGAGCCTGATGCCCTGGGTGATCTCCTCGCAGACGATCCCGATCCTTGCCATCGCGCCGATGATTATCGTGGTGCTGAACGCCATCGGCATTTCCGGCCTGCTGCCGAAGGCGATGATCTCGACCTATCTCTCCTTCTTCCCGGTGACGGTCGGCATGGTGAAGGGCCTGCGCTCGCCCGAGGCGATCCAGATGGACCTGATGAAGACCTATTCGGCCTCGCCCGCCCAGGCGCTGTGGAAGCTGCGCCTGCCCTCGGCGATGCCCTATCTCTTTGCCTCGATGAAGGTCGGCGTTGCCGCGAGCCTTGTCGGCGCCATCGTCGGCGAACTGCCGACCGGTGCGGTCGCCGGCCTCGGCGCCCGCCTGCTGTCGGGCTCC
Source organism: Stappia sp. P2PMeth1 (assembly GCF_900185735.1). NCBI lineage: Bacteria > Pseudomonadati > Pseudomonadota > Alphaproteobacteria > Hyphomicrobiales > Stappiaceae > Stappia > Stappia sp. P2PMeth1. The sequence continues at coordinate 19,213 of NZ_FYAW01000022.1, read as the reverse complement.
TATTACGGCCAGACGGTGCAGATCTGGTCGGCGCTGATCGCCGCCGCCGTGCTGGCGGCAACGCTCGTGGCGCTGATCGGCGTCGCCGAGCGGCTGGCGCTGAAGCGCATGGGGATGCGGCGATGAGCGCGCGGGAGGGGACGACCCCCGCACCGGCGCCGCGGCCGCACCGGCTCGGCGCGGTGAGAACCGTGCTGGCCTCGCTGGCGCTCGCCCTCGCCCTGGTCGCGACGATGATGCCGGTGATCGCCTCCGACACGCTGCAGCTCGGGCTGCTTGCCTTTCCGCTGCTGGCGGCAATGGTGCTAGCCGCGGTGATCGTGCTGGCGCCCTATCGCCTGTGCCTGCTGCGCGGGCCGCGGGCCGCCGGCCTGCTCGCGGCCGTTTCCTATCTCATGGCCTTCGTGCTGATCTCGCTGATCGCCGCCCATCCGGGCCAGGCGGGATCCGGCTTCTGGGCCCTTGTCGTCGTCGCCTGGGCCATCGCCTGGCTGTCGGTGGAGGAAATGGCCGGGCTGAAGCCCCGGCAGCCGCTGTGGGGCCGCGCCATCGCGCTCGCCATCCCGCTCACCTTCGGCGCCTGGCTGCTGATCCTGTGGCAGGTGCTGGTGGTCGGCTTTGCCGTGCCCAAGGTGCTGCTGCCGCCGCCCTCCGACATCTGGGTGCGGCTCCTCGCCTCGCCCGAGGTGCTGTGGGCCGACTTCCGCCAGACCTTCCTGAAGGGGGTTCTCATCGGCTATGCCCTGGGCTGCGGCGCCGGCTTCCTGGTCGCCATCCTGGTCGACCGGGTGCCGTTCCTGCGGCGCGGGCTGCTGCCGATCGGCAATCTCGTCTCGGCCCTGCCGATCATCGGCGTCGCCCCGATCATGGTCATGTGGTTCGGCTTCGACTGGCCGTCCAAGGCGGCGGTCGTCGTCATCATGACCTTCTTCCCGATGCTGGTGAACACGGTGACGGGGCTTGCCGCCGCCGACCGCATGCAGCTCGACCTGATGCACACTTACGCGGCAAACTATCCGCAGACGCTGCTCAAGATGCGCCTGCCGATGGCCATGCCCTTCGTTTTCAATGCCCTGAAAATCAACTCGACGCTGGCGCTGATCGGGGCCATTGTTGCCGAATTCTTCGGCACGCCGATCGTCGGCATGGGCTTCCGCATCTCCACCGAGGTGGGGCGGATGAACATCGACATGGTCTGGGCTTCGATCGCCGTCGCCGCGCTTGCGGGGTCGCTGTTCTACGGCTTGGTGACCCTCGCGGAGCGGGCGGTCACGTTTTGGCATCCGTCAGTCCGGCGATAACGGACGGCGGCTGCATCACCAGAGGGAGCAGGAAATGAGGAAGACTTTGCTAGCCGCCGCCGCGTTTGCCTTGGCATTCGGTCCCGCGCAGGCGGCCGACGACGTCACGCTGCAGCTCAAATGGGTCACGCAGGGCCAGTTCGCCGGCTATTACGTCGCCAAGGACAAGGGCTTCTACGAGGAAGAGGGGCTCAACGTCACGATCAAGCCGGGCGGGCCGGACATCGCCCCGCCGCAGGTGATCGCCGGCGGCGGCGCCGACGTGATCATCGACTGGATGCCGGCGGCGCTCGCCAGCCGCGAGCGCGGCGTGCCGCTGGTCAACATCGCCCAGCCGTTCAAGGCGTCGGGCATGATGCTGACCTGCCTGAAGGAGACCGGCATCACCAAGCCGGAGGACTTCCGCGGCCGCACGCTCGGCGTCTGGTTCTTCGGCAACGAGTATCCGTTCCTGTCCTGGATGAGCAAGCTCGGCATCCCGACCGATGGCGGGCCGAACGGCGTCACCGTGCTGAAGCAGGGCTTCAACGTCGATCCGCTGCTGCAGAAGCAGGCCGACTGCATCTCGACCATGACCTACAACGAATACTGGCAGGTGATCGACGCCGGCATCGCCGAAAGCGATCTCGTGGTCTTCAAGTATGAGGAGCAGGGCGTCGCGACGCTGGAGGACGGGCTCTATGTGATGGAGGACAAGCTCTCCGACCCGGCCTTCGTCGACAAGATGGCCCGCTTCGTCCGCGCCACCATGAAGGGCTGGGACTATGCCCGCGAGAACCCGGACGAGGCGGCGGAGATCGTGCTGGAGAACGACGCCACCGGCGCCCAGACCGAGAACCACCAGAAGCGCATGGTCCGCGAGATCAACAAGCTGACGGAAGGCTCCGACGGCCGGCTGGACATGGAAGACTACCAGCGCACGGTCAACACGCTGCTGAGCGGCGGCTCCGACCCGGTGATCACCAAGGAGCCGGTCGGCGCGACCACCACCGTGGTGACCGACCAGCTCTGATTGATCAGCTCTGCTCCTCGGTCCTGTTTTTCGGGACAGGCGCATTCCTCGCAAGAAAAGACCGCCGGACGGGCCTCCCGTCCGGCGGTTTGCGTTTCGGTGCAAGCTCTGGCTTCGGGTGCTCTGGCTTCCGGCACGCTGGCTTCAGACGCCCTGGCTGCGTTCGGCCGGGGCGGCGGTGTCGAGGCGCCCGGCCATCCAGGCCTCCAGCGCCTGCGCCTGTTCTGCGGAGACCCGCAGGCCCAGCTTGCTGCGTCGCCACAGCACGTCCTCGGCGCGCCGGGCCCATTCGTGCTGCATCAGATAGGCGACCTCGCGGCCGTAAAGATCGGCGCCGAAATGCGGTCCGAGGTCGTCGATCGAGGTCGCGCCGGCCAGCAGGTCGCGCGCCCTGGTGCCGTAGCTGCGGGCGAGGCGGGCAATGAGCGGGCGCGGCAGGAAGGCGAAGTCGCGTGCAAGAGCGGCTTCGAGGTCGGCAAGCCCGGTGGTCGGGAAGTCGCCGCCCGGCAGCAAGGCCGTCGCCGTCCAGTCCGGTCCCTTGGCGCCGAGCGCCTTCTCGATCATCTCCAGCACGGAGAGGGCAAGGCGCCGATAGGTGGTGATCTTGCCGCCGAAAATGTTGATCAATGCCGCGCCGTCGCGGCGCCCGCCCTCGTCGAGCTTCAGCACATAGTCGCGGGTCGCCTCCTGCGCCTTGGAGGCGCCGTCGTCGAACAGCGGCCGCACGCCCGAATAGGTCCACACCACGTCGCCGCGGGTGATCGGCTTGCGGAAATACTCGCTCGCCGCCTCGGTCAGGTAGACGATCTCCTCCTCCGTCGCGGCGACGTCGGCCGGATCGCCCTCGTAGTCGCGGTCGGTGGTGCCGATCAGGGTGAAATCCTGCTCGTAGGGAATGGCGAAGACGATGCGCCCGTCGCCGTTCTGGAAGATATAGGCGCGGTCGTGGTCGAACAGCTTGCGCACCACGATATGGCTGCCCTGCACCAGCCGGACATTGTGGGTGTCGTTGCGCTTCAACGCGCCCTTCAGCACCCGGTCGACCCAGGGCCCGGCGGCGTTGACGGCAAGCCGGGCGGTGACGGAGCGGGTCGCGCCGCTCTCCCGGTCCTTGAGGGTGGCGCGCCAGATGTCGCCCTCGCGCTCCAGCGCCACCACCTCGGTGCGGGTGTGGACCTGAGCCCCCCGGTCGGCGGCGTCGCGGGCGTTGAGCACCACCAGCCTTGCATCGTCCACCCAGCAGTCGGAATATTCGAAGCCGGTGCCGAACCCGTCCTTCAGCGGCCCGCCGGCCGGGTCGCTTGCAAGGTTCAGCGTCCGGGTTCCCGGCAGCAGCTTGCGGCCCCCCAGATGGTCGTAGAGGAACAGGCCGAGGCGCAGCATCCAGCGCGGCCGCAGGCCCTTCTGGTGCGGCAGCACGAAGCGCATCGGCCGGATGATGTGCGGTGCGTTGGCCCACAGGAGCTCGCGCTCGCCAAGCGCCTCGCGCACCAGGCGGAACTCGTAATGCTCCAGGTAGCGCAACCCGCCATGGATCAGCTTGGTCGACCAGGACGAGGTGCCGCTGGCGAGATCGTTCATCTCGGCAAGGCAGACGGAATAGCCCCGCCCGACCGCGTCGCGGGCGATGCCGCAGCCGTTGATGCCGCCGCCGATGACCAGGATGTCGAACTCCGCCGCTTGCGTCGCTGCAGTCATTTCCTGTGGCCTCCCCGGCCGTCCTCGGGCTCCGCGCCGCCGGCGTCGGGGTCCCCGTCTCCGGCGATCTCGACGCGCACGCCATGCTCGCGGCAGATCTCCATCACCGGCTCGGGCGGGGCCTTGTCGGTGACGAAGATGTCGATCTGCGACATGTGGGCGATGCGCACCGGAGCGCTGCGCTCGAATTTCATGTTGTCGGCGACGAGGATCGTCTGCCGCGCATGGGTGATGATCTCGCGGGCGACGCGCACCTCGCGGAAGTCGTAGTCGAAGATCGTCCCGTCCGGATCGATCGCCGAGGCGCCGATCAGCGCGTAGTCGACCTTGAACTGGCGGATGAAGTCGGCCGCCGCCTCGCCGACGATGCCCCCGTCCGAGGCGCGCACCTGGCCGCCGGCGATGATCACCTCGACGGCCGGCGCCGCCCGCAGGATGTTGGCGACGTTGATGTTGTTGGTGATCGCCATGATGCCGTCATGCTGGCGCAGGGCCCTGGCCACCTGTTCGGTGGTGGTGCCGATATTGAGCATGATCGAGGCATTGTCGGGAATGAGGCTGGCGGCGCGCAGGCCGATCCGCCGCTTCTCCTCGGCCGCGAGCTGGCGCCTTGCGTCATAGGCGTAGTTGGCGATGCCCGAGGGCAGCACGGCGCCGCCATGCACGCGCTGCAGCATGCCGCGCTCGCACAGGTCGTTGAGGTCCTTGCGGATGGTCTGCGGCGTGACGTCGAAGTCCGCCGCAAGCCCATCCACATCGACCCGTCCGGCGCGTCGCGCGCGGTCGAGAATCTCGCTCTGCCGGGGGGTTACGGGCTCCATGGGTGATCTTTCGTTTTTTTTCGATATGGCGCGGGTCTTAGGCGGGTCTCGTTCGCACCTGCAACATTCTGTCGGAAGCAGACAAATTTTGCCTCTTGAGAGCAAGGAATGGCAAGTCGATTTTCGAGTTGACGTTCATTTTTTTTCGTTTGATAGTCATATTGCAGACGTGCAAGGGAGGACTGCACATGAGATACAAGATGCTGACGGCTGTTGCGGCCGTCGCGCTGATGGCTGGCGCGGGTTCGGCTTTCGCCGGTCCCGAAGATGCGTTGCGCTGGATCGAGACCGAGTTCCAGCCCTCCGCCCTGACCAAGGACCAGCAGATCGAGGAAATGAACTGGTTCATCAAGGCGGCCGAACCGTTCCGCGGGATGGAGATCAACGTGCTGTCGGAAGGTATTCCGACACACGAGTATGAATCGAGGGTTCTTGCGAAAGCCTTCGAGGAAATCACCGGCATCAAGGTCAACCACCAGATCCTGGGCGAGGGCGAGGTCGTCCAGGCGGTGCAGACCCAGATGCAGACCAATCGCAATCTCTACGATGCCTATGTCAACGATTCCGACCTGATCGGCACGCATTCGCGCCTGCAGCAGGCCGTGAACCTGACCGAGTGGATGGCCGGCGAGGCCAAGGACGTCACCCTGCCGACGCTCGATCTCGGCGACTTCATGGGTCTTGCCTTCACCACCGGCCCGGACGGCGATCTCTACCAGCTCCCGGACCAGCAGTTCGCCAATCTCTACTGGTTCCGCAAGGACTGGTTCGACCGCGAGGACCTGCAGGCCCGGTTCAAGGAGAAATACGGCTACGATCTCGGCGTGCCGGTCAACTGGTCGGCCTATGAGGACATCGCCGAGTTCTTCTCCGTGGATGTCAAGGAGATCGACGGCGTCCGCATCTACGGCCACATGGACTACGGCAAGCGCGCCCCCGATCTCGGCTGGCGCATGACCGACGCCTGGCTGTCGATGGCCGGTGCCGGCTCGCCCGGCCTGCCCAACGGCCGTCCCATCGACGAATGGGGCATCCGCATGGAGGAAGGCTCGTGCAATCCGTCGGGTGCGTCGGTCGCCCGCGGCGGCGCCACCAACGGTCCGGCCGCCGTCTACGCCATCGCCAAGTGGGACGAGTGGCTGCGCAAATACGCGCCTCCGGGTGCGGCCGACTACGACTTCTACCAGTCGCTGCCGGCGCTCAGCCAGGGCAATGTCGCCCAGCAGATCTTCTGGTACACGGCCTTCCTGGCCGAGATGGTCAAGTCCAAGGCCGAGGGCAACAACACGGTCGACGACGAGGGCATGCCGCTGTGGCGCGCCGCTCCGAGCCCGCATGGTCCCTATTGGGAAGAGGGCATGAAGGTCGGCTATCAGGACGTCGGTTCCTGGACGATCCTCAAGTCGACGCCGACCGACCGCGCCAAGGCGGCCTGGCTCTATGCCCAGTTCGTCGTCTCCAAGACCGTCGACCTGAAGAAGAGCCATGTCGGTCTCACCTTCATCCGCGACAGCTCGATCCGGCATGAGTCCTTCTCCGAGCGTGCGTCGAAGCTCGGCGGCGTGGTCGAGTTCTACCGCTCGCCCGAGCGGGACAAGTGGACGCCGACCGGCATCAACGTGCCGGACTATCCCAAGCTCGCCCAGTTGTGGTGGCAGCAGATCGGTGACGTGAACTCGGGTGCGTTCACGCCGCAGGAGGCCATGGACCGTCTCGCCGACGAGATGGACACGATCATGATCCGCATGCAGCGTGCCGACGAGGCCAACAACACCTATGGCGGCTGCGGCCCGCGCATCAACGAGCCGAAGGACCCGTCCGAGTGGATCGGCAAGGGCGGCGCCAAGGCCAAGCTCGACAACGAGAAGCCGCAGGGCGAGACCGTCAACTACGACGAACTGGTCAAGCGCTGGGCAGAGAACTGAGCCTTTCGGCTCACGCGAGCGGCGGTCCGGGACAGGTCCCGGGCCGCCTGCCCGGCACCGGTCGCGGATGCGGGAAGGCCGGGCCTCCCGGCATGGTCGCGGGCCGCGGCCAGCCAGGGCGCGCCCTGCCGGGACGCGCCGCGCGGGGACCGAGAACCGCGGGCAAGCGGAGCGCCGGGCACGGCCGGCCCTCTCCCGGACCCCGCCCGGACCCCGCCGGACCCGAGAGACTGCCCATCGACCCTTGCATGAAGGCGACCGAGATGTCCCTTGAATTGAGGCGCGTGAGCCTGCGCGTCGGTGCCGAGACGCATATTCACCCGACCGATCTCGTCTGCGAGCCCGGCAGTTTCAACGTCCTGCTCGGCACGACGCTGGCCGGCAAGACCACCTTGATGAAGCTGATGGCGGGCCTTGAGCGGCCGACCTCCGGCGAGGTTCACTTCGGCGGCCGCGACGTCACCGGCGTGTCGGTGCGCAACCGCAACGTCTCGATGGTCTACCAGCAGTTCATCAACTATCCGAACATGACCGTCTACGAGAACATCGCCTCGCCGCTCAAGGTGGCGCGGCTGCCGGACGACGAGATCAAGCGGCGGGTCGGCACCTTCGCCGAGCTGCTGCGGCTGACGCCGATGCTCGGCCGGCGGCCGTCCGAACTTTCCGGCGGCCAGCAGCAGCGCACGGCGATGGCGCGGGCGCTGGTCAAGGACGCCGATCTGGTGCTGCTCGACGAGCCGCTCGCCAATCTCGACTTCAAGCTGCGCGAGGAGCTGCGCGACGAACTGCCCCGCCTCTTCGCCAATCGCGACTGCATCGTCGTCTATGCGACGACCGAGCCGGTCGAGGCGCTGCTGTTCGGCGGGCATACCGCCTGCCTGTTCGAGGGGAGGGTGGTGCAGTTCGGCCCGACGGGCGAGGTCTATCGCAGCCCGCTCGACCTCACCAGCGCCCAGGTCTTTTCCGACCCGCCGATCAACACGGCGCAGGTGACCAAGGCGGGCGGCGACTTCCGCCTGGCCGACGGCGGCAGCTTCCCGGTGCCGGCCGGCCATGCCGGCCTCGCCGACGGGGCCTATACGCTGGGGGTGCGCCCGCATCACGTCAGCCCCGCCCCGGAGGGCGCCCAGCCGGTGGCCATCGAGGGCGACGTGCTGGTGACCGAACTCTCCGGCTCGGAGAGCATCATCCATTTCACCTTCCACGAGCGGACCTGGGTGTCGCAGGCGCATGGCATCCATCCCTTCGAGGTCGGCACGCGGCAGCGGCTCTATGCCGACATGTCGAAGGCGCTGGTCTTCGACGGCGCCGGCCGGCGCATCGCCGGCCAGTCCACGACCTAGGAGAACGACATGGCACGAATCGTACTCGACGCCCTGCGACATGCCTACGGTCCGGCACCGGCCTCCGACAGCGACTGGGCGCTGAAGCGCCTCGACCTGGAATGGGAGGATGGCGGCGCCTATGCGCTGCTCGGCCCGTCGGGCTGCGGCAAGACCACGCTGCTGTCGATCATTTCCGGCCTGCTGCGGCCGACGGAAGGGCGGGTGCTGTTCGACGGCGAGGACGTCACCGCCCTGCCGCCGGACCGCCGGCACATCGCCCAGGTGTTCCAGTTCCCGGTCGTCTACGACACGATGACCGTCTACGACAATCTCGCCTTCCCGCTGCGCAACCGCGGCGTCGCCGAGCTCCAGGTCGATGCCAGGGTCCGCGAGATCGCCGGCATGATCGACCTCACCCACATGCTCGGCCGGCGCGCCGCCGGGCTGACCGCCGACGGCAAGCAGAAGATCTCGCTCGGCCGCGGCCTGGTGCGCTCGGACGTCAACGCGATCATGTTCGACGAGCCGCTGACGGTGATCGATCCGCATCTGAAATGGCAGCTCCGCTCCAAGCTCAAGGAGCTGCACCAGCGGGTGCGCACGACGATGATCTACGTCACCCACGACCAGACCGAGGCGCTGACCTTCGCCGACAAGGTGGTGGTGATGAACCAGGGCGAGGTGGTGCAGATCGGCACGCCGGTCGAGCTGTTCGAGCGGCCGCAGCACACGTTTGTCGGTCACTTCATCGGCTCGCCGGGCATGAACGTGCTGCCCTGCGAGGTCGCCGGCGGCAAGGCCGTGGTCGCCGGCGCGCCCGTTGCCGACTGCCCGCCGGCCGCCGCGACCGGCAGTGGCCGGCTGGAGGTGGGCGTGCGGCCGGAATTCGTCCGCTTCGCGCCGGAGGGCGGCGGCGAGGGACTGCCGGCCAGCGTCGTCAAGGTCAGCGATGCCGGCCGCTTCAGCATCGTCGAGGCGCAGGCGCAGGGGCACAGGGTCAAGCTGCTGGTGCCCGAAGGGGTCGCGATCCCGGGCGAAAGCGCCCTGCTGCGCTTCGATCCGGAGCGCACCGCGGTCTATCGCGACGGCTGGATCGTGAACTGAGGGGCTCTAGATGAACAAGACGCATGACAACAGGGCGTGGTTCTTCGTCCTTCCGGTGGTGGCGCTGGTAGCCTTCAACGCCATCATTCCGCTGATGACCGTCGTCAACTATTCCGTCCAGGAAACGTTCGGCGACAACGTGTTCTTCTGGGCCGGCGTCACCTGGTTCGAGCAGGTGCTGCAGTCGGAGCGGTTTCACAACGCGCTCGGCCGGCAGTTGATCTTCACCTTCACCATCCTCGCCATCGAGATCCCGCTCGGCGTCGCCATCGCGCTCGCCATGCCGCGCAAGGGACCGTGGGTGCCGGTCTGCCTGGTGCTGATGGCGCTGCCGCTGCTCATTCCGTGGAATGTGGTCGGCGCCATGTGGAACATCTTCGCGCTGCCCGATATCGGCCTGCTCGGCCGCAGCCTCAACGCGCTCGGCTTCAACTACAATTTCACCCGCCAGCCGGGCGATGCCTGGTTCACGCTGATCCTGATGGATGTCTGGCACTGGACGTCGCTGGTGGTGCTGCTCGCCTATGCCGGTCTCGTCTCGATCCCCGACGCCTATTACCAGGCCGCCAGGATCGACGGGGCCAGCTCGTTTGCCATCTTCCGCTACATCCAGTTGCCGAAGATGAAGCGGGTGCTGACCATCGCCGTGCTGCTGCGCTTCATGGACAGTTTCATGATCTACACGGAACTGTCGGTGCTGACGGGCGGGGGACCCGGCAACGCGACGACGCTGCTGTCGATCGACCTCGTCAAGATCGCCCTCGGCCAGTTCGACCTCGGCCCGGCGGCGGCGATGTCGCTGATCTACTTCCTGATCATCCTGTTGCTGAGCTGGGTGTTCTACACCCTGATGATGCGCAACGAGCAGCAGTGAGGAGGCTCACCGATGAACAAGACCAAGGCTCTCGTCCCGATCCTCTACATCATCTTCCTGATGCTGCCGATCTACTGGCTCGTCAACATGTCGTTCAAGACGACGAACGAGATCCTCGGCAGCTTCACGCTGTTCCCCCACGACTTCACCGTCGAGAACTACGTCAAGATCCTCACCGATCCGACCTGGTACATGGGCTATGTCAACTCGCTGATCTATGTGCTGATCAACACGGCGATCTCGGTGACGGTCGCCCTGCCGGCCGCCTATGCCTTCTCGCGCTACCGCTTCCTCGGCGACAAGCACCTGTTCTTCTGGCTGCTGACCAACCGCATGGCGCCGCCGGCCGTCTTCGCGCTGCCCTTCTTCCAGCTCTATTCGGCGATCGGCCTGTTCGACACGCCGATCGCGGTGGCGCTGGCGCATACGCTGTTCAACATCCCGCTGGCGGTCTGGATTCTGGAGGGCTTCATGTCGGGCGTGCCGAAGGAGCTGGACGAGACCGCCTATGTCGACGGCCACTCCTTCTGGTCGTTTTTCCTGAAGATCTTCGTGCCGACCATCGCCGCCGGCATCGGCGTCGCCGCCTTCTTCTGCTTCATGTTCTCCTGGGTGGAACTGCTGTTGGCCAAGACGCTGACCTCGGTCGCCGCCAAGCCGATCGCCGCGACCATGACCCGAACGGCGAGCACATCGGGCTACGAACTCGGCCTGCTGGCGGCGGCGGGAACGCTGACCATCATTCCGGGGGCCTTCGTCATCTATTTCGTCCGCAACTACATCGCCAAGGGCTTCGCGCTCGGCCGGGTGTAGCGGCAGGCCAAGGGGAGACACGTCATGGGATTGAGCTGGATGGCCTGGACCGGGCCGACCGCCGCCTTCTTCATCTTCATCGGCCTGTGCTTTGTCGCCATGTCCGTCTGGGAATATGTCTCGCCCGGCGGCGGGCCGCGGCACGGCGTTCTCGGACTGGACACGACGCGCGGCGACCGGCTGTTCATCTCGCTGCTCGGCAGCGCCTTCATCTTCCTGGCCTGGCTCGGACTGGTCGGGCCCGACCTGTGGGTGCCGCTGGCGATCGCCGTGGCCTATGCGGTGGCGGTGTTCCGCTGGGTGTGACGAGCGGTCCTAGCCGCGCCTCTTGTCCTTCGATCCGACTCGCCGGATGATTGCCCAATGGCAACCGGCAAAGCGCGAGCGAGAATGGAAGGCGGCCTGATCGCGGTGGCAGGGACGACCCGCATCCGCCCGTCAGGGGGAGGCGGTTCCGCCATGTCGGCGCTGCGCGCCAGGGCGGCAGCCGTTGCCGGCGCCTGTCTTTGCGCCCTCGCGGGGGCCTTGGCCACCGCCGCGCCGGGGTCGGCGGAGGGCTGGCAGAGCGCGAGCCAGATCGCCACCATCTGCAAGGCCGACCCCGAAACCAGCCCGGTCGCCGTGACCTTCTGCCTTGGCTATCTGCAAGGCACGCTCGATGCCTTCCTGCTCGGGCGCGCCAACTGCGTGCCGCCGGGGGTCGATGCCAACGGCTTGCGGCGCATCCTCGTGGAGCATGCCGAGCGGCATCCCGACAGGCTCGCCGCCAGCGGCCCGATGCTGGTCTATGACGCCTTTGCCGAGGCCTGGCCGGCCTGCGCCCACATGCCCCGCTATTCGGCCCGCTGAGACGCGCCGGCCTCGTGCTGAAACGCAAAACGCGCCGGCGGGGCCGGCGCGTTGCGAAGCTGTTGCGGAAGACCGGGCGAAAGACCGGTCGGCCTGAAGGGTCAGGCGACCGCCCGGGCCAGCGCACACTGCGACCACAGCGACTCGATCGAGCGCACCAGATGGTCGATGTCGCCGTCGCTGTGCAGCGGCGAGGGGGTGATGCGCAGCCGCTCCAGCCCCTTCGGCACCGTCGGATAGTTGATCGGCTGGATGTAGATCCCGTAATTGTCGAGCAGGATGTCCGAGATCATCTTGCACTTGACCGGGTCCTTCACCATCACCGGGACGATGTGGCTGGGATTGGGCATGTGCGGGATGCCGGCGGCATCGAGCTTGCGCCGCAGCGTCGCCACCCGGTTGCGGTGGCGGGTGCGCAGCACCTCGCCCTCGGCCGACTTGAGGTACTGGATCGAGGCGCGGGCGCCGGCCGCCAGTGCCGGCGGCAGTGCGGTGGTGAAGATGAAGCCGGAGGCGAAGGAGCGGACGAAGTCGCACAGCGCCTCGGAGGCGGCGATATAGCCGCCCATCACGCCGAACGCCTTGCCGAGCGTGCCCTCGATCACCGTCAGCCGGTCCATCAGGCCCTCGCGCTCGGCGATGCCGCCGCCGCGCGGACCATACAGGCCGACCGCATGCACCTCGTCGAGATAGGTCATCGCGCCGTATTTCTCGGCGACGTCGCAGATCTCCTTGATCGGCGCGATGTCGCCATCCATCGAATAGACGGATTCGAAGGCGACGAGCTTCGGCCGGCCCGGCTCGATCTCGGCAAGCTGACGCTCCAGGTCGGCAACGTCATTGTGCTTCCAGATCCGCTTTTCGGCGCGCGAATGGCGGATGCCCTCGATCATCGAGGCGTGGTTCAGCGCGTCCGACAGCACCACGCAGCCCGGCAGATGCGAGGCGAGCGTGCCGAGCGCGGCCCAGTTGGACACATAGCCGGAGGTGAACAGCAGGGCCGACTCCTTGCCATGCAGGTCGGCCAGCTCGCGCTCCAGCAGCACGTGATAGTGGTTGGTGCCGGAGATGTTGCGGGTGCCGCCGGCACCGGCGCCACAGCGCTCGATCGCCTCGTGCATCGCATCGGTCACGACCGGATGCAGGCCCATGCCGAGATAGTCGTTGGAACACCAGACGGCGACCTCGTGGGAGCCGTCCCGCGTATAGCGGGTCGCCCGGGGAAAATTCCCGGTCTGGCGCTCGAGATCCGCGAAAACCCGGTAACGGCCTTCCTTGTGCAGCCCTTCGATCTTGTGTCGAAAGAAGCTCTCGTAATCCATTCCGGCCTCCGGACCTCTTGCGGGGGTTCTGACGGCAACGATGCGTCGATTCATACGAGGTTTCAAATGCTCGCAAATTAGTCTTATTCCAGTCTATAGCCGATCGATCCGCCTGCGTGAATTGGGAATATGCCGAATGGGCGTTTCGACGCAGGCAGCGCCGGATGCGCGGCGTTGCGCGTCCGCCAAAGGGCACCGGGAAAGCGCGCCGGCCCCTCGCCTTGCCGCTTGCACCGCGCCCCCGCCTTCGCCATAACCCGCAGGCGCGCGCCGGCACCGGCCGCGCCCGCATCCCGATCAACCGGAGGTCCAAACTCCGAGGCCCAAACTGGGGGACAATCAGTTGAGTGAGTTCCAGCCGCGCGTGTTTTCCGGCGTCCAGCCGACCGGCAACCTGCATCTTGGCAATTATCTTGGCGCCATCGCCCGTTTCGTGCCGCTGCAGGACGAGATGCCGGCGATCTATTGCGTCGTCGACCTGCACGCGATCACCGTCAAGCACGATCCGGCGCTGCTCGCCGGAACGACGCGCGAGGTGACTGCCGCTTATCTCGCCGCAGGCATCGACCCGAAGAAGGCGATCATCTTCAACCAGAGCCAGGTCCGCGAGCATGCGGAGCTTGCCTGGCTGTTCAACTGCATCGCGCGCATCGGCTGGCTGAGCCGCATGACCCAGTTCAAGGAGAAGGCCGGCAAGAACCGGGAGAACGCCTCGGTCGGCCTCTTTGCCTATCCGACGCTGATGGCCGCCGACATCCTCGCCTATCGGGCGACGCATGTGCCGGTGGGCGACGACCAGAAGCAGCATCTGGAGCTGACCCGCGACATCGCCCAGAAGTTCAACAACGACTTCGCCGACCGGATCAAGGAACTGGGTCTCGGCATCGCCAACCCGACGCCGAGCCCGGAACTGCCGGACGAACTGTTCTTCCCGCTGACCGAGCCGATGATCGCAGGTCCCGCGACCCGCATCATGAGCCTGCGCGACGGCACCAAGAAGATGTCGAAGTCGGACCCGTCCGACCTGTCGCGCATCAACCTGCGCGATTCGGCCGACGAGATCGCCAAGAAGATCCGCAAGGCCAAGACCGATCCGGAGCCGCTGCCGAGCGAGATGGACGGCCTTGCCGAGCGCCCCGAGGCGGCCAACCTGGTCGGCATCTATGCGGCGCTCTCCGGCAAGTCCAAGGACGCGGTCCTGTCGGACTTCGCCGGCCAGCCCTTCTCGGTGTTCAAGCCGGCGCTGGCCGATCTGGCGGTCGACAAGCTGGCGCCGATGACCGGCGAGATGAACCGGCTGCTCGCCGATCCCGGCCATATCGACGCGGTGCTGCGCGACGGCGCCGGCCGGGCCTCGGAGATCGCCGGCCCGGTGCTGCGCGATGCCCGCCGCATCATGGGCTTCCTGGAAGGGCGCTGAGCCGGCAGCGGCTGGATCTCGTCTCCATATATCCTCGGGGGCCGCGGGCACTGTCCGCGGCCCTTTTTGCGTCCATCGACCGCCCCGTCGCCGGAGCGCCGGCAACGGGCTTGTCTTTCCCGGCTGTCTGGGGCTAGTGTTCGGGTCGAACAAAAGAGGAACGGGATTGAGGCAGATGAGCGGACAGCGCATCCAGCTCGACCAGCCGCTGGTCGACGGCCGGCAGTCGGAAACGGCCTTGCGGGTCTGGCGCGGCGCGGCGCGCCTGTTGCGGCAGTTGCGCTTTGCCTGCATCGGCGAGTTGACGCTGGCATCGGGCCGGCGCGCCGACATCGCCGCCGTCGGCCCGAAGGGCGAAATCTGGATCGTCGAGGTGAAGTCGTCGCTGGCGGATCTGCGCGCCGACAGCAAGTGGCCGGACTACCGCCTGCATTGCGACCGGCTGTTCTTCGCCACCCATGCGGAGGTGCCGGCGGACGTCTTTCCGCAAGACGCCGGCCTCATCCTGTCCGACGGCTTTGCCGCCGAGATCCTGCGCCCGGCGCCCGAACACCGTCTGCCGGCGGCGACCCGCAAGGCGGTGCTTCTGCGCTTCGCGCAATCCGCCGCGCTGCGGCTGCACGACCTGCACGATCCCGACGCCCGGGCCGCGACGGGCTATGACCTGATCTGAGGCCCGGTCTGCTTTGCCGGTCTGCTCTGGAAGTCCGGCGCGGGGGTCAGCGCGGCGCGCGCTTGGCGAGGATCCGCTGCAGCGTGCGGCGATGCATGTTGAGCCGGCGCGCGGTTTCCGACACGTTGCGGTCGCACAATTCGTAGACCCGCTGGATATGCTCCCAGCGCACCCGGTCGGCGGACATCGGGTTCTCCGGCGGCGGCGCCTTCTCCTCGCCCTCCGACAGCAGGGCGGCGAGCACATCGTCCGCATCCGCGGGCTTGGCCAGATAGTCGACGGCGCCGAGCTTCACCGCGGTCACCGCCGTCGCGATATTGCCGTAGCCGGTGAGGATCACCACTCGGGCCTCCGGCTTGCGGGCGCGGATCGCCTCGACCACGTCGAGGCCGCTGCCGTCCTCCAGCCGCATGTCGACCACCGCATAGTCCGGCGCCAGGCTCTGCAGCGCCTCCAGCGCCTCGCGCACGCTGTCGGCGGTCACGGTGGTGAAGCCGCGCTTTTCCATCGCCCGCGCCAGCCGCTGCTGGAACGGGCGGTCGTCGTCGACGATAAGCAGATTGCCCCGTGCGACGGTGTCCGCCCCTGACTGTTCACTCATCCCATCGTCCCGTTCATTCTGCCGCCCCGAATCTCGCCGACGGACCTGTTTTGTCCTTTATAAGTGCGTTTCCGCTCAGGGCAAATCGGCCTGCCTCGCCGGCTCCGCCCCGGCCTCCGCCCGCCAGGGTGAGCGGCCGTCGCGCGGCCAGGCGATGCGCACCACCGCGCCGTGCTCCGGCGGCGGCCGGTTGCGCAGGCGCAGCTCCGCGCCGGTGCGCTCCAGCAGCGTCTTGGCGATGAAGAAGCCGAGGCCGAGCCCGCCGCCGGTCTGGCCCTGCCCCGGCCGGCCGTCCCGCGCCCCGCGCGCGGTCACATAGGGCTCGCCGAGCCGCGACATCACATCGGGCGTGAAGCCGTGACCGTCGTCGGCGATTTCCAGCAGGACCTGGCTGTCGTTCCAGCGGGCGGTGACCGTCACCGTGCTGTCGGCGAAGTCGACGGCGTTTTCCAGCAGGTTGCCGAGCCCGTAATGGATCGCCGGATTGCGATGGGCGACGGGCTCCCCGCCCTCGCCCTGCACGTCGATGCGGATCCGCGCGCCGGCCGCGCGGGCCGGCTCGGCCACCTGGTCGAGCACATGCGACAGCTTTTCTCCGCGGAAGTGCTGGTCGCGGTCGTCGGACAGCGAGGACAGTTTCGACAGGATCTCGCGGCAGCGCTCCGCCTGGGACAGGATCAGCGCCATCTCCTCCCGGAGCATCTCGGGAGAGGGAATGTCCCTTTCATTGGCGAGATCGCGCGCCAGTTCCTTGGCCGACAGATAGACCGTGGCGAGCGGCGTGCCGAGTTCATGGGCGGCGGCGGCGGCCAGCCCGTCGAGCGCGTGCAGGTGCTGCTCGCGCGCCAGCACCAGCTCGCTGGCCATCAGCGCATCGGACAATTGCCGGGCCTCCTCCGCGACGCGGAATGCATAGATGCTCATGAAAGTCAGCGAACAGACCAGGGCGATCCACACGCCGATCGCATAGACGGGCGGCAGGCGGAACGTCTGCCCTTCCGGCCAGGGCAGCGGCAGGTGGACGGCGGCGATCAGCGTGGCGATGGCGGCGGCCAGCAGGCCGAGATAGATGGTGTTGCGGGCCGACAGGCCGGCGGCCGAGACCATCACCGGGGCCAGCAGCAGGAAGGCGAAGGGATTGCCGAGGCCGCCGGTGAGATAGAGCAGGCCGCCGAGCTGCATCAGGTCATAGGCCAGTTGCAGGGCGGCGGAGCGTTCCGACAGGCGCTGCGACTGCGGCGAGCGGACCTTGAGGAAGATGTTGAGCCAGGCCGAGGCGGCGACCAGCGCCGCGCAGAGCGACAGGGGCAGCGGATAGGCCAGATAGAAATGCACGACGACGAGGGCGGCGGTCTGCCCGCCGATGGCGAGCCAGCGCAGGCGCACCAGCGTATCCAGCTTCAGCCGCCGGTGCGGGGAGCCGAGTTCGGGTCTGTCGGTATCGTCCATATGATCCTTCTGGCGTGATCCTTGGAGCGATCGCTCCGGGACGGGGCAAGGTCTGGATGCCTGTTGTGGCGCGCCGCCGGTGCCGCGTCAAATACGGGAGACCCCGCTCCCGCCGCTGCTTCCCGCTGGCGTGCGGGCCGCGGCGCTCCGATCGCGGCGGCGGCCAATCAGCCCTTGGCAGCGCGGCCCTGCCATGCTAGCCGATGCTGCGAGTTTGCGCGCCGGGCCTTTGCAGCGACGGGGGACGGCCGCGCCGGAATGTGCCGGACCTTGCCGGCATGGGATGTCATCGAGACAGGATAGCTGACGCATGAGCGACACGAACGACGCGGCCGCTGGCCAGGGCAACGAGGCCGGCGCTGTACCGGGCATGAGCATTCTTGCCCAGTACATCAAGGATCTCTCCTTCGAGAACCCCAACGCGCCGGGATCGCTGCAGCCGCAGGAGCAGCCCAAGCTCGACATCAACGTCAATGTCGGCGCCCAGCCGATGGGCGAGAACCAGTTCGAGGTGGTGCTGACGCTGACCGCCACGGCCAGGACCTCGGCGATGACCGTCTTCGCCATCGAGCTGGTCTATGGCGGCCTGTTCCGCATCGTCGGCGTGCCGGAGGAGCACCTGCACCCCTTCGTGCTGATCGAGTGCCCGCGCATGCTGTTCCCCTTCGCCCGCAACATCCTGGCGGAGGCCTCGCGCAATGGCGGTTTCCCGCCCCTGATGCTCGACCCGATCGATTTCGCCGCCCTCTATCGCCAGAACGCCGCCCAGGCGCAGGCCCAGGCGGCGCAGAAGCCGAACTGACGCGCCAGCGCGCCTCTTGCGGCAGGGATACGAAAAAGCCCCGGAGCTTGGTGCTCCGGGGCTTTTTTCGTGTTCGGCGGTGTCGGGCGACTGGCGGCGTTATGCCTCCGGTGCCCCTCTCCCTGCCCCTGTCCCGGCGCTCGGCGATGCCGGGCCGCGGCCGCGATCGGCCATGAAGCGGTCGAACTCTTCCTGGTCACGGGCCCGGCGCAGCTCCCGCAGGAACGCGTCGAACTCGGCGCGCATCTCGTCGATGCGGGCGCGCTCTTCCTCGAGCCGCTTCAATTCGCGGGCACGGTAGTCGTCGAAGGCGGCGTTGCCGGTCGGGTGCACGCCGGAAAAGCCGCGCCCGGACGACAGGCCCTGGGCGAGGGGGCTGGCGTTCCACTGCTCGCGCGCATCGCGTGCGAGGTTCGGAAGGCGGTCGCCCCACAGGATATAGGCCAGCATCGCCAGGCCGAGCGGCCAGAAGACGACGAAGCCGAGCACCATCAGGCCGATCGTCACCGGCGACCAGCCGGGACGGATCGCCGGACGGCAGGTAGCCCCCGCGCGGCCGCCAGCCGGGCCACTGGCATGGGTTGCGGTTCCGTAGCTCATCTACACTCCTCTCCTGTTCGAGAACGAGTTTGATGTGGGAATGCACGCCCCCCTGTTCAAGGAAATCCCTATTCAAGCGACCCGCGCGGCGCTGGCCGCGAGCGGCGTCCGAGGCGCCAGCGAGGCGGCGATCAGATGCCGCGCAGCGTCCCCGCCTTACGAGGGGAGATCGGCGGGCGACAAGGGCGGTGAGACGGGAGAGGCCCGCAACAGCGAGGGCAAGACCTGCAAGACTGGCCGCGGACTGCGACGGGGGGATGACGGATCCAGGCCGATTTCCCGCAAATCGGCGCCTTGCGGTGGGCTCGAGCGCGGCGCCAGGCGGCCGGTGTCGGCGTGCCCTCTCTCCTGTGCATATTGTTATGTAATTGATATTGTTTTGGTTTGTGTGTTTGTTGGGGTTGTTTTCCCCAAGTGGGGTTGGGGGTTTGGATTGGTTTTTGGGTTTGGTTTGATTTTTTTTGGTGAGGTGGGTTGACGGTGTTGGGGGGTGGTGAGTATATAGCTCCCACAACGACGGCGCCGCCGGGGTTCACCGGCGGCTTTGACTGTCGCTATCACCTGATACGAACTGACATGGGGTTGCGCCCTTCGGGGTGCTGGGATTTCTTGTCGCTTCGGTAA